>JAGXON010000009.1 GCA_023659865.1 Candidatus Diapherotrites archaeon LH_S9 | reverse complement strand
ACTGGATAACTGTTGAAAACACCACCAGCTGCTCCACACCACTAGATGAGAATATCACAGTCGGAGGAAGCACTTTTAAAACCAAGACCTACATCCACCAATCCACAAACTGCACCTACAGAGTGAACGGAACCGACTCTACCGATAATCTGATCGGACCAAAAACTATTAATGGATGAACGAATTTTTTCAGGAAAAAAGAACTGAAGAGAAAGCCTTTTAAACCTCTTTAAAGAAAATTTATAACACACTCAAACACACTTGAACCCATCCGCGGCCGGAAGTTTTTTGGGTTCGAGGAAACAACGATTTCGCCTATTAATTAGTTCAATCTATTCACGTTCACGAGGGGAATTTCTTCCTCTCTGACAAATATGATGATTTAAGAGACCCCTTAAATCTGATGCAGGTCCTTGGAGGAGTTAATCCTCCCTTGAATAACACTCTCTTGAGAAGCTAAAATTTCTCGAGTATGAGAACTCTCCAAAAGGAGATACCCCCGCATAACACAAAATCCAGTTGATCCTGCTGGAGGACACTGCTATTGGAGTCTGATTAAGCCATGTGAGTCAGAGTGCCTTGAGCACTCGGCAGACGGCTCAGTAACACGTAGGCAACCTACCCTGAAGATGAGGATAACCTCGGGAAACTGAGGATAATACTCAATAAAGTAAAAGTACTGGAAGGTTTTTTACTAGAAATGCTTCGGCGCTTTAGGATGGGCCTGCGGTGGATTAGGTCGTTGGTGAGGTAAAGGCTCACCAAGCCGATAATCCATACGGGATGTGAGAGCATCAGCCCGGAGTAGGGGACTGAGACACGGCCCCTAGTTCTACGGGATGCAGCAGGCGCGAAACCTTTACAATGCACGCAAGTGCGATAAGGAGACTCCAAGTGACCACGTTGTGGTCTTTTCTGAAGTTTAAGTTGCTTCAAGAATAAGGGCTGGGCAAGACCCGTGCCAGCCGCCGCGGTAACACGGGCAGCTCGAGTGGTGTCCAATAATATTGGGTCTAAAGCGTTCGTAGCCGGCTCGATAAGTTTTTAGTGAAACCTCATGGCTTAACCGTGAGAATTGCTAAAAATACTGTCAAGCTAGGGACCGGGAGAGGCCAGAGGTATTCCTAGGGTAGGAGTGAAATCCAATAATCCTAGGAGGACCATCGGTGGCGAAAGCTTCTGGCTAGAACGGATCCGACGGTGAGGAACGAAGGCTGAGGGAGCAACCCGGATTAGATACCCGGTTAGTCTCAGCTGTAAATGATGTTGGTTAGGTGGTGCGTGACCCACGTGGTTACGCACGGCCGCAGGGAAGCCGTTAAACCAACCACCTGGGAAGTACGGTCGCAAGGCTGAAACTTAAAGGAATTGGCGGGGGAGTACTACAAGGGGTGGAGGCTGCGGTTTAATTGGATACAACGCCGGACAACTCACCAGGGAAGACGGCTGGATGATTGTCAGTCTGAAGGGCTTACTTGACTAGCCGAGAGGTAGTGCATGGTCATCGTCAGCTCGTGCCGCGAGGTGTCCTGTTAAGTCAGGCAACGAGCGAGATCCACACTCTCAGTTGCTAGTTCTCTTGTTTGAGAGAACGCACTCTGAGGGGACCGCTGGTGATAAGCTGGAGGAAGGAGTGGGCGACGATAGATCCGTATGCTCCGAATTTCCTGGGCTACACGCGGCCTACAATGCGATGGACAAAGGGATGCTACCCCGAAAGGGGACGCTAAACCCTAAACCATTGCCCAGTTCGGATTGAGGGCTGAAATTCGCCCTCATGAAGCTGAAATCCCTAGTAATCGCGTGTCATTAACGCGCGGTGAATACGTCCCTTCTCCTTGCACACACCGCCCGTCAAACCATCCGAGCAAGGCCTGGACGAGGCTCTCTCATGGAAGCCTAGAGTTTCTACTGAGGAAGTCGAATCTGAGCTTTGTGAGGAGGGTTAAGTCGTAACAAGGTAACCGTAGGGGAATCTGCGGTTAGATCACCTCCTTTTGAAAATCTTAGGAAGCAGTGCTTCCTGAATTCTCTTGAGTGAATCTTAAGGGAGGACTCTAAATCCAAGGACTTGCACAAATCACAGGAAGTAAATTTCTGTGGACACGAATCGTTTTCGGTTCGTGTTTAGTGGGCCCGTAGCTCAGTTGGAAGAGCGCGAGCTTTGCAAGCTCGAGGTCCCGAGTTCGAGAATCACTCGATAATCTCGGTGGGTCCATGTATTTTATTATGAAAATTGGAACTAACGTTCTGATTGGATGCAACAGAGGCGGAACGCACCCACCGTTCTGTCTTGATGAGTTGCGTGCAGAGGAAAATAGGTCCGAAGCTTCGCTGTAAAGCCGCTTGGTGGATAGCTTGGCTCAGGGCCCGATGAAGGGCGTGGTCAGCTGCGATAAGCTCTGGCGAGGCGCATACAGCCTTTGAACCAGAGATTCCTGAATTACTCCAGTTTTTCTGGAGAGGGCACGCGGTGAATTGAAACATCTTAGTAACCGCAGGAAAAGAAAGAAAATACTCGATGTCGTTAGTAACGGCGAGTAAAAGCGATATAAGGCAAACCGAATCCGCTTCAGTAATGAAGTGGACATGTGGTGTTTGGTCTGCTTCGACTCATTAGAATTAGTTTAGTTCGTCCTGGAACGGCGAGCCAAAGAGGGTGATAGCCCCGTGAACGGTTCAAAATGAGTTGTTATGCAGTTCTTACCAGAGTAGCGTGCGTTGAATAGTCGCGCGTGAATTTTGGAGAATTGACTCCAAACCTTAAACAAAGTCCTGAGACCGATAGTGTACTAGTACCGTGAGGGAAAGCTGAAAAGGACCCCTAGCAGGGGGTGAAAAGCGCTTCAAGCCAAGTGGTAACATAGTGATGTGGCTTTAAAGGATACTTTTTCCGAAGGAACATGGAGGCGACTCCTTAGTACCAGGAAAAAATACCAGAGTCGCATCGTATGGTCTGGAATCACCATGCAGGGAGTTAGCACCTATGGTGAGGCGAAAGCCATAGGGAAACCAATAACCCGCAGCGTCTTTGACGTAAGGGGTGAAGTCTGAAAGGGCTTTTAATCATAGGTGTTATACCGGAAGCCCGGCGATCTATGCGTGGACTAGGTGAAGTCGGTCATCAGATCGATGGAGGCCTTAAGAGTTGCTGAGTTACAAGTCGCTCTCGTGATCTGCGTATAGGGGTGAAAGTCCAATCGAGCTGGGCAATAGCCGGTTCCTTCTGAGACATCCCGAAGGATGACCTTACCCGAGGTAGACAAAGGGGTAGAGCAACTGATTAGGAGATTCAGAGAAGAGATTCTCGAACTCCTTGCCAAACTCCGAACCCTTTGCCACCGTAGAAGGTAGGAGTCGGGGTACCGGGGTAACCTTGGTATCCGAAAGGGGAACAACCCAAACTTAGGTTAAGGTCCCTAAGTGTTGGCTAAGTGTTAAAGGGTGAAAGGCGTCTGCCGCCAAAGACAGTGGGGAGGTATGCTTAGAAGCAGCAAACCTTCAAAAAGTGCGTAACAGCTTACCCACCGAGGTAGCAGGCCCTGAAAATGGACGGGACTAAGCCAACCACCGATACCTAAGAATTTTTCGTTAGCGCGAAGAAATTAGTAAGAAGGCGTCCAGTAAGGGTAGAAGCTGGGTTTTAAGATCCAGTGGACTTTTCTGGAATGAAAATCCTGCAAGTAGTAACAGCGAAGTCGGGTTAAAATCCTGACCGCCGGAACAGGGCAAGGGTTCCTCGGCAATGTTCGTCAACCGAGGGTTAGTCGATCCTAAGTTCACTCTTAATTAGACGTGAACGAAAGGGAAACAGGTTAATATTCCTGTACCGTACAGCGTTCTGCGGCAACGCAACGTTTGTGACTAGACATCTCCGGATAGGCTGAGTGGAGCTATCGCTCCATTCAACAAGAGTAGGAGCAGGGAGTTCCGTAAAGGAGAGAACTGCTTCAAGCTTGGATGAGCCAAATTTGGTTCAGCTGGCTCCAGGGATCCATGAAAATAGTCATAAGCTTGGATTCTGTACGATCGTACCCAGAACTGACACAGGTGCCCTAGCTGAGTAGGCTAAGGCGTGACGGGAAATGATCTTCGTTAGGGAAATCGGCAAATTAGCCTCGTATCTTCGGTACAAGAGGTGCCTGACCTCCTTCACGGGAGAGCAGGTCGCAGTGACAAGGGGAATCCGACTGTTTACCAAAAACACAGGTCCTCGCTAGTCCGTAAGGATTCGTACGGGGGCTGAAGTCTGCCCACTGCCGGTTCGTTAAGCTCGAGTACAATCGAGTGAAGCGCCGGTGAAGGGCGGGAGTAACTCTGACTCTCTTAAGGTAACGTAATACCTTGCCGCTTAATTAGTGGCTTGCATGAAGGACGCAACGAGATTCCCACTGTCCCAACGAAGAACCCGGTGAACCTATCTGATAGTGAAAATACTATCAATTCCTAGTGGGACGCGAAGACCCCATGGAGCTTTACAGCAGCTTGAAGTTAGAATATAGTTATGAGCGTGAAGCGTAGGCAGGAGCCTTCGAAGTGTTTTCGTTAGGAAACACGGAGGCGATCCTGGGACACTGCCTTCTCATAACAGTATTTTTTACTGTGAAAGCAGGACAGCTTTAGGTGGGCTGTTGGACTGGGGCGGTACACCTTCGAAAAGGTATCGAAGGTGCCCAAAGGTCATCTCAACCGGGTCAGAAATCCGGTGAAGAGAGTTAAGAGCAAACGATGGCCTGACTGTGCTTCGAAAAACAAGAAGCGCAGCCACGAAAGTGTGGTCTAGTGAACAACAGTGTCTTCTTTAATGGAAGCCTGTTCTGACAGAAAAGTTACCCTGGGGGTAACAGAGTTGTCGCGGGTGAGAGCCCATATCGACCCCGCGGTTTGCTACATCGATGTCGGCTCACGCCATCCTGGCCGTGCAGAAGCGGCCAAGGGTGAGGTTGTTCACCTATTAAAGGCGTACGTGAGCTGGGTTCAGAACGTCGTGAGACAGTTTGGCTGCATCTACTAGGAATGTGGGTTGACTGAAGGGAGAGCTCCTCAAGTACGAGAGGAACGGGGAGTTGGAGCCACTGGTGTACCAGTTGTCCGACAGGGCACTGCTGGGTAGCTACGCTCTAACCGATAAAGGCTGAAAGCATCTAAGCCTGAAGCGGATCCTAAGACGAGTCAACCATTCCAAGTTCTTTTGCTCGGGCAACTGAGCAACTGAACGCGGACAAGGGCCCCCATAAAAGATGGGTTTGATAGACTGGTAGTGTAAGCACGGAGCTTCGGCGACGTGTTCAGCTTTCCAGCACTAAAAGCCTTAGGGCAAAGTTTCGGACCTATTCCTTAGATGCACGTAACTCAACTATAAACTCCTTTACGGGAGTTAGTGGGACACACTCCATACTAAATCTGGAGTAGTGGGTGAGGAGCTCACCGAGTCTCTAGAATTTCTAGAGCACGCAACAACTGTTGCGCTGACTTCGGAGGAAGTTCTGCCCACTGACCGAGATTTTCTCGGTTTACTTGGAAAGCTTTGCTTTTCATTAGCACGGGTCGCGAGATCCTGAAGAGGAGCAGAAACGATACCTTCACAGTCTTATTCCAAATCTATGAGGGCTAGCGCTTGAGAGAGATTGTCAAGGATGAAACGGCCTCTTCCCGGTGCAAGACATTTAAGTCGCTTAGTAGAATGCTCCATAAAACAGAAGGCAGACTACGGCCCACTACTCCATTTTTAAAATCTAATATATATACATTCTCTAGTCGATAGTTTACTTACAAAGAGGTTCTAGAAAGTTTTCTCTAGGGCTCTGATTTTTGCTTTGGTCTAGAGCTTGATCAAGTTAATAGGATTATCAGAAGAGGTTCAATCTGATTGATTTCTGCATGTCTTTAAATACTTGTTTTTGCTTAACTTCAAATGAAGTGATTAAAAATGCATGAATTCGATGAATTCAAAGGCCACAAAGTCATAAGGTTAATGAGATCTGAAGACGACACCTATCCCTTCATCTTCGGAAAAAACAAGGCTAAACTAGTCGTTGACAACTTCGACGCGATAAAAGAATTCGCAGAGGAATAGACTTGAAGATGAGTGAGAAGGACCTGAAAAAAATCAGGAATTTTGCAAAAGAAAAATTACCGGAATACTTTCTAAAGAACCATGTTGAAGTAGTTGCTAACAAAGCCAAATGGCTTGCTAGCTTCTATCCAGAAGCCGACAAACCGCACTGCTCGACCTGAACAGTTGTTAACGTAACTGTGCTTCCTGGCCGTAAATAAGTTTTTTGGGAGTACCTTTTTAGGGCTGGACAAACGAATTGTTGCCAGTGACATTTATGTTAAACGATTTCGATGAAAAAACCGAGGAAAAGACAACAAAACTCAGGCAAAGAACCATGAAAATGGAAAACAAGAACGAGGAACAAGACCTAGACAAAAACACTGACGTAAAAGAAAACCGGCTCGAAGAAGACATCGAAGACGTATCCGACTTGAAAGAAAGACTTAAAGAATTCAAGAAAAGAAGAAGCTAGGCCTACTCCCAACTCAACCGAGGAAGACCTCCGTTCATCCTCCAAACATCTTCAGTCCCGTCATCCTCTTCAAGATCTCCTTCAAAATCCCACGCTTCAGTTAAACCCAGGGTATAACTTGAATTAGTGAAAGTCTTAACATCTCTCATTTCTTCAGTTGATTTACCAAACGAATCTGAATCACACCCATCAAAGTTCACGCTACTTGCTTCCACGTCCCAGAACAAGTTAACACACTCACCAGCATTACTTAAACCCGTTAAACCACCGGCAAACATCTGACCATCGACTAAAGCAGAAGAATACGAGTCTTTTATCATGCCAACGTGATTTATCCCGATCAATCCGCCTATATGCAAGTGCCCTGAAACGCTTCCATGAACATAAGAATCATGGGTTACTCCTTTTACACTCGCACCGGCCAAGCCACCAACTTGATTATGGCCTGAAACGTTTCCTTTAACGAAACAATTGCTCAGGTTCCCTTTATTGTTCCAGCCGGTTATTCCTCCTACGTGATTACGGCCGTTAACCACTGTTTCATTCAATCCTAGGTTCTTAACGGAACTGTTGTTTCCAATAGCTCCGAAAAGACCTACTTGGTTCTCTGAACTCCTGTTCACAAACAAACCGATTACTTTGTGACTGTTACCGTTCAGGAGGCCGTTGAAGGGGTTGTTTTTGCTTCCGATTGGTTTGAATCCTTTTCCATTGTTCCAGTAACGCGTTTCTGAACAGTTAACATCTGAGGAGAGCGCGTAGTTTTTGTTTAAATCGTTTTGAATGTTCTGAAGTTCAGTGCAGTTAGTTAACTGTATGATTTGGTTACTTTGGTTTTGTTCAGAGCTTCCTTCGCTTGAATTATCTTCGTTTTCGTTGTTAGAGCCGTTTTCATTGTCTTCCGCGTCTGAATAGCTTTCGTCTTCTTCTGTATCTGGTGAAACTGTTACAGTTTCTATGTGTATGGTTGCGGGAGTAGCTCCCGAGCTGTACAGCGAAGTCGTTCCCTCTATTTTTGTTTTGGTAGAGCTTTTGAGAGTACATATGGCTTGATCATTAGGTTCCAGTAGCTCTGGCTCACCGAATTCGCATGTAATGTTATCCTGGCTTGTTTCCAGGGTGCTGACGTTGAGTGCTTCTGTTCCAGTGTTCGCTACGAGTATTTTCCTGTTTTTTGGACTGGCTAAAGAGGCTGTTAGTGTGGTAATTTCTGGTTTGTAGGGTTTGTTTGTGTAGTGCCCTAGCCAGAAGTAAATAGATGTTGCTGCGATGACTGCTATTGCGATCAGGATTACTGTTCCAACTACAGGGGAAATTCCTTTTTTCATGCTCTTCCAGTCCTTGTTCTGAGTTGGATTAAGCGCTTGATGTTTATATATCTTGTTACTTCTGGTTGAGAAGCAGTTAATCAGATTTTTTTCCTAGTTTTTTTGCTGTTTGATTTATTAGCATTTTCCGGAAACGTTTTAATACCCCGTCTTCAAAACTAATGTATATGCAAACCGGAACTATAAAATTCTTTGACAGAAACAAAGGCTTCGGATTCATAGGAAGAGACGAAGGAGAAGACGTTTACGTTAATGTAAACGACCTGGCTGAAGGGTCAGCAGTTCCTTCTGACGGAGACAAAGTTGAATTTGAAGTTGAAGACTCTGATAGAGGACTTAAAGCTAAGGACACAAAAGTAATTGAAGAATAAGTCTAGCTAGCTTCTAGGGCTGAAGTAACTTTGGTTAACTTCTGACTAGTGGATACTGTATCCACGGAAATAGGAGTTCGCCAGGTTTTCTGTAACCTTTCTCTAGTGAACACTCACAAGAAAACGGTTATGCCCAATCTTACGAGTTTTTCTCGTAGTTTCAGCTAGTCGTTAGGGTAAAGCACTGTCGTCAGCGCTTTTCGCCATAGAAGATTCTTCGAAAGAAAGCACTTCACCAGTCTCTGGATTTAAATCTATGTTCAGACTTTTCAGTGCTGTAGTGAAAACCATGGACTTCATTCTATCTTCTTTGAAAGTCACGATCATCTTGGTTTCTTTGAATCCCTTGTCTTCAATAACTTCTTTCAGTTTCTGAAGCAATTCCTTGATCTTCATGGTATCCTTCATCTCGTACTCGTCGTAATGCTGTTTGACTAACGGGTCGCCGGAAGCACTTACTTCCACGCCACCATTGACTTTGACGGATATTGCTTTTTCTTTATCTGGATTGAAGTAACTGAGAATCCATTTGTCAATGTCTTCAAAATTTTCTGGCAGGCCAACGAAAGACGTTAAGTAGTAGCCTCGTTCTTCAAGTTCTTTCACTTTGTCTTTGGTTTCGGCTTTTTCAAGAGCTTCTTTCGGTTCCATTTTAGTCACTTCTTGAAGTAGTTGTTGGCTTCAATCCAAATAAATGTTTTGTTGTTTCTTCTGGAACTTTTGCTTAACTTCAGGTTTTTACTTTATTGAAGGAAGAGTAACATTCAGTGTGGAAGAGCGCCGGGTTTTCGAAGTTTTAAATAACTTAGCTGAACAGAAATTGGCAAGAGGTCGTGTTATGGAAAAAGGAGTTTCGAGTACATCCGTCCTGGTTAGAGTTGTTTTTGTAATTGTTTTGATGATGGTTCTAGCAATGATAGCTGCTGGCGTGCTTTTCTTTTTCACAGGAATAATTCCAAACCCTTTTGCTCCAGAACCTGTTTCGCCGGAACCGTCTTCCTCAGTTCAAATACAGGTAACTGATCTGCCTGAAGAAGGACTTTTCTTGATAAAAAACACTGGAAGGGAACCGTTTACAGATTTTAAACTATCGACGAATTTCCAGGGCGTTAAGTGCGCTCTCGCTAACCATCCTCTTTTTCCTGGAGATGCAACTCCTTGCGGGCTTGTTCGAGTGGATCCAGCGGCTCCAACCAAAATATCTGGCGATGAACCTCTTACGTTCTCAACCTCTGAATTATCTCCTACTACAGTACCTCATGGTACTATTCACCTTGGCCGCTTTAAAGGAACAACAGCTAATTCTGAAGGAACTAAAGAAGAAGAGGACACTTACGACATTCCTCCAGCTGAGTCTACTACTTCAGAAAGTGTTACTATAGTCAATTTCCCTCTTAACGGAAATGCGTACGGTTACTCCGGTTGGGGAAATTGTAGTTCTCAGACGGGTGACTGGAAAGACGTCAACAGCTTCTGTAAGTGTAAAGGATATTCCGGCGCTGTCTCTGTTGAAAATGACCCTTGTTACCACGACTATAAGCTACATAGGATGAGATGGGAAGTTGACGAATCGGCTGGTAACTGTATAAGCGAGGGCGAAAATACGTTTTCAGGACTGGCTCTGATGGGAGTTAAGTGCCTTGAGTAATGAGTGGATTCAGTTCTTTTCTGCTGGCTTCTGAACCAGTACTTTCCCGGAGGTCATGGAGTAGTTGTTTTTCCTAGCTTCTTTGACTTGTTTTTTCATCAAATTTGTTTTCAAAAGGCTTATTAATCGTGGTTTCTTTTTGTTTGGTGTATGAGTTCTTGTGGTCAGGGTTCGTTGGAGTATTTGTTGATTGTTGCTGCTGTTCTTGCTATTGGTGTTACTGTTGCTTTGATTGCTTCTAATATGACGTCTGGTGCTAGAGGTTCTGCTGAAATTGATGCTGATAAATACGCGTGTAGTTTGGCTAGTGTGGAGTTAGTGGATTACGATCAAAGGTATGATGGGACGAACAGTACTCTTCCAGAAGTGAAGTATAGAGGAGCTCTACATTATCCACGAATGGTTATTGATCCTCCTTTTGATATAGGGGAGGAATTATGTGAGATTGGTACTGAGGCTTTTTCTCTTTACTGGGACAAAGAAGATTTAACTCTTTACGTGGACGTAAAGACGACAGAGTTCAAAGATGAAAATCATGATGGTTACCCTGATAATCAGCAGGGGAGAAGCAGGCTGATCCTTAACTATACCTTAGTAGATGATGATCATTGTAAGCTTGTTGTCAAACAAGGCAAAAATTTCACTGGTGAAGGTGACCCAGGAGCTATTAACGGCGAAATAGTTTTTGACGGAGGTTATCCGACAAGGGTCAAAAATCCAGCTTTTGATTGTCAAAACAAAACACATAATAAAATATGTCGCACAGATTGGACAGAGTGTTTTAACTGTAGTTGCCCCTGGGAATTATGTGGTCATGCTACGAGAGATAGGTTTTCTTGCAATGGTTCATCAGCAGCACCTTCCTCGGGTAACATAACTTTTTCTAGCGGGGTCACCGGTGGGACAGATAAAGTTTTTTTCAAGGTAAAAGGGGTAAAAGGAAGAGATGTAAAAGCTACTGCTCGTTTGATAAATCAGCCTAGTCCTTATGAAGGCTGTGGTTGGAAGCAGAATGAAGGGATTTACCAAAATGGGCAGTTCCTTGGTGAGGGGGTAAGAAATGTAACTTTTGGAGTGGATTGCCCTTCTTAGTTTGTTCGAAAGAAGTATTAAGATAGCTCTCCATTGATTTTATGTATGAACTCTCGTGGTTTCATAGTTGAATGTAATCCTTAAAGAGCTGTGCTCGCCAGCTTTTCAAACTAATTGATCCTTTGAAACAAAAAAGCATTAAATGCCACTCCCCCGTGCTTTTTTTATTCCAGTTTCTCCTGAAATAAGGGTATGCCTGACTCCAAAGAAATCGACTGGAAGCCACTCAAACCCAGGAAAAGACAAGACATCCTCAACAGAACACTTGCAGACACAGAGAACCAAAAAGAAAGAAAAAAATACTCTCTGAAAGCCGTTCTCGACAGCAAACTGCCCGTACAAATAAGGAACCTGGCAGCAAAAGGCTACAAATAAACCAAGCTTTTAAACCACTCTCGCACTTAAAAAAAGTGTTTAGGTGAACCAATGGACAAGAAAAAAGCACTCGAAATCCTAAGAAAAAACCCGCAAAAACACTGGAAAGTCCAGATGTTCGAACAAGGATACAAGCGCAAGCAATGCCCAAAATGCGGTAAATACTTCTGGACAAAAGGAGACCAAGAACTTTGCGGAGACTCAACATGCGTAGACTACAATTTCATCGGAAACTCGCCAACAAAAGAATCCTGGACCTACCACGAAACCTGGCAACACATCAAAAAATTCTTCGAAAAAAACGGACACGAAACCATAAACCGATACCCAGTCATCTGCAGATGGTTCTCAGGCCTCCACTTCACCAACGCAAGCATAGTCGACTTCCAAAGAAAAGTAAGCAATAAATCAGTTTTCGAGTTCCCATCAGACCCGTTAATAGTTCCGCAAGTCTGCCTCAGGTTCAACGACATACTGAACATAGGCGTTAGCGGAGAACACTTCTCGTCATTCATCATGCTTGGTCAGCACGGTACCAAAGCAAACGGTTACTGGAAAGACGAAGCATCTGAACTCGACAGACAGCTTCTGACCAAAGAGTTCGGCGTAAACGAAGAAAAAATCACCTGGGTCGAAGACGTTTGGGCAGGCTACAACGCCTTCGGACCATCGCTAGAGTACTTTGTGGACGGAGTAGAACTCGGTAACATAGTTTTCACCAGCTACAACGCAGACTCTTCAGGAAACTTCACTGAAATGAGCGACAAAGTAATCGACATGGGCGCAGGATTCGAGAGAATGGTCTGGCTTACTCAGGGCACTCCTACAGCCTACGACGCAGTATTTGGCGACGTGATTACTGACCTAAAGAAAGAAACAGGGTTACAGTACGATCAGGAGCTGTTCACCCGGTTCTCGAAACTTGCAGGATCGTTGGATGCGGACGAAGTCGATCAAGAGCAAGCCAAGAAACAGGTGGCCAAGAAACTAGGCGTTTCACCAAGAAAACTGTCGGAAGAGCTAGAGAAACTTAAGGCACTTTACTCGGTGTGCGACCACGCGAGAACTATCTTGTTCGCAGTCACTGACGGCGGCATCCCCTCAAATGCAGGAGGCGGATACAATCTTCGGGTGATTCTGAGAAGAGCGTTCGACTTGATAGACGACCAGGACCTGGACATAGATTTCTACGACGTTTGCATGGATCACGCCAGAGAACTAGAGCCAATGTTCCCGGAACTCAAGGAAAACCCAGAAGAACTTGAAGACATACTTAAAATAGAGAAAGAGAAGTACAGGACAACGCTTAAGAAAGCCAGGAGAACCGTGAAAACGCTTCTCGATCAAGACCAGGAGTTCACGAAAGAAAAAATGGCTGAGTTATACGAGTCAAGAGGCATAACGCCGGAACTCGTTAAAGACATCGCCAGCAAAAGAGGAAAAGAAGTTAACATCCCGCAAGACTTTTACACCGAGCTCACAAGCAAGCACGTTCAAGAACAAGAAAAAGAAACAGACTTGCCGGACTTACCGTCTACAGATCCGATTTACTACTCGAACGGAAAACAATTCACTGCCGAAGTACTGGAAAACATTGAAATAGAAGGAAAAAACTGGGTCGTGCTCGACCGAACAGGATTCTACCCGTCTTCAGGAGGACAAGACCACGATACAGGAACACTGAACGGTCAAGAAGTCACTGAAGTCATCAAAGAAGGAAAAACAATCCTCCACCAAACCAAAAAGCTTTCGGAAGGCCAGGAAGTGAAAGGAAAAATAGACTGGAACAGAAGACAAGCCTTAACCAAGCACCACACAGCCACCCACATAATCAACGGCGCCGCCCGAAGAGTTCTCGGAGACCACGTCTGGCAAGCAGGAGCAGAAAAAGTCGAAGAAAAAGGCCGACTAGACATAACGCACTACAAGCGATTAACCGATGAGCAAAAACACGAGATACAGGACTTGGCCAACCAAGTGATTGAAGAAGACAGGAAAGTGCTCAAGACCTTTATGTCAAGACAGCAAGCCGAAGAACTTTACGGCTTCAGACTGTATCAAGGAGGAGCAGTCCCTAAAAAAGAAATTCGTGTTGTTAACATCCCAGGATTTGATGTGGAAGCTTGCGGAGGAACTCACGCAGATCGGACTTCAGAGCTAGAGCAAATCGTTTTACTCAGAACCGAGAAGATACAGGACGGAATCATCAGGATTGAGTTCGCTGCCTCAGAAGCAGCGGAAAAAGTTCTTGAAGAAAGAAAGCAGGAGCTGGAGAAATCCGCTGAACTACTGAACGTTCCGGAAGAACAAGTCCCACAAAGAGCTGGAGAACTGCTCAAAGAATTCAAGCAAAAAAGAAAGGAACTCGAAAAACTCCGCGAGAAACACGCGGACAAAGAACTCGAAACCAAAGAATTCAACGGAATCAAGACAAGCCAGAAAGTGTTCAAGAACGTGGACATGAAGTACTTAAGGCAAGTTTCAAAAGAAAAAGGCAGTTCAGAAAAAGTCCTGGTGCTCGCAGGCAACAACGAAAACAAGACGATCGTGTTCGCAGCCGTAGGAAAAAAAACTCGTGAAAAAAAAGCGAATGCAGAGGAACTGGTTCAAAAGATCTGCTCTGAACTGAACGGAGGAGGCGGTGGATCCGCAGCAAAAGCCGAGGGGGGAACCGCACCAGCCTCGGAACAAGAAATAAAGGAAGCTATAAAAAACGCGCTGGAGGAAACGCTGTGAACTTCAAAGAACTTAAGAAAAAAAACAGTTTACTGGAGCAAGCAGCTGAAGAACTCGAGGTACAGCCAACAAACGTTTTTCAAACGTTCAACGGACTCAAAAAGCAAGTTGACGAACTTGAAGAAAAGATAAGCAGGTGGAAAGAATGAGTTTTGATTTAACAGAAATAGAGAAGAAATGGCAGAAGGAATGGGAAGAAGCTGAACTAGGAGAAGCAGACAGAAACAGCGACAAAAACCCTTTCTTCCTAATATTCGCTTACCCAGGCATTTCAGGGTTCCTGCACGTTGGTCACATGAGAGGATACACTTACTCCGACGTCATAACTCGATACAAGCGAATGCAAGGACATAACGTTTTGTTTCCAGTAGGATTTCACGGAACCGGCAACCTCACGCCAGCACTCGCCAAAAAAATCAAGGAAGGAAAGAAAACAAAGCAATTCAAAAAAGCAGGCTTAAGCGAAAAAGAAATAAAAGAACTTGAAGACGTTGACAACTTGCTTGACTTCTTCTACGATTACTACGTTGAAAACTACTGGAAAAGATTCGGTTTCCTCATAGACAAAAGAAGGACTTTGACCACCCTAGGAGACGGGTACAAGAAATTCATTCAATGGCAGTTCAAGAAACTCATGCAAAAGAACTTGCTCGTTCAAAAACCGTATTACGCTGGATTCTGCCCAGAATGCGGACCAGTCGCAGTCGACCCGTCAGAAACCGATCTAAGTAAGGGCGGGACAGCCGAAAAACAAGAATTCACTTTACTTAAATTCAAGCACGACGACCACTACCTCACAGCCGCAACCCTCAGACCTGAAACAGTTTACGGACAAACCAACTTATGGGTCAGGCCTGACGTAGAATACGTTGAAGCTGAAGTAGACGGAGAAAAATGGGTTGTGAGCGAAGAATGCGCTGAAAACCTAGGTTACCAAGGAAAAGACGTTGAAGTCACTGGAAGAATCAACGGAGAAGAACTTATCGGTGACTACTGTCATGCTCCAGGAGCAGACAAAGACATAATCATTCTACCGTCAAGTTTCCCGGACCCAAAGCTCGGAACAGGACTTGTTACCAGCGTGCCTTCAGATGCGCCTTACGACTACATAGCGCTAAAAGAGCTGCAGGACGATCCAGAAAAGTGCAGAAAGCATGGCCTGGACCCTGAAAAAATTCAGGACATTGAAGTGATCAAGATAATAAAGTCAAAAGAGCTTGGTGACTTCCCTGCCAAAAAAATTGTTGAAGAAATGGGCATACAAAGCACTGAAGAAAAAGAAAAACTTGAAGAAGCAACCCAGAAAGTTTACAAGGCAGGATTTCACGGGGGGGTGATGACCGACGAATGCAATGACTACAAGGACATGCAAGTCAGCGAAGCAAAAGACCAAGTTAAACAAGAACTATTCAACAAGAACAAGGCAGACAAGTTCTACTCTTTCTCTGAGCCCGTGGTCTGCAGATGCGGTGAAGAAGTCAAGATCAAGAAAATGGATGACTACTGGTTCATCAAGTACAGCGACCTGGAACTGACCACGAAATCCAAGCAATACGCAGAAACAATGGACATCCATCCAGACAAGTACAAGGACAAGATGGAAGACGTTCTCGACTGGTTTAAAGACAGGCCATGCGTTAGAACTGGTTCATGGCTAGGAACACCGTTCCCGTTCGACGAAGACTTGACCGTGGAACCCATATCGGACTCAACGCTCTACCCAGCGTACTACATTGTTTCACTTTACGAGAACCAAGGAAAAATTGATCCAGAAGAGATGACAGAAGAATTCTTTAACTACGTTTACTTAAGTAAAGGAAAACCCAAGAAAGACGTCTGGAAACAAGTTAAAAAAGACTTCGAGTACTGGTACCCGCTCGACATGAACCTAGGAGGAAAAGAACACCAGAAAGTACATTTCCCAGCATTCCTAATGAACCACGTTGGAATCCTGCCCGGCAGCAAGTGGCCGAAAGGATTGTTCGTGCACTGGTGGGTGCTAGGAAAAAAAGGAGACAAGATGAGCAAATCTAAAGGAGGAGCAGAACCCGTTCCTTCAGCTGTCGAAGAATACTCTGCTGATGGCATGCGATTGTATTACTGTCACGCGGCTTCTCCACATCAAGACATTCACTGGGAGCCAGAAAGAGTCAAAAGGTATAAGAACACGCTTGAAAAAATCTTCAAACAAGCTGAGCGATTGGCGCAGAAGGTCGGAAGCCAGGAGACCGCGGTAGATGAATGGCTTAAATTCAATTTCAACCAGAAGATCGAGGAGGTCACCGGCCACTTCGACGAATACGAGCTAAGAGAAGCAGTATCTGAAGCAGTTTACGCTGTCCAGAACGACTTGAACTGGTACGAGAGAAGAGGAGGAAGAAACCAGGAGCTGGTCACGGAACTTGTTGGAAAATGGTGTAAGTTGATAACTCCGTTCGTGCCGCACCTGGCGGAAGAAATCTGGCACGAAGTTCTCAGCAAAAATTCACTGGTTTCTGACGAGGAATGGCCAGAGAAGTTCAGCACGAGCGCTACAATCAAGGTGAACAAGCGGGAGCAGGTAGTGAAAGAACTTTTAGAGGATTTCAGGAATATCGAGGAGCTCGTGGATTTCGAGCCCGAGAAAGCCGTTGTTTACACTCCAGCGAACTGGAAGTGGAAGGCGTTAAGTCAGATGCACGGCTGCAGTAATATTGGTGAGTGCATGAGCGAGGTCATGAGCGATAAAGATATCAGAAAGCATGGGAAGGAAGCTAGCAAGTTCGTTAAAAAGGTGTTCAAGAAACTGTGGGAGTACGAGGGCGAAGAAAAAGTTGATGAGTACAAGGCGGTTGAAGATGCTTTTAGGTTCTTGTCTGACGAGCTCGGTTACGACATCGAGTTGTACAAAGAAACTGATGAAGATAAGTATGATCCGGAGAACAAGTCGAGCGAGGCTCTGCCTCTGAAGCCAGCTATTTATTTAGAGTAAGAAAAAGCTATCTGTTTGTTTAGAGTAGGAAAGAGGCAATGATTATTATGATTATGACGACCACGATTAATGGTACTAGTTCTGCTGGTTTGGTCGGCCATTCCAGGCTTGAAGCGGGTCTTATTGGTTTGGTGTCTATTTCTTTTTTGTTTTCTTTTTCTTCTTTTCTGTAGGTTTTGCTGGCTTCTTTCCACAGACGGTTTTCTTCGGCTTCTGGGTTCTTTCTCTTGAGTTCTTTGAATATGTTTTCTTTTTTTTGTTCTTCTTCGGTTTTCGTGGGGGTGGGTTCTGGTTCAGTTTTTTCTCTTTCTTCAGTTTCTTCGGTTTCTTCTTGCTCTTCTTCTTCTGGTGTTTTTTTCTTCAGGATTTTTCTTGCTTTGTTTATTGCTTCTTTTTCTTTTATTCCTTGTTCGATGAATTTTTCTTTGAGTATGGTGAGGTCGTTTTTTTCTTTTTTTTCGTTGTTTTTTCCGAGTATTTTCTCGAGCAAGATATCACCGTTTACTGACGTAGTTTAGTTATTGTAGGCTAAGTTTTTATTTTTTCCGTGTTTCTGCCAACTTATTTAAATACGTATTTGAGCGGTGTTCCTAATACCAATAAATAATGTCAATAAATAATGTCAACAAAATATTTAGATACAAAACAACTTTAAATACGAAACAACTTTACTTATAGTAACCTTTTGATGGTGACAGATATGCTGACAGATGTGCCGATTGAAGAGATGGATAAAGAGTTTGGATACAGAGATGCCGAAGACGTTTTGAAGGAATATTGGGATCACGAGCTTTGAGGTGTTGAAGACCTTGATAATTTTGAGATAGGTAAGAGGCTGCTCCCTGAAGAAGAATTTACAGGAAGTTTAAAAGATTTAGATGAAGAGGCAGTGAACGATCTTAGTCTTCCAACTGTTAGAGGAGCTCTTAAGAAGATAGATCGTTCGCCGTATTCGTACAAGTACGAGAAACAAGCTGACTTGCTCCGGAAGAAGTTAGAGGAAAATAAAGACAAAAAAGTTGAGGATGCTGTTAACCAGCTAAAGGGAAAGGATAAAGAAACTATTGATGGCATTCTCACCTGTAAAGGTAAGGTTGATTGGATTCTTAGGGACGGCGTGTTCGTCGATATGGGTAAGACTATAGATAAATTGGAGGAAAAAGAGCGCAGTAAAAAATTCGCTGAATTCTTGAAAGACAGGATGAAGAATGAGAAGGTTAATGCGTATGATTTTGGAAGAGTTATTGGCGAATTCATACATCAGTCTGAAGAACATCAAGAAGTTCTTGAAAAAGCCTTGATGAACGTTGATGACCTGGATAAGTTAAGCGAAACTGATATCTTAGATGAATTGAGTGACTTTAAAAAAAAGATTTTTAGAGAAAGGCGTATTGAGGCTCGGTCTCTTAAAACGGATTTGGATTTTCTTAAAGTAGGAAGAATAGACAGAATAGGGAACACGGAACTGTTTTATCAGAAGAAAGGTGCTCTTAGTGAAGTGGAGGGGGCGTAGGAGAAGATCTGAGAAGGTGTTGGAAAAGGTTGAGGTAAACTGCTCGGCGGGTATGGGGGGATTGAGAGCACTATTGTTAGTGCGGATGAAAGACGGGGGATTTTGGAGGTAGTTGGTACTGGAGAGTTAGGGTAGGAATAGTTTGGTTTGATGGAAAAAGAGCCTGTCTCTTTGGGATACTACAGATTTTTTTCTGCTGCGCTAGAGAAAGTGAAGAATAAAGCGCGAGAAAAGTGAAAGTGAGTTAGGTAGTGCTTGCTTCTTCAACTGTTCCTTTTATTTTTTTCCTATGCTATCCTTAAATGTCTTCTAGATCTTTTAACAACTCGTCTGTTTCTTTTTTGTCGAAGTTTCTTAACTCGCGTTCTTTGGCATTTTCCTTTATCTTTTTGAGCACTTCACCTGCTTTGGTTTTTATCGGATCGCTCGCGTTCTTATATAAGTCTATAGCTGTTTCTACGGTAGCTGGGTACGTTCGCTTGCCCACTATTGGGGACGATGTTTCGTCGAGCACGTCAAACTTCAGCGCGATTAGCTTTGTCTTCCGGACTTCGCGCTTGCTTAAGCCTCCCTCTTTTTTAAGAAGTTTATCTATACCTTCTGCTGGATTTTCAGACGGTTCCTTCCTGACTTCCTCGATTATCTCTTTGTTACCCTCCTCTTTAACCCCCTCGAGATCAGTTGCCTTTTCCCATTCCTTTAGAGCCTCTCCCGCGGTATCGTACTTTTTTGTTAGAGCAAGTCGGGGGGTGGAAAGCAGCCCTGCGTCTTTTAGTTTTTCTTGGAAATCTCGATCTGCTTTCCTCCATAAATGGGTATACGCTACTGATGCTTCTTTGTAAACTTCCTCCGTTGAAGGATTTTTACCTAGCATCTTCTGTAATGATTTCTTTTCTTCTTTTAATAATCTTTTTAGCATTTTTCCCTCTCCGGGTCCTACACCTCTCTCACTCTTGCGGTTTGAAGGTATTTCTTTCTCAAATATCTCTTTTCTTAGCTCCTTCAAGCCTTTTTCAATTTTCCTTTTTCTTTCTTCTAATATTTTTCCTTCCTCTTCTTTAAGACGTTCTTTGATTCGCTTACGTCTTTCTCTGAATCTTTTGAGTTCCTCTGGCGATGGAGAGGAGGTTTCTGCTAGGTCGGTAGCAAGATTCTCTACCTTTTCTGTGAGTCCTTCTACTATTTTAGTTG
>JAGXON010000008.1 GCA_023659865.1 Candidatus Diapherotrites archaeon LH_S9 | reverse complement strand
TGGTTCGCATTGAGCGTAAGCTAATCCAAATTTTGGTTTTCCTAGTTTTTGTTTTAGTTTTTCGGGTGCTGTGTCGTGTGTGATAGCAACGTGGTCTTTGTAGTTGTTCCATTCTTCCGGGTCACGGGTTTCTGGGGGGCAAACCCACCAGATTTCGTTGGGGATTCCTGATAACTGGCCTTTTTTTCTGTGGGTGTCTAGTGGGACGAGTTTAGGGAGTATTGTTTCCTGGAATTCGAGTTCTTGCGTGATTTTTTCTGTGACTAGTTTGTTGATTGCTTTCCAGAGTGCGGCGTACGGTGGTAGGATGGTCCATACTCCTCTTCCGGTTCTTTGGACCCAGTTCCGTTTTTCCAGTTCTTTGGTTGGGTCTTCTTGTAGTGCGTATTTCTGGGTTCTTGGGTTGCTTTTTTTGATGGTTTCTGAGAACTCTTTTTTTCCTTGTATGTGTTGTTGAGCGATTCTTTTTTCCAGTCTTTTGAGTATTCTGTCAGGTATTGATTTCTCTAGGTCGTCTTCATCCAGGTTTTCTAGCCATAAATGCAGTTTTTGGCCTTCTTTTTCCATTTTTTTAACGAAAGGCATTTCTATAGGTTTTTTGGCTGGTTTTTCTGGCTTGAATTTGATTTCGTAGTCTATGACGTTTATTTTTCTTACTCCAACATGGTGTTCTGGGCCTAATTCTTGTTGAAGGAAGTTTTTGAGCCTGATTATTTTTGTGTGACATCTTTTTCCTTCTAAAGTGAATTTAGCACGGTCTTTCTTTATTTCTAGGTTTTTCAGTTCCAGGTCTTTTTTTATTTGCTTCATGCCTTTTTTGAATGCTTCCTGGGTGGCTGGACGGATTTTTTCTATGTTTTTGCTGAACTGGAATTCGAGCTTGGTTTTCGAGTGCATTTTTCACCTTTCCTCAACATTTTAATGCACTAAGGATTAAAAAAGTAGTTGCAGAAAACTTTGTAAGAGGTGTATGAAAGTGACTGACAAAAACGATGACAAGTGGAACAGAAGAAACAGGAACCCGTTCCTCGACATATTCAGCGAATTCGACAGAATAGAAGAGATGATGAACCAGTTCTTTGAAGAAGATCCTTTCGAAAAAATGAGAAAAGGAGAACCAATGGCCTACGGTTTCTCAATATCTACGAACGATTCAGGAAAACCAAAAGTCGAAGAATTCGGCAACTTGCACACGAAACAGAAAGAGACAAAGGCCTCAGGAGAAAAAGAACTATTGGTCGAGGTCATGGAAAAAGATAACTCGATAGACATCTTGGCAGAAGTTCCTGGAGTCAACGAAAACGAACTAGAAGTCTCAAGCACTTCAAAAAAACTTATTATAGACGCTTCCGGAAGATTTAGGAAAGAAATAGCCTTGCCAGTGGAAGTGAATCCAGAAAGCGTTAACAAAACTCTGAAAAACGGTGTGCTAACGATCCAGCTGGAAAAAAAGTAGTTTCAAAGGCTCAGAATCGACAGCACTGCTCCTACTCCGTAATAGCCTGCAAAAGCCAGTATCAAACACCTGATCAGTTTACCTACCCAGGCTGCTACAAGAAACTTTTTCACGTCATAAAACAATGCTCCTGCCAGCAAACCCATCAAATCCATTGGCAGCGGAGTGAACGAAAAAAAGATTATCCCGAACGCTCCGTACTTGTTGAAAAAATCTTCTGCTCTCTCAAAATGCTTATGTCTTTCTCGAAGAGCCACGACTGATGCTCCTCTCCCTACACCAAACGCTGTTAGTTCACCTATACCTGCAGCGATTGCTGCGAACACTGCAACCAGTAAAGGGCCGAATAACCCTATCTCTGCAAACATTCCTCCGGCAGTGAATACTACGATGTCTGCAGGTAATGGGAAAAAGATGCTGGCGTTGAAAGCTAGCGATAAGAAGAAAACGGCGATGAGACCGTATTGTTGCAGTAATGGAGTGAAAGCTATTACCATTTTTGATCACAGTACGACCGCTGTCAGTACGAACAGTCCAACGAACCAGAGCAGTCCTAGTCTTGGTATAACGCTTATGAAGTCGATTACGATTAGTGCTATAAGTAGTGGAACTAGCAAGGGAGACAGGAGTATCGATAGTATTAGATGTTTTTTCGTGAATTCTGTTAGCGAGTTCAAGGCGTTTTCTGCGTCTTGAGAGCTTGGGAATCCATGGAAGCAGATTCCGAGCGCGAGCCAGTAGAGCGCTAGAGAGAAAAGTAAGTCGTTTACAGTGGTAAGAGCGAGCATTTGCTTGTGTCCTAGGGTAATGAAAAAAAACGATATTATTGTTCCAAGAGTTAGCGGTGCCGTAGTTATAAGCGCTGTTTTAAGCAGTGAAGGTTCTTCGTGTTTGACGTGCGCTTCTTCAAGGCCCCAGAACTTTGTTTCTGTTATTCTTACGCCTAGAATAATGCAGGCGATGAAGTGAGACATTTCGTGGAATATCACGCCCGGGAAGAGCACGACGTTGAAGAACCATTTTGGTAGTCTCATTTTCTCACTCTCCTGACTTAGTTTTTAAAGGATTGGTTTATATAATTTAATTGGCGATGAGGATACCGCCCCAGACTGATTTTATGATGAACAGGATAACTTCCGAGCCACTTTAACTTGAGAAAGCTTTCGTGACAAGGTAGGTCAAGTAAAGCATTCCAATGAACAACAAGAAACCTATTGCAATAGCAAGAGGCCAAATTTGGTTTATTATGGATGCTTTCTGTTTCTTTTCTGGGGTAGAATCAATGTAGAATGTTTTTGAGTAGTCTTTCCCGTGGTCGTCAGTCCAAAGTATCTTTATTTCGTTCGTTCCTTCCTGAAGATTTATTTCAATCTTTTCGTGACCTGCAAGCAGTACTTTCTTCTCGTTAACGTACATCACGGGGCTTACTGGATTTCCTTTGTACTCGAACTCGAGCAATGCTTTTTTTTCAGAAACCTTCTTCTTTTCTTTGACAATCAATTCTGGCTCAATATACTTTTTCACGGGTAAAGAATATGTTATTTCTTTGTATTTAGTTGAAAGCACAGTTGTTACGCTGTTAACATCTTCCGTGGCATTAAAAGAGAACTTTAGAGTTCTTTCTCCCTCTAGAACAAATTTTTCTATTTTTCTCTGGGTTCCTGCAGCCACTTCGAGTCTGACTTGTTCCGCTGAATCAGTGTTTTCTACACTTATCGTCACACCGAACTCCTGGCCCGGTAAGATCTGTTTTGAAGTGTTCACGCTGTTTATAGTGATATTTCCCCCGCCAACGTAATAAGAGACTTTCCTGGCTCCGCCTTCTGACGTGAACGCGTGAACTTCATGCAAACCCAGCTTCTCTGGCTTTATCTCGAAAGAAACTTGTTTCCCTTCCGCTTCTTTTTCTTTCACACTTTTCTCAGTCACGATTCCAACTTCAGCGCCTTGAGAAATACCTGTCGTGTCAACGTAAATCGTCTGATTTTCTCCTGGACTTATCTCACTCTTCCTAGCCCAAGCTCCTACTTCCGTGGTCGGGTTCTTCTTCACTTTCACGTCAGTTCCTTTAGTGTCCAGGAAACTGGAGTAAAGCTGTACAGGACAACTGTAAATGGTTTTCTCTTCCAGATTCTCGTTAGCTTTCACAGTCCATGCAACTACATTCTTTTCTTCAGGAGCTAGAACCGCGCTCTTCACAGGATCTTCAACCTTCAAAGGCTCGACCTTCCCGCTACAGGGAACAAGTTGAAGATCCATCACCTGATACTCTTCTGGCTCCATCTCCAAATATATAACTGCTTTTTCTCCAAAACCAAGCGTTTCTGAAGTCACTTCAAAGCTAGAGGGAGAGAAGCCATCTATGTAAGACGAACTTATTTCTTTGACTTCGTTAGCCGTTAGTTTCTCCCCTAAATTCGGTCTCGTCCAATCTATCTTCCCTCCAGTAGTTCTTGCTGAAACTCTACTGCTAACGTCTGAAGTCGTGCTTCGGGAGAAAATCATGTGTGTTGCATCAATCCCGCCTGCTTCAAGCCACGTTGGATCAAAACCAATCCATTTACCGATGTAAACTTCCGCCCAAGCGTGAGAAAGCCATCCTTTGGAACCGAAGACCATTCCAGAAACGTAGCGAGTTGGATAACCTAGAGATCTGGCCATGGCCATAAATAGTACAGTGTGTTCGACGCAGACTCCTTTCTGGTTTTCGAGAACCCATGACGCGTCTTTTTTTTGTCCGATCATGCTCATGTCGTAATCTACGTTTTTGTGGTTCCATGAGGCTAGGAGAGCTAGTTTTTCGAAGTCTGTTGTTGCGTTCTTAGTTATTTTTTTGGCAAATTGCTTTATTTCCGGGTCGTCGCTCTGGATTTTTTCTGTGGACTCCAGGTACTTTGCAAAGTAGGAGGGGAGTGAGTAAGAGTTGGGAATGGATGTGATTTTTTGCCGAGAGTTGTTGATTCCGGTGATTATCGTGTAGTTGAACGGTTCTTCTGGGTTATCCCGTTTTATGTGGGAGATGGTGTCTCCGTCGCTTGCTTTGATTGTGTTGTTGAAGTAGTTGACTTTCTGGGTTTCTGTTGGTTGAGGGATTGTCGAGTTTATTTCAAGGGATTTCATTTCTCCTCCAATTACTTTCACGGTTCCTGAGGTTGAGATGACTGCTTCTAGGTGGTTTAATGATTTTGGTTTGTCTATGGCTAGGGCTGAAGAAAAGAGTGTTAGAAACAGTGCTGTTAGGATAAGGGTTTTTTTCTTCATTCTCTTAAGTGAAGAGAACTTGAGTTAAAAAGATTTTCCTCGAGTTACGCATTAATAGTTTTTGGTCCGATGTCAGTACCTTTTGAGTCGGTTCCGTAGACTTTGTAAGCGCAGTTAGTTAACAACCCTGTTTCCTTGCGGGTGAAGAAGGTTCCTGATAAGCTTGTTTCGTTAAAGACTTCTTCGTATCCTGAGCCACAGTCTTTCCAGAGTCCAACTTCGCTGATTCCGTCTTCATCGTTGACTGAAACCGTCAAGTTAGTGTACTGTGGTTTGTAGTCAACAGTTGTTTCCTCGAGCACTGGACTCTCGGTTTTGTTGTCTGTTGATAGCTCTGCTTTGAACTGTAAGTATCTGCCTACTCCAGGATCATCTCCCTTACTTACCCCTTCTAAGGCTGGGTTCAGGTTGCTTGTATCGTTAGCTACATCTACTGAAAGAGTTAAATTCTGATTAGGCGGGTTCACACTCTTGTTCTCCCAGCTGAAGCTCGTCCAACTCGTTGAATCCTGGCCCGAGTCTTTCACGGGCGAGACGTAGTTTCCTGAAAGCTTGTAGCCTCCAAAAGCATAAACTTTTCCATCAAAACTTCCAACAAAGGTTATTCCTCCTGCAACTGCTGGAGAAGAAAATACCTGATCTCCTGTTTTGTATTTCCATTTGAGTGTTCCATCCGGATTTAACGCATAAGTATCATTAGTGTCTTGGGAACCCACGTAAATTGTTCCATCTGAACCAACCGCAGGAGAAGATCCAATATCTTCATCACCATAAGACCATTTGAAACCGGACGAATGAGGTTCAACTGCCTTCAATCCCTCGTCAGAACCCACGTAAATAGTCCCATCCAGACCAACCGCAGGAGAAGACAATGATGAACTTGACCCTATTACTATAGAGTCCTCTTGCCCCGCAGTACCCATCTTACCTATGTCAACAGCGTAAAGTTTACTGCAAGGCGATAAATCACCGCTTACCTGGGCAGTAATAGGAGAACCGCCACCTGAACAATAACCATCCGCCTGGAAAAAAATCCTCCCGTCATGCACAAGAATAGCTGAATGGTTACCGCTTCCGAACGACGTGTTCGCCAAAACTTCTCCAGACGCAGCATCTACCTTATATACCTTACTGTCATCTGAACCGAAGAAAACTTTTCCATTGTAAACAGCAGGAGAACCGTGAACCACGTCTTTCGTTGTAACATTCCACTGATAACGCCCAGTTGAATCAAAAGCTAGCAAGTACTTACCACCTGTAACGTAAATCATGTCATCAGAAACAGTTGGCGAAGAAAGAAAATTGTAGCCCTCAGGCGCCGTAACCGAACGAAGCTTTTCAGCAGCTCCTGTCGAGGCATCCAACTTCCATAACTTCCCATTAGTGGCTCCATCTGACGTATACTGGGATAAAATGTACACGTTCTCATTGTAAACAGTAGGAGAAGAATAAACCGGGTCAGCAATAGGATAATACGGGGGAGGAAACAAGCCATCTCCCGAGGACTCGTCTACTGACGTGTTCCATAACTGGGTTCCATTGACATCTACTGCATAAACGTATCCGTTTCCTGATCCAAAGTAAACCGTTTTATTTTTTACAGCAGGAGAAGAAATCACAGCACTCCCTGTATCAAAGGTCCAGAGGGTTTGGTTGGAGTCAGCTCCTTTCTCAGTTGTTTTTCCTGTATTTCTTTTGTCGTGTTGGAAAGTAACCCATTCACCATCAAAGGTTGGTGTGTTGCCTTTGAGTGTAACGCTGCCTTCTTGTGTGTTGGTGAATGTGGCGTTTGGTTGGTTGAAGTTTGTGAGTTTCCAGGTGGCTTTGCTGAAACCTGGGTTGGATTGAAGGGTGATATCTTCTGGAATGTCTTCCTCGGTCGTAGTGATTGTAGTGGGTGCAACGTCTTTGGCAAAGAGCGAGGTTTTGCCTCGTTTAGGTGGGAGTGTGCACACTGCTTGACCGTTTGGTTGTAGTGTAACTGTTTCTCCGAAGTCGCATGAAACGTTTTCTTCACCGGTCTCTAGTTCTGAGAGGGTGATTGGTGTGCCTCCTTTGTTCGCTACGAGTACTTCTCCTTCTGAAGGGTTAACGGGAGTGGCTTCAATGGTCATCGGTTCTTTTCCAACGCCTCTCTGCGATACCATTCCACCAATCCAGAAGTAGATGCTTACTGCGGCTATAACGGAGATTGCTATCAATAATACAACTGCGACTACGGAAGAAATTCCTTTTTTCATGTTGATCAAGCTACCTATAATTCTGTTGTTGATTAACTTTATAATTTATGGTTTTAAATAACTAATTGATGAACAATTTCATTATCTTCGTGATCGTTATCGTGATCTGGTTTTTCACGCTCTTCAAATTATTCACGAACACCTTTGGCTTCAATGTTATTGGTCTGACTTTAGCCCTAATTTCTTTGGTCTTGTTATGGAAGATTCTGGGTACTAAGCTCAAGAAGTTGTTTGGAAAAGAAAAAAGAGAAAAAGGAAGAAGAGTTAGGCGTTAAAGCCTTACATCATCCCACCCATACCGCCTGGCATACCGCCTGGCATTCCGCCTGGGCCGCCTGCGGCTGGTGGTCCTCCAGCTTCGGCTCCTCCACCGGATTCGCCTGAGCTGGATATCACGTCATCGATCCTTAGAATCATTTCAGCTACTTCTGCTGCACTGGATATTGCTTGTTTCTTTATTTTTGATGGTTCTACTACTCTTAGTGATTCCATGTCGGATACTTGGTTGTCTATGACGTTTATTCCGTAGTTTTTGTCTCCGCCTTCGTTTTTGGATCTTAAGTTCACTAGGGTGTCGATGGAGTCCATTCCCGCGGATTCTGCGAGGGTTCTTGGGATTATTTCAAGTGCTTTAGCGAAGCTGTTTATTGCTAGTTGTTCTCTTCCGCCTACTTTGCTGGCGTATTCCTTTAGAGCTAGCGAGAGTTTTAATTCTGGTGCTCCTCCGCCTAGAACGACTTGTTTTTCCTCCAAGGCATTGCAAACTACTCCGATAGAGTCGTGTATTGCTCTTTCTGCTTCGTTTATAACGTGTTCTGTTCCTCCTCTGAGGATGATGGTTACTGCTTTTGCGTCTTCGCATTCTTCGATGAAGGTCATGTCTTCGTCTGAGACTTTCTTCTGCGATACTTTGCCTGCGTGCCCTAAGTCTTCTTTTTCTAGGTCGTTCAGGTTAGTTACTACGTTTGCTCCGGTTGCTCTTGATAGTTTCTTCATGTCGGATTTTTTGACTCTTCTTATCGCTGTTATTCCTGTTTTGGACAGGAAGTGTTGTGCTGAGTCGTCGATTCCTTTCTGGCAGAACACTACGTCTGCGCCTGATGCCTTAATTTTTTCGACCATTTCTTTGAGCATGTTTTCTTCTTGGTCTAGGAAATCCTGCAGTTGTTCTGGCGAGCTGATGTTTATTTCAGCGTCTGTCTCCGTTTCCTTTACCTCTATTGAAGAGTTAAGCAACGCAATTTTCGCGTTCTCTGTTTTCTTAGGCATTCCTGGGTGTACTCTTTCTTTGTCTATTGCTATTCCATCGATGAGTTCAGTTTCTTCCATTTCGCCGCCTTGTTTCTTTTCTACTTTCACGTAGTCGGTTTCTATGACGAGTTCTCCGTTTTCTTTATCTGCTACTTGCTTTACTGCTTTTACCACGGTTTCTGCAAGGGATTCTCTTGCTCTTTCGACTCCTTTTCCGGTCATCGCGGTCATGGCTACTTGCTGTAGTCTGTCGTCGTCATCGAATCTGATGTCTGTGGACATTTCCTCGATCTCTTCCATTGCTTTCTTAGATGCAAGGTTGTATCCTTTGGTTATGACGGTTGGGTGGATATCCTGATCCAACAAGTCTTCTGATTCTTTCAGGAGTTCTCCTGAGATAACTACTGCTGTCGTAGTTCCGTCACCGATCTCTTCGTCCTGCGTTTGTGCTACTTCAACCATCATTTTGGCCACTGGATGTTCTACATCCATTTCGTCTAGGATGGTTGCGCCGTCGTTAGTTATCACTATGTCTCCAAGGCTGTCTACAAGCATCTTGTCCATTCCTTTTGGTCCTAGAGTGCTTCTCACTGAGTCTGCTATTGCTTTGCCTACAGAGATATTCGTCGATTGTGCGTCTCGTCCTCTTTTTCTTTCTGTTCCTTCTGAGAGGACAAATATTGGTTGTCCTGCTAATCCAGTCATTTTTGTTTACCTCCTTAAAATTAGAATTCGAAAGAAATTGGTGGATGACCACTTTATAAAGGTAATGGTTTGATGGATGTCGAGTTCACAGTTCTGGTTCTTCTTTCTTCGGGTGGAGCTCTTCCTGGTTCTGGTACCTGTCCTCGTACTTTTTTGTCCTTCGGCTGGACGAGCGGTAACTAACCTTATTTCGTTTCTTTTATTGATCTTCATTGGCTTGCTGACCTTGAACTCTAAGGCTAATTGTTCTTTTCAACCTGAGTGAATAAGTGTGAAAGAAACGTGTGATAGACTGTCTCTCAAGTTTTTGACGGTTTCTTCAGGTATTTCAACGTGCTCGAAAGCTTGTTCGAGTTTATCGCTCTGCGGGTCTATGAAGGGATTTCTTTACTTTTGTACTCCGTTTTCTTGAGTTTGTCGAATCCGACATTTTTTTATTTATAGTCGTCTAGAGCGTCCTCCAGAGCTTCTAAGGCAAGGAAAGAACAGTGAACTTTCTGCTCGGGCAAGCCACCAAGATCTTCCAGTATGTCGTCTTTAGTTAGCTTTAGCGCTTCCTCTATCTTTTTGCCTTTCACTTTCTTTGTCACGATGCTGCTCGTGGCTATTGCTGCTGCGCAACCGTAGGTCTGGAACTTGACGTCAGTTATCCTCCTGTCATCTGTCTTCAGGAACAGCTTCATCTGATCCCCGCACACGGGGTTTCCTGCCTCGCCGACCGCGTCGGCATCCTCTATCTCGCCCATGTTCTTCGGGTTCCTGAACAACTCCATTACTTTCTTGGTATACATACTCATTTTATCACTAATCGAAACAAGGATCACTTATCTCTTTCTTCTCCTTCTTTTCTTTCTTCGGCTTTGTTGGCGACATCTCTCGAAGTTCTTCAACGACTTCAGGAGTGTTCTCCAGCACGTAATCAACGTGCTCTTCATTATTCTCTTTCCCAAGCGTCAGCCGAAGCGAGCCATGAGCTTCTTCAGCGCTCAATCCAATCGCTTGAAGCACGTGAGAAGGCTTCAATTTGTGCGATGAACAAGCAGATCCTGTTGATGCCTCTATTCCTTCGTCATCCAGTTTAAGCACGAGCGACTCGCCTTCGATGTATTCAAAAGATACGTTCACGTTGTTCGGAAGCCTCTTGGTTTCATGACCGTTAAGCATCGAGTTATCTATTTCGAGCAGTCCATCGATCAGCTCGTCTCTTAACTTGGCTTGTCTTTTTTTCTCTCTCTCCATTTCTTTGAACGCTAGTTCAGAGGCTTTCGCGAAACCAACTATTCCTGCAACGTTCTCTGTACCAGCTCTTTTACCGTTTTCGTGACCGCCTCCGTGCAGCAACGGCGTAAATTCCGTGTCGGAGTAAAGTAATCCAACTCCTTTCGGGCCGTAAAGCTTGTGAGACGAGACTGTTAAAGCATTCACGTTATCCAGATTTAGCGGTATTTTTCCGTAGGCTTGAACAGCGTCCGTGTGGAATGGGACGTTTTTTTCCGAAGCTATTTTCGCCAGCTCTTTAATCGGCTGGATCGTGCCTATCTCGTTGTTCGCGTACATGACTGAAGCAAGAATCGTGTCTCTTCTGAAAGCTTTTTTGTATTCATCGACTTTGATCACGCCGTCTTCGTCTACTGGCACGTACGTGACGTCGAATCCCTGTGTTTTCAGCCATTCGCAGGTTTCCATGATGCACGGGTGCTCTATCTTCGAAGTGATTATATGGCCCTTGCTCTTCGATAAAAGTCCTTTTTCCGCGTTCTTGAACGCTGTTCCTTTCAAAATCGTGTTGTTAGATTCTGTTCCGCTTGAAGTGAAGTAAAGATTCTCTGGGTCGACTTCCAGCAGCCTAGCTACTTTTTCTCGAGATTCTTCTAAGGCGTCTTTTGCTTCCTGGCCTCTGGTGTGAAGACTGGATGCGTTCCCGAACTTTTTGGAGAAGTAGGGTTCCATTGCTTTCTTTACTTCTTTTCTGAGGGGTGTGGTGGCTGCGTGATCCATGTAGATTTTTTTGAATTTCATTCTTCTCACTCAACTTAACAGTGTTAATTTTATTAATGGTGTTTATAAAAATTTTTGTATGAAACCGTTCTGCGAGATAATCGTTGAAAAAGTCCTCCCGCCAGTCAGGGCTGAGATAGCTCACAGGCTGTCGGAGAAAGGCATGAAGCAGAAAGACATAGCTGGAGTAATGGGTTTGACTCCTGCGGCAGTTAATCAGTACATGAAGAAAGCTCGTGGGAAAGAAAACTCGTTGATTCAGGAGAATGAGGCAATTGACAGGAAACTAAACGAGTTAGTGGAGCGGCTTGCCGAGGAAGAGCTTTCTCACGAGCAAAAGGTTACAGCTTTGTGCAATATTTGTTCAGAAATCCGTAAACAGGGTTTAATTTGCTCTATGCACTCTGAGGGTATGAGTTTGAAAGAGTGCGGTGTTTGTTTAGGTGATAGAAATGAGTAAAATAAGTAAGGACATGAATATAGCTAAGTTGATTAAAGAATATCCTGAGACCGCTCAAGTTCTTCGTGATCATGGTCTTGGTTGTGTTGGTTGCGCTATTGCTGGAATGGAGTCAGTAGAGCAAGCAGCTATGAGTCACGGTATTGAAGTCGATAAGTTGCTAAAGGATTTGAACGAGAAAGTCGAGGAAAAAAGCTAGTTGTTCATTTTCATTACTTTTCTTACTTTATCCCAGTTCACGGAAGTGTCAACGCAACCGTCTTCAACTAGGGGTACTCCTTGAGCTGGTAGACCAAGAGCTGAAGTTAATGCCAGTCCTTCCTTGATTTCCGTGTGGCATCCTACTCCAAGTATTGCTTTTGGTCTTCTTTCTTTTACCAGTCTTTTTATAAAGCTTCCTCCAGGGATTACGTAAACGTTGTACCCTAGCTCTTCTGCTTCTTCTTTTATTTCACCGATCTTGCATCTCCCGCAGTTAACGCATTCTATGCCTTCTGAGGATAGTCTGGCAGGGCACTCTCGGTGTCTTAGGCATTGCGGTAGGAAAAAAGCTCTTTCATCGAAAGGAACATCTTTAAATCTTTCTCTATACATCTTGTTCCTTATTTCTGCGAGCATTAAGTCAATGAAGTCCTGATTGTTTACTGTATCCGTGTTAACGTTGAATGCCCACAGGATGTGTTTTATGGGAACTTCCAGCATCCCGACTAGCATTAGCGTTACTCTTGGAAAAATTATTTTTCTTGTTTTCCAGAACCCCGCTATAAGAGCTATGCTGAAGACCATTGCAATGAATAACACTACCGCAAGGAGAAGTACGGCTCCTCCAATCAAATATAGGTATCCTACTCCAAATAATTGCATAAAATCTTATTCGATAGTTATAGCGTTTACGGGGCAGCTATCTCTTGCTCTTTTGCAGTCGCAGTTGCTGCAGTCTGCTCCAGATCTAACGTGGGCTTTTCCATTGTCTCCTAATTCGAAGACGCGAGAGCAAAGTGATACACATGCTCCACATCCGATGCATTTATCTTGATTTACTTTTGGTTTTGCCATGAAGAACTCACCTCATCTAACTGTTATTGAAATTTTTATTTAAATATCTTCTCTAAAAAGGATTTTTTTTCTTTTTTTCTCTTAACTTCGTAACCTAATTCAGGTCCAAGATCGTTAAGAACCTCTAATGCTCTTTTGTCTCCTTTTTCTGCAGCCTTTTTCAGCGGAACAATTGACTTGTGACCTAAACTTCTTATGATATCTTCTGATTTTTCTCTTAATTCTTCTTTGTCTGATCTGAGGTATTTTATAACTTTTTCTGCCGATTCTGGGGCCTGAAGCTCCTTAAGTTCTTTCATGATCTCTATTTTCTTTTCCGTGTCTTTGGCATTGTCTAAAGAATCTGATTTTTCTCTTACAGATATTGGATCAGAGAAATGATGTCTTAGAGCTCCTGAGATAACTGTTTTCTTTTCTGGCGACATTCCTCTCCTTAACATCTTCTCGTGCAGAAAATCAGCTACTTCAAGCGAATTTATTTTTCCTAATGCTCTTGCAGCAGCTGAAACAATTTTCTGGCTGTTGCTTTTCTCAATCACGTTTTTCAGGATCTTGATGCTTTTCGAAGATCCTAGTTCACCCAGTTTTTCCGCTGCCTTTTCTTTCTCAAGCACTCCCGAGTTTTTATTCTCTAAAGTTTTTTCTAAATCATCTATTTCCGGGTGTTCCAACTCTATTTCAGGGCTCATTGAAGTGTTTTTATTCCCAAAACATTAAAAACAATAAGTTAGAAATCCTAATCAAAACATTTATTAATGGTGCTCGTTTTACTAAAAAATACGAAGATTGATTAGGAATCCGAAGTATTTTGTTTAAATACGTGGAAAAAATTAACTACAGGTGTAACTAATGGCTCCTGACTTAACAAAAGTGAAAAAACGAGACGGTACAAAAACAGACTTTGATCAGTCAAGGATAACAAAAGCTATTTTTGCGGCAGCAAAAGAAGTCGGAGGAAAAGACAAAGAAAAAGCGAAAGAACTTTCCAACAAAATAACTCAGATACTGGACCAGCTTTACTCTGACAGAAACCCTCCAACAGTAGAAGACATTCAAAACCTCGTGGAAAAAGTCCTGATAGAAGAAGGACACGCTCAAACAGCAAAAGCGTACGTCCTTTACAGGAAACAGCACGAGGACATCAGAGAAGTAAGCCAAATGATAGACAGGCCTGCACTAGTAGAAGATTACCTGAACAGAGAAGACTGGAGAGTAAGAGAAAACGCGAACATGAGTTACTCTCTGCAAGGACTTAACAACTACATCACAGAACAAGTAGTCAAGGGCTACTGGCTGAAATCCATTTACCCAAAGAGCATAAGAAAAGCTCACGAGGAAGCACAGTTCCACATCCACGACCTAGGCGTACTAGGGCCTTACTGTGTTGGATGGGACATGAAAGATCTTTTGAACGTAGGATTCAAAGGAGTAAGAGGAAAAATAGAGTCTAAACCAGCAAAACACTTCAGAACCGCCTTAGGTCAACTGGTTAACTTCCTTTACACGCTTCAAGGAGAAGCAGCAGGAGCTCAAGCAGTTTCAAACTTCGATACGTTGCTCGCTCCTTTCATCGCTCACGATGGACTGAGCAGAGAAGAAGCAAAACAAGCAATGCAGGAATTTCTTTACAACATAAACGTTCCAACAAGAGTCGGTTTCCAGGCACCGTTCACAAACGTGACAATGGACCTGGAAGTTCCGAGCTACATGCAGAACGAGCAAGTGATCATCGGAGGCGAAGCAAAAGGCGAAACGTTTGGAGACTATCAAGAAGAAACCTACTTGGTCAACGAAATATTCTCCGAGATAATGATGGAAGGAGACGCAAAAGGCAGACCATTCACTTTCCCGATACCTACTTACAACATCACGGAAGATTTCAAGTGGGATGACGAAAGACTTGACCCTCTCTGGGAGATGACCGCCAAGTACGGCACCCCGTACTTCGCTAACTTCATCAACTCCGATATGCAGCCGGACGACGCAAGAAGCATGTGCTGCAGGCTCCGATTAGACAAACGAGAGCTCAAGAAAAGAGGCGGTGGATTGTTCGGATCCAACCCGTTGACGGGCTCAATAGGCGTAGTCACGATCAACCTCCCGAGAATCGGTTACGAGACAAACGACGAAGACAAGTTCATCGAGACACTGAACAAGAGAATGGATGTAGCGAAAAAAAGTTTAGGTATCAAGAGAAAAGTGCTCGAGAAATTCACGGAAAAAGGATTGTTCCCTTACTCAAAATTCTACCTCCGCGAAATAAAAGAAGGGTTTGACGAATACTGGAAGAACCACTTCTCAACCATCGGAATAAACGGAATGAACGACGCACTCCTGAACTTCATGGACCAGAGCATTGCATCGGAAGAAGGAAGAAAATTCGCTCTGAAAGTAATGGATCACATGAGAAAAAAACTAGCAGACTACCAGGAGGAAACAGGAAACATATTCAACCTCGAGGCAACTCCAGCCGAAGGAACATCCTACAGGCTGGCAAGACTCGACAAAAAGAAGTATCCCGACATAAAGATCTACAACCAGAAAAAATACGGCGGGGACGAACCATATTACACTAACTCCACCCAGCTACCCGTCGGATACACCAACGACATATTCCGGGCACTGGACCTTCAAGACAAACTGCAGTCGCAGTACACCGGGGGAACAGTCCTACACGGATTCATAGGCGAGAAAATGCCTTCAAAAGAATCCACGAAAAAACTCGTGAAAAGGATAGCCGAAAACTACGAGCTACCTTACTTCACGATAACACCAACATTCAGCATCTGCCCCAAGCACGGTTACATACCTGGCGAACACGAATACTGTCCGAAATGCGATGCTGAAATAGGTTACACGGGCAGAGACATAAAGGAGGCAAAACAGAATGACTGAAGAAAAACCGATTGAAGAACAAAGAACAAAATGCGAAGTTTACTCACGAATAGTCGGATACCTCCGACCAGTGGAACAATGGAACGACGGAAAACAAGAAGAGTTCAAGAACAGAGAAACCTTCGACAAACAACTAAAAGACAACACGTAAAACTCGGTCAAACACCTTCATCCTACCCCACTGGACGAGTAGATCAGTAGAGCTACGAACATACAAAAGCTCGTCCTTTCCACTCTTCTTTTTATAAAGCGAGTGAGAAAAACAATAGATACAATGGAAATACAAGGATTGCAAAGGACAACAGTCGTCGAGTTCCCAGAAAGAATAGCGACAGTTGTTTTCACGCCCGGATGCAACTTCAGATGCCCTTACTGCTACAACAAAGACTTAGTTGAAGGAAATCTGCCAGAAATATCTGAAGAAAAAGCACTCAAGTTAATCGAAGAAAGAAAAAAAGTCATCGACGGCGTAATGCTCACTGGAGGAGAAATAACGCTCCAGGACGGTCTTCAAGACTTCATCAAAAAAATCAAAGAGATAGATGACGACCTAGAAATAGGGCTTGAATCAAACGGAACCAAGCCAGAAAAACTCGGGAAACTAATTGAAGACATTGACTACATAGCCATGGACATAAAAGCTCCTCTGGACGAATACAAGAAAACCGCAGGAGTAGAAGCTGATTCAGAAAAAATCAGGGAAAGCATCAAACTCATCAAAGAAAGCGGAGTAGAGCACGAGTTCAGAACCACGGTCGTGCCAGGATTAATCGGTAAAGAAGACATCAAAAAGATAACTGAACTGATTCCTGGAGAAAAAAACTATTACCTGCAGAAATTCAGGCCAAAAAACACTTTAGACCCAGAGTTCGAGAACAAAAGAAGCCCGACCGACAAAGAAATGCAGGACCTAAAAGCAGTTGCTGAAGAAAACGTTAAGCACTGCAAAATCAGAGGATAAGTACAGTGACATCCTCTCCTCCCTTACGGAAGAGGCCTTCCTGCCGAAAAGATAATTCTCAAGACAAAGATATTCAACTACTGCAGTCACCAGCTGAAATTAAAAACTAAAATTATATGAAAAATACTGAGATAAAAAACTGTTTGCAGAAAAAAAGAAGTGAAAGAAATGAAGTTAGAGGAAAAAACCAGAAGAAACCTGAAGAAAGTCAAGGACCCTGAACTCGGATTGAACGTCGTGGACATGGGATTCATCTACGAAATAAAAATCAAGGACGGGAAAGCCAAGATAACCATGAGCTTGACTTCGCCCGGGTGCCCGATGAAAAACAAGATATCTTCAGACGTTAAGGAAGCGGCCGAGAAAACCAAGGGCGTGAACGAAGCTGAGGTCGAGGTAGTGTGGAAGCCGGAGTGGACTCCAGAAAAAATGACTGAAAGAGCCAGACAAAAACTTGGCTGGTAAAAAAGTGACATCCTTTCCTACTTTGCGGAAGGAGCCTCCAGCTAAAGTAAAGGTTCTCGTATTGCTCAGCAACTTATCGCCCCCATACTTCCCCTTCAAAGTCTTTTTGAGAATCTTTGTCTGAGTGCAGTCCTCTTTGGCACTCTTTTTCTTGACGAATCTCCCCAACCCATCAGGAGCTGATATTGTGGCCATTTTCATTCTTACTACTTAATCTAGTAAGCGTCCATTACTATTTAAAGCTTGAGGTCGGTGTATCTCCATCCCCCCGGATGAAGTCTTAGCAACCCCCCCAAAGAGATAAAAAGAGTTAAAAGAAAAACAAATGAAGAGGTAAAAAAACATGGCAAAAGAAGAATTTGAATGCAGCACATGCGGAAAAACATTCGACAGCAAAAAAGGACTGCACATACACCAAGGGATGGAACACAAAGGAAAAACACAGAAAGCAATAGTAGCAGCAGTAATAGCACTAATAATCGGTCTATTGATAGGAATTTTTCTCATAACCCCTGCTCAACCAGTAAAAAAACAAGTCAAGCAAGAAACACAAACAACCCAAAGCACTGGAAAAGCAGGTATTGAAGGAATACAAAGCTCGGAAGTTGTTGAAGCAACTGAGGCAGGAGATGCTGCCACGAACTTCATTCAGCAGAACCTGGTGCAAGGAGCTCAAGTCAGTTTAGTGAACGTTACAGAACCAGAGAAGTACCCTAACCTGTACAAAATCAATTTCGAAATCCAGGGAAAAGTTTCTTCCGCCTACATAAGCAAAGATGAGCAAAGACTTTTCTTGATGTCCGTGAACATGCAGGACTTCCAGAAACAGCAGGACCAGCAAGAACAGGAAGTAAAAGTTCCAAAAGAAGAAAAGGCGAGCGTTGAAGCGTTCGTTATGAGTTACTGTCCTTACGGAACACAGATGCAGAAAGTAGCTCTCCCAGTGATGGAAGAACTGAAAGGTAAAGCAGATTTCAACGTGAGGTTCGTTAACTACACTATGCACGGCAAGAAAGAGCTAGACGAGAACTTGCTTCAGTACTGCATGCAGAAAGAAAACAAGACACTTTACCAAAATTACTTGAAGTGCTTCCTGAAAGAAGAAGACAACACTGACGAATGCTTGAACAAAGTCGGTGCAGACCAACAAACTCTGGAAACCTGCGTGAACGAAACTGATGCAGAATACAACGTCACGGAAATGTACCCAGTATTCCCAGTTCAGTCAGATCTGAACAAAGAATACGGAGTACAAGGATCACCTACACTCGTGATAAACGGAGAAACAGTTTCAGCTCCAAGAAACCCTCAAGCACTTCTAGACCTAGTGTGCAAAGGATTCACGAATCCTCCTGAAGAATGCGATCAAGAACTGTCTACAGCAACACCGAGCCCAGGATTCGGATTCAGCGGAGAAGGCACAGAAACAGACGCACAGTGTTAAACCTTCTTCCAACGGGTTTCTTCCCCGTGATCCTCTAACTCTACCCCTTTTTCTTTCAATTTTTCTCTAATCTGATCCGATAGCTCGTACTCTTCTTTCTCCCTCAATCCATTTCTAATCTCAACAATCAAGTCAAGCAAATCCGCTTCAAGATCGCTAGTCCCTTCCTCTGTTTCTTCGAACAAGCCAAAAACGCTTAAAAGGTTTCTGTAAATGTTTACCCCCTCACGCAGAACGCCTTTGTTGCATCTCTCGTTCAAGTAACGATTTATCCGCTTAGAAAGCTTGTGAACGACTTTCAGTCCAGAAGGCGTGTCAAAATCATCGTCCATACTTCCCTCGAACTCCTGTTCCAACGCTCGAACATCCTTCAAGAACTCTTCATCTCCTTCAGTGAACTCCAAGTCTTCATCAGAATTCAACGCTGCCTCAATGTTCCGAAGCGTTTCCTCCAGTTTTTTAGCATTCTTTTCAGCGTTCTCCATAGCTCTTTCAGTATAATTTATCTGCTGCCTGTAGTGCGTTGAAAGAAAGAAGTGTCGAATAGTGTTCACATCGTATTTCTCAAGTAAGTCGTATAAAGTGAAGTAATTCCCCTTGGATTTACTCATCTTCTCGCCCTCGGAAAGCAAGTGCTCTCCGTGAATCCAGTAATTGACGAATTTCTGCTCGTGAGCTCCCTCGCTCTGAGCAATCTCGTTCTCGTGATGAGGGAACATCAAATCGACTCCGCCAGTGTGAATATCGAAAGTGTCACCTAGATAGCACGTGCTCATCGTCGAGCACTCGATATGCCAGCCAGGCCTGCCTTTACCCCACGGGCTGTCGAAGTAAATGCCTCTCTCGATCTCTTCTTCAGTGCTCTTTTTCCAGAGCGCGAAATCTGAAGCGTCTTTCTTGTCGTACTCCTGCTGGTTAACGCGAGCTCCTTCCTTGGTTTCGTTTAAATCAATTTGCGAGAGCTTGCCGTAATCATCGAATTCAGAGATGTCAAAGTAGACAGCGTCTTCTGCATCGTAAGCTAAACCATTCTCCTCAAGGTTTTTGATTGTCTCAATCATTTCGTTAACGTGCTCGGTCGCTCTCGGGTAAAGCATTGCTCTTTCCATGTTCAGGTCGTCAAGCCCTTCCAGGAAAACATCTATGTACTTGTCAGTGTATTCTCTTAAAGACATTTCTTCTTCTTTAGATCCTTCAATGGTCTTGTCATCGATATCTGTTAAGTTCATAACGTGGAAAACGTTAAAGCCTTTGAACTCTAGATAGCGAACGATCATGTCCGACATGAAGAAAGTCCTGTAGTTACCTATGTGCGGTAAGTCGTACACGGTTGGACCGCACGTGTACATCTTTACTTCACCTTCTTCCATCGGTTCAAACTCTTGCTTCTCTTTTCCGAGCGAGTTATAGATTTTTAGGGCCATGTTAACACCTTAAAGCAAAGGGAGGGACTTGAACCCTCGTCTTCCGGTCTGCAGCCGGATGCATAGCCGAGCTCTGCCACCTCTGCATTTTATTTACTATCTGAAACTATCCTTAAATAACTGTGCCTTGCAATAAGTCACGAGCGAAAATTCAATGGTTCAGGACCTATAGCAAGAACTAGTAAAAAGTCTTTCAGCAACAGCAGCAGAAGGTCCTTGATTTCATGCAACTAACATTAACTCAAAAAAAGTATAAAAACAATAGGGTTCTCCAAAAAATCATATTTTCTCGAACTACTGGAAAACACGCCATATTTTTCAAGGAAGTAAAAGTCGTCTCTTTTCCTTCAGCGCTTAATCTGCAGTCTTCTTTAATCAAGTCGATTAACTCCCGATCCCAAAAAAAAGTTTAAATACTTTTCTGGTTTCTAAAAAAACATGAGGTATCTGAAAAAACCAGGGGAAAAAGTCGTTTTATTAGGTAATGAAGCAATCGCCAGAGGCGCAGTCGAAGCAGGAATCGGAGTCGCTTCCGCTTACCCAGGAACCCCTAGCTCGGAAGTGCCAATGACATTGTCAAAAATGGTAGAAGAATACAATTTCTATTTCGAGTACTCTTCAAACGAAAAAGTAGCTTTCGAAACAGCCGCAGGAGCAGCCTGGTCAGGAGTCAGAAGCATAGTTGCAATGAAGCACTTCGGACTGAACGTTGCTGCCGACTCAGTTTCTCCAGTCGCCTACACAGGAGTAAAAGGAGGAATGGTCGTAGTAGTTGCAGACGACCCGCAAGGCTGGAGCTCAGCACAGTCCGAGCAAGACACACGATACTACGCTCGAATGTTCAGAATACCTATGATCGAACCAAGCAACCCGCAAGAAGCACTCGAGTTCACGAAAAAAGCTTTTGAACTATCAGAAGAATTCGAGATCCCGTTCATCCTAAGGAGCACAACAAAAGTCAGTCACTCAATAGGTTCAGTCAGACTAGGAGAAACAAAAGAACCAAAAACCAGAGGAGAATTCAAGAAAGATCCAGACAAATTCAACAACATAAGACCACACTTACAAGAACTCCACAGACGCATAGACAAGAAACTGGAAAAAATCAAGGAAAAGTACGGCCTCGTACTTAACAAGTACTTTGAAGGAAAAGGAAAAATCGGAGTTATCACTTCAGGCGTGAGCCACGAGTACGCAGTGGAAGCGCTTCAAAAACTCGTTAAGAGCCCGCCAATCGCTAAAATAGGTTTAAGTTACCCTCTTTCAGAAAAATTCATCAAGAAATTCATCGAAGACAAGGAAAAAGTCCTCGTGCTCGAGGAACTGCAGCCAGTAATCGAGCAAGAAGTCGAAAGAATAGCTAAAGACGTGAACCCGGACTTAACCGTTCACGGGAAAGACCTGCTGCCGAAAGAAGGAGAGTACAACATCAAAACCATCATGCCAGCACTCGAAGAAGTATTCAACAAAAAATTCTTCATAGACTTCGAGGAACACGACAAGAAAACAAAAGGAATCGATGAAGGATTCCCACCAAGAAAACCAGTGTTCTGCCCAGGTTGTCCGCACAGATCAACTTTCTACGCTCTCAAACAAGTTTACGGAAAAGACGCGATCTACGCTGGAGACATCGGTTGCTACGTGCTCGGAATATTTGAACCTTACGAGATGCAGGACTTCATAATCAGCATGGGCGCAAGCCTCGGACTAGCTCACGGCATAAAAAAAGTAAGCGACCAAGACATTGTGGTCACAGTAGGAGACTCAACATTCTTCCACGCCGCAATGCCCGGACTAGCGAACTACGGATTCAACGACGGAAACGCACCACTAATCGTAGTGTTCGATAACAGCGTGACCGCAATGACAGGCCACCAACCGCACCCAGGAACAGGAATAACTGGAATGGGGAAAAAAACCAAGCCACTGAAAATCGAGGAAGTTGCAAAATCGCTTGGAGCTGAAGTAGAAGTAGTTAACTCCTTCAACCAAAAACAGCTAAAAGAAAAAATCAAGAAAATGAAAAACAAGGACGGCCTGCGAGTGCTCGTCAGCAAAGGAAAATGCCGACTAGTAACAAAAAGAAAAATGAGGAAAGAAAGCACACCAATACAGAAATTCGAGATAAATCAAGACAAATGCAAGAAATGCGGAGTATGCACCGACGAATTTGCCTGCCCTGCAATCAAAGAAGTAAGAGAAAAGAAAGGAGAAGAACCCTCGTACAAAATAAATCCAGAAATATGTTTAGGGTGCTCTGTGTGCATGCAGATATGCCCACATGACGCCATCCAGCCAAAAGAGGTGGAAGAATGAAATTCGACGTCATGCTAACAGGAGTAGGAGGAGAAGGAGTGCTGACAGCAGGAGCAATAGTTGCAAAAGCAGCGAACATTGAAGGAAACTTCGTTCGAGGAGTTCAACTGCACGGCCTAGCTCAAAGAGGGGGAACCATACCGACTTTCGTTAGATTCGGTTCAGAAGAAGAGATACACTCGCCAGGAATAATGAAAGCAGACGCGGATTTAATCATTGCTTTCGAGCCATTAGAAGCAGTTAGAGCGGTTGATTACGCTCGAAAAGAAAAAACGAGTTTCATAATAAACGAGTACCCGTACATGCCCGTCTACGGCAACCTACAGGACTTGCCTTACCCGAAAACGAGTGAGATAACCGAGCGAGTTAAGCCTTTCGCGAAAAAAACAATGGTGTTCAACACTGATGACATAGCCAAAGAAAAGTTCGGTAAAATCATTTACGGGAACACTATCTTGTTGGGAGCAGCAGTTGGTTCAGGAGAGCTTCCGATAACCGAGGAAAGCATGAAAAAGGCTTTGAAAGAAACCGTGCCCCGAGGCCTGGAGGAGAACATGAAGTCTTTTGACATGGGTGTGGAAATTGGTGGAGGAAAAAGCTTAGATCCTTAGTTTTTTCCTTTATTTTGTTGAAGTTCTTGTGAGCGTTTCTTTTTTTCTTCTTCAGATAGATTGGGTTCATTAATTTTTTTCCAGGGCTTCACGCATATTTTCTTTGAAATTCTTGGTTCTTCTTCGTAGTCCCCCTTTTCTCTCATTTTACCACTTTTTTACACATCTAGGTTTTCAGGAAAAATAATAAATAACTTGATTCACATAAGAAGTAATATGCCTAATGACCTGATAGAATTTTACGATAATCTGGAAGAAGAACACGGAGAAGATGCCTGGAACAAGTTCAAAAGAATAGTGGATAAAAGCGAAAACCCTGTGTCCTTCCCTCGAGGAGAAGAAAATATTTTCAACCGACTAGGGATAGACAGCGTCGAGAAACTAGAAGAAATAAGAAACAATGAGTTCGAAGACCTTCTTGATGAGATAGGGGAAAAGTTAGATAACACAGACATTGCAGAAGGCGAGAGAGTAACTATAATGGCTCCAAAAGGAGAGCTCGAAATTACTGAGGAAGGAAAAATAGCAAAAGGTATGGGATTATATGACCTCACAACAGACAATCCTGATGTAAAAGACAAGAAAGTAAGTATAAGGACTCCGAAAGGGAAGCTCGGAGTTACTGAGGAAGGAAGAATAGCAGAAGATATGGGATTATATGACCTCATAAGAGACAATCCCGACTTGAGAGAAGAGAGAAGAACAAAAATGAGGAACGAAATTTTCAAACACTACGTAGGAAGAAGAATGAAATTAGAAGGAGAATAGCTTTCAATGGCCATCAG
>JAGXON010000007.1:10960-26132 GCA_023659865.1 Candidatus Diapherotrites archaeon LH_S9 | reverse complement strand
GGACATAAGGATGTTGAGAAATGAACCTCGAAAAAATATTTGAACCTAAATCAGTTGCAATAATCGGAGCATCTGAAAAATCAAGGAAAATAGGCCACGTTCTAGTCAGAAACTTCTTCAAATCCTTTGAAGGAGACATATACCCGGTTAACCCTCGTTACGATAAAATACTGGGCATGAAATGCTTTGACACAGTCAAAGATATCTCAGGAGACGTTGACCTTGCAGTGATCGCGATTCCAGCGAAAGCCGTTCCAGAAGTAATAGAACAATGCGGAGAGAAAGGGGTCAAAGGAAGCATAATCATATCCGGAGGATTCGCAGAAGTTGGAAACAAGGAATTACAAGATGAAGTGAAACAAATAGCTGACAAGCACAACCTCCCTGTAATCGGGCCGAACTGCCTGGGAGTGATGGACACTTACTCTGGAGTAGACACTTTATTCAACCCAAGGTACAAAATGGATCGACCAAGACAAGGAGGAATATCTTTTGTAACACAGTCAGGAGCAGTAGGAGCTGCAGTAATGGACTGGGCTGGCTACAAAGGTTTTGGAGTCAGCAAATTCATAAGTTACGGTAATGCACTTAACATCGATGAAGTGGACTTGCTGGACTACTTGAAGGAAGACGAGACAACGAACGTCATCTGTGCCTATATCGAGGGAACGAAAAGAGGAAAAGAACTGATAGACAAAGCAAAAGACGTCAGCTGCGACAAACCCATAATAACGATTAAAGCCGGAACTACAGAAAAAGGAAGTAGAGCAGTTTCTTCTCACACTGCCTCTCTAGCCGGCTCGAAGAAAGTTTGGGAGGCTGCAATAAAACAGAGCGGTATGATAAAAGCAAAAGGCATAGACGAGATGTTTGATTACGCCAGAGCCTTCGCGGAACAGCCCTTGCCAGAAGGGAACAACGTATGTATAATCACGAACGGAGGAGGTTTTGGAGTACTTGAGACAGATTACTGTATTGAGCACGATCTTAATGTGACCGAGTTCGAAGAAAAAACTAAGCAGCAGCTGAGAGAAAACTTCCCGGACTATGCCGCCGTCAACAATCCTTTGGATCTGGTGGGAGATGCTAACGCGGAGAGGTACAGGGTGGCTCTCGAAGCATGTATGCAGGATGACAAGGTAGACTCATTGATCTCTATAATTCTTTTTCAGACCACGGACCTTGGATCAGAAGTAGTGGAAGTAATATCTGAGATAAACGACAAGTACGATAAACCACTCATAGCGTGTTCAGCTGGAGGGGAGTACTCAGTACTTCACATGCGACTTTTAGAAGAAGCTGGAGTGCCCACTTACAATAACCTGATAAGTGCAGCAAGATCAATAGCTGGACTAACTTACTATGAAGACTTCTTGAACTATCCTGTCTCTAGACCACACGAAATAAGATTCTAGCGTATTTCTTTCAATCGTTCTTTGGAGAACTCCACGCATTTTCCCAGAATTTCTTGTATGCTTGCAGGTCCTTCGACTGCTGCTCCAGCTGCAGTTGCGTGACCGCCTCCGTCCCCGCCAAAAGCCTGTTTTATCTTAGGCATCACGTCTCTACCTAAATGAAACTCTTTTCCTTCAAGTTCTTTAACAGCTCTGGCGCTCACTAAATCAAAATCGTCTTCTTTTTCTGAAGCCACAAAAGAAACATCGGCTCCCAGTTCGAGCAACGAACTTGCAGCACTTCCTCCGTACGAGCCAGTGAAAGAAGTTGCTATTATCCAGTCTTCAAATCGATGTATTTCCATTCTTGAAGCTGACTTAAGGCAAGAAATTCTCTCGGGGATAGTTCTTACAGGAACCGTCATGTCATAAATTTCTTTCAGAGAGTACCTGGATTTTTTCCCGGCCTCTGAAAGCACTTCAAGACTTTCTGGAGTGGCTAAATTGATTTTGGGGAGGTCACCAAATATCCCTGCAGCTATACAAAGCCAGATCGTGGGAGTGAATTCAAGTCCTTGTTCCTCAAGAAATTCCTTGAGTATCTCGGTGGTCGAAACCTTTTCTTCTTTTGACCAGATCTCATCAAAGTTCTCAGAAAACTGGAGGTGATGATGGTCTATAACTATTTTTTTTGCACTGCTTTCCATAACCTCGTCAAATCGAGGTATCAGCGCAGGAGAATTAGAGTCAACGCAGAATATCAAGTCTTTTTCGAGAGAGAAGTTTTCTTTGGCTTCCTCGCGAACTTTTTCTAGAAATATTTTTGCTCCAGCTTTCAGTTCGCCGGATACGCCTATCTCTACTTCTTTTGCTATTGGCCTGAATGCTTCTGCTAGCGCTATTGCAGAAGCGATCGCGTCCACATCGGGCTTGTTATGAGGAAGTATTAGTATTGACTTGTTTTTGAGGTCCAAGCCTTCACCCTTGTTCTGCCTTGAGGTTCTTCTGCATTTCTTTGAGTTTTCCTTCTAGGTCCTTTTCTTTTTTCTTCATTCTTTCCAGACCGGACTCTATTGTTTGTTTTCTGTCTTTCAGCTCTTCTTCTGCTTCTTTTTTGTCTTTTTCTACGATGAGCATTCCTCTTGAAAGAAATACTTTTCCTTCTGCTCCTTTTAGTTCGTCTAGAGCTGTTTCTATTTCTTGGAGCTGTCTGTTCAGCATCTGTTTTTGAGCTGTTGTCGTCTGGTATTGTTGATTCAGGTTTTTCATTTGGTTTATTTTTTCTTGCGTTGGCATGATATCACGTTTGAGCGTTAATTACTTCAAGGCACTTTAGGCAGGAGTCTAGTAGTCGTAGGTTTGGGTTTATTCCTGCTCTGAGTGCTGTAAGGTCTTCTGATTGAATGTTAATGTTTAGTTTGGTTTCTTGGCTGGAAATGTTTATCTTGCTTCTTTTAAGTGCTTTTTCTTGCTCGAGAGTGTTTGAGAGTATTCTTGCTTTCTTTTCCGGAAGTTCTATCTCGAAGTCAAATTTTTTCAACTTTTTTCACCTTTAATTGCTTTTTGTTCAGTTTGATGACTTTTTTGTCAATCATCTGGTTTTCAGTGGTTTTTTTAAGTTTTTGAGAAGGTTTCCGGATTTTCTTGAACTCTAACTTGTTTTTCCAGTTCCAGTTGGTTTCGTCGAGTTTGATTGTTCTTATCTCGTTTTCTGTTAGCATGAATATTTCTTCTAGTCCTTTTTTTCTTGCGTCTTCAACTAGTTTGGGAACTGATTTTTTTCCTCTTCTCTGGTGTTCTGCGTCAAGGGCTTTCGTGAGTTCTTTAGATAAATGTATTAGTTCCGGGCCTGCTTTTCTTGATGTTGTGACTAAAGGCATTTTACTCGGCTTTTACTTTTTTCACTACTTCCGGTCTTTTCTTTATCAAGATTTTTTCCCCGCAGTACGGGCAGGTTATTCCCTCGCTTATGTCTTCGACTTCTTTATGGCAATTTCGGCATATGTACATGTCTATTCATCCTCCTTTTGTTCGGATTCAGTAAGCTTCGCGGTCTCTGGTTCTTTATTGGTTTTCTTTGCTTCAGTTTCTGGTTCTTCTGGTTCTTCTTCAATTTCTTCTGGTTCTTCAGTGATGCTTTCTCCTTTCTTGATTGTTTTCCTGACTTTTTCGCCTGGTTCTGTTTCTAGTTTGTAGCTTCCGCCTGCGACTTTTGCTCCGCAGCTTCTGCATTCCCAGATTCCTGATGCCTTTCTTTCAAGTTTTTGTTTTCCGCATTCCGGGCATTTCGGCCTTCTTTCTTTTTCTGTGTCCTTCATTCTTTGTCTGGTTTTTTTTCCGTATCTTGCGCCGTAGCTTCCGGTTTTTCCTTTTGCCATTGTCGGTCCTCCTTTATGGTATTTGTTTTCTTAGTTCTTCTGCGTGGTCGAAGGATTTTTCCAGGTGCTTCATTACTTCTTCTTGGGTGAAGCTTCCTGAACCGCCTTTCTGTACTGCGCAAAGTCCGTCTTCCGTGGTTGAAAAGGTTATTCGAGCGTCTAACGATTTTTCTTCTTCGAGGCACGGGTCCAGCATTATCTTGTCGCCGATTTTGGCGAAAGTGTTTTCTATCGGCAGTTTCTTTAGCGGTATTTTTTCGCCTTCTTCCTTATGGTGTATTTTTTCATCCTCGTATTTCGGGAGATGCCCGTGTTTCAGTGCCGTGGTTAAAGCTAGTTCTGATGCATCGAACAGGTTCCCGTTGTAGTCAAGGATGTGTATGTCAAGGAAGATCAGCCAAACTTTTTCTCTTTCTTCTATACAGAGTTCTTTCAAGTCAAGTGCTCCTGATTCTCTTATTCCTCTGTCCACTACTCTTGAGAGCTCGATTGAATCTTCTCTTGGTGGTCCTGACTCGAATTCTGGTGATGCTATTGGACCTAGTTCGTTGTTTGTAATGATTACTCCTTTGTCTGGAGAGTCAGAGTATGGATCTCCTACGTCAAAGCTGAGTCCTGCTACTATGTCTGTTTCTCCGATCTTTACTCTTGCTGATCCGAGCGCGTTATCGATGTAGTTAGGCTCTATGTCTATTTCTCTGTATTTGTACATGTCTCTTTTGTCTTGTCTTTCTCCTTTTTCCGCTAGTTGGTGTATGTATTTGCTTTTAACGTTCCATGATAAGTTTCCCATTTTATTCACCTTCCTCCATCTCGTATTTCTCTTGTAATGCCTTTTGCTGTTCCTCACTCACTTTCATGCATCCTTCTTTTGCTAGGGAAAGTGTTTCGTCGAATTCTTCTGGTGTGAGGTCTCCATCCATCTGCAGTAAAACAATGTCGCCTGATTTTGGTTTTATGGCGATCGGCACGTCTGCTTTTCCTGCGTTGTCTTCTTCTTTCGCCAGGTCCAGCACGACTTCGTCTCCGATTTTTCCTGCTGCACAAGCTGCTACCATGTCCTTCATTGGTACTCCTGCGTCTGCTAGTGCTACGCTTGCTGCTGTTAGTGAAGCGCATCTTGTTCCTGCTGCTGCTTGAAGTACTTCCACGAATATTTCGATCATGGTGTTCGGGAAGTGTCTTAGGATCAAGGCGCTTTCGAGCGCTTCTTTAGAGACTTTCGAGATCTCTGTTGATCTTCTGTCTGGTCCTGGTCTTTTCCTGTCGTCTACTGAGAACGGTGCCATGTTGTATCTGAACTTCAGTATTGCTTTGTACGGATTAGATATGTGTTGTGGTATGCACTTCTGAGGTCCGAAGACTCCTGCTATTACTTTGTTGCTCCCCCATTCGAGGTAGGCGCTTCCGTCTGCTCTTTTGAGCACTCCTGCTTCTATCGAGAGGTCTCTCATCTCTTCTGGTTTTCTATCGTCTTGTCTTTTTCCGTTTTTTATTAGTTCTGTCATGTTTTCTCCTCTAAGAGTTCTTCAATTCTTTTTGTTAAGCCTGATGTTGGTGCTTCTTCTTCGATTTTCTTGACTGCTTTTTCTACTCTTCTTACCTGCTCCTTGTCTCCTTTTATCCACAGTCTTCCGTTTCTTCCTACGAAGATAGTGCATCCTGTTTCGTCTTTTATCATGCTTATCATCGAGCCTTTTCGGCCGATAAGTCTTGGTACGAAGCTTGGTGTCATTTCCACGAGTTTTCCGTCGTAGAGTTTCATGATGTCTGATGCTCTTACTTCGTTTACTTCATTAACGTCTTCTATTTTGGCCAGAATAACTTCTCCTACTGAGTAGTCAGAGTCTTCTGTGGAGACGTAGGCTGTGTAAGCAGAATTGAATTCGATTATGCATCCTTTGTATTTCTTGCTTGTTACTACACCGATTATTTTGTCGTCCTCTCTCGGTATGTATCTTCCTCCGAGAGGGTTGACGTTCATGTAGTTGTTTGACTCTGTTAGTACTCCGAATACTTCGGATACTATTTTTCCTTCTTCCACGAATGTGTGGTCTCCGTTGTTTTTTTCTTCAGCAGAAGCTAGTTTTTCTCCTGGTATTACTATTTTTCTCAAAGTTTCACCTCAAATTGTTTTAACTAACTCTGTTTCGGCGTCACCATGGGTCATGCTGTTCAGTTCATTGAAAACTTTGTTCTGTACTCCTGAAGGTATCTGTATGTTGACCTGTAGTGAACCGTTGTTAAGCCAGTTCTCGTTAAGCATGTCGAATTGTTTTAGGTAACCGTAAGCTTTTGAAGCGTATTGTGGTGGTACTTTCACTCTTATTTCGGCTCGCGCCATCTTTATTGGTATGATCGGTCGCAAGTCATCGAATATTTCTTCTATTTGTCTTCTTGCTGACTTGAACGGATCTGCTTTGAACCCGACTTCGTCCAATGCTTTTTTTATTCGCTTCGGCGGGTGTGGCGTGTCCGTCTGCGGGTTTATGCATTCTCTTGCCAGCGTGTTCACGACTTCTTTGTGTTTTTTTTCCTGCATCTTTCTTCTTTGGTCCGTGGTTAGTTGCAGTTCTCCTTTTTTAAGGATTTTTGGTGCTATTTCCGTGAATTCTGTGGTGTCGAACGCGTCTTTGAGTATGTCTTTTCCTGCTTTCTTGGCTTTGCTTGCGTCGGTATAGACTTCTCTGGCAGCTACTACGTTATCCCAGTTGACTTCTTCGGGATCTACTTTGTCTTGCTTTATTCCCCAGCCTTTTTCAGGCTCTACCAGTATCTCAAAGTGGTGTCCGTGAGAGCTCATCCTTGCTACCACGGCTTCTTCTAATGATATCATTTTTTCTTTAACCTTTTTTCCAGTTCTTCAGAAGAGATTTTCTCGAATTGTTTGTTTTCTTCGTTAATGTAAGATATGTAGACGTTCTCGTGGGTTACTCCGCCTTCCTTGACTTCGTCCAAGGCTTGTATGCTCAGTTGAAGTGCTTCGTCGAAGTTCATGTCGTGCTCGTACTCTTCTTTGAACATTTCTTCGACTTCTTTCTTGCTTGAACCAATTGCTGAAGCGTATACTTCGCTGAATGCTCCGCTTGGATCGGTTTCGAACAGTCTTGGTCCGGTTTCGTCCACGCCCATCACGAGTAACGATGTTCCGAAGGGTCTTGTGCCTCCGTATTGCGTGTACATCTGTTTAAGGTCGCAGACTTCTTTTGTGAGCTTTTTTACCTTGATTGGTTGCTCGTAGGTGACTTTTTCCTTCTGTGCTTCTACTCTAGCGTGATCTATTACGACTCGAGCGTCTGCTACTAGACCCGAGGTTGTTGCTCCTATGTGATCATCTATCTTGAAAACTTTTTCAACGGACTCCGGTTTGACTAACTTGCTTGTCTCAGCTTTCGCCGTACCTATGAGTCCTCCATCTTTATAAAGCATTCCTATTGCTACGCTTCCTCTTTTTACTGCTTCTCTAGCGTATTCTACTTGGAATAATCTTCCGTCCGGGCTAAAAATAGTTATCGCTCTGTCGTACGCTTTTGATTGAGGTTTCATGAATCTCACTTTTTTATTATTTATGAGTGAAAGCCTTTATATAAGTGGTGCTCACTCCTTTTCCATGAATCCAAGTATTTCGTCTGAATCCATTTCTTTCTCCAGCTCTTCTTGTTTTCCTGTCCCTTCCATTAAAATGTTTGGTGCCGGAACATCAACCGCCTTGTTCAACATACCTGAAATACCATAAGTTAAAACAAACGCTTTCTTTCCCTGAACATCATTCAAAAGCGTTAAAGTCGTCAAAACATCGTCCAAACGCTTCAAAGTTGTTCTCGCGACTCCAGACATCTCTTCCTTGTTGTACTTCATTATCCTGAAGTTAGCTTCTGAAAAACCTTTTTCACCAACGAAATCGAACACTGATTGGTTCAAAGCATGCTTCACCTGGTTCTCAGTGAAATCTGATTTAGCTAAGAGCCTGAACTTGATGTACCTTCTTTTTTCTTTTTCTGCAGACGGAATCGGCTTCATTTTAACCCACCTAACTCCTTTCTTTCAATCAATGCCTTCGGAATCTTTGAAAGAGACCATTTCGCTTGATCTCGCGTCAAGCCCAGAGTCTTACCAAATGCGATCAATTGCTCCGGACTCCTCACCTGGAACTCGTTCCCTGCTCCAGAAGTAAGAACTATTCTAGTCCCGACCTTCTGGCACAGTTTCACAAGCAGCCTGTACTGCTTCAGCAGGCCTGCTTTCCTAAATTTCTTGGTTCCTAAAACGTTTTGAAGTGATATCCCGATTGCTACTTCGTTGTCTTTAGCTATCTGCATCAGTGCCGTGTCAATAGTTCTCCTGTAGTGCACTACTGGATCCAGCAGAACGTCTACTGGTGCTCTAGCTATCTTTTTGTTTTCTTTCTCTGTTTTTCCTGAGCAGAATACGATTGCATCAGGCTGGTAAGCGCTATCGAGCTCTTTTGGTTTTATTTCAACGGATTTAACGGATTTCTGGAATCCTAGTTCCGGTAATAGCTTTCTGGCTTTTTCTGATGTAGTGAGCAGGTCATAGAAGTCCATTTTCACACCAAATTTTTTCTAGTTTTTCAATAACTTTTTTTCTGTTGGATGGGAAGCTCGAGATCTTCATTCTCACTTGTATGTCGCTTCCGTTTGAGAGCTTGTATTCCTCTTCTGAAGCTGCTTGCTTGTCAAGTCGGAAGAAAAAGTTTCCTTGTTCGTCGGTTCTTCTCTCGATCGTTTCACAAATTTCTTTTACATTGTTTTCTGGTAGTTCCGACTTCAGTTTCTTCAGGAAATCTGTTATCTGGCCGTGTTTTTCTTCTTCGGTTTTGAGCACTCTGGTTTTGTTTGCAGAGCTGATGCTTGGTTCGAATTCGGTGATTTCAAAAGCTTTTTTTACTTTTTCCAGTTCTTCGGTAGGGTAACAAAAAGTTTCTATTTCTAGTGTGTGAACCAATTTATGCATTGGTCTTTCCTCGGAATGCTCTTCCTTTGTCCTCGTCTATCGTGATGTCTTTATCGGACTTTATTGCGGGATGACTGGGATCTACCATGATCACTTCATGCCACTTGAACAAACCGTCTTCTCCAACCCAGTAAGAGTTAAGCACTTCAAGGTTAGGGAACTTTCGAGCAGCTCTTTCCTCTGCAATTCTCTTCTTGTTCTTGGCTCGGGTTCTTTTCTTGAAACCCATTCTCTTCGGTCTTCTTCCTCCCTTTGGTCGTGTGTGTCTTCCTGAGCCTCTTCTAGTTCTAACTCTGGCGAGAACAAATCCTTGTTTTGCTTTGTAGCCCTGGTTTCTCGCTCTAGCTAAATTGGTTGGTCTATCGATTCTTTCGATTGTTCCTTGTCGTCTCCATTTCATTATTCTTTTCTTGTGCTCTGGTGAGCGTTCGTTGTACTGTTTCTCAAAATTTTTCTTTATGTGCTTGTAAGCACCCATATTATCGCCTCTCTAAAAACAAGCAATATGTTCTTGTCAAAAACCTTTTTAATTCTTTGTAAAGACAACCTATTTAAATCATCATAAATCCAATATAGACGCGACAACCCTTTTCTAAACATAAAACGGTGATACAAATGGGAAAAAGACCTGCAAAATGCTACAGAAACTTCAAAAACAAAGCTTACACGCGACAAGCAAAGAAAGTGCTCAGTAAAAACTACATAAGAGGAGCACCAGACCCAAAAATAAAATTCTTTAACATGGGAAACCAAAAAAAAGATTACAAGCACGAGACAACCCTTTACGCTAAAGAAAGAGCTCAAGTAAGAGACACAGCACTCGAAGCATCAAGAGTAACAGTCAACAAAAAACTGGAAGCAGGAATCGGAATAGAGAACTATCACTTCATCGTAAGACCGCACCCTCACCACATAATCAGAGAAAACGCAATAATCTCAGGAGCAGGAGCAGACAGGCTACAAACCGGAATGAGACAAGCATTCGGAAAACCAGCCGGAAGAGCAGCAAGAGTAAAAAGAAACCAGCCAGTGCTTTCAATCAAAACAAGAAAAAAAGTAGACAAAGAAAAAGCAAGAAAAGCACTGAATTCAGTGAAATCAAAGCTTCCAATGCCCTGCCACATAGAAACCAAAGAATTAGATGATTCCTGAAAAAATCCTTGAAAAACTCGAGAAAAAAAACAAACCCGTTCTAATCCAGCTACCGGAAGGCCTTAAACCAAAGTCTCTGCAGATCTCTGAAGAACTTAGAGCTAAAGGCATAAAGACCATAGTCTCTGGCGACCCTTGCTACGGAGCATGCGACCTTAAAACCCGTCAAGGCTACGTCACGCTTCACGTAGGTCACTCAAAAATCCTTGAAGACGATAACGTAGTCTACTGGGAGTACAAAAGCGATCAAAACATAACAAACATTGCTTTAAAGGCAGCTGAAAAAGCAGAACCGTTAATCGGACTCGTGACCACCGTTCAGCACGTTCACAAGCTTGAAGAAGCTAAAGAAAAACTGGAAGAAAACGGTTTCAAATGCTCTATCGGTAAAGGAGGAAAAAACATAGCTCACGCTGGACAAGTTCTCGGCTGCGATTACTCTTCAGCTCTAAACATCGAGAAAAAAGTCAATTCCTTTCTGTACATCGGTTCAGGAGAATTCCACCCACAGGGACTGGCAGCAAAAACCAGTAAACCAGTCGTCGCAGCTAATCCGTTCACTGAAGAAATCAAAGAGATTGATGGAAACATGCTGAAGAAAGAAAAGTTTCTGAGAAAAGCCCAGGCCAAGGAAGCCAGTGAATTCGGAGTTGTTTTAAGCAGTAAGCCAGGCCAGGAGAACGAAGAAAAAGCTTTAGAAGTTGTTGAAAGGCTCAGAAGTAATGGAAAGAAAGCTGTGTTAGTTGAATTAGCTGAAGTTACTCCGCAAGCTCTTCAGCAGTTCCGCTTGAATGCTTTCGTGATTACTGCTTGTCCAAGAATCGTTTTAGATGACTGGAAAAACTATGATTCTTTAATCGTCTTGCCTGACGAGATCACGTAACCTAGTGTAGCGATAACAATTAGCATGGATACAAGAGCTGCTACTGGGTACTCAGGTACTCCACCAACTTCTCTGACCGTAGGTCTCTCTTGTACAGAAACTTTTTGAGAAAGCTTGTTGTTACCTGCATCCATCTCTCGAAATCCCCCACTAGCCTCTACAATGACATTGTATTCCCCAGCCTCTTCTGGCTTCCAATCAAACGAAACCCTTGTACGTTCTCCTGGACTAAGTCCTTCCGAAACAGTTTTCGAGTTGCGTTCACCCTCCCCCTCTTCAATACTAGTCTCAATCGAAACATCAAAACTTCCTGCTGGAGACTTACCACTGTTCTCGATAACCGAGGTAACCTTCGTGGATTGGTTTACAGTCACAATAGAAGGAACATCAACTCCCTGCATCTGTAAATCAGGAAGCATGAAAACAGGTTTTATTCCCACACCCACCTGAGTGTCATCAGTGCGCGTAGCTCCATCAGAATCCGTTACCGTCAAAGAAACGATATAAGTCTTCTCTGTATTAGTAATATACTTGTGCGAAAAGCTTTCACTGGTACTACTTTCACCATCACCTAAATCCCAGAAATAGCTTACAATAGTGTGCTCCTCCTTGTCATAGCTTCTAGATGAAAAATGGAACACTGGTTTGTTTTTATTTGGTTTGTTTTTATTAAAATCAATATAGTTAGATGGTTCCACCTTTATGTTAGCGATAGGTAACGAGTTCACGTCCAGTTGTTCATCAATGAAATCTCTGTTGTTGTTCTCATTAGGTTCTGGGACGTTGTCATCTGGATCTATTTCAATGGAAATCTTTTCAGTTTCGTCGATCTTCCATTCTCGAGAAACTTCGACAGAGGACCCAGCAGTAAGACCCTCTTCTTCTAAAGGAATGCTTTCAAGCGTTCTGTTCTCATCGTCTCTTATCACTACTCTTGTACCTCCACTCAAACTTTCATTTCCTACATTAGCTGCTTTTACAGTCATTCTGAACAGATCGCCTTCATCTAAAGAAGTTTCAGAAACCTCTTTGATTCCTGCACTTAAGTCAATTCCATCAGATCCATAGACCTCAATTAGGTCGGAAGCAGTGTCGGAACACCGTTGGTTACCCACGACTTTTACCGTTGGATTGAAAACCCCTGCCTCCAAATAATCGTAAGACCGTACTGGATAATCTGTTGTGTTGGTGAATTCTCCATTTCCTTCAAAATCCCAGTCATAATGATCTATTCCGCTACTAGCAGTACTTTCAGAAGCATTTAACTCAAACTCCTGCCCTTCATCTCCTTCAGAAGGACTGACAGAAAGGTTTGCAGAAGGCACTTCTCCCTGCACGTCTAGGGATTTACAGCCTTCATCTTCTGGAAGTTCACAGTCTTCATCTTCTGAAGGCTCACCTTCCACGTGAATACAGTAATCCGAATCCCTCTCTGCCTCGATGCCGTAAGAAACTGTTTTGTAACTTGACTGACTGGAATCCACTACGACCTGCTCCTGTTCCAAAAGCTCTCCGTACGGGCAGTTAATGCAATTCTTCCAGAACGAAACTGTTGCATCAACAGCTCTCCCAGTGTTCCTAATAACTCCATCCAAATTAACGATTTCGCCGCAATCTGCTTCGTATTTCCTAAGAGAAGTTTCCAAAAACAGTTCTGGGCATGCATTTGGATCAAAAACCGTGACAATTCCTGAATCAGACCCATTACCCCCACTCTCGTCTTTAACAGTTAAAGAAGGGTGATAAATCCCCCTAGAGTCATAGGTGTGAGTAGTAGTCTCTCCCGAACTAGAATTACCGTCATTAAAATCCCATTCAAAAGAAACTATATCCCCACTCAAAGAATAGCTTTCCGAGCCATCAAAAAACGCTTCCTTATCAATATGAACCGCTTGATCTTTCGGCTTGAAAACAGCTACTGGAAGACCATAAATAATGGCATTCGTTTGATTAGTGCTCGTAAGCCCATCATCGTCCGTCACGTTCAAAGTAACTGTGTAATTCCCAGTAGAATCGTAAGAGTGGACGGGCTTAGAAAGATTCATACAGTTGCACGCATCTGTCTCATTCCAAACGTAGTCTGAAACAGAGCATTTAAATGGCTCATCATCATTCGCCAAACAATATTCTTCAGTGTAACCGCATTCTGAACACACATAATCACCGAAGAACTCACTACAGCACATGTAACTAGTGCTTTCTATTTCCACGCATTCTTCAGGCGTTCCATCATTACAGCGGGTTTTACCAACATCTTCAGAAGAGCTGCACTGACCTCCAGTAGAGCTGCATTCCCCGGTTAAGTCATCAGGATAAATCGTTCCATCACCGAAATCCCAGACGTATGACTCAATAACTCCATCAGAATCATATGACCCTGTACCATTGAACTGCACACTTTCATTCACGTAACCAGAGTAAGGACCTCCAGGATCAGAAACCGGAGGAGATACCACAGCAGTCTGCGTGGAGTTAGACGAAGAGAACCCATCATTATCGGTTACTGTAAGAGTAGCAGTGTAAGTACCGGTTGAATTGTAAGTGTGAGAGGTTGTTTCACCGCTTCCTGTTGAATTGTCTCCGAAGTCCCAGGAATAGTTCTCAATATTGCCATCCTGATCATAACTGTTTGAGCCATTAAAAGTAATACCTTCATCTACTTCAGAAAAATAAGGACCATTTGGATCTGAAACAGGTTTTGCATAAACAGTAACAGTAATATTGTCCGTGTCTGAAAGTCCGTTAGAATCTGTTACCTCAAGCATTACATAAAAAAGCCCTGAAGAAGAGTAAGCATGAGAAGCAAACGCTCCTGGATCAGTTAACCCATCACCAAAGTGCCACTTATACCTCATGCCCGGAAGCCGAGAAAGATAACTCTTCCAACTGCCCGTGTCATCCCCCCGGAACAAGCCAAAAACTCTATCACTCGAATCAGTGAAAATGCTGGAACCAGACTGAGAGTGCTCATTAGAAACCATGGTCCAAACCTCTCTACTACTTAAATTCATCCAAAAAACATCTTGGTCACCGTACCTATCTGAATTCCACATTAAGAACTGATCGTCATTACTAGTTACAGCAGAATCAGCTCCTGAACCATCTTCAACCAACGTCTCTGTCCCCCAATTTGAACTAGAGTTAGCGTAAAAAATATCCCAGCCGTAACTGGTTTCGTGCTGGAAGAAAACATAAGCACCTCCGCTTGAATCCATGTTCAAAGTCGCATGACGATTATCACCAGATCCAAACACTTTTTCTGCACTCCAATTATAGCCAGAACTATAATAAATATCAGCACTGGAAGGCGGCCATCCGCCATCACCTCTAGTCCAAACGATGTGGGGTTTGTTGTTCTGATCTAATTCAAGGTCAGTGAGTTTCTTCTCGTCATTATCAGAATGAAGCACTGGGTCTACGTTACTTAAACTAGAGGAAGAGTTTGTGTAGAACATTTTCCCGTTCGGGCACCAGCCAAACCAAGCCATGTGCACTACTCCATCAGATCCTACTTCAATATCCGGCGATCTTAGCTCATTACTGTCATTGTAAAATTTTTGACCGTTCCAGCCACTGCTAGAGTTAGCGTAGTAAACATCATTATCATCAATAGCTGTCCCAGTTTGAGGACCTCCTGCCCAGGCAACGTGAACCGTGTCGTTAGGACCGATTGCTAGATCATATCCTCTCCATTTACCGTTTCCTGGAGGGGTCATTCCTTCAGTAATGTTTACTGAGGTACTCCAATTTCCGTAATCCGGGCTCTCTAACGGTTCAGTAGAGTGTTTGTAATATATTCCATTTCCAGTATTCCAAACAAGGTGAACTACTCCTCCTGAATCAATTCTGGCTAAACCTTTTTCTGGAAGTTCTTGAGATTTACATTCGCCTCCGTTAGGGCACTCTTCTGGATCAGTAGACCCAGTTCCATTAAATTGAGTTCTTTCTCCTACATAACCTGTTTTATCAGAACCAGCATCAGCTACTGGAGGATCATTTACAGACACAGACGCTGTGTCTTCATCCGTGTAGCCATCATTGTCAGTTACTGTAAGAGTAGCAGTGTAATCACCGGCTGAATCGTAAGCGTGAGAGGTTGTTTCACCCCCTCCTGTTGAACCGTCTCCGAAGTCCCAGTCGTAGGATTCGATGTTACCGTCCGGATCATTCGAACCGCTTCCATCAAACTGAACGTCCTCGTTTACGAGTGCAGACTGATCTGAACCAGCATCAGCTACTGGAGGATCATTTACAGACACAGACGCTGTGTCACTATCCGTGTAACCATCGTTGTCAGTTACTTCAAGAGTAACAGTATAATCACCAGATGAACTGTAAGCGTGAGAGGTTGTTTCACCCCCTCCTGTTGAACCGTCTCCGAAGTCCCAGTC
>JAGXON010000007.1:0-10863 GCA_023659865.1 Candidatus Diapherotrites archaeon LH_S9 | reverse complement strand
TTTACGAGTGCAGACTGATCTGAACCAGCATCAGCTACTGGAGGATCATTTACAGATACAGACGCTGTGTCACTATCCGTGGAGGTTGGAACAGAGTTGTCGGTTACTGTAAGAGTAACAGTGTAATCACCAGATGAACTGTAAGCATGAGAGGCTGTTTTACTGGCTCCTGTTGTACTTGAACCATCCCCGAAGTCCCATTTGCAGGAGATAATCTCTCCATTCAAAGCGTACGAATCGCTTCCATCGAACTGAACGTTCTCATTTACGAGTGCAGACTGATCCGGACCAGCATCAGCGTGGACTGCATTCGCTGATGGAAGTGACACAAAAAAGATCAGTGCAAAAAGACCTAAAACCAATACCAGCCTCTTACCAAAAGGTTCGGTCAACCTCTCTTCAATTGATTTATCATCAGTTTCAAAAAATTTTCGAAAATTCATGAACTTAACCCACGCTTAGTAATTATTGCACAGGTCTATAAACGTTTGTGTTTTTTAAATCAAATCCCTTTAACTTTACGGAATGAAAGTAAAGCACTTGCGCAAAGGAAAACTAGAAGTATCCGCAGATACAGTGAAAGAGCTTCTTGAAAAAGTCGGAGAATCAGAAGAAACCGTGGTCGTAAGAAAAAACAAAGAAATCGTTCTACCGGACTCCAAAATCCTTGAAGACGACAAAATAAAACTAATCCCAATAGTGAGCGGAGGGTGAACTACCACCACCAAAATCAAAGATTTTGGAAGCGGCTTCAAGGTTAGCTCGCACTCAATTGCGCCACAATCCCTTTAGATATACCAAGGGGATGAGCCGTGCCACCTTCGTGTTCGACACTACCTTGTTTAGGGCGTGATCCACTGACGCCCAGATCGTCTGACATATAGCCAAACAATCTTCTTACTATGTCAACTGCTCTGAGAAAATCCGCGTTATACTCTTTCTTACAGGTTTGACAGACTGCTGTGGACTGAGAACTTCTCGTTATTCGTCCTAAACAGTCCCTGCAAACTTGAGAGGTATATGCAGATTATCTCACGCTGATATTTAGAGTAGCATCGTATTTAAAGGTTTTGCTTCTGTATTCCCTCCCAAACATTTAAGTTTGGAAGGGGTCTTAGAAGCATGAGTTCAGATAGAATGAAGTGCAGCAAATGCTCTGAAAAAGCCGTAATCAAAATCAACTACATGGGCCAAGCCCTGTGCGAAAAGCACTTCAGAAGATTCTTCAAAAAAAGAGTTAGAAAAACCTGTAAAGGCTTAATCAAGTACGACGACAAAGTTGGAGTAGCAGTGTCCGGAGGAAAAGACTCAGGAGTAATGCTTCATCTGCTCTCAAAGCAAACGGATCCTGAAGCCATCTTGATCGATGAAGGGATCGAAGGCTATCGAGACAAGAACGTGGAAAACGCGAAAAAAGTTTGCGAAGAACTTAACGTGCCGCTGAACATCTATTCTTTTGAGGAAGAGTACGGTTTCCGTCTAGACGGCCTTGATGACAAAAACCTGTCTCGCGGTCCGTGCAGCTACTGCGGAGTGCTACGAAGAAGTTTGCTGAACGAGAAGTCGCGGGAACTAGGTTTCGATAAACTAGCTATTGGTCACAATTTAGATGACGAAGCACAAACAGGTTTAATGAACTTTGTTCGAGGCGAGTTCCATCGAATCGCTAGAATGGGAAAAGAAGTTGGAGTCGTCGAAGAAGAAGATTTCGTGAAAAGATTCAAGCCCTTAAGACGGTGCCCGGAAAAAGAGGTCGTGACCTACGGACTGTTAATCGGTTTAGACGCTGGTTTCGATGAATGCCCGTACGTCAAGCAAGCTTACCGAGCTGACATAAGAGATTCTTTGAACGACTGGGAAGAAAAGTACCCTGGAACAAAGTTCTCCGTGCTCAACTCGTCTGACGAGCTAGCTGGATTAATTGAAGACGAGTTCAGAGGAGAAATCAAAAAATGCAGTGAATGCGGCGAACCATGCGCTGGCGACATCTGCCAGAAGTGCTCCATGCTAAGAGAAATCCGGGAAACCCTGTAAAAGTTCTTCAGGCAAGAAAAGCAATGGATAAAACACTGGAAAATCCTCTGTCTTTCTGTCAACTTCTTCAGCAGACCTAACACCTTTTACTAGTGCCTTGCAGTCTTTCATAGCATCTTTAACAGATTCCGCGTACCTTAGTTTAGGTCCAATGCTCCACTGCTCCAGTTTCCTGGCATCTTCCTTGCTCCCGATAACTGTTACTGGTGAACCTCTTCTCATCATCAGCCAGCCAGCTAGAAGCGAGTTCGGATCACTGTAAACAAGTGCCGTTCGTTCTGAAGTGCCTAAAGGCAGTCCGCAAGGGCCTTTAAATCTTTTTGTGTAAACGAATGAACTGTTTTCATGTATTTCAATACCGATCACGAAGTCCGGGTCATTTAAATCGACTTCTGCGCCTGTCTGGTTCTGAACGGCTTCTCCTGCTTTTTCGTTCATCTCTATGCTAGTTAAAGAGAATCCTTTCCAGGATCTGGCCGTTCTCACGGCAAAAGACTGGTTTTTGGAAAGGTTTTGGGATTGCTTGAGGCATTCGTTGATGATGGTTGCGGGATTGTTTTTTACTTCGGTTGCGGGAGAGAAAGAGCTTACTCCAAAAGTTTTTTCGAGAACTGGTTTGGCTTCATTGAAGTCGTGCTTCAGGAACACTCGTCCTCTTCTAAGGTTTTCTTGAGCTTCCGGGAGCTTGGTCTTGATGTTTGAAACCATTTTTCTTTTCATGTGTTTTTTGACTGGATCGGATTTGAGGAAGATTTCGTTGAATCGGATTATGATCATTTGAGCACCTTGCAGAAGTTCTGTCCTTTTTCTTCATTCCAGCGTATTCGTTTAACTGGCTTGTCTTCCGTGTCCAAACTCATTACGTGTACCTCTTTTTCTTTCAACGTCTTCAAAGCTTTTTCCATAGCTTTTTCGCCGAACCCAAGTTCCCTTAACTTAGAGGGATCAACGTTCCTGTAAGTTTCTGCACCTCTTTTGTGAAAAGTGCTGGGAACTATTCGGTCTTCTTCTGCTTCCATTCCTTTATCCTCTCTCTAACAACCTTTGAAATAAGTTCTCCGTCGGCCTTGCCTTTCAGTTCCTGCATTACTTCACCCATTATTTTTGGGAAAGGCCTGTCTTTCCCGAGAATTTCTTTGTTTGCTTTGATTATCTCGTTCACTTTTTCAAAGACTTCTTCTTCGGTTAACTGTTCCTCGGCTTTCTCGGCCACGATTTCTCTCAAGGTCTTGTTTTTCTTAGTCGCTGCCTTCAGAACTGGTTCAATGCTTTCTCGAGCGATCATTCCTTTTGAATAAGTTTTGAACAACTCGATGAACTGTGCTTCGTTAATGTTTTTGACTTCGTAACCGTTTCTCCTCAAACTCACTAGCGTTTCAGTTAAAACGGTTGCAATGGTCTTCGGGTCCGCGTTGGTTTCTTCCTGGATTCGGTTGAACAAGAAAAGTTTTTGAGATCCAGCTAATTTTTTCACGAGCTCGTCATTAATCCCTAAGTCTCTTAGTCTTTCCTTAACTTCTTCCGGTTTCTCCGGTTCCTTAATTTCTTCAAAATCTTTTTCCGTGATCACAATCGGAGGAACATCTGTTTCAGGGTAGAGGCGGGTCGAGCCTGACAAAGGACGTAGGTATTGGGTGCCGTTGTCTTCAAGAGCTTTACGGGTTTCTTCAGGAACTCCTTCAAAAAGTTTTTTGACTCTGTCCACAGCTCTCTGCATTCCTTTCCTAGCTCTTGTTTTCTTGTCTCCGACGAATATGATTGCATCGTCTTCAGACGCTTTCAGTTTTTCTCGCAGTCCTGGTAACTCTTTTACTCCGTATTCGCTTACTTCTTCGTCTGAATGAATTAATCCGTCGACTCCAGCGGTTTTAGCGTAATCTGAGAGCTCGGTACCCACGCGATGGTCTTCGTAAAGTTCTTCGCCAAGCATTCCGTCTAATCCTGGCAGCTTGCAAGCGAAAACTGCTTCGGCTGACTTCAGGAAATTGCAGTCACTGTCTTCGAACATTTCGGTTACGTCAACGATTTCTGGATCAGGTTTTGGAATGTTTTCAAGCTCTTTCTTGACTTCCAGTAATCTTTCTTGTCTTTTAACTTCTTTTCTCGCGAGCTTAGGTAGTGCTTCAAGTTCTTGAGCTCCTTTTATTTCGATTCGAGCGCCTTCAGGAATAGAGATGTTCACGTCCTGCCTTATTGTACCTATACCTCTTCTGGCTTTTCCAGTGGCTCTGAAGAAGGCTCCGATGCGTTCAGCGGTTTCTTTCAAGTGCTCAGGATTCTTTATGTCTGGAGCTGTTGCTAGCTCGATTAACGGGATGCCTAATCGATCTAAGCGGAATATTTTCGTTCCCTTCTTTTTTTCAAGGGTTGTGGCCGCGTCTTCTTCTAGCTGGATTGTGTCTATTCCTACTTTTCCTTCAGAGGTTTCGATGAATCCGTTGGTTGCGATTAACGCGGTTCTTTGGAATCCGCTGACGCAGCTTCCGTCTATCACTGTTTTTCGCATTACTTCGATCTCGTCCACGGGTTCTGCGTGCATGAGTTTTGTGACTTCTAGTGTTACGTTTAAGGCTTCTTCGTTCAGCTCGTGAGGTGGTTCCGAGTCCAGTTCGACAAGGCAAGTTGTTTTCGGGTTGTACTTGTAGACGAACTCCATTTCTTTTTCAAACTCGTGTTCTGCGGATGCGTCGACTTCTCCGGTTTCTCCTGCAACTGCCCTGAGCCTTCTTTTAATGTTTTCCGGGAATTCTTCGCTTTTGTTGGTTGAGCAATCGCAGAAGAGTTTTGTTTCAGTGTCCAGCTGCTGATGGAGTTCGATTCCTGCTTTAAATCCTTTCACGCTCATTTTATTCCCCCTCTATCTCTATTTCGTCCATTATTTTATTTATTTGTTCGTGAAAGTGTTCGAGCGAGCCGTTGTTATCGATTTCTTTGTCTGCAATCAAGAAAACTTCTTCCATTCCTTTCTTAACGTCTTTTTCTTCTCTTTCGTTGAGTTCTTCTTGTGTTTCTTCAACCCGGTTCATCCTTTCCTGTAAATTTGCTTTCACGAAAATTAAGTGGAATTCCATAGCTCTTTGTCTAACGTAATCGACTTCTGCTGGGCTCCTGAAACCTGTGATCACGGCGTTAGATGAATCAATTCTTCTCGTCAAGTACTTGGCCATCACGTCGTTGCCTTCCTCGTCTCTTAGCTTGTCTCCAAGGACTGACATGTTGAGTTTTGTTGGTTTCTTACCCTGGTCTTCCAGTAGGTCGGCTAGAACGTCTGAGAAGTTGTAGTGGTCGAAACCGTACTTTTTTTTCAAGTGCTTTGCAGCCGTTGTTTTCCCGCATCCAGCTCTTCCAGTGAATCCTATGATCACTTTTGTTCTCCTCCGTCAATCCATTTAACCATCTTTAGCCATCTTTTGCCGAATCCTGTGTCTTCGTGAAGTGCTTTTCCTGGAGTGTTATTCACGTCAATGTCCACGTCAACGAGTTCAGCGTTCTTTTGTTTTGCCCAGTCCACTATTTTTTTGACGAGTGCAGTTCCAATGCCTTTGCGCCTGTGTTCCGAGGAAACAGCAATGTCTTCTATGTGGACTTTGCTTGTTTTTTTCCATACTGGCGACCTCTCATCTTTTTTGGCTGTCGCGAAACCTATAACTTGGCTTCCTTCTTCAGCCATCACCAGAAAATAGTCTTCATCGTCTATCGCTTCTTTCTTATGCTTTATTTCTAGTTCACGGGCTTCAGGCTTTTCCTTAAGCTCGTAAAACTTTTTATTGTGATCGTGATGGTACTGCATTAGCTCGTTCCACCATAAGTCAAAAACTTCTTCCAAATCACTTTTTTCAGCTTCTCTTAATTTCATTTAATTGCCTCAGTAAAGAAAGTCATCCAGCTGCAGCCGGTCATTGAACTCGCCAGCGTAGTTCTCGTGCATCATCTCCTGAACTTTATCCATCTTTTTTGTGTGACCGAGCACCCAACCGAGCTTCACGTAAGCTGTTTCCGGAAGCATGTCCTTCCCAGAAATAGCGTTCGCGTCATAGTAAAGCGTTCTAAGGTTCGAGTAAACGTTTTCGTCTACCCTGCCGTAAAGAGTTTGAGTGCAAACAACTACTGGAACTCCAGAATTAACTGCCGCCTTAATGCTCGGTATCCAGGACTTTCTTGCTTGAGTAGGAACGTGACCAAGGCCAGTACCCTCGATAACAAGGCCGTTCACTCCGTTGTCTACATGGTAATCGATTACTTCAGGATCTGAACTCGGATAAGCTTTAACCAGCTCGACTTTCGGGTCAAATTTGGTGTCCAGCTCGCCCGAACGATTCAACGGGTCTTGGATGCCTTTGATTTTTCCGTCAGGCCAGATTTTTGCAACAGGTTTGTCGTTTATTGGTCTGAAAGCGTTTCTTGCTGATGAATGCATTTTTCGGGCTTTCGTGCCTCGGATGAAGTGACAGTAATCGTCTGAAGGAGTGGCGTGCATGCAGATACCGGTTTCGTTCATCCCGGTTCCAGCCATTATGGTGGAGCAAATCAAGTTCATTGCAGAGTCTGAGCTCCCACGATCCGTGCTCCTTTGTGCTCCAGTAAAGACTACAGGTCCTTTCTGCAGGAAGAACGAGAGAGCAGCTGCGGAGTAGTGCATTGTGTCTGTTCCGTGCGTGATCACGACTCCATCGTTCTGTTTTAATGCTTTGTCTGCTTCTTCAGCCATTTCTATCCAGTTCTTGTATCCTATGTCTTCGGACATAGTTTCGCTGACTTGCTTGAAGTCGATGCAGCTGAAGTCCCGTATCTCGGGGACGAGTGAAGCTATTTCTTCTGCGCTTAAAGCTGCGTTAACAGCCCCGGTCCGGTAATCTACTTTTGAGGCGACTGTGCCCCCAGTGTTAATGATTTTGACGTTTCCTTTCTCGCACTCTGATTTGGAGTGCGGGTGCCAGTCTGTTTCCTGGTCGTACTCTTGCTGAATGCTTTTTGGTTCAGGTTCTTCTGGTTCCTTGACTTTCTTTATCTTGTCTTGATGTATCCCGGTGTTGTACCCGTTATCAAGTTTAAGTATCAAGTGCTCTGGCGAGCTCGTTATCTCGGGAGAAGGCATTAACAGTCCTTCGATTTCTTTTTTGTCTGTAACTACCTTGATTCTCTCGCCTGGAGAAAAATTCTTGGTTTTTTTCTTGAGTTCATCAGAATACATATTTCACTCCTCGTCTATAAATGGGATAACGATTATTTTCAGTTGCTCTAAGTCGTTCAGCTTTCTCTCGAGATTTATTTCTTTAGCTGTTGGCTCGGTCTCCTCGCTCACCACAATTGCATCGAAATCCGGATCAGTTTTCGCTGGACCGAAACGGTCACCGATCTTCTTGACTTCAGCCTCCCAGCCCTTTCCAACTAAATAATCCTCAATCTGTTTCTTTCTTTTCTCGAAAGGTTTTTCCACGTCTTCATCGCATTCTTCGATGTACTCATCGCTCGTGACACCGACGAAAACGTTGTCTCCGAACTTGAACGCTGTGCTGATAAGTTTTTTGTGGCCTTTGTGTATTTTGTTGAATGTTCCGCCTAGGCAAACCCTCATTTTATCACTGTTCCTTCGTGTTGTTTTCCTTTAACTGCCTTCTTTATCTGGCTTGAATCGCCTTTAATAACATGAGTTTCTACGCCGCTCCTGTCGATGATTTTTGCTGCAAGCAAGTCAAAAACAAAGTGACCTCTTGCTTTCCGTTCATCTTTTTCTGCAGCCATTTTCACTAGCTTTCCCGAGCTTAATTCACTTAATTTTTTTGCGTCAGAGTACTTGCCCGGATCCTTATCAAAAACTGCTTCCACATTGGTTGCGTTAACCAGTTTCGCTTGCGCTGCTTCAGCGATCATTGCAGCAACAGTGTTCGTGGTGTGGCCTGGGACTGTTCCCCCCATGACTACTGGTTTCACGCCGGACTGGATTAAGGAAAGTGCTCGACCAACGGTTTCAGGTACTTCTGCTGAACCGTTAACTAGTGCTGAAACAAGTTTAGCGTTGGCTCTGGTGGCTTTTATAGCGATTTCGTCTAGCTGGAACTCGTTTACTCCTAGTTCTCTTCCTGTGCTCACGAGTTCTCCGCCTATTCGTCCTCCGCCAACGACTACTGCGATTAACTCTTGATTATTTAAATCCCGGATGACAGAACTTATACGTTTAATGCGGTTACTGTCTTTTAACAAGGAACCGCCTATCTTTAGAACAGTTTTCATCAACGGTTAAGTAAACTCTCTGAAAATAAAAGGTTTCGGGAAAAACATGGACAAAGAAAAATACAGGTTCAAGAAAAAAATCGAGGAACTGGAGGACATTGAAGGCCAGGGAACAGAACTGATTAGTATATACCTTCCTCCAGACTACAATGTGAACGACATGGTTCAGAAACTAAGAGAAGAAGAGAGCGAGGCACAGAACATCAAAAGCAAAAGAACTCGGAAGAACGTGACGGCTGCAATAAAAAGCATTTTAGGCGAGCTAAAGAAGATTAGGAAGCCTCCTGAAAACGGTTTGATCGTCTTCTGCGGGAACATCGGAGACAGAGGAAAACAAGACATTCAACTGCAAACTCTGGAGCCTCCGGAGCCGGTTCCACTGCAGACTTACAGGTGCGACTCAAACTTTTTCGTGGAACCGTTGAAAGACATGCTTGAACCTAAAAACATTTACGGACTGTTAACCGTTGACAGGCGAGAAGCCACGGTCGCACTGCTTAAAGGAAAAAGAACCGAGATTTACAAGCACATGAATTCTCAAGTCCCTGGAAAGCACAAGGCAGGAGGACAGTGCGTGCACGAGAATTCTTTTGTTCAGACTGGAAACGGTGTTGTAAAAAAAATCAATGAAATAGCAGAAGAAGAAAAAGTTCTAAGCCAGTCTCGATTGATTTCAGAAAACTCTTTATGCTCAAACGTGTTTTCAAACAAAAGAAAAAAGTACTTGAGCATAAAAACAAAGAATCCAGCGCTAACTCTTGACGTAACTCCAGAACACTGGTTTTTTGTTCCTGACGACGAAGGAACAACTTTGAAGTACGGAAAAGACTTGGAAGAAAAAGATAAAGTCCTTTCAGTGAAAAAAACTAGACCAAAAGGAAAAGAAATAAAATTCAACGAAAAAACCTCAGCGTACAACTTCCCTGAAAAACTGACTCCGGAACTAGCTCAACTGATCGGGTACATTACAGGAAACGGAAACAAAGAAAACTACGGAACAAAGATGTATGAAAAAAACCGGAAAGTAGCAGAAGAATACGCAAAAATCATCCGAAACTCTTTCAACAAAGAACCAGCCATCACCCGGAAAAAAAACTACTACAAAATCGAGTTCTACGGAAAAAAACTCACGCAAAAAATAGAAAAAAACTTCCCTGAATCATACAAAAAAAGCAATCAACTCACGATTCCAAAAAAAATAATGAAAGCAAAGAAAAAACAGGTAGCAGGATACGCAAAAGGTCTTTTTGACGCAGAAGGACACGTCGACAGCGGACGTATAAAAATAAGCACGGTAGCAGACAACCTGATAAACCAGCTGCAAACCCTGTTACTAAGGTTCGGCATAATTTCATCCACAAAACAAAAAACAAAAAAATCTCGTCAAAGAGAACTAACAATCTGCGACTCAGAATCAATACAAAAATTCAAAAAACACATTGGCTTCTCCTCAAACCCAAAAAAACAAGCTCTCAAAAAAATAAAGAAGAAAAAAGCAACTAAAACCAATTCAATTCCAGTAACCGGAAGATACCTCAAAAACCTCGTTAGAAAAATAAACATGAACACCGAAGATTTCAGTACGTCAACCAACTTCTTCAGAAACAAAAGAGGAATGAGCTACAAAACATTCAAAAAAGACATCATAAACCCAGTTAAAGAAAGAAAAAAACAAATAAAAGAAGCTAACCCAAAAAAAATCAAGGAATGCAGAAAAAAACTAAAAATAAAAGCAAAAAAGACAAACAATCCAGTAAGACCAGTATCAGAAAAAAAAGAAGACAGCAAAAAAATTAGAGAAGTACTGAAAGAAAAGAAAAAAGAACTTCTCAAAAAAACCTCTAAAGTTCTTGAAAAACTAAACAAAATAAAGAACTCGGACCTCATTCAAACAGAAATAAAGCAAATAACACAAAGAAAAAAACCAAAAAAATTCTTCGACCTAACAATACCAAAAACAAAATGCTTCATAGCCAACAACCTCGTACTCCACAACAGCCAAGCCCGCTTCGAACGAGCCACAGAAATAGCAGCACAAAACTGGTTCAAAAAAGTTGGAGAAGTAGCAAGCAAAGCCTTCGAACAAAACAACGTAGAAAAAGTCTTGGTAGGTGGTCCTGGACCAACCAAAGAAAACTTCTTGAACAAAGAACACCTAAAACCACAAATCCAGAAAAAAGTTGCTAAAACAATTAACACAAGCTACACTGACGAGTTCGGTATCGAGGAAATGGTAAAGAAAGCCAGTGAAGTGATGGAGGAACTCGAAACAGCTCAAGAAAAAAGAGTTGTAAAAAAATTCTTGGAAGAAGTTTCTTCCAGCGGTCTAGCAACCTACGGAAAAAAACAAGTGGAAAAAGCACTAAATTACGGGAAAGTCAAAAAACTGTTAATCTCAGAGGACCTGACACTGAAAAAAATTGATTTAAAGTGCCCTAACTGTAGTAACAAACAAAAAATCGTGAAAGAAAAAATACCGGAATCGCATGAATGCAGCAAGTGCAATACCGAAATGGAAGTAAAAGACACTGAAGACTACTACGAGTACTTGTCGGAACTGGCGGACAGCACTAGCGCGGAAACAATAATGATTTCTAC
>JAGXON010000006.1 GCA_023659865.1 Candidatus Diapherotrites archaeon LH_S9 | reverse complement strand
CCTTTTGAAGGTCTGTAAATATTTTTTTAAGTTTTCTCATGGTTTGAGATGAGTGAGCAAAGTCTTTTTGATGGTGTGAAACCTGATTTCTCCCATTCCTTGCCTTTTTTTTTAATTTTGATTGTTGCCCTATTGTAACACTTCGCTTCATTGTTTCCTCAGGAAGCTGACTCATAGGGCTGTTATGGATTATGTTGACTCTCTTTCATTGTTTCCTCGAGGAGCCACCTTTAATCCAGTGTTTTTTTTATAAACGTTTTCATTTATAAATGTTCAGTAGTGCTTGAGTTATGTCGGTTTTGGTTATTATTCCTGTGGGTTTGCCTTCTTTTGTTGTGATAAGGCTCCCTATGTCTCTTGATAGCATTTGGTTCGCTGCATTGGATGCATCGGATTTTTCAGGTATTGTTTCAACGTTTTCTTTCATCAGGTCTTCCACTATTATTGGCTTGACTTCGACTACTCTACCTTTTGCTTGCGTGTGATAAACTAGTTTTCTTGGTCTCATTCCTTTTGAGGCTAGTGCCAGATCTCTTTGTGTGAGTATGCCTGATACTCTGGGTTTTACTGTGAGTTTCTTTATCTTTTTTTCCTTCATTTTTTTTATTGCTTGAAATGCTGAGCTGCTTTTTTCTATACCTATTAATTCGCTGGTTTTCATGTCTTTTACTCTTTTTTCTCCTGCGTGAAGGTTTGCGAACTGTTCTACGAGGTTTGTTTTTGTTATTATACCTGTTGGATTACTTTTTTCTGTTACTATTACTTCTCCGTTTTCCAGTACTTTTTCTGTTACTCTTTTGAGCTCTTTGTTTTCTTCAACGTATTCTATAGGTCTCATGATTTCTTTTGCTTTTATGTCTTCTTTTATGTCGTCATCCTCGTAGTACCTTTTTGCTATTTCCCATGCGGAGACTATGCCTTCTATTCCTTCGTCTCCTGTTATCAATACTCTTCCTATGTCGTGTTTCAGGAAAAGGTTTTTTATATGCGCTATTGGAGCGTTTTCTTCTGCTGCAAAAACTTTTTCTCTCATTACATCTTTTGCTTTTAACATTTTATCACCGGCATTCTGGGCATACAAGTCTTCCTTCTTTTGCTCTGAGGTTCTCGGAGTAGCTTCCGCAGTCTTCGCATATTCCTGTGAAGCTTTCTTGCTCTGGTGGGGTGAACCTTTTTGTTTCTGCTTTTTCTGCGATTATTTCGTGTACTGCAGGATCTATTGCGATTAGATCGGTTTCCGAGATTATTCCAACCAGTTTTTCGTTCTCTGTTACAGGAAGTCTTTTTATTCCTAGATCTCTCATTATTTCTGTTGCTTCTTTTATATCTGTGTTAGCGTCTATTGTTCGGATTGGATGAGTCATTATGTCTTCTACTTTAACTTCTTCTGGGTTTTTACCTCTGTAGAACACTTTTTTTAGAAGATCTGTTGACGTGATTATTCCTATTGGTTTCTGGTCTTTTACCACGATCACTGCGCCGATGTCTAGGTCCACTATTTTTTTTAGCACTCTTTCTGTAGTGTCTTTTGGCTTAACTGTTGAAACGCTTTCTGTCATATCTTCTTTTACGGTAATGCCTATTGCCATTTTATCTCCTTGTTTTTTTCTTTTCTATGAATTTAACTGTTTCGCCAGGAAGCCACCTCCCAAATCTTTGATTTTAGTAGTGGGTAGTTCACAGATTTTCTTCCAGGTAATCTGATAGTTTTTTGTTTTTGTTAGAGTCCTCTACTTTGTACATTTTACCGGTTGTTTCTAGTTCCTCTGGTTTTTTCATGTACACAGGGGTTCTGTTGAACCCGTAGAGGAATAAGGGCTCTACTTTTTTCTTTCCTGCTTCTTTTATCACTTTTTCAATATCCTTTTTTTTCACGTATATTCTGTCCTTCATGGTCTTTTTGCACTCGCAAATGTACAGTATCCGGCTTCCTTTCCTGACTATCAGGTCATACGGTGCGCTTCCTGCTTTCCTATCTGAGTCAAGTCCTTTGTCTCTGAATTCATCTCTGCATCTGTATTCGAATGCTCTTCCTTTTCTGTAACTCATTTGAATCCTCTTTAGTTCAAAGTAATTTGTATTTAGAAGTGTATTGATCTATTTTTCCTTCTGGTGCTGGCCCTATACCTACGGCGGTTACTGTGCCGGGTTCTATTTGCGTGTGGCCTGCGTCGGTTATTTTGGAGCAAGGGAGTCTTGTTCTAACTTTTTTGAATAGTTCTTCCAGTTCTTTTTTTGAACTGACTTTCAGGACTATTTTTTTCTGTCCTTCTCTTGTCCATTGTTCTACCCATTCAGGGTTCTTTTCTTTGGTTTTCATGTAGCTCTGTAGAGATGCGTGCGCTACTTGCGAGCAGGTTTTTCCTTTTCCCATTTCAAGGTCTGTTCTTACTATTATTGCTTGTTTCTGCATTTTTTTCCTCTTTTCCTATGTATGTTCCGTCTGTCAGGTATTTTTTTGCTCCTTCGAGGTTTATCCATTGCGTGGATATTTTTTTTAGTTCTATTCCTCCGAGCAGTTTATTGAAGGTGGGGAGGATTAATATTTTATTGCCTCCGAGTTCTTCGGTGAGTTTTGCTTCCACCCATATTGGTTCGGTTAGTTTTGTCCCAAAACCTGTTCCAAATCTTTGTATGGGGTGCCAGTGGGATGCGATCACCTCCTCGTTTTCCAGTCCTTTTGGTTTGGCGTTACCGTGCATTAAATAGTATTTTCCGTGCGTGAAACCTGCGGAAGGATGCACTTCGAAGTTTTTCAAGTATTTTTTGAGGCCTCCGTCGTGGTTACCTAGAACTATTTTCAGGTCCATGCTTTCTGATGCTTTTTTCAGGAACCTCGGGATTTCTTTTTTTTCTTGGGCGCTGACGGAAGCTATTTTATGTTTCAGGTCGCCAATTATGACTATTTCTTTTGGTTCAACGCTCTCTTTCAGTTTTTTGATTCTTTCCAGCATTTTCTCTGTATTTGACGGGAGGTTAACTCCTTTCATGCTCTGTTCTATGCCTATGTGCAGGTCTCCGATGACGAGTGTTTTCTTGTTCAGTAGAACGGCTCTTTCTCCCCATAATATTTTTTTCACAGTTTCACGAGAAGAGCATGAGGGTTCCTGCTAGCGTTACTCCAAATACTGCTGTTCCCAGCAGCAGGTAAGGCATAATTTTTTTCACTGGCTTTGTTTCTCCCAGCCAGAAAGATATTATGAAGGGGGCTATAGCTAGTTGCGCTCCTATAGTGAGGCCTGTAGCGTAAATCGCTTCCTTCATCATTATCTGCCCGGTTTTAGCCAGGGTAGCTATTGATGCTACAGTTGCTGCAGCGCTGAATACTCCTCCTAGGAAGGAAGCGATGTAGAAGGATCCTGAAGGAAGGTATGCTTTTATTGCTCCAAGGAAAAGCAGCAGTACTCCTATCTTTATGGCTAAGATTGCAGCTTTTTCCACCCCAAAAGGAGATTTTACTTTTATTATGGGTTTTTTCCCGGTTTTTCTTGTCAGGGCGATTCCAGCGAAAAGTATTGAGCTAATCACTGCTGGCGGTCCAAGGAAAACAAGTGAGGCAGGAATGAATATCCCTATGAGCACGGCTCCGCGCAGCAATGCTGTTGACGCGCTCATGATGAATCCTGAAGAGATTAATTTTATTGTCTTCCTGTCTTTTCTGTAGAGTCTTATCAGGTTAGCGAAAACTGCTTTTGTGCTTACTAGTCCTCCTAGGAAGCTTATTGCTTCTACGCTTTTCTTTTCTGAGAGGAATCTTGATCCTATGAATCCGATCAGGTGCACGATTGATATTAGGACTATCAGAAACCAGATGGATTGCAGGTCTATCAATATCTTTCCTAGTGTTAGCGGTTCTTTCGGGATCAGTGGGTAAAGGATTCCAACGAGTGCTGTGATCTCAAGGATGTCCAGAAGTTCTTTGTGGGTTATGTTTCGTATTAGTGCGTGAAGTCTTTCTTTAGCGAATAGGACGAAGGTTACTGTGATAGTGACGAATACTACTTCGGTTATTCTTCCGAATGCAACGAAAGTACCAAGTACGAACGCTAGGATCATTGCTATAGCGGTTGTTAGCCCTATTTCTTCGTATTTTTTTTGGCTTCGTCTGTAGAATATAATTGTCAGTGCTGATATGGTTAGGAATCCAGTTATTACGAGCCAAGGACTGTCCAGGAAATCCGGTCTGGAGAATATGCCTAGTAGGCATCCGAGCACGGATATGAGGGAGAAGGTTCTTAGACCGATTATCTCTTGCTTTTTTGAGTGTTGTCTTTCTGTTCCCATTAACGCGCCTATGGCTAGGGAAAAGATTATGCTTTGTGCGAAGGAGATTAGCTCCATTACATCACTTTTTTATGGCTTTGACGAATTTCGAGACTTTTTTCCCTATTTCTCCTGTTTCTTCGAAAGCTGTTCCGATTTGTATTCCGTCTGCTCCTGCTTTCACGATCTTTCTTGCCTGGTCTACTGTTTTTATTCCTCCACCATAGAAGTATTTTACGTCTATTGCGTCTGCAACTGCTTTAACGAGTTTTGCTGGTGCTGGGCTTGGTGCTCCTGAACCTGAGTCTGTAACTATCAGTCTTGATCCTAGTTTTTCTCCAGCAAGTGCTGCTGAAGCTGCTATGTAAGGTTTATCTTTAGGTATTGGGTTTGCGTCGCCCACCCAGCCGACTGCGCCTCCTGGTTCAAGCACGAGGTACGTGGTTGGGATTGCTTCGATGCCCATTTCCTCTATTACTGGTGCTGTTGAGATTTGTGCGGTTGACGTCCAGTAAGCGTTTCTTGAGTTAAGCATTTGCATGAAGTATATTGCGTCAGCGTAAGGTGTTAGTGTTCCTGTTCCTCCTGGAAAGAGAACTATCGGTGCTTCTACTTCTTCTTTTATCATCTTCACTGTTTTGTCCAGGCGTTGACCTTGTGCTCCGATTGATCCCCCTACGAGTATGATATCTGCTCCTCCTTCTTCTGCTTCGACTGCCATCTTCGTTCCTTTTTCTGGAGTCTGGTCTGCAGGATCTATTAGTGATAAGAGTATTGCTCCGTCTTCCTCTATTTTTTGATTGATTCTTTTTTCGGTTTTTTCCATTTTGATCACTGTCTTTTAATCTTTATATTTCCTGATTTTATAAGTTTATTTATGCGGATACTCGTAACCGGTGCAAACGGCTTTATTGGAAAGAGACTTGTCAAGAAACTGGTCGAGAACGATAACAGTGTCATTGCTTTAACGCATTCCCCTGCCAGTTTCCCGAACGTTGAAGTCGTTCAAGGAGACCTGACTTATGCAGGAGGCCTGAAGGGCTTGAAAAGAAAACATTTTGACGCAGTCTTTCATCTGGCTGCGGTACTGGACGAATCGTCTCCAGATCTATGGGAAGTAAATGTTAACGGAACCAGGAACTTGCTTGATTTCTGCACCAATCGAAAAATCGACAGGTTTGTTTTCTTGAGCAGTGTAGGAGTTCTTGGTGGATCTGAAGAACCTTTGAACGAAGAAATGCCGTATAGTCCTGAAACGAAGTACGAGAGAAGCAAGGCAGAAGCTGAAAGGCTTGTGATGCGTTACAGACTTCGAGAAAACATGGATTACACTATCTTCCGTTCTACGATCGCTCTTGGTCCGAACGAATTCTGGAACGAGATATTCCAAGCAGCTTTAAACCAGTACCCAATCATCGGGGACGGTAAAAACGATTTTCACTTGGTTTACGTTGATGATTTGGTTGAAGCACTTGCCAGTGCTTTTGTTCCGAAGGCCAGGAACGAGATATATCATATTGCTGGTCCGGAGTGCAAAACTTATTTAGAGACCTATAAAGAGATTTGTGACGCTCTTGGGACTGAGCTGCCTGATAGACAGATCCCTGTTAGTTTAGCTAAATCAAGGGCTTTCTTGCACGAATTTGTTTCAACTTTGAAGGGAGAGGCCCCGAGACTGACTTTGATGAGGAGCAGTGTGGAGAGACTTATCAGGAACCGGAGAGTTGACACTACTCGTGCCGAGAAGGATTTTGGATTTTCTCCTGAATTTAATGTAGCGCAGGGGGTTGAAAAAACAGCTGAAGAACTTGGTTACGGGTGATCTAATTGTTTTTGACGGATAAAGAGATAAGAAAGCTTATTGAAGAAAAAGACCTTGTGTCTGGTTACATTGATTTAGAGAGGCAGATCCAGCCCCACGGATTTGACTTCACTGTTGAAAAAGTTTTTGAGATAAGTTCTCGCGGTGAAATAGATTTTTCGAACGAGCGAAGAAGAATTCCAGGCGCTCGCGAGGTTGATTCTGAGCAAGGAAAATTTGAGTTAGAGGAAGGGGGGTATAAGATCAGGACGAATGAACGGGTTTCTATTCCTTCTGGAATTGCTGGGTTTGCTCAGTCCCGAAGTTCTTTGCTTAGATCAGGTTGCTCGGTTTCGCATGGCTTCTGGGATTCTGGATTCGAGGGAAAAAGCGAGTTTCTTTTGAAAGTAGGGTCAAACGGGCTTTTGTTATATGAAGACGCTAGAATAAGTCAAATTGTTTTCTTATGGATTTCTGGTGCTCCTGAACAGCTTTACAAAGGAATTTTTAGCGATTAAAGTTTTTTGAACTCTGGTTCTAGTTCCTTATCGTCTATCAAGACGTAGTTCTTGTATTTAAGTGCTCCTGGGTTTATTACAAGGCTTTTGTCTATCATTTGAGCTCCTTGAGCGTGATGAGCGTGTCCGCAGAAAACCATCATTGCGTCTACGTCATCAATCATGCTGTTTATTTTTTTGTGGCCTTTGTGCTCTCCGTCATCCAGGTCTACTTTCCCTATTGGTGGTTGATGGAAGAGTAACACTTTTGCTTTTTTCACGGTTACTTCGTGTGGAGGTCTTTGGAGTATGAAGTAATCTTCTCTTTTTTCACCTATTTGTCCTCCGAACCCTGAGAAAGTCAGGTTTCCTTCCTTTGTTCTTTCTCGGTGCACTGAAGTCCCATAATCTTGTTCTTTGTCGAACCTTTTTTTCGGAGAGTCCATGTTTCCAGGAATGAGAACTAGGGGCACTCCTGTTTTTCTGATTGCGCTGAAGAACTCGTTGTAGAACTTTTTATCTTCTTTTTCTTCTTTCCTTATCCTCTCGGTTTTCCTTGGTTTTCTTCCCTCTGATTTTGCTTTCAGCCACTCGTCTCCTCTTGCATGACCTTTGACTATGTCTCCAGTGAAAACTATTACATCAGGATCTTCTTCTTGGACTGCGTTCTTCAGGTCCGGTAGAAGATCTGTTCTTCCGTGGAAGTCAGATATCGCAAATATCCTCATTTGTCTTCAATCCCCTTCTGGGTTATGGTGAAAACGCACTCTCCGTCCGGGAGACAAGGACTATCTACGAGCCTTGCTATTCTTTTTTCTCCTTTGCTTTCCCTTAAGTATATTCTGAAGGAGCTGGCGTGTCCAACGATGTGTCCGCCGATTGGGGTGGTTGGGTCTCCGAACATGAGTCCAGGATTTGCCATTACCTGGTTTGTGACGAGCACTGCTGTATTGTGTGTTGATGCATGTCTTTGCAGGGTGTGCATGTGTCTGTTAAGTTTTTGTTGTCTTTCTGCTAGTTGCCCTCTTCCAACGTACTCTGCTCTGAATAAACCAGTTAAAGAGTCAATGATTATTAGTCCGATGTTTTTTTCTTCTATCATGCCGCTGGCTTTTTCCGCTAGAAGCATCTGGTGGTCTGAAGAGTAAGCTCTTCCAAGGAATATCTTGTTGAGGACTTCGTCTTCATCCATGTCTCCTGCTTTTGCCATTTGTCTTACTCTTTCTGGTCTGAATGTTCCTTCAGTGTCGATGAATAATGCGTTTTTTCCTAGTCCTCCCTCCTTTTTTGGTTTTTGAACGTTAACTGAGAGCTGGAAAGCTAGCTGGGTTTTTCCAGTACCAAATTTTGAGTATAGCTCGGTTATTGATTGTGTTTCTACCCCCCCTCCTAGTAGTTTGTTGAGTTTGTCTGAACCAGTTTTTATTTGTCGTATTTCGTCTTTTTTTTCCAGCACTTCTTTTGCGGTAGCGTATCCCATGTCCTGAGATTCTCTTGAGGCACTGATTATTTTTCTAGCGGTTTTTTCTCCTAGTCCAGTGTCTTCCATTAGTTTTCCTGTTGCTGCTACGGCTATCTGTTCGATTGATTTGTAGCCGTTTTCTGTTAATTTTTTGGCTGTCGTTTCTCCTACTCCGGAGAGATCCTCTATTTCGTCTGCCATTTTTTCAACTCTTTTTCAGGGTTTGTTTCCTCTGCATTGTGAATAATGAACTCTTTTTCTTTGTTGACGGGGTTGAGCTTGACTTGTCCGCTGAAGATCATTTCTTTTCCGAGCAAGGCTTTTTTGTCGAAGACTTCAGGGTTTTCAGCGTATTCATCTGGACTGAAGCCAACTAGTTCTTCTGCTTTTTCTCTGAATGCGACTGCTCTTATGACTTCTGTCCCGTCGTCCAGCACGAGGTTCTGAATCAGTACTGGAACGGTTTTTTCTCCGCATTTAGGGCATTCGTCTTCTGCTTTTTTCCTGCATTTTGGACAAAGTTTAACGAGATTGGGTGAGTAAGTGTCAACTATGACTGCAAAGACATCGGTGTAAGTATCGCCTTCTTCTAGTTCTTTTATGTTCTTTCTTTTATTTGTCTTTTTCGGTGGATCAGGCAATTCCGGTGCGTTCGAGGGCTCGGGCACTACTCGTCCCCTCCAACCTAGATGAAGTTCTGTTCTACCGTTGTTTTCTTTTGTGTATGCTCCCTCTATTTTTATTGTGTCCCCTTGCTCCAGCTTTTTTGTCCACGAGGCATTCTGGTTCCAGAGCACTAGTCGAGCTTTTTCACCGTCGTAGATTATTGCATTAGCTACTTTGCCGGGTTTGCCGTTTCTCTCGAATTCTTTTACTGGGAATGCTGCACCAACTTTTGCGAACAAGTTAACTTCCTGCATTCCCGGCTCGAGATCCTTTATTTCCTTTACTTCTTGAGTTACTTCAGGCAAGTCTTCTTCCTCGATTGTGGTTATGTCCCCGCTCGATATCTCGATTTTTCCGTTTCTTTCCTTGAGTCTTCCGTTAGCGATCTTTATTTTGTCTCCGACCTCTAGCTCGTTTTCTTCTATCATGTCACATTTGTCGTTCCATAGAACTATTTTGACTTCTCCTGTGTTGTCTTTGACCTCGATGTTTCCTACTCTGCCTTCCCGATCTTCTTTTTTCCATTCTTTAACTGGATAGATTTTTTTGATCGTGCCCTTGATGGTCACGTTCTGAATCTGTGGGTCTAGGTCGGCTACCTCGGTTGGTTCAGGCTCGTGACCTGACTCAACATCTATTCCATTGTCTTTAGCTATTGAGAACAACGCTCCTTTGTCGTTGAGGAGTCCACCGTACTTTTCTTTTCTTTCCTCGACTTTTTTGTCTATGTCTTCATCGGTGAGGTCTGTTTCTCCCCTTATTTTTGATCTAACTTCTTCTAGATTAAGTTCGGACATTCGTTTATTTTGTCTCGATAAGTTATTTATAATGTGAGGGCCCTGTTTTTCCGAAGGTGATTTATTGCAAGATCTAGGTGAAATAATTTTCTTCAAAGGAAAAGAAAAAGACTTTGACTGCAACTCCTATCTGCTGAAAGGAAGCAAAAACATTCTCGTTGATCCAGGCCTACCGTCAAAGGCTCCTAAACTAGAAGAAATTGATGAAATTGACTTGGTTGTGAACACGCACTGTCACTTCGATCACTCGGGAGCAGACTATCTTTTCAACGTTCCGGTATTCATCCACGAGTCTGAGGTCTGGGTACTGCAGCAAGGAAACGACAAAGTAAGTTGCGCCAACCTCTTCAACGAATCGCTTGAACCAGTTCAAGCAAAACCATTAAAGAAGAAAATAAGGGGATGGCAAGTGATTCACACGCCGGGACATTCAGCTGGGTCCGTCTGCCTGAAGAAAGGGAAGTACCTTATTTCAGGTGACACGAAGTACGCCAGCGGTCACGGAAAAGTTGATCGGCCTACCGGAGGCTCTAAGGATATGGAAAAGTCGTTGGATAAACTGGATTCATTGGATTACAGTGTTCTTTTGCCTGGTCACGGCAAGATAGTTAGATAGAGTCGTACTCTTTTTTTAGAGTCTATGATTCTTTCCAGTTCCATGAAGTTTTCTGCTGGAGGGCGTGAACCTTCTTTTTTTCCGCGATGACCAAAGAAATTTATGTACTTTGGTAAGTGGACTTGCCAGACACGTTTTTTGTTCCTGCTTCTGTAGAAGTCTATTTGGTAGTGTCTTGTGGACATGCCTCTATCTTCCTACAGTTCTCTTTTATGTTTCTTCTTTCAGTTCTTCCACCATTGTTCTCCGTCTAGTTTTTCTTTTTTTTCAGGACATTGACAAAGGTTTTTAAGAATTCGCTGCTTGTTTGTTTACGGTGGAAAAATGGTTCATAAACTGTTTATAGACGGGGAATGGGTTGAATCAACTTCAGGAAAAACATTCAAGTCATTCAATCCAGCTACAGGAAAAAAACTAGGCGAAGTTCAGTCAGGGAACAAGAAAGACGTTGATAAAGCAGTTAAAGCAGCTTGCAACGCTTTTGATGAATGGAGACTTACTCCTCCTCCGGAAAGAGGGGATGTTCTCCTGGAAGTTGCAGGACTTCTGGAAGAAAACAAGCAACGGCTTGGAGAACTCGTCACCCGGGAGATGGGAAAACAGATAAGCGAAGGAAAAGGAGACGTTCAAGAAGCAATAGATATATTTAAGTACATGGCAGGAGAAGGAAGAAGGCTTTTAGGCCATACTACAACCAGCGAACTCGAGAACAAGTTTGCCATGACTGTGAAAAGACCAGTAGGTCCTTCTGGATTGATAACCCCTTGGAATTTCCCGATAGCTATTCCAGCGTGGAAGCTTTCGCCTGCACTGATTTGCGGGAACTCAGTAGTTTTCAAACCCGCGAGCGGCACCCCTTTATGCGCCGTGGAGCTTGTGAAAATCCTGGAAGAAGCAGGAGTTTCTTCAGGTGTGGTGAACCTGGTTACGGGCTCAGGAAGCAACGTTGGAACACCGATGGTCGAGCACCCGGATCTTAAGAGCATATCCTTCACTGGATCAAGGAAAGTAGGCAAGCTAATATCCAGGAAAGCAGGCCTAAAAAACGTTGGTCTTGAACTAGGAGGGAAGAATCCAATAATAGTGATGGATGACGCCAATTTAGATCTTGCAGTTGAAGGAGCGATCTGGGGTGGGTTTGGAACCACTGGTCAGCGATGTACTGCTGCTTCAAGAGTTATCGTGCATGAGGATGTTGAGCAAGAGTTCATGGATAAGTTCGTGGAAGAAACAAAAAAGCTGTCGGTCGGTAATGGTATGGAATGTGATATAGGTCCATTGATTAACGAGGACGCAGTCGAAAAAACAGAGTATTACATTCAAAAAGGAAAGGAAGAAGGAGCTGAACTTGTTATCGGTGGAGAAAAACGAGAAGGGCTTTTTTTTGATCCAACGATATTCACGAACGTCGAGCCGAATATGGCTATAGCTCAAGAAGAGATATTTGGGCCAGTAGTATCGGTATTGACTGCTAGTTCGCTTGAGGAAGCGATAGAGATAGCTAATGGAGTTGACTACGGTTTAAGTACATCTATTTACACGGAAAATGTTTCGAAGGCCTTTAATGCTATTCGGGATTTGGATGCTGGATTGACTTACGTTAATTCCTCCACTATCGGAAGTGAAGTGCATTTACCTTTTGGTGGAGTGAAAAAGACTGGGAACGGAACTCGAGAAGCAGGTATTGAAGGCGTAGAGGAGTTCACTGAAACGAAAACGGTTTACGTTGATTACTCGGGCCAGCTTCAGAAAGCTCAAGGAATAGACTAAATAGTGTGCTCCGCGTAAGAATCTGCTGGGGGTAACTCTTCGCGTATAGCGTCAAGAGACTCGTCAATTACTCGAATAGCTTCATCTATCTCTTCTTTGGAAACAATGTAAGGCGGGATGATTCTGATCGTTCTCTGGCCTGCTCCAAGAACTATCACTCCTTTACGAACCAGGTGATTTGCTAGATGGTCTCTGACTTCTTTGTCAGGAAGGTCGAAGGCGCACATCAATCCAAGACCTCGAGGATCAAGCAGGTGAGAATGCTTTTCGCTTAGCTCCTCCAATCGCTTGACGAGGTACTCTCCCATCTTCTTGCAGTTAGATAAAAGGTTTTCTTCCCTTATTGTTTTTATGATTTCTTTCCCTAAAGCCATATCTACTAAGGATCCTCCTCCCCAGGTGCTGCTTAAGGCTCCTGGGTCCTCAGGAAAAGATTCTTTGGGAGCAACAGTGGCTCCAACCTGCAGTGCCTTGGCGGAAGAAAAGACGTCAGGCTCGACATCATAGTTCTGAAACCCCCACCACTCTCCTGTCCTACCCATGCCGCACTGGATCTCGTCAAAGATCAGTGGAGTATCTTTCTCTCTTGTTATCTTTCTGATCCCTTTTAATATTCCTTCAGGAGGAAAGTTGTATCCCCCTTCTCCCTGTATTACTTCAGCGATCACGAAACAAGGTTCTTTTCCTTCTTTTTCTATCACTTTCTTCAAGACCTCTGGAGCACTTTTATCAAAAGGAATGTTTCGGGCAGGAAAACTCCAGAATCCTTTCTTCTGAACCGGTTTGGAATTGGTGAAAGAAAGAGCTCCTAAAGTCCTGCCATGGAAAGCGTTATTGAACGAAACACCGTAAGATACAGTCTCACTATCCATAGAAACCTTTAAAGCGTTCTCAACTGCTTCGGCTCCACTGTTGACAAGGAAAGCGGAATTGAGTCTAGGGGGAGAAACGTCAATCAGCTCTTCGATTAGGTCGACGTGTTCCTCGGTAAGAAAATCCTGGCCAGCGAGTTTTACAGGAGCTTCATCGTACTTTTCCAGGACCTTGTTCAAGGCAGGGTGAGAGTAACCTAGAGGCTTGGTAGCTATCTGGGAAGAAAAATCCAGGAAAACGTTTCCATCCACGTCCTTAAAATAACATCCTTCTCCCTCGGAATAAACTGTAGGGACGGGAAGAGACCAGCCACCATTAATTCTCTTGTTCTTCTCGAGCAATTTCTTACTCTTCGGGCCAGGGACCTTGTCGACATCTATCTCCATGATATACGAGAAAAAGAAATGAACATTAATAACTGTTGGTGAATCTTCTCTCAGGATTGTCTCTACTCTTAACATAGAAAAAAGGAATTTTGAGTGTACTGGCAGATGTTTTGAATGAACTGGATGAACAGATTTTTTGAAAGATTTGAAGCGAATATTTTTATATTCTTGTTCTGTTAACCAAATGTGATATGTATGGAAAGAGTTCCAACTGGTATTCACGGCCTGGACAAAATGATTGAAGGCGGATTCCCTAAAGGGAGAACAGTTCTAGTTTCCGGGGGTACTGGAACAGGAAAATCGATTTTCGGCTTACAGTATCTTTATCACGGTGCAAAAGAGCACGATGAGCCAGGAGTGTACGTTACGGTAGACGAAGACCCGAAGACGATAAGAAAAGATATGCTAAGATTTGGCTGGGACATAAGAGAACTTGAAAACCAGAATAAACTTGTCATGCTTGACTTGACTGGCTCGAAAACAGGTATGGAGTCAAAAGAAGAGTTCTCGATCTCTGCGGAGAACCTTAGTTTTGATAAAATGGTTCTCAAGATAATGCAGACCGCGGACAGGATTGGAGCCAAAAGGCTTGTAATTGACTCGATCCCGGCATTTGGTTTCAGGACGGGGAACGAGGACAAGATAAGGTCACTGATACTCAAACTATCTTACTTAGTTAGAAAAAGCGGGTTAACATCCATCTTCATCTCAGAAATTCCTGAGCAAAGCCTTGGAGAAGGCCCGATGACCTTCTCGAAGTACGGAGTAGAAGAGTACGTTGCAGACGCAGTTATCTTGCTTCATTACCTAGGGGTTGGCACTGCATCGAACAGAACGCTTTACGTCCGGAAGATGAGAGGAACCAAGCACGTTGAAGACATTATCCCGTTGCACATCACGGATTCAGGAATAAAGTTGACTGGTACAGAATCAATTTTTGACGAAGACTAGCTTAGTTCCAGGAAACGCTTTTGCAGGAGCTCTTTATCAATTGTTTTCAGGAACCTGTTCAGTTTAGGGCCTTGAGTCTTGTTCAATAGCACTAGGTATGCTGCTTCATAAAATTTTTTTGGCTGAATGTCTAGTTCGTCAATTGCTTTGCTGAACTCGTCTTTCAGCTCTTTTTCTGTGCGGCTCTGACTCACGGCTTCCCATATCTTTTCGAGTGCTTTTTTTTGTTTGCTTGAGAGTTTTTGCTTTACTTCTTCTGGAACTTCTTCCAGTACCTTAATTTTGTATTGTTCTGGAGCGTGTTTCTCTGCCCAGTTCTTGCTTAAACCAAGTCTTTTCTTTATTCTTTTTACTGCTTTCTCGTCCAGGTCTTCTGGAACGTGTCCAGCTTCCTCCAGTAACTTGATTGCTTTTTCTTTGTCTTTTGTTGTCTGCGATATAATTGTGCAGAACGCGAAATCCGGTTGCGGTAAAAACTTCCACTCGTCTTCTGGCTTGATCTGGCTTAATTCATAGGATCTAACCAGGTTCTCTTTTTTTCTTTCGTTTTTCTCTTCTTCTGCTCCCCAATAAACTCTTTCAGCTCTATCGAACCGGTTGTACTCGTTGATTATGCCTTGATCGAACGGAATCTTGATAGTGGTGTTTATCTTCCGAGTGTAAAGGTATCTAACAATTTCTGGCTCGTAAACTTCAAGCAAGTCGTTTATTCTGACGACGTTTCCTTCAGAAGACGACATCTTTCCTTTACCAGATTTTATGAACTCGTACATTGGTCCAACTGGCGGGACATTCTTGTAAATTTGTTTTGATATCTCTATTCCTGTGTCCCAAGATCCTCCTGAAGCATGATGCTCTTTTCCAGCACTCTCGAAATCTATTCCGTAGTGTTTCCAGCGCATTGGCCAGTCCACTCGCCATTTTAACTTGATTATTCCTTTTTTCCTGAAGTCGAACGTGTTCTCATGACCGCACTTGCACTTGTACTTGATTTTGTAGTCTCCGAGGTACTCTTGTTGCGTTGTGTCTTTTCCGCATTCCTCGCAGTAGGTTCTGGTTGGCATCCAGCCTTCTGGCCTTGGCTTGCTCCTGTACTTGTTCAGGATCTGTCTTATCTGTTCTTTTTTCTCTAGAGCGGTTTTTATCTCGTCTGCGAAAATGCTTTTTGGGTACTCTTCCGACATCTTTATGAAATCTGCTTCGATGTCGAGTTCTCTGGCTTCTTCTTCAGCTTGAGCGATGAAGTGCTCTGAATAGCTTTCGTGGCACTCCCAAGGATCTGGAGTACTGCTCACTGGTAGCCCTATGTATTCAGAGAAGTTGTCGGGAACGCCTTTCGGGACTTTTCTGAATCTGTCGAAGTCATCCCAGACGTAGATGAACTTTGCTTTTTCTCTCTTTCTTTTCAGAGCCCGGTAAACGAAGTCCTGAGTCAGTATCTCTCTGAAGTTTCCTGCGTGAACTACGCCGCTTGGCGTGATAGCGCTTTCCACGACGTATCTTTCTTTGTCGGGATCTCTTTCAATAATTTCTTTCGCGTATTTATCTGCCCAGTGCATTGTTAAAGCCTCAGGTCATTGTACTCTTCTTCCATCCAATTAAAGGCTTTTTCGTACCTTTCTTGCTTTTCTTCTTCTTCAAACAAGTTCTTCTTGACGAAGTTCTTAACCTCTTTCTTGTTCTTGTTCTGAAGGAACTTTAAGTCCAGGTCGTATCCTTTGAGCTTGTTCACGTAATTTTCTTCAAGTGCTTCCTGCGCTATCGGCTCTGCTTCACCCTTGTCTACGTTTTCTTTCTCTGCCTTTACTTTCTTGACCAGTGCTCGATATATTGGATGAAGCGCTGAAACCATTCCATCCGTGTGCAGCTCTGGATAGCTCTCTGACAATATCAAGTGGATGTCTTTTCTTTCAGATTTTAGTCTATTCCATTTCTTTTCTTTGTTTTCTTTCCTGCTTTCTTTTTTTCGGAAAACGCTTTCAGGTAAACCCATTTTAGTCACGTTCTTTAGTGGGCCCGACGGGATTCGAACCCGCGACTACTAGGTTCCTCTGAAACGTTTCTTAAGAGCCTAGTGCTCTAGCCAGGCTGAGCTACGGGCCCGAGCACGAGAATGTGGAGTGGGCAGGGAGGGATTTGGACCCTCGACACCCAGGTCTTCAACCTGGCGCTCTCCCAAGCTGAGCTACCTGCCCTTACCTTTGAATGCGACCGCCGGGATTTGAACCCGGGTTAGTGGCTTGGAAGGCCAAGGTCATACCAAACTAGACCACGGTCGCTTATTTTTTGATGTTCATGAGTTTTTCCCATTCCTCTTTTTCTTCGAACGGGATTTTCGGTCCTTCTTTGTACGGGTGGAGTATGAGGGTGATGATTCCGATTATCAGGAGGATGGTGATTGCTGCGAATATTGTTGCTGTATTCTGCTTTAGGTATTTTATCGTGCTGATTAATAAATTTTCTTTTTCTTGTTCCCTGAATTCTACTGAAATGGTCCCGAAGTAACTTGTTGTTCTGTTTCCAGTTATTGCCTTCAGTTCAAAGTTGTGTTCTCCAACGGCTTTCGGGAAGAAGAAGTTCACTTCTCTTGTTTCTCCGTAAGGTATTGAAAGGCTTCGATGTATTTCTCCTAGTTCACTGGCTTCGAGCACGAGTTCCACGCTCTCGAGGTCTTTGTTCCCTTTGTTTTGTATCGTGCTTTCTATTTGAACTCCTCCGTCTGTCTTGTGAGTGAAAACATCTTTTATCTCGAGCAAAGAGTGTTCTTCAGCGCTTAGCTCCTGGTTAACATTTAATTTTATGAGTTCGTCTGTTTTTGGCCCTTTCAAGTTAAGATAATACTTTTCTCTTTCCCCGTAAGGCGCTATCATATCCCACACAACTTCTTTCGTCTTTCCTGGATTGATCAAGACTATCTTTCTTGGGTTCATCACTTTTATACCTTCTGTGGTTTGAACGAAGTAGGTAGGAGTCAGTATCGTGTTTTCTTTGTTGGTTAAATTCATTTTGAGCTGGAAAGGCTGTTTAGGAGCTAGTTCTGTGCTGCTTAAAGAATGTTTTTTTTCCAGACTTATTTCATATTCTTTTTTCTCTATTTGGAGAACTTTTTCAGAAGTTTTCGTGTCCTGAGGGATATAGCGAATGTAGCTAGGGGCTGAATACAGCTTGATGTGCATTGCATTTATCTGGCCTACTTCACCGAACGTTGGATCTACTGGAACCCATTTGTTTCCAACATAGGTTTCAGCCCAAGCGTGCTTCACCCACTCTGATCCAGTGAACGCTATCCCGCTCACTACTCTGGAAGGAAGATTAACGCTTCTTGCTAGAGCAACATACAGATTAGTGTACTCATCGCAAACTCCTGAACGAGTTTGCAGGATCTCTGAACTTGAAAGAACCGCACTGCTGTACTTTGAATTATAAGTTATCCTGTTGTTCGCCCAGAGTGTTAGGTCTCTAACGGCCTCGAGTTCTGTTTCAGAGTTTTTTGTTATCTCTCCAGCTTTATTTCGTATTTCTTTGGTTATCATGGAGTACTCAGTGCTCTGCAGGTGCTCTTGTTTGGTTATGTCCGTGACCGGGAAGAAATTGTTTTTTGTTATAAAGGGTTTTCCGCCATTCACTCTGATCCAGAACCTTTCATCGTAATCTTTGTTTACTGAGGTGTATTTGTTTCCGTACTCGTCTTCATCGTATTTTTCTATGGTTGAGTTTATTAGGGTCTGTCTTCTTGTTTCTTGAGGAGTATAAAGCTTCATCGAATTTTCTGTTTCTCCCTTCATCTGGAGAGTGATCCTGGTTTCTCCTGTTGAATAAATGTTGTTGGCTTGGCAAACGCTTGCTGACGCGAGGACAAGAATTAAAGTGATAAAGATCTTTAAACGCATTTTTTTGGCACCAAGTGCGCCAGCCGGGATTTGAACCCGGGCCTCAAGCTATTTACTTTTTTTAGGTATTGGCAAGCTTGGGTCCTACCACTAGACTACTGGCGCTTTTTTTAGTGAGCCCGACGGGATTTGAACCCGCGACTCCGAGGTTTCTTCCTTTAGAGTTAAAAGCCTCGTGCTCTAGCCAGGCTGAGCTACGGGCCCATTAAGGTTTTTTATTCTCTGTCTCTGTATATAAATGTTGTATGGTTGTAAAGGTTTTAAGGTTAGGTCATAGGCCTGTTCGAGATAAAAGAATTAGTACTCATCTGGCTCTTGTTGCAAGGGCTTTTGGAGCTGAAGAACTAATTTACACTGGAGTGCAGGACAAGGGATTTAAGGAATCTGTTGAAAAAGTAGTTGATTCTTGGGGAGGAAGATTCCAGTTAAAGCACTCTGAATCCTGGAAAAAGGTTTTCAAGGAATTTGACGGCCAGATAGTGCATCTGTCGATGTATGGAGAGGATTTTCAGAAAAAGGTGCCCGAGCTGTCTGAAGATCTTTTGGTTGTTGTTGGTGGAAAGAAAGTACCGTCCCAGGTTTTTGACGAAAGCGATTTCAATTTAAGCGTTGGTAATCAGCCTCATAGCGAGGTTTCTGCTTTAGGAGTTTTTCTTTACGAGTTTTTTGGACCTGAAGGGCTTTACAAGGATTTTGAAGGAGCTGAAAGAAAGATCAATCCAAGCGCTAGGTCAAAGGATGTGGAGTCCCTCACTAATTAATAATACTTTATTTCCAATTTAACTATGCCTATTGATCTAGAGGACAATCGAATCCAGGAATTCTTAAGCGATATTCTAGGAGAGAAGGCCTTCAAGGTCGCAAAAGGATGTGAAGGTGGAGTAATAGACAAAGATATTTCTGATGAGCTAGGCATAGACGTTTCCGAGATAAGAGCCTTGCTTAACCAGCTTCATTACAAAGGTGTGGTCTCCTACACAAAAGAAAAAGCAGACGACACCAATTGGTGTACTTATACATGGTTTATCGAGGAAGGCAAGCTTAGAAAGCTTATTAAAGAGAACTGGGAGGAAAAGCTGGAAGGGCTGGAAACTGAGCTGGAGGACGAGGAAAAATACGTTTTCTTTGAATGTAAAAAAGGCTGTGAGAGACTTCCGTTCGAGCTAGCGGTTGAGTACGATTTCAGATGCCCGAAATGCAGCTCGGAACTGAACAATGTCGACAGCGATGAAAGAAAAGAGGAACTGAAAAAAAGGATAGACGACATCAAAGAAATGGTTTCCGAGATGGAGTGATGATTTCTTGAACCGGAAAGAAGCTCTGGAACTTCTCAAAGAATGTAGAGCACCAAAGAGACTGTTAGAACACTGTAAAACTGTTTCTGAACACGCTAAAAAGATAGCGGAAGAGAAAGACGCAGACAGTGAATTCGTTGAAGTTGCAGGCTTACTTCACGATATCGGCAGAACCGTTACGCACAGCGTACGTCACGGAGTGGCTGGAGCAGAATTAATGCGTTCACTAGGAGAAGAAAAAATAGCTAGGGTTTGCGAAACCCATATCGGGGCAGGCTTGACCAAGGAAGAAGCAGTAGAGAACGGTCTCCCGGAAAAAAACTTTATCCCTGAAACACTTGAAGAAAAAATAATCGCTCACGCAGACAACGAAACCAAGGGAACTAAAGTAGTTGGCTTGAAACAGAAATCCAGAGGCTCTGAGTTGCCTGAAAAAGCTAGGAAAAGAATGCAGGATTTGAAGAAAGAGGTTGAAGATGCTTGAATCGAACGAGGAACTCGTGAACTACTTGAAAAACAAAGAGGTCTTGACAGACAGTAAGCTAGAGAAGGCAATGAAAAAAGTGGATAGAAAAGAATTCATTCCAGAAAGATACGGGAAATCTGCTTACATGGATAAACCGCTTCCGATAGGAGGAAACCAAACGATTTCCGCTCCTCACATGGTTGCTATCATGACTGAAGCCCTGGAAGTCCAGGAAGGCGATAATGTGCTTGAGATTGGAGCAGGGTCCGGCTACCAGGCAGCTGTTCTCGCAGAACTTGTTGGCTCTAACGGTCAGGTTCACACGATCGAACTCGTTGAAGAACTGGTAAAAAAAGCTTCGGATGCTTTAAGCAAGTACGAGAACGTTGAAGTACATCACGGAAACGGTTACTTCGGTTACAGGGCTGCAGCTCCTTTTAACAGGATTCTTGTGGCTTGCGGAGCAAGAGAAGTTCCTCTTCCTTTAAAGGAACAGGTGGGAGAAGGAGGGAAAATGGTTATTCCGGTTGGTAGAGGAGTTCAGATGCTTACTTTGATTGAAAGAACTTCTGACGGCTTTGAAGAAAAGGATTTAGGTTGCCCTTGCAGGTTCGTGCCGTTTGTGGAGCCTTGATCAAAGGTTTTCAGGAACTTTATAAAAAAAGTGTTTCATAAAATTAACAAGTTAATAGGAAGACAAATTAATAGGGAGTAAAACAATGCCTGGTTTATTTAACAAAAAAATGTTGGATCAAAGAATAGAAAATTATTCTATCGAGAATATGGAAGAAAAAAGAGAAGAGATAAAAGACTGGCAGAAAAGTTCACGAAGCATTCAGGAACTAAACGAAAGAAGACTGCAATCAGATTTTTTGAACACAGTATTTGGGGACATACTAGGATATGAAAACAAACTACATACCGATGAATGGACTATGGACATTGAACGTTCTACAGATATGAGTTCTAAAACTCCTGACGGCACTTTAGGTTTTTATCACAGAAAAAATGATGAAGTCGAGGAGGAGCACCGAGCTGTAATTGAGCTTAAAGGTCCTCAAGTTCCCCTAGAAAAAGATCAAAACAGAGAAGGCGCTACCTATAAATCTCCGATAGATCAAGCTTTTAGCTATACCAGTGAATTAGATAAATGTAAGTGGTATATTGTTTCCAATTTTACCGAAATTAGATTATACAAAGTTGGGAGAAGTAAAGAATATTATGAAGTCTTCCACCTGGATGAATTAGGGGATGAAAATGAATTTAAAAAGTTCCACTACTTACTCTGTAAAAATAATCTGCTCTCTAAAAGGGGAAAAAGTCAAACTTTAGAGTTATCTGAAGCGGCTTATAAACAAGAAAAAGATATTTCGGATGAATTTTATAACTCATATAAAAATACAAGAATTGAGCTTTTTGAACATTTAAAAGAAAATAATGAGGATATTGATTCTGAAGTACTACTGGAAAAAGCACAGAAATTTCTGGATAGAATTATTTTCATCTGTTTTTGCGAGGATAAAGGCTTACTTCCGAATAATTTATTATATAATGCTATAGAACGGGCTGAAGACTGGGCTGAAGACTCTCTTACACATACTGATACTGAAGTATGGCAAGAAATTAAAAGAGTATTTAGAGGTATAGATAAAGGTAACTCTGATAAGGATATTAATACTTTTAACGGGGGTTTATTTGGATATGATGAAGTAATGGATAACTTGAAAATCAAAAATGACTTCTTTGAAGTAGTATACGATATATCTGATTATGATTTTGACAGTGATGTAGATGTAAATATTTTAGGACATATATTTGAACGGTCTATATGGGATATAGGAAAACTAAAAGCAGACATCAAAGGAAACGAGTATGATAAGAATAAATCAAGAAGAAAAAAAGAAGGGATCTATTACACTCGTCAATATATAACCAGTTATATTGTAGAAAATGCGGTAGGAGGATACCTGGGCGATATTAAAGAAGAATTAGGATATCATGATCTACCTGATATAAAAGAGGCTGGAAGCGAATCCTGGAAAACTCAGTACACTGACCAACACCTTGACTTCTATGATAAATACGAGGAAAGGCTTAAAGAAATCAAGATACTGGATCCCGCCTGTGGCAGTGGCGCCTTCTTAAATCAGGCTTTTGACTACCTATTGAAAGAGCACAAATGGCTAAATAAACGAAAAGATTGGCTTAAAAGTGGTGGTAAGGACGGTGACAAGGGATACCAGACCAGAATTCCTTCCTCAGAAGCTGTACAAAGGAGTATATTAACTAACAACTTGTATGGAGTGGATGTAAACGAGGAACCAGTTGAAATAACTAAACTATCTTTATGGCTAAAAACTGCGAACAAAAAGAAACCTCTTACCAATCTTGATGACAATATTAAATGCGGTGATTCCGTAATTGATGATCCGGAAGTCGCGGAGGAGGGTAAAGCATTTAAGTGGGAGGAAGAGTTCCCTGAAATAATGGCTGAAGGGGGATTTGACGTAATTATTGGAAACCCCCCTTATGTTAAGCAGCAAAAGATTAAATGGATGAAACCTTACCTGGAAAAGAATTATGAGGTTTATAGTGGAGTAGCAGATTTATACGTATATTTCTTCGAGCGGGGTATTGAGCTTTTGAAGCCTGAAGGGTATTTTTCTTTTATTGTTTCGAATAAATTTACAAGAGCAAGATACGGTAAAAAACTAAGAAAATATTTGTTGAATAATCAGATTGAGAACTATGTTGATTACTCTTCAGAAGAAGTTTTCCCAGATGTTTCGGTAGACCCCTGTGTCATAGTAGTTAAAAAAACAAACCCCAACCCTGAACACAACATCGCATACAACAAGAATAACAGAATGCCTCAAAAGGTATTAGACAAGCATGGCTGGGCTTTCACAACTTTGAAGGAACGTGAAATTATGGAGAAAATAGAAGATAGAGGAATTCCTTTGAAGGAATGGAACATTGATGCTGAACGTGGTGTTACGACTGGCTATAATAAGGCGTTTGTTGTTGATGAAGAAAAGAGAAATGAGCTTATAAAAAAGAACCCTCAAGGTGCAGAGATTATAAAGCCTCTTTTAAGGAATAAAGATATTTCCCGTTATAGATACAAATTTAGAAACAAGTGGTTGATTAAGATTGAAGGTGGCTGGACTAATAGAAATAGAGGAAATGTTGAACCAGAAGAGTACTTTAAGAAAACATATCCAGCAATCCACAGACACTTAAAAAATATCGGAGATAAAATTGAACAAGGTCAAATAAATACTAAAGGGAGAGGACTCTATAAAAGGGATGACCAGGGGGATTATTGGTGGGAGCTCCGACCCTGTAATTACTACCAAGATTTTGAACAACCAAAAATAGTATACAGAGATATTTCTGAAAGATTAACTTTTTGTTATGACGATAAAAAAATGTATTCTAACCATGATAATAAATATGTTCTGGCCTCTGCATTTTTCTTAAACTGTGGTAATAAATATCTTCTGGCCTTATTGAATTCGAAAGCCATAAATTTTTATCATAAGAGAATATCTACTCGACTGGGTTCAGGGGCTTCAAGGGGTTTTGCGATCTTTATAGAGAAATTACCAATTCCTAAAATTAACAAGAAGAGGCAAAATTCTTTTGGCAAAAAAGCAAGTAAAATCACCGAGTTATATAAACAGTTATCAGAGCTAAAAGAATCTACTTTCAATAATTATATAGACAAGTATACTTCTTTTGATGGATCTGAATTAGTTGATATATTGGAAAATAAAGAATTTAATAACAAAATCTATTCAGGTAGAGCTCGAAAAGTAAGAGACTTCACAGTAAACATAAATGCTAATATAATTACTCTTTACTCAGAAAAATCCAGTAGCGGTAAATACGAACTGCTTAAATTCGAAGAAAACGATGAATACAGAAGACAATATATCAAGTACTACCTGGAAGACTTAACTGAAGAACAACTACAGGAAATCAATAACAACTACAGCGGTAACCTTATAAAAAAAGTATTGCAGATAGAGATACCTGACTACGATAAAGACCAGGTGGTTAGAAAAGTAGTTAACGAATGGGAGGAACTACAACAAGAAACCAAAGACCTGGAACAAAAAATAGAAAAAACAGATAACGAGATAGACCAGAAGGTATACGAACTATACGACTTAACCGACGAAGAAATAAAAACTATTGAAAAAAGTTCAAAACAATCATAACCAAAGCCACAACCAAAAAAATAGATTTCACAGGTTCATCCGATAATTCTGTAGTATAGTAAAGATAAATAAGTTTGAGTTAAAAAGATAGTTTTAAAGTTAGTTATAAGGCGTTGTACGTAAATTTTAAATAACTCTTTCCCGTATTTTTAGTAGTGGGATAAATATGCCTCCAAGTGCTGTAAAAACCATAAAGGATCTGATCTACTGGCAGTATGCAAAAATAATCGCAGATTCAGCAGATGTAGGTAAAACAAGTTATGGGTTTGTGATGGACCGTTTCAAAAAATTGCAGAGCGGTGAAATTACTTGGTCAAGCTCAATCCGAGAGTACGTTAAAGAACGAGAAAAGATGAACGAATGCATTTACTGCGGAAAAAAAGAAGAGAACTTAACACAGGATCATCTGTTACCTACGTCTAGAGGAGGAAAAGACAAAGAGGAAAATTGTGTTTGGGCATGTCAGAGCTGTAACTCTTCCAAAGGAAGTAAACGATTGTATGAATGGATGACCGATAAAGGAGGTATGAGAGCTGCTTACTACGGTACACCTAGGATCGCAGATGGGAAGTATCTTAAATTGCTGTACAAGAAGCACAAGGAAAGAGGAACACTAGATTTGCCGGAAGAAAGATTGGAAGAGCTTTGTAAAGATTGTGACCTAGATGAGAAGTGTCCTGAAAAAGGCAAGTTATCTCTATACTGTTTAGAAGGAATATTTACAAAAGTTTGAGAAAGGACTTGATCAGAACGTTTTTCCCTTGTTCTCTTCCAGTACTTTTTTCCTTCTAATCAAGTAGTTCAGTACTCCGTTCAAAGCTAGCATCACTCCAACCGCCATCAGGAATCCTGCGACCCACTTCATTCTTGATAAGTAGAATCCTAGACCGATTACTAGTAAAGCGGTCATCGCGTACTGTAGCATTGTCCTCTCGTTCGCCATCAAGGTCTTCCAAACTTCTTGGTTTACCATACGTTTTAGCTTAACCAACTGGATTTTAAAAGTTTTTTCCCACTAAACTGTTGATGCATTACTTCCTTTCCGATACTATGCTAGGGAAACTAGCGAGATGGCTGAGGATCGCTGGTCAAGACGTTGAACTAGCTCCTAAAAACATTTCAGACGACGAAATACTTGAAAAAGCTGTTTCAGAGAACAGAGTTGTTTTAACTCGAGATAAAGAGCTTTCGGAAAGAAAAGAAAACGTTTTACTGGTTCCAGATGATCTTAAAGATCAGTTAAGGTTGATAGGTAAAGAGTTCGATATTGACTGGAGCATAAAGCCAAGAAGATGCTCTTTATGCAACGGGAAACTAGAGGAAACGACTAAAGGACTGCCTGAAGGAGTCGAAAATGGCTGGAGATGCTTAGACTGTGGTCAGAAGTACTGGAAGGGCAGTCACTGGAAAAAAATAAGAAAAGTTTTTAAAGAAGTTCCTTAGGTCTTCCCTAAACCTACTACCTTAACACTCCTGACTTCATTCAAGTTGCCTAAATCTTTTTCGATTTCTTCGGTTCCTCCTTCCGCGTCAGGAACTTTTACAGTAACTTTCACGGCCTTAAGGCCGAATGCTATTGGTATTTCCTGAAGTCTTTCTGCTTTAACTGTTTCCTGGACTTTTGACTTCATTTCCTCGAAGTCAGTGTCTTCAGAAGGAAGTAACTTGATTTCTGCTATAACTTCTCCCATTCTTTCATCTCCTTTACGGTCCCTCGAAACTGCATTCTGGGTTAGGACAGCTGTACTTTGTTGATAGCTCTCTGCAAGAGTAGCACCTGACTATTTTTGTACCGCAATCAGGGCACGGGAAACTAACGTAATCGTCTGTCACTTCTTTGTTGCATGATGTGCACTTCATTAAAATCACTTTTTCTAATAATTCTTGAAAGTTTCGTTTTCTTGAACTTAAAAAACTATGTTTCCAAGAACTGTTACAGTTTTATTCGATCATGTTTTTAAATGATGCAGGCGAGTTCAGCGCACTTCGTCTTCAGCTTAGAAGAAAGTGTTGCGGATGCCCCTGTAGTATAGCCGGATAGAACAACAGCTTGCGGAGCTGTAGGCCCGGGTTCGAAAAATTTTGCGGGACGAGAGTGTTCCGTGAATTAAAGAAATTCCCGGCAGGGGCGCTTACTTCTTTCTAGAACCGATTTGTAATCTTCTTGATTATCTTGCTTGTCTCATGAAGTTCTTCACTGGTTCTTTTGTCTAAACGGATTATTGCAGGATCTAGATCACGTTTTTCTAGCTCTTTTCTTATTTTTTCCTCGCTAACTTCTTGATCCGGACCTAGCACGAGTATATCAGGGTTTTCTTCCTTTACTGGCTGGTACATGTCTGTATTGCTTCCGATTATTGCTTTGTCAACCGGTTTAAGGGCTTTTATCAATTCAAGTCTTTGTCCTTCCGGTATTATTGGTTCTCCTTTCGTCTTTCTTATGTTTTTGTCTGTTGCTACTACTACCACTAATTTATCGCATTTTTGTTTTGCTTTCTGCAGATAGTGGAGGTGTCCTGGGTGAAGGACTCTGAATGAACCGAATGCCATGCCTTTTTTCATTGAATCACCTAAAAAAGTTAAATAAGTTGCTTGTAATACTTTTTCTGATGAAGTTACATAAAAATTTGAGCCCGCTCAAGCTCCAGAAAATGCTCTTCAACGCCATGCTCCCTAATTTTCTCGTAACCTTCATAGTCTTTGGAGCAGTCTTTTTAGGACTAGGCATTTACGCAGGAGTTTTTTCGTTAACCATACAGTACCTTGTAATATTTTCTCCTGCCATACTGTTCATTACGGCTTTTTTCTCAGTTATACGTTTCTACAAGTACGTTTTTATCAATCTAAGGGTTTTGAATTCGTTTTCATCTTTTTACAAAAGTTTTGGCGAAGGAGCATCGTCTATAATAGTTGATTTCCCGGAACCAATTCTTTTCTGGAAAGGTATTCTAAAAGACGCTGAGGAAGGAAAAGCAAAAAACTTTGTTTACCTTATGAGAGCAAAATCATCCAGGTACGAGATCAGCATCAAGTGCGTGGTAAAAGGAAGAAGGTATAAGCTTTGGGCTGAAGTAGTGGACTGGCGTGATAACGTGCACGTTAAAGAAACTACAGGGAACTATGCTTCTTTACCCTTAGACATGGAGAGGTTGATAGACTCAATTCATACAGAAGTTGTTAAAGGAAGGGCCAAGGAAAAAGAATTTGACCTGGATGAATTCAGAGAAAAATTGGCTGACGTAAAGCAAGAAATAGATGTTGTTCCTGAAGAAGAAAAGCCTGAGAAAGCTATTGAAAAAAAGAAAGTTCCTGAGATAGATGCAGGGGAGTACAAAAAAACTATTTTGAGCAAAATAGCTCTAAAAAAGAGAGCTATAAACTCGGCAATCTCTGACTTAAGAGAACTTGATAAAGAAACTATAAAGAGTATTGAAAAAAGAACAGGTTTGATCGAAACTATATACCGCGTTATACCTACGTTATGGGGGGGGAAAAGAGCTCAAAAAGGATTTACGAGAAAAGTAGATTCTCTTCTTGAAGAAAAAGGATTTTCTACTGGAGAACTTGCTGAAATGGAGGGGATAAAAACACATGTATCTCTAGGTTACAGCCTATTAGCAGGAGAATCCGTTTCCACGATAGGAGCAAAAGAAGTAAAGAAAGTTATGATGGAGATGAAGAAACTTAAAGAGCTGAAAGAAAGAACTGAGTTCCCGATACTGGAAGATAAATTAGATGAGCAAATAAAGAGAAGAGATTCAATTCTTCGAAGAAGAAAAGAAGAAGTTTTTCAATGGCTGTTGAAAGAAGCTGAAGAAAAAGATTTCTTACACACGGAGAAAAAAGAAGAGGAAAAAAGTTTCTTCGAAAAACTTAAAGCATCTGTTGGAAAACAAGAAAAAGAACCTGAAGAAAAGAAACAATTGAGCGAGGGAGTTTTGAGATCCCTAGAGGATATAGGCGTAGATTCTGAAACTTTTTTAGACTACTTATCGTACCACGAAGAAAAACTTCTCGAAGAAAAAGAAATTAAAGTTTTAATCAAAGAAGTAAGAGAGCTGAAAGAACTTAAGGAAAAAACAGAATCTGACTTCTTTTCTCAAAAAGAAGAAAAAGAGATAGAAAGAAGAAGAAAAATACTCTTAAGAAAAAAAGAAGAACTTTTCAACTGGCTCGTCCAACAAGTTGGAGAAGCAGACATTTCAGAAGAAAACACAAAAAAAGAACTGAAAGAAAAACTTGAAGACGAAACATTCATTGAAATAAAAAGACTTGAAGTACCTCTACCTGAATTCGTAAAACTCAGTAAAATAGAGACAAAAAAAGGATTGAAACAGGAAACAATCGGAGAAGTAGTAGAAGAAGTCAAGCAACTAAAAGATTTCAAGAAAAGAGCAAAAAAAGACTTTTTCAAAAACAGAGTAGACAAAGAAATAGCCAGAAGAAACCAAATTCTAGATGAAAGAGTCAACGAACTTTTTGACTGGCTTGTAAAAGCAGTGAAAGAATCTGAATTAACCGGAACCTTCAGCAAAGAAGAAGCAGAGAGAGAACTAGCGAGCGAAGTAATCTGTAGAATGGAAGAGTTAAAATTAAACCCTGAAAACCTAGTTAAATACCTTCATCTAACGGGAAAAACACCGGAAGAAATCAAGAAAGATAATCCATGGATCATAATAGAAGAACTATCAAGCCTAAGAAAACTTCTGAACAAGACAGAATCCAAACTCTTCAAACAAAGAATCCAGGAAAAAATAAGTCAAAGAGAAAACATTCTAGACACAAAGAAAAAACAAATCTATGAGTACCTAAAAGAACAGGCCACGGAAATGAAAGAACCGTCTGAAGAAGTAATCAAAGAAAAGCTAGGCAAAGAAACACTAAAACAATCAAAAAGACTTGGATTCAAAATAAAAAGCATTTCAAAACTAACAGAATTCACAAAAGAAGAAATTGAACCATCAAAGAAAATAGGGGAATTAATCTCAGACCTTGAAGAACTAAAAAAACTAGAACCTGAAAAAAAGCAGGAATTCTTTAAAAAAGATATAAAAAATCAGATAAGAAAAAGAGAAAAACACTTGGATGAAAGAAACCTTGATTTCTTGAAATGGCTGGAAGAAAAAGTAACAAAATTTTCAGGCGAATTAACCAAGAGAAAAGCAAAAAAGCTCTTCAGAAAAACCACTTTCCAGCAAATAAAAAAAATAGGTTTAAACCCCTGGAATTTTGTTAACTTCGTCAAATCCACAGAGAAAACTAAGAAAAAAATAAAATCAGAAGGAGTAAACAACACCATAGAAGACGTAACCACACTCAAACAATTAAGAGATTCAACACCCCTCCAATCCTTTAGAAAAAAAATTAAACAAGAAATAGATAGAAGAGAAAGTATTCTGAAAAACAAGCCAGACCAAGTGTTCGACTGGCTGGAGAACAAAACAAAAGAAGCAGAACTAAAGGAACGCCCAGTAGAAAAAGAGATCAAGAAAGCGCTTGAACCAGAAGTCTTGAACCGCACAAAAGAATTCGGCTTAAAACCAAGGAACTTTGTTCTGTACGTCCGCCTGTCTGAAAAAAACGAGTTGAAAGAAAGACCTGTAAAAGAACTGATCGCAGAAATAAAAGGACTGAAAAAAGCCTCAGAAAACACAAAAGTGAAACTACTCGATCAAAGAGCAAAGAAACAGATAAAGAAAAGAGAAAAAGTTTTCGACAAAAGAAAGACAGACCTTTTGGATTGGATTATACAAACCGCTGTTGACTCCGGTCTACCTCAATCAGTACTTGATAACAAGTTAGTGAAAATGATAAAAGAGGCAGTAGGAATAGACTTAAAGAGAATAAGAGAGGTGAACCCGGAGAAAATAAATGAGAAGGTAGGGGAGGAAGCAGCCAAATACCTCAAGAAAATCAATTTAACTCCTCACAGCCTTGCCAAAATCGCGAAATTCGTTTCTGAAGACCTTGGAACATCTCCAATAAGTAAAGTATCCGGAGAAATAAATTCAATAAAAGAACTAAAAAGCAAAACAGATTCAAAGGTTCTAAAAGAAAAATCAGAACACGAAATAAGACGAAGACAATCTGAAATAGATGAAAGACAACAAGAATTTTTCGAGTGGGCTGTTAAAGAAGTTATAGAATCAGGACTTCCAAAAGAAGTTACCAGAAAAGAAGCAGAAGAAACTCTAAAAGAAGAGATCGTCAGAGAAGCTGCAAGAATAGGAATAAAACCAGAAAAACTCGTTAAGTACTCAAAAATAGCTGAAGGAAAAACACAAAAGAAGAATATAAGTCAACTAGTGGAAGAAGTCTCGGAAACCGAAAAGCCAAGAAAAAAGCTTCAGGCTAAGAAAGAAAAAGAAAAAGTTTCAAGGGCAGAAGAGCTCAGAAAAAGGCTTGCATCCAAAAAAGAAGAAAAAAGCAGAAAAAAGACAAAAAAATCTGAAAAAGAAGCCAAGGAAAAAACTGAAAAGATTTTGAAAGCTTTTGACGATATTATTGGATACCTTGAAGAATCTTAAATCAAGGTTTAACTCTATCAGGAGTTCTTGCGAAACCTATTGCTTCCTGAATGCTTTCAAGCCCGCAAATCCATTGAACGCATCTGTCTACACCTAAACCGAATCCGGAGTGCGGTACTGAACCATATTTTCTTGTGTCCATGAACCAATCGTATTCATCTATATCCTCCTCTTCCTCCTGCAGCCTTCTTTTCAGTTCTTCCTGGTCCTCTTCTCTTTCGCTTCCTCCGATAAGTTCTCCAACGTGCGGGACCAGCAAGTCGTATCCTAAGACCTTTGAAGAATCTTCTGGAGCTTCTTTCATGTAAAAAGCTTTAATTTTTTTTGGGTAGTGCGTGATGAACACTGGCTTGTCATGTATCTCCGTTAACTTTTTCTCTTGAGGTGTCGAAAGATCTTTTCCTTTTTTTACTTCCATTCCTTCTTCCTCCAGCAATTCAAGTGCTTCCTCGTACCTCAATCTAGGGAAAGGAGGCTCTATGCTTTTCAAGTAATCTTTATCGACTTCTAGAACGTCCAGTTCGTCTTCGTTTTCTTCGAGAACTTTTTTGCAGATAAATGAAACGAGTTCTTCTCCTTGTTCCTGAAGTCCTTCAAATTCTTGCCAAGCAGTTTCAACTTCTGCATGCCAGTACTCGGTCAGGTGCCGGGATGTCCGGCTTTTTTCTGCCCTGAATGAAGGAGCTATCGTGTAAAGCTTTTCCAGTGAATATATCGCTGCTTCTGCGTATAATTGCCAGGTTTGCGTCAAGTAAATTGGCTTGTCGTAGTAATCTACTTCAAAGAGAGTTGATCCTCCTTCTGCTGCTGTTGAAACAAACATCGGACTCTGGAACTCGTAGTAACCTTTTTTTCGGAAGAATTCATCTATCGCTCCAAATATAGTGCTCCTTATCTTTAGCATGGCAGTGCTCTTCCTTGATCGAAGCCAGAGGTGTTTCTTATCTCTCAAAAATTCTTTTGACTGGTCTTGAGTGATCGGGAACCTTTCTGCTTCACCGACTACTTCAAAGCCCGTGAGCCGTAGCTCGTAACCGCCTGGAGCTCTCTCATCTTCTTTGACTTTTCCTTCGACTTTAATGCTTGACTCGATGCTTACTTTGCTTGCTTTTTCGAAGAAAGAGTCTCCTTTTTTTGCCACGCACTGGATTATGCCTGAATTGTCTCTGAGGACGATGAAAGCTACTTTGTTGCTTGCTCTCTGCCTGTAAACCCAGCCACGTAAGGCGGTTTTTTCTTTGTCTTTTTTTGCTTCCTTTATCTTCTTGAAATCCATTTCGATCACTTGATCCTCCAGAGCTTCTTCGAGTACTTTTGGCCTACTTCTGTTTTAAGAGCTTTTTTATCCTCGAGTATTTTGGGATTGTATTCTGCTAGGTGGGAGGGGACTTCTTTTAACAGTTTTTCAATGATCTGGATTGCTTTTGTGAATCTTCTTTTTCTTTCGGTCACGACTTTCTCGCCTTTGAACATGACCTTATCGTACTTCTGCAGGAATTGTTTCATTCTCTTTTTGTCTTTTTTTGCTTCCTTTATCTTCTTGAAATCCATTTCGATCACTTGATCCTCCAGAGCTTCTTCGAGTACTTTTGGCCTACTTCTGTTTTAAGAGCTTTTTTATCCTCGAGTATTTTGGGATTGTATTCTGCTAGGTGGGAGGGGACTTCTTTTAACAGTTTTTCAATGATCTGGATTGCTTTTGTGAATCTTCTTTTTCTTTCGGTCACGACTTTCTCGCCTTTGAACATGACTTTATCGTACTTCTGCAGGAATTGTTTCATGTGCTTTCTGTCGTATATTGGTGGTCCTTCATGGTCGTTGACTTCGGGCAAATCCCATACTTCTAGTTCGATGATTATCTGAGCTTTTTCCTCTGAGTCAGTCCATGACAGCGAGTCCAGGACATTGAATTCGTGTCTTTCAAGGCTTTTGACTAACTTTTTCTTGAAACGTCTTAATTGGCCCCATAGGACTTCAGGAATCTCTTTTTCTATGTCCCAGTTCAGAACGTAAATTTTTCCTCTATTCTTCTCTATCCCTGTTTTTTCAGGAATTTCATCGTTCTTAAGATACTGTCGGGCCATCAAAATAAATTTAGCGTAGTTTTCTTTACTGACTGCAGCCGCCACGTTCCTTCTTTTGTCTACTGGATCCATGACTATCAGGTTGTCTTTGAACTCTTTTTTCAGCTCTTCTGACTTACGATGGTTCTCAAGATCTATGACTTCTCTCTTGTTCCAGTTGGCCGCGTTCTCGAGCACTTTTTTGAATGAACCGTATTTTATGGTGAGCAGTTCGGCTAAGTAGCCTGAAAATCCTTCTGAACTTATCTTTGCTCCGTAGGCATCTATTTCTTTCAGGAATTGTTTCAGGAGCCTGGTCTGGTTTGGGTTTTCCAGGTTGTTTTTAACGTATTCAGTGTGTAGTGGGCTTCTGTCGACTGCTGAAATGATTTTCTCGCCTTTCTCTATTTTGTAGCACGGAACTAGGTCTATGTCGTAGCCTTCCGCGCTGGTTTTGGTGTAAGGGTGTTCTGCGTAGTGTACTTCTGCTTCTTCTCCCAGAGATTCGCACACTTTTTTCCCGATTTCAAGGCCTTCTTTTTCCAGTTTTTCTCTTGGAACGTTTTTGTCGAACAATATGAATATGTCTAGGTCTTTGTCTCCGCTTAAGCACGTTTTTTTTGCGACTGATCCGACTAGAACGGCGTTTTTTCCGCTTATTTTTTTTATCTTACTCTTTATCTTTTTAACTAGCCCTGATTCCTTTTCTTTTTCTTTTTCTGTTGGTTTGAGGTCTTTAATAGTTTTCATGGTTTACTAGGTTTTTTAAATTACTGATGATTTTTATTGATTACTGGTAGAGGAGTATGCCCGAAAATTATTCAGTGGAAATTCCAGAGTTCAACGAGAAAGAAAAAAAAGTTGTTGAAGCAGTTCTCGGCTGTTTGGTTAAAGAAACGTCTACTGAAGACCTTCAGAAGCTCTTGCTTAAGGAAAAGGAAGAAGCCGAGCTGATGACTGAAGTTAAAGAGGGACTGATTGACAATATAAAAGAAAACCTTTCTTTCGAGTTCTCGGAGAGGATAAAGGCAAGAAAAAAAGTAAAAGAGTTTGTTCAAAGCCTTGAAGGCATAGAACACGAGAACGAGTTGATTGAAAGAATAACTAACGAACTTATTGGTTTTGGAAAACTAGAAAAACTTGTTCACGATGATGAACTCGAGGAAGTTATGGTGAATGGTCTGCACAAACCTGTTTACGTGTTTCACAGGAGGAGAGGAATGCTTAAAACTAATCTCGTGATAGATTCAAAGAGAGAATTAGAGGCTCTTGTAGGAAAAATGTCAAAAGAAGAATCTGAAGACAAACTTTTCCTTGATTTGAACCTACGGAATCGGACAAGAGTAAATGTCACTCTTCCCCCTGCATCAATCTCACCAGTGCTTACAATCCGGAAATTTTCTTCAAAACCCTTCCAATTAACTGATTTGGTACAGAACGAGACCATGAGTTCTGATATTGCAGCTTTCCTCTGGACCTGCGTTGAAGGACTTAAAGTAAGGCCAATGAACGTTTTAATTACAGGAGGAGCAAGTTCAGGCAAGACTACAACGCTGAACACTCTTTCTTCAGTCATAAGGCCTGATTCACGAATCATTAGTATCGAAGATACTCTCGAACTCAGTGCAGAAGGTAGAGATAACTGGATTCAGCTAGAAACAGTGATGGGGCAGGCTAGTATGTCCGATTTGATAAAGGACTCTCTCAGGATGCGTCCTGACAGGATAATTGTTGGAGAGGTTCGGGGCGAAGAAGCCGAGTCATTGTTCACCGCGATGGACGTGGGCTGCGCTGGATCTATGGGAACAATCCACGCTAACAACGTATCTGAAGCTTTTACTCGGCTTAAAACACCACCTATGAATGTTCCTAAGTCAATGCTTCCTTTGCTAGATGTAATTGTTGTTCAGCACAGGTTTGACTGGCCGGGTAAAGGAACGATCAGGCGGGTGACTGAAGTTTCAGAAGTTAGGCGAAGCGGGAACTCTGCTGCGACTAATCAGTTGTTTGAATGGGACAAAGAAAAGGATGAAGTTAATTCAAAGTATCTTTCTTCAGGTATCTTGGACAAGATTGCTTTCGGTACTGCTAAATCCAGGCAGGAAGTGGTTGAAGAAATAGAGTTAAGACAGGCAATAATTGAGTGGGTTATCAAAAAAGGACTTTCGTTTGAAAAGACTGTGAAAAAGTTTTATTCGGATAGAGAAGCGTTACTTGAAGAAGTTAACCGATCTTTTTGATCACGTTCTTTTCCAGCAATCCTTCTACAGTACTATCCAAAAGAACTTCAGGGTAAGGACTGTTCTCAGCGTATTTCTCTGCGTTGTACACCCCTTTTGAATTTATCTGCTCAATCACAAATTTTTGGAGAGGATTGCTTGCTTGAAACTCTTCATCAGTTATTTTGTATCCCCCGTCCAGTTCCTCTTCTATTTTTTCCTCTCCGGCTTTTGTTTTTTTAACTAAACTATAAAAGAATTCAGTCTTGTAGTTTATTCCAGCCAGTAGAGCTCCAAAAAGTATCAGCAAGAGGAAAATGATTATAGCAACGTGTACGCATACTTTTCCGGCACATAATTGGAATTGTCCTCCTGTCTCTCTTCCAAGACAGCTCATAAGATTACTTGACCTGCATTCCGTCAGTTGAGGTTCTGTGTAAACCTCTTTTGCTCCAGGATTTTTGCCTGCAGGCAGGTACTCGTATTTGATGTTTCCAACAAAAGATCTTGCTTTTGCATAGTACTTTCCGTTTTCTGATTCTATGACAAGTTCTGAAGGGATTTTTTTCTTTTTGCTCATTTCTCTGAATATTATTGCTTTTTCGAGAGATGAAAGATTTTCTTTAGATAGTTCAATTGATCCAGGGATTGTTTCAAAGCTGGTTTGGTTTGAGGACTGAAATTCTTCTGTTAATGTCTTGTTTATTTTGTCCAGCATTTCTCTTCCGCTAACTTCTGGTGGTGTTGGAGGAAGTTCTTCTTCCGTGATCTCCTGATTGCTCACGTTAAGTAAGGAGTCATGGGTCACGCCCAGAAGATAATTTTTTTCTGAAGGGAAACTGAACTCTCTTTTTTCTGGTTCTGTGATGACTGCTCCGGAGTAACTTGCTTTTATTTCTATTATCTCTCCAGCATCAAGATCCAGGTTCCATTTAAGCACGTTTTGAAGCCTTGGCTTACGTTCTTGAACACTTGCTGGGGGATAGGTTGGCAGAGGCCCTGTGAATTCTATTACTGTTACTGGCCCTGTTAGTTCTTCTTCTTGTGAGGATATTGCAACGTATCTTGCTTTTTCATTCTGTTGAAATGGGAAATAGACTCTGTAAGTTTTTTCAGCTTTGCTGAGGTCTATGGTTGCGCCTACGTCTTCAGAGCCAGTGTTTTCTAGCACTATTTTTTGTTCTATACAGTCTTCTTTATACTTTATTCCGTTCGAGACGTAGACTTCGTTTTCAACGGATTCAGGGTAGCTCACACTAAATTCTTTTGCTGTTTCTCCTGTTTTTTCTTCGATCTTGGCTTCTGTTGGACTTAAACTTGTTTCTCTAATGGTTATTTGGGGGTAGAGAGCGTATTTACCGATGTTATTTACTTTGAAAGCTTTTTCTTCCTGGTTTACTCTGGCAACGTATTTTTTTGCGCTTATTATTGTATTGTTTGATTTTTTTTGAGTTATTGTTACTGCGCTTGCAGTTGCTGTTATGAGCATTATCGCTAAAATTGTTTTAATCCAATTCAATTGCGTGCACCTCAGTATATCCTGGCCCGGTTTTCTTTAGTTTGCTTTTCATCAGCCTGATTTTCTTTACTTGCATTTGTTTTGATATTCGTTCGTTGAATAAATTAGTTATTGTTTTGTCTGGTTTTGATTTAACTCTTGCGATCGTTATGTGCGGGGTATACTCGTGTTTTTCCTCGAATCCGGGCAGTTTCTCGTCCAATTTTTGTCTTATGTCTTTCATTTCTTTTTCTCCTTTTCCTACGCCTGCCCAAAGTACTTTTATGTAGTCTTGGTTAGGGAAGGCTCCGAAGCGATTCACTTCCAGCTCGAAACTGTTTGCCTCTATGCTCTCCAGGGCTTTTATTGCTTTCTTTTTTTGTTTTCCGTTGATGTCTCCAAGGAACTTGAGGGTGTTATGCATGTTTTTAGGTTCCACTAGTTTCATTCTCGTTCTAGATTCCTTTAATTTTTCTTGAATTCTCTTGAGTTTGTCCCGTATCTCTTTTGATATTGGAGTGCTTATGAAACATCTCATTCTATCACTTTCTCCATCCTACCCGCTCTTATTCTAACTTCTTCCGGGTTTTTAACTTTTCTAGCGATTTTCTCCATTTCTTCCGGGCTTTTTGATTCTTTTTTACAGTACTCTTTGTTCAAACAGTTTTTTGGCTCGAATTTTTGGAGAATCCACCTAGTTTTTACTTCGTTACCTGTTTCTACTACGTCTTTTTCTGTTAGGTCAGGGCTCCATGTGGTCACGAACTCGTGATCGATTTCTGATTGTTCAAGAAACTTTTTGCTTTTCCTCACTTTTTTTGTTTCCGGTTCCTTTGTTCCAGTTATTTCTCCGTATTTTTGGAACGGTGCCTTCAAATCCATTGCTATAAAGTCCACTACTTTTCTCTTAACAAGGTTCTTCAGCACGCTTGGCCTGGTTCCATTGGTCCATACTTTGACTGGCAGGTTCTTCATACTGAACTTTTTTGCCAGTATAGGCAGGTCTTTGTATAAGCATGGTTCTCCACCAGTGATAACTATTGCGTCTACTCCAGCTCTTACTCTATGGAGTTCTTTCATTATTTTCTTGGTTTCGATTGGTTCTTTTCCTTTCACGACTTCAGGAACAAAGCAGTAAGGGCAATTGTAGTTGCACTTGTTCGCGAAAATGACAAAACTTATTTTTCCTTTCCAGTAGTTCCTTGACTGTTTTTTGTAGTCCGCTATCTCCATGTTTTTAGTTAAAGAAAGAGGTTATAAAAATTTTGTTTGCTATTGTTAGTTCGAAGAGTACTGAAGACACTACGGGCATGTTCTTGTGAGGTTGTGCATGTTCAGTGCTTTTTTGATCATGGGGGCTATGTTTTGATTTGTGTCTTTTTCCAAAGAGAAAGAGTAAAGGGGGAGCGCTGGGTGGTTTTACTCCCCCGGGATTTGGGTGGGTGAGGGATGGAGGTCAATCGTGTTGTTTTTTTCGAGGTGCCGTTGTACCTGGGTGTTAGGGGTGAAGACCTTTGTTAGTATTTGTTACTTGTAATCACTTTTTGCTTTGGATTTCAAATCACTCCCTGCATATTCCTTAATTCAAACTTCATTTAAAAGGTTTTTGGTTAGATTTCCTAACTTGATTTTGGTTGGAGAGATTGGTTTCTGGAAGATTAATTTTTGGGAGTGTAGGGGAGAGGAGAATACACTCCCAGCAGTCTAAAAGACTGCGTTATATAAGGTGTTCTTTCTTATTTATAAAATTTTTCTTAGAATTTTTCAGTAGTGTATCGGTCCATTCTGTCTGTTTCGTAGTTTTCTACTTTTACTCCTGCGTCTTCAAGGAATTTTATGCCTTTTTGTTCTCCGCTGTACTCTTCTTCGTAAACTACTCTTGTTATGCCTGCATTAACTATCATTTTTGAACATATAATACAAGGATTGATTGTGCAGTAAAGGGTTCCTCCTTTTATGGATGCTCCTTGTCTAGCTGCCTGTATTATGGCGTTCTGTTCGGCGTGAACGGCTCTGCAGATTTCGTGTCTTTCTCCTGAAGGAATGTTTTTTTCGTCCCTCAGGCAACCGACGTCTAGGCAGTGAGGCATTCCTCGTGCTGCTCCGTTGTATCCTGTGGTTATTATCTGTTTGTCTTTTGTTATTATTGCTCCTACTTTGTGTCGTAGGCATGTGGATCTTTTTGAGATTATGTGGGCGATTTCCATGAAGTAATCGTCTAGAGGTATTCTTTTTTCCATGTTATCACTTTGATTTTTTTTGGGTTTTAAAGCATAATGGTTTTTTGTCGATCGTCTGGTAAATGGTTTCTACTGGGTCTTCTCCGGGTGTTATTTCGAGTTTTGATCCGCCAAAGCAGTATTTCTGGAGTTTTATCTCGTTGTCAACCCATCCAGTTGTTTTTTTGTGGCTGAAGCCTTTTCTTGGGAACACTTCTTTCACTCCGAATCTTTTTTGGTTCAGTTTGCTGAATCTCTTGCTTGCTTTCTCTGCTTTCACATTACCTAGCAGCAGTCTCGTGTTTTTTTCTTTGTTGAAGTTATCAAGTTTTTTAGTCGTGTAGTTGAGTATTTTTTCGGCAAATTCTTTTCCTTCTTTTTCTGTGAGGTCTTTTCCCTTGTACTCCTGGATTGTGTTATCCATTCCCACTAGGTTTATCGTGCTGTGAGAGTTTTCAAGAGAATAGTATTCTTCTCCCTTATACTCCTGTGTGAGGAACGGAAGCGATTTGTTTTTTTGAAGTCTTTTCCTTATTATCTCTTGTTTTTTCTTGCAGGCTTTCTCGCTCATCTCCAGAGATTTATCGAGCTTGCTGAAAAACTCTGTGTCTTCTCTGGACTCGAAAGCTATTCTCGGAAGATTTATCGAAACTTCCTGCAGTACCCCTGTTCTTAGTGTCTGGAACCATCTACGTTTTCTTGAAGGAATCAGCTGACTTGGGGCCACCATGTTTGTGTTGTCTTTCATTTTATTGTTCCTAAGATTTATTATGTGGAGAGGTGATGTTTCTAGGAATTCTTTTATTCTTTTTTCAGTGTGAAGCGGTATTGCTCCTTCCTTGACCTTCAAACATATTTTTGGGACCGCGAACTCGTTTCCTTCAAAGTCTCCTTTACTCATCACCCTCAGGAAAGTGTTCAAGATCCTTATGGCTTCCTTTTCGTAATCCTGGTAAGTGTCCTGACTTACCTTATTACCTGGCAGAATCGCTTTCTCTTTCTTCAGGAACTCCGGAGCCTCTAAGTCAAAGTTCAGAGAGGTGTTCGGAATCTGTCCTCCTTTAACAGCGTAGATCTGGTTCAGTTCGTAAATGAACGTTTGAACTGCTTGCTCAAGCTCTTTATCTGAAGAATTTATAGTGTAAGGTGCTAGGAAAAGATTGAAAAAGTCGAATGATTGCCCGCCAGACAAATGAGTTTCTCCTGAAATAAGTATTCTCACTGCGTGCGATACGGCTACATCCAAATGTTTTGCTGGCCCGGTAACGGCGTTGTGCTTTCCGGCTCCTTCAGTCGCAACGCCTTTTTGAAGGAACCATCTGAAGTCATTCTGAAGCGAAGTTGGTCTCGTAGGGAAGTAGGCTAGGTCATGGATGTGTATCAAACCTGTTAGATGAGCGTTCGATGTTTCTTCAGGGAGTAACTGGATTAAAGTGTATTCTTTTGATACAGCGTCTCCAAATTTCTTGTGAACCGCTTCAGGGTTCGGTGGCTGTTTTATGGCTTGTTTCACATCGTATACGGGTAAACCAATTCTTGCGTAATCGTCTTTTGCTTTCTTGTACTTTCTTTCTAAGAGCTTGAAGTTCACCATTTCCCGGATTGCTGGTGCACTGATTTTCCTGAGGCCTAGTCGTCTTACGTCTGATTCTACTTCGTTTGATATTTCTTCGCAAACTGTTTTAGATAAAGTGGTTTCTTTCAGCATGGATTCAAGTATCTTTTCTTTATCGAATGATTCGATCAATCCTTTTGAAGTCCTGACGTAAATGTTGTGATAGTTCTCGAATTTTCTTCCTTCTTCCTCATTCTTCTCCCTTAATTTGCTTATTATCCTGTTGTTTGTCTCTTCTTCTGTTAGCTCGGGCCCTATCTCGTCCTCCAGTTCTAGTGCGACTTCGCTTGCAAGCCAGAAAGAGATTCCTGCCTTCTTACATTTATCCTGCACTACTTTGCTGACATTCATTACAACTGTTTTTTATACCTAAAGATTTATAAAATTTCCACTGAGGTAGCATGGGAGAAGAAATCGACGAGATCGATCGAAAGATACTGAAATTACTTAAAAAGGATGCTAGGATGTCTTTCTCAGAGATAGCGCGTCAGTTCGGTTTCTCCGACGTTGCCATAAAGAAAAGAGTCGACAAGTTAGTCGATAAAGGCGTAATAAAGAAATTTACTGCAGTACTTGACAGAGAAAAGCTAGGGAAATCCGTTTCAGCATTCATTTTCTTGAAAACCAGGTCAAATAAAGTGAACGAAGTTGCAGAAAAACTACTTGATTCAGAGCCGATTGAAGACGTTTTTGTAAGTATGGGGGTTTACGACATAATCGCAAAAGCATACTGCCAGGACGTCCCGCACTTCAAAGAATTCACGGAAGACAAATTAAACAACATAAACGGGATACTGGAGTCCAGGCCAAGCATAGTGGTCTCCGAAATAAAAGAAGAAGAAGATTAGATGCAAGCCAAGATCTTTGCTCAAGTCAACAAGACGGAATCCGAACAAAAAGTAAGGAAAGCTCTTCACTACCTTTTTCCGGAAAAAGAGTTCGAGCTGGAAGACAACGAACTTGTTAGCAGAACAAAAAACCTAAGGAAACTCACCGAACTTCTCGAGCAAAAAAAGATTCGGGACACTGTTCAAGACATAGCGGAAAGAAACTACTTCAACGAAAAGACCACTCTAAAGTTCAACAAACAAGCTGCAAGCCAGAAAGACTTGAACGTGTACGAAGAACACCCGCTAGGGCCGATTGAACTCGAAATAGATGGTTCGGAAGAAGAAATAAAAAAAGTGATCTGGGGTGACGACTATTCTTGAAGCGGAAGTGAAAGCAAAAGCACCTGAAGACATCGAAGAAAAACTCATCAAACTCGGAGCCAGAAAAAAAGCTGAAGAGCACCAGAAAGACATTTACTACGACCATGACACAAAAGTACTTCGAGTCCGAGAACAAGACAATTACTACATCCTCACGCTCAAAGAATCCATCAAATCAGAGAACACGAAACTCAGAAAAGAGATAGAAGCCGAGTGCAAAGGAAAAATAAAACAAATAATCAAAGGCCTCGGATACGAACCAGAGTACTACAAGGAAAAACACAGGAAAGAGTACGATCTTGACGGAGCCAACATTTGTGTTGACGACGTCAAACACCTCGGTAAATATATTGAAGTGGAAGTACTTGCAGAGAACGCGGAAGAAGCCGAAAAAAAAGTTGAAAGAACACTTGAAAAACTTGGCGTGTCACCCGAAAAAGCAATAAAGGAAAGTTACATAGAATTATTAGGAGACAAAAAAAAGGAAAAATCATGGGATTAAAAAAAACAACCTGCGTCCTTGCACTGCTTTTTACTCTCTTCACTACAGCAGTAGCATTGGAACCGATTGAAATAAAGCCAGTAGGTCCAGGACAAGAAGTTATCCTCCAGTTTAACCGGGGCACTAGAGAAGATGAGTATGTTCAATTTGATTTGATAGACATGCAGGAAGGAGAAAACTGGGAGACCAACCTAACCAAAGACTCTAACTTCCTCTACTACCACATGAATGTCCCAAAAGACACTGAAACAGGCTCTTACACCTTCCAACTTCTTCTGAAAGACCGTGAAACCTTAACTGAACCAGCTGAAACAGTGGTTCAAATTTACGTCACGAAAAACCCGGACGAGTTAATTGCAGTGGATTCACTGGCGGAAGAAAAAGAAATCTACGCCGAAAAAAAGTCCAACATCGAGATAGGCGTAACCAACAAGGCAGAGGCCCAAGCACAGTACAAGTTAACGCTCTCGATACCTTTCTTTCCTTCTTTTAAGACAAAAGAAGTCGTGCACACGATTCCCGCAAAATCCATGAAAAGAACAAGAGTCAACTTCACGTTACCGGAAAGAGGATTCTACAACGCGAAAATTAAGGTAACCACTGAAGCAAACCCTGCAATAAACAAAGAGATCGAGAAAACAGTGATAGCTAAACCTTCAATAGAATCAAAACTCAAAAACATCGGGAGAGGATTTCCCCTCGTCCCATCCACTCTTGCTCCCTTCTACGCCGTTCTAGGACTCTTCGGAACGTAAGGTGATTTCAACTGAAAAAATTTGCTGAAAAGATAATCTCAGAAATAAAAGCAGGTAAAATCACCGACAGAGAAGAACTTGAAAAAAGAAAAAAACAACTAGCCGGAGAAATGAATCTACACAAACTACCTTCTAACCCAGAAATACTCAAATACGCTCAAGAAAAGCAGGAAGTAAAGCACTTGCTGCAGAAAAAACCAACCAGATCACTTTCAGGAGTTTCAGTAGTAGCAATAATGACTGAACCAGCCGAGTGCCCAGGAAACTGCATCTACTGCCCGCAAGGCAACGCTCCAAAAAGCTACACTGGTTACGAACCAGCAGCGCTCAGAGCCAAACAAGCAGACTTCAACCCACGTAAACAAGTTCAGCAAAGACTCAGACAGATACAGGAATCAGGCCATCCAGCGAACAAGATAGAACTCATATTCATGGGCGGAACATTTACATCGCTGGAAACAGAGTACCAGGATAACTTCGTGCTCGAAGCATTCAACGCTTTGAACAAAGAAGACTCAGAAAAGATTACTGAGGCCCAGAAGAAGAACGAAGAAGCAAGACACAGGTGCGTTGGCCTTACTCTAGAGCTTAGGCCTGATTACTGCAACAGAAGCCAGGTGAAAAGGGCACTGGATTACGGAGTGACCAGAGTCGAGCTAGGAGTGCAGAACCTTGACAACAAGATTTACAGGAAAGTAAATAGAGGCCACTCAGTTGAAGACGTGGTTAAAGCGACGAAGAGATTGAAGGACTCGGGACTGAAAGTTCTTTATCACTTGATGCCTGGAATGCCTTTTTCTTCGAAGCAGAAAGACGTTGAAATGTTTGAAAAAGTTTTTCAGGATTCGAGGTTCAAGCCAGACATGCTCAAGATCTATCCGTGTCTGCTTCTTGAGAAAGAGTTCGTTGGAAAAGAGATTTACGAGCTGTACGAGTCAGGCGAGTGGCAGCCGCTGGACACTGAGAGAGCCGTTGAAATTCTTTCAGAAGCGCGAAAAAGCTTTCCTGAATGGGTTCGAGTGATGCGGGTGATGCGAGACGTTCCTTTTGACTATGTTGAAGAAGGAGTAAAGGCAAGCAACTTGAGGCAGCTGATTCAAGGAGATTGTAAGTGCATTCGATGTCGTGAAGCAGGGAGAACAAAGACTTCTGGCGAGCCTGAGCTCGGAAGACAGTTCTATGATGCTTCTGGAGGAGAAGAATGTTTTTTGAGTTTCACTGACGACAATAACGCTTTGTACGGTATTTTAAGGCTTCGGAAACCTGCTGAAGCAATTAGAAAAGAACTTGAGGACTCTGCACTCGTTAGAGAACTTCACGTTTACGGGCCGGAAACTCGTGTTGGCAAAACTGGTGAAATCCAGCACAAGGGGCTAGGAACCCGATTGCTTGATGAAGCTGAAAGGCAGGCACGGGAATGGGGTTTCAGCAACATCTCGGTTACTTCTGGAGTCGGAGTGCGGAACTACTACCGTAAGAAAGGCTACGAGTTAAAAGGACCGTACATGAAGAAAACGCTTTAGTGGAAAATTATTTAACTGTTTCGCCAAGAAGTCTACTTCCAAATAGAATATTTGGCGGTGGATGAATTGGCACAATGTTTATATAGTAGTAGGGTAATATACAATATGACATCGAAATTCACAGAGCTGCTGTCTTACAAGGCTGAGAGAGCTGGTAAGACAGTAGTCAAAGTGAACCCACGAGGCACTTCGCAAGAACACAAACACGGCCAAGATATCGACCGTGACTACAACGCCTCATTAAACATCTTGGAAAGAGGACTAGATAAGTTAGGGTCGGGACGACCCGAATCTACGCCTGTGGACACTAGACCTCTACGGGAACTGCAACACGTTCCTGCAAGTTAAGTGGTTGAATCAGGAAGCCGCCTCCAAAATCTTTGATTTTGGCAGTGGGTAGTTCACATCCTTAGATAGATATTTTTACTCATGTCTGCACGAAAAAGCCAACTTGATACGCTGAAACTCTTCTTGAAAAGAGTGGCCCCTGAAGACGAGGTAGAAGAACTGCTCGAAAAGTTCAAAGAAGCGGACGAGGAAAAAGCTCAGAAAGCAGTTAAGATGTTCGAGCAAAGAACTAAAGTTTCGTTAGACAAACTCAGGGAACTAGTGCGGTGAACGAATGAAACTACTGACAGCGCATTCAGAGTACATAGAGTTTAAGCCGATCAAAAAAGCACTTAAAAACGTTGAAGACATTCCAATGGAATCCGAGAGGATAGAAGAGTGCCTAGTTGTTTTCATAGGATCCGAGGAACAAGACAAGAAAAACGTTTCCCAAGTAGCTGAAAAAGCTGCAAAAGAAATAAAAGAGATTGCAGGCAAAGTAGGCACCAAAAAAATAGTTTTGTACCCGTGGGTTCACCTGACTGGAAATCCTTCTTCTCCAAAGACAGCTGAAAAATCAATAGATGAAATAGAGTCAGAACTGAACAAAACAGATCTAGATATTCATAAATCACCGTTCGGATACTACAAACAATTCGAGGTAAAAGTCAAAGGACACCCGCTAGCAGAGCTGAGCAGAGAAATATTACCGGAAGAAGAAAAAAAGGAAGCGGAATCCGAGGCACTCAAAGCCGAGAAAGAAGAAGAATCAGAGCTCTATATACTCAAGCCAGACGGTTCTTTAATACCAGTAAACGAATTCGATTTCTCTGGACACGAAGAACTCAAAAAGTTCTATGAATACGAGTCAGGAGGATCAAGAAAAGCTTCTGAAGAACCAGCGCACATTAAACTGATGCAGGAGCATGAGCTAGTTGATTACGAGCCAGGCAGCGATCCAGGAAACCTTAGATGGTACCCGAAAGGGAAGATGATCAAGAACCTGCTTGAAAAACAGCTGACAAAACAAGTCAAAAAATATGGAGCAATGGAAGTACAAACCCCGTTAATGTACTCAAAAGATCACGAAGAACTCAAAGAATACATCAACAGGTTCCCAGCAAGAAGATACGACGTCTTCTCAGGGAAAGACGAGTATTTTCTCAGGTTCGCGGCATGCTTTGGCCAGTATCTCATGGGAAAAGACATGGTCATTTCCTACAAGAACATGCCAATCAAACTCTTTGAAATGGCTGAATCGTTCAGAAGAGAACAGAAAGGAGAATTATCTGGACTCAGAAGACTAAGAGCGTTCACGATGCCGGACATGCACACTCTTGTCAAAGACGAGGAACAAGCCAAACAAGAGTTCCTCAAGCAATTCAGAATGAGTCTTGACTGGCTGGAATCACTTGATCTCGATACGGAGATGGGGCTAAGGTTCGTTAAATCATTTTACGAGCAAAACTTTGCAAAAGAACTCGCGCAAACTCTAGAGAAACCTATTCTGGTTGAGATGTGGGACAAAAGATTCTTCTACTTCTCCACAAAATTCGAGCTGAACGTTGTGGACTCAACGAACAAAGCAGCGGCACTGTCCACAGTACAGATAGATGTCGAGAACTCTAAAAGATTTGGAATCGAATACACGGACGAAAACGGGGACAAGAAAACGCCTTTATTGCTTCATGCCAGCATTTCCGGCGGGATTGACCGAAACCTGTTCGCGTTACTCGAGCACCAAGCAAAAAAAGAAAAACCTGAATGGCCTGTATGGCTCGCGCCAACACAAGTAAGAGTTATCCCGGTTTCAGACGAGTTCTTGAAAGATGCTGAACAACTGGCGGACGAAATTCCTTTCAGGGCCGATGTTGATGACAGGCAGGAGAGTGTGAGCAAGAAGGTTAGGAAAGCAGAAAAAGACTGGGTTCCGTACACTATAGTATTCGGTAGCGATGAAAAGAACTCCGGGCAACTCAGCGTCCGAATCCGGGGAGAAGGACAAGAAAAAATGGGTTTGAAGAAACTCATTCAACGGCTGGATAAGAAAACAAGAAAAAAGCCCACTGAGCCCTTGCCCTTGCCCAAACTACTGAGCAACAGACCTAAATTCCGGGGATAAGCATACCTATTTAAACGATGTTGCCTTTTTATTCAAACAGTTGATTACCACTGGTGCTGCGCATGGGATACCTAAATGACATGGTTTCTGACTCGAGAAAAGAAGATAAACAAAGAGAAGAGCCTGAAGAAGAAATACCAGAAGAATTCGAAAAAGGAATAAAGGAAGAACTTCCCTCAGAAAAAGAACTAGTAGAAGAATACGGTCCGTACAAAATATATCGGATACCTGAAAAAAACGAGATGGTGTACACCGTTCCAGTACCGCGTCCAGTAGGACCAGAAAGAGAAATACTTGACACGATAAAAGAAGCAGCAACTAAACTCATTACAAAAAGTCCTGAAGAAATAGAGGACCCAGAAGAAAGAAGAGAATTCTACAAGAAACGAGTCCTTGAAATCATTGATTCATCCCCAGAACTAGGCATACCCCCCCAAAAAAATCGATTTCTACGCAAAAACAGTAGTAAGAGAAATGATAGGATACGGGCCAATAGACGTACTGCTGAAGGACCCAAATCTAGAAGAAATAATGGTTATAGGTCCAAAAAAACCAGTTTACGTTTTCCATAGAAACTACGAGACTCTGAAGACCAATGTTGAGTTTGGAAGAGAGAAGGACATAAGAGACATTATCGAAAGGATAGCCAGAGACGTAGGAAGAAGAGTAGACACTCAAAACCCATTGCTAGATGCTCGACTTCCTGACGGATCCAGAGTGAACGCAACAATTCCTCCAATTAGTTTGGAAGGAGCCACGATAACTGTAAGAAAATTCAGAGAAAACCCATTTACTGTAGTTGACTTAATCAAGAAAGGAACACTCAACCCTGAACTAGCCGCATTCCTATGGGTTTGTGTAGAAGGAATGCAATCAAAACCCGCTAATATTCTCGTGACAGGAGGAACAGGATCAGGAAAAACCACGACACTCAACGTTCTAGCATCATTTATCCAAAGAGGAGAAAGAATAGTTACAATTGAGGACACAGCAGAAATACAGTTACCAATAGAACACTGGGTGAGATTCGAGACTAGGCCACCAGGCATAGAAGGAAAGGGCGAAGTAGATATGGACACGCTCGTCAAAAACTCTTTAAGGATGAGACCGGATAGAGTTGTAGTTGGGGAGGTAAGAGGAAAAGAAGCACACTCTATGTTCACTGCTATGAACACGGGACACGACGGTTCTTTAGGAACAGTTCACGCTAACAATGCAGAAGAAACAATGGTAAGGTTAACTAATCCACCTATGAAAGTTCCAGAAACAATGCTTTCCGCTTTAGATTTAATAGTTGTTCAGAAAAAGATTCACGACAGGAGAAAAGGAACGATAAGAAGAGTGACACAGGTAGCAGAATTAACTGGTGTTATAGAAGAAGAACCAAATTTTATTTACCTCTTCGAGCGAGATGCAGCAGCAGACAAGATTAACTCAACTGGAGTTCCAAGCCAGTTCCTGCAAAAACTACAAAAGTTCACAGGAGCCTCTCACGCAGAAATAGAGCAAGAAGTGGAGAAAAGAAAAAAATTCCTCGAAAAACTTGTTAAAGAAGACGTTGAAGGAATGGAAAACGTCTGTATGGAATTACATAAATTTGTGGCGTGATAACTTGGCGGAAGACAGCAAAGAATACGACGAAGACACGGTACAATCAATAGTTAAGAGACTGAAAGGTAAATATAAGGAAAGAGGATACTCAGAAGAAGAAAAAGAAGAACCAGAATCACTAAGAGAAAGAATAGAAAGAGGTAAAGAAGCAAAAATATCGGAAAAAGAACCTAAAGACCTTAGGGGATCAAAAAACATCGCGGCAAAGATAACCGGATACCTCTACACATACCTAGGGTTCCTCGAGATCTTCAGCAAAAAACTATTGAATCTACCGTTCACACAAACACTTCAACACGACCTAAAAAGCGCTTACATGCCCTACAATCCAGATCAGTACTCTGCTATCGCGTTCGTGATAAGTTTATTTGGAACAGTGATAGTTGCAGCATTTGTTCTCTTCATCGGATTTCTTTTCCTCACTGACACTATCACAATAGCGCTTTTAACCATTATCGGAGTATTCATAGGCTTCTTCGTTTCCTGCATAGTGACCCTCCAATAC
>JAGXON010000005.1 GCA_023659865.1 Candidatus Diapherotrites archaeon LH_S9 | reverse complement strand
GAATCAAGTCAATAGAAAGAACTCTTCCAACAGCTTTCATGCAGATGGCTACAACCCTCGAGGCAGGAGGAACAATCGGTTTAGCACTCGAGGAGATCACAAAATCTGATTACGGGCCTTTAACGGACGAACTTAAAAAGATGATGAAGCAGGTGAAGAAAGGAAAATCGTTCATCAAAGCACTTAGGGAATTTGGAGTAAGAACAGAGTCGAAAGAAGTTATGAGAAGCGTTGAAGTTATAATAAGTGCGAAAAAATCCGGGGGAGGACTGGTTGATGCGCTTCAAGCTATTGCAGACGACCTGCGGAAGAAAAATCGTTTGATTAAAGAAAGAGAAGGAACTACTATGGTTCAAGTTCTTTTCATCATAATCGCAAGCTGTGTAATATCTCCCTTTATATTTGGATTGGTTTCAGGCATCATCGTTTTTCTTGGTTCTATTGGCAGAACAGGAACCACTGCATTGTTCAACACAATTGTTTTCTATTTCAAAGGCTATTTAGTGGTTTCAGCCGTGTTTTCTGCTCTTGCTGCTTCCATGATCCGTGAAGGAAGAGTTGATAAAGCAGTCGTTTATGCCCCAGTATTAATATTAATTACTTACGTAATATTTGTGGTGGTGAGATACTTTGCTGGAATATTTTTTGCGGTCTGAAAAAAGCCAGGTAACTACGGAGTTCTTGTTCATAGTAGCTGGAGCCATACTAGCAGTTGTGATTGTGACTTTGTTAGTCAAAAACATTTTTTTAGGGGGTATTGGAGAACAAGAGAAGTTCGTTAACCAATCAATCAACCAGACCATGTGACAAGAAAACTAAACATTTATAAATGAGCAACCAATATATGTACTTGAAGGTGCACTTAAAATGAAGATACTTAACAAAATGATGGACAAAAAAGGCCAAGGATCTCTTGAATATCTGCTGATTTTAGCGGCTATTCTAGCGATTGCAGTAGTTGTGGTAGTTGTTGCACGATCGATGATGGCGCCAGCTAAGAGAGCTGGAAAAGCAGCTCAAGACAAGTATGTTTGCGGGAACTCAGGGATAGAGTTAGTTAACTACAATGAACAAATCTCTAGCGGAGACTCCATACCGGGGGATGTTTGGTCAGGAGACATAACCTACAAAGGCGAGTCATTCATCTGCAGTAATGCTAACGTGCCTGTAACCAGCCCGGACGCTACTTGTACTATCGGAGAGGCAGGCAAGAAGGTAGACCTAAACGTTACCTCTAAAGAGTGCGGAGTAGCCTGAAGTTGAGATTAGTGAATAAAAGAGAGAGGGCTCAAGGATCTCTTGAGTACCTCTTGATTTTGGCTGCGATCCTCGCCATTGCAGCAGTTGTAGTTATTGTAGCTCAGGCTATGCTTTCACCGGCGGAAAGAACTGCCAATGTAGGAAAAACTAAGTACGAGCTTCTGACAAAGCACGATATCGAACTTTCAGGTTATAACGAACCGTTTGATTCTACTTCAAGGCCTTCTACTTTAGAGACTGCTCCAGAAATGATAATAAAAAGTGGAAAGGAATACCCTCAATACGGCTCTGGTGAATGTTGGAGAGGAGACGCTAGCGAGATTAGTGGAACGCTCTGTTTCCTACACCCTGCTGACTATGAGTGCGGAGCTAATTGTAAAGAGTTAACAAAATTAGGTCCTGATTCTATTCGTTCTGCGTCCGAAAAAATGGGTCAGCTTTCAGTATACGATGATGGTAGAGATAAGCATATTATTTTAGTTGGAGACGTGAGCAAACAACCTTCAGTAGCTCCTCCTCCCAGCCCCCCCATCGGAGGATAATCTTTTAGATTTTTCTTCAACTTTTTATACTTCCTCTAACTTTAGTTAAACAATGAAAATACTGGAACAAGAAAAATCTCAAGCAAGCCTAGAATATCTTTACCTAACAGCATTCGTCATCGGCCTAGCAGCAGTAGTTGCAATACTAATCCAGAACATGCTAACGATCAAAGACCAGGCCCAGAACAAAATCATAAACTACAGGAAACAAATAATAGACAAGCTCACAGAGTGAACAAATGATACATAACTTACTCATAATTCTGGCTTTACTCTACTTCTCAATCGCTTCGTACACAGACATAAAAAAAAGAATCGTTTCCAACAAACTCACATTATCTTTTGCAGCAGCAGGTTTGGTACTTCAAGCCATCAAATCCATTCAAATCAATTCTTTTGAACCCATCCTTTTTTCTCTCGCGAGCGCAGCAATACTCTTCACAGGTTCTTTCGTGTTATGGAAAATAGGTTTGTGGGCAGCAGGCGACGTAAAACTTTTCACTGCACTGGCTGTACTCCTTCCTCTCTCACCGGAACTGGCAGCAATACAGCTCCCAAGAATCTACTCCCAGATTCCAATTTTCTCTTTAAGCGTTCTAACTAACAGTATTCTGCTTGCCTTCCCATTCATTTCTGGATACGTTCTGCTCAAAGCAAACAAGCAAAAAGTAAAACAACTGGCAAAAAAAACAGTTTTCAGAACGAGTTTCGTTTCCTTAACCGCTTTCGGGTTTGGCATGGCCTTTGAAAAAACTGGGTTACCTGTCTCTTTAACTCTTTTAGTTCTACTGGGTTTTGCTTTTCTTCCAAAGAAATTAAAGCTTGTTCCTGGCGCAATCGCTTCAGTTACATCTCTTTACTTTTTTCCAAATGTTTTCTCGAATTTGTTGACGAGTTTTATTGCAACCGGTGTTTTCATAGCCTTTCTACAATCCCTTAGCTTGAAGGATGATGTTCTTAGAAAAAAAGTAGAGACTTCAAACCTGCGGGAAGGAGACATTCTTGCATTTACGCTAGTGGAGACTGATGGAGAACTGAAAAGAGTGGAAAGACCCTCCCTTTCTGAAGCGTTCAGTAATCCGGATGAACTTAAAAACTTTCTTTTCCCTAAGAACGCAGTTGCTTCCAGCAAGGATGCAGCTGGGCTTTCAGAAGAGCAATTGAAAAAGATAAAGGAATCTGGATTGAAGGAAGTTAGTTTGAAGTCTTCTGTTCCATTTGTCCCAATTCTTTTTGCTGGACTTGTTATCTCTGTTTTTGTTGGAGACCTTCTGTGGATCCTGGTTTCGGTTTCACCAAAATTATTTTAATGGAACTTGCTTTACTTTCATTTGAATGAAAAAAGCTCAGACTTCAGTTGAAGCAATTCTCATCGTATCCATAGTACTAGCTTCGGTTGTTTTCTTTTACACAACTTACTCAAAAGAATCCTGGAGCACGATTGCAGAAACTGTTGTAAAGAACCAGGTCGAGCTCGAGCTGAACAAACACAAAACCAAGCTACCGAACTGCACTGGGACTTATCTCACTGGCCTGAACAAGACAGGGAACTGGACCCTTTACTTCTCTGATAACGAGTGCGCAAGCAATATCTTTGATGAAGAAAAGCTTTTGAGCATTCAACGTAAAGTTTCAGCTGCTCTCGGTTGCTCGAAAGAAACTGAAGGCGCTTGCAAGGGCCTTGTCGTAGACCTTGAGATTGCATCGTAAAACTTAATAAAACTCGTTGTGAAAAACAAATTATGAACAAAATCGATTTCAGTGGGAGAGGCAAGAAAATATTTTTGCTTCAAATAACTTCGATAATCATATTCTTCTCCAGTCTCTTATCTCAGATGGTTCAAGAAAATCTTCTGAAGGCTTTTTCTCTAATTGTTCTTTTGTTCAACGCTTTCATGATCTACAGGGACGGAAAGAAGTCCGTTATTTATTTCTTCGGTGGACTTTCGTTGCTTGGGCTTGCTTTAGCGTTCATTCCCACGGAAATTAGTCTGACGATCGTTTATTTTGTGGTACTGATAGCTTTTTTCGTGGTATTCAAACTCTTTTTCATGAAGGACGAGGTTAAAGGAAAGATTCTGGTCGCGAACAAACACTGGGCAGTCATCGAAACAAGTTTTGACTTCGCTTCAGGAGTCAGAAAAGGAGTTTACGCGATAGAAAGCAAGAAAGGCATCAAAGAAGGGAATGAAGTCATAGCAGATGTCAGGAAAAAGTTTTGGGAGAGGAGAAAACCGTGGAGGATAAAAAAGAAAACATAGTCTACTTTTCATGCGTTCTTCTATCCGTTGCAGGCATACTACTTATCCACTTTACTGCAGAAGAACCTGTGAAAACGAACTCGCTTTCTTCTGAACTGATCGGGAAAAAAGTAAGACTCTCAGGAACAGTTAACTCAAAATGGGTTCACGAAGGACACGTCTTTCTTTCAGTGAACGATGAAAAAGTAGTTGTTTTCAAAGATGATGCACAGCAGACAAGCTTAAACCCATACTACTTGCTTAAAGGAGATCCAGTTCACGCTATCGGGAAAGTAAAAAGGTATAAAGGAGAACTGGAAGTGGTTGCCAAAGAAATGAGGTGGGGAAACTGATCTCAGTCTTTATCGGCTGCTTGTTCGGAATATTCACCGGGCTGGCGCCCGGCGTTCACCTCAATACATTCATTCCACTGTTTTTCTTGCTTGAACCGAACTTTGTTCCAGGTTTTGCAGTAGGCACAATAGTCTCTGACTCTTTCTTCAACTTCATCCCCACAATTTTTCTAGGCGTTCCCGAGGAATCAAGCGCAATGGCGCTCCTACCTGGACACAGACTAGCGTTGAAAGGAAAGGGTCTGAAAGCTTTCAAAGCATCAGTTATCGGCGGTGTTTCAGCTTCATTAATTGTTTTAATTCTTCTGCCAGCCACTTCCATACTCACAGGCTTCTACGACGATATTCAGGCCTTGATACCTTTCTTTGTTATCTCTTTAGTGTTATTGCTTTCTTTCTCTTCTGAAAAAAAGTTCAAGTCTTTTTTAGCGGTGTTGGTTTCTGGTTTGATTGGCGTGATTGCTCTGGACCAGTTTTCTTCGTCTCACGCGTTCTTATGCATGTTCTCAGGTTTTTTTGCAGTTAGCGCCGTGTTCTTCATGATCAAAAACAGGACTAAGTTACCTAAGCAAGAAGAAGCAGGTAAAACCGATATTGGTTTCAGACCAGTTCTTTTCGGGGGGCTAGGAGGTCTTTTTGCTGGAGTGCTTCCTGGAGTAACGTCTTCCGTGGTCGGTGTGGCTACAAAAAAATTCTGTGGCATACGCAGAGCTTTAGATAAAATGGTTGTGATTGGTGGGACTAACACGGTTTACGCTTTTGTTTCTGTTCTAGCTATTTTTTTGATCGGTAGACCTCGCAGCGGAGCCGCTATAGCTGTAAGAAACTACTATTCTCAGAACTTTTTTCATTTAACTGGCCTGGTTTTACTTGCGTTAGGTTTGTCAGCATTTCTAGCGCTTTCACTAGGTCCTCGTTTCGCAGCTGTTTTCAGCAAGTACTCGAAGCTGAATTATTTGGCTGTTGGCCTGGTTTTGGTAATTGTTTCCTGGTTCGCTGGGTTGAGAGGTATTTTGTTGCTTTTTGTTTGTTCTTTGCTTGGGATTGGATGCGTTTTTTCCAGGGTGAGAAGAAGCTGTTGTATGGGAAGCATTTTAATCCCTCTCTTGCTTTACTATTTTTAATGAAGATAAAGAAGAGCACTCTTGAATTCGTTCTGGAAGCGTCTAGAAACACTTATCCTGACGAATTCCTCGGGTTATTGAGAGCTGAAGATGATGTCATCAAAGAGGTTTTGGTTATTCCGGGCACTGAATCAGATAAACATTCAGCTACTCTGAAGAAAAACATGGTTCCACTTGATTCAGGTGTAGTGGGCACTATTCACTCTCATCCTGTTAAGTCAGGTCCTTCTGCAGCAGATCTCGAGTTCTTCAGGACAGGGGGAGAAGTTCACTTGATTGTGTTCCCTCCTTTTAACTCGGAATCTGTTAGGGCGTACAGCCCGGCAGGAAAAGAAATAAGTTTAAGGGTTGTTGAAGAGTAATTGATAAGATGAGAAAAGGATCGATCTCCATTGATTTTTTACTTTCTCTTTCAGTAGCTCTAAGCATCCTAGTTCTTTTCTTTCCCTTAGCTTACATGCAGTTAGAAGACAGCATAGCTTTTGGGTTACATCAGAAAGCAGAATCAATGAGTGCAGGAGTCGGTTCCGCAATAAATCACTTTCACGCTATAGACGGGAAGAAAATGAACCTTAGTTTAAAAGATCCTTCAGAACCCGGGTCAAGCATTTCTTCTGAAGGTTTTGCATTTGTTTCAGGATCAACTTTGATCAAGCCAGTCTCGTGCAACGTGACTTTGAACAACGATTCCAACTTTGTGGAAACCTCAATAGGCTACGAGAGAGCAGAGACAGGAACTTCTGAAACCGTGAGCGCCAAGTACCCTGCTCTAGTAAGCAACGTGAGTACGAGTAAGAATGTTTTTGATTGTAATGAAACTATCGTGATGGAGGAAAAGTCATGAAAAAAGGACAGATGTTCTCGCTTGACCTGGTTATCGCTCTTATTTTAATAGTGGCAACTATAGCTGCTTTGGTTCAGTTAAGAACAGGGTTTTTTGACGCTAGCAGTGAATCAGTTCGGTCAATGAAATTAAACCAGATGGCTGATGATGCAGCAGCTCTAAAATACTATAACAAAAGCTTAAAAGTGTTGAATAATTCTGCCAAAAAGGAAGGTTATGTTGTTTTTGAAAAAAAATCTGCTACTGCAGATTACAGCACTTGCTTTTCCAGTATCAGAGGAACTCAAAACAATTCTGTAAAGGTGTTTGTATGCGAAAAGGATTAGTTTATTCTTTTGAAGCAGTTTTCATAGCGTCGGTTTTGCTTGTTCTTTTCACAGCCGTTTTCTCAATGGCTTTGAGTTCAAATCCTAACTATGGTTTAACTGATTCTATGAAAGTAGCTCACGATATGGGTCAGGCCAACACCTCAGATCCGCCTGCAGGGTTTAATTACAGTGATGGATGTTCCGAGGGAGTTAATTTAGATGTCTATTCGTTTAATGGGACAGCTGATTCCAAGAAACTAGTTTGTGTGAGGGGAATCCATGAATAAAAGAGGATTTATTTCCAGTGCAGCCATGTCTCTAGTTTTTATCGGGGTTATAGCATCAATGTTTTCCTTTTTGTTTGTTATGAATGATGTTCACTCTGCTAGTCAGGTTGGCATGACAGTTGAGATGACTAAATGGCATGGTGACCTCGCGGATTACTATTGCAAGGAGAATATGGAGTGTAATCAGGATATTTTTAAGACAGTAGTTATTGGGCAGGATGTTGGTCCAGAGATATCTCGTTATGGGAACGAAACCACTTTAAGTTTCACGGACAACGAGCTTATGAACATTGAGGTAATTTTAGTAGAAAATTATGCTCCAACCGTTGTCTTAACTGAGAATGACGAAGACCCGTTAGACGGTAACGTAACTTTCAATGTCAGGGCCTGCAATCCAGAAGGTTCCTTGGCTGAGGACGATGAGAACTTTTCTTTGTATTGGAACGATACTGATACATGGGTTTTCTTGGAAGACGATAATTTAACAGAAGACGACTTAGGGGAGTATTCTGGGGAATGCGAGATGAATGTGACAGAAGAATTAGTTAGCGGTGATTATAAATTCAAAGCCAATGTTTCTGACCGAGATAAGTCCGGAGAAGACATCATTGTAAGGACTGTTCAATAGATTCCAGGTAATCCCAGACTTTTTCTCCTTCTTTTTTTGCTATTTTCCGCATCTCTCGGTCTGTTCTTGATCCGTATTGAGCTGCTTTCTTCGGTCTCTTTGAACTGGTGCTAGGAACATTCAGTTCGTTTGCAATATCTCTTAAGACTTTTTTCTTGTAGTTCTTGTTGATTTTGAGTGATGGATGTATTTTCATGGATTCTTCTATCATTTTTTTGTCCATGAAAGGGGTTTCAAGTTCTTTTGATTCGCTTGCCAGCGCTAAGTTGTCTCTGTACAGGTCTCTTTGCCAAGCACTTTCTATTCCTTTCCACATTTCTTCTTGAAGTGCTTTCCACCCGCTTTCTTCTAGTTTTTGTTTGTGTCTGGAGTACCCGGCGAAAAGTTCTTCGGCTCCTACTCCTGAAAACATTGTAGTTTCTTCAGCTTTCTTGGCGCAGGCTAAGAAAGGCATTGCAACTCCGACTTTCATGACGTTGCCTGACTCAATAGCTTTAATGGTTTCTGGTATCAGTTCCTTTATTTCTTTCCGAGTTAAAGAAACTTTTTCAAGTTCCAAACCAAGTTCTTCAGCTACTTTTTCGCTGTACTCTAGGTCTGGCGAGTCTTTGTAGCCAGCGCAGTAGCAAGTGAGGTTTAGCTCGTCTTTCAGTACTTTTGCCAGTATCGAGGAATCCACTCCTCCTGAAAAGAGCAGCCCTGCTTTTTCAAGTCCTTCTGCTCTTTTTTTAATGCTTTCCACGAGCGTTTCTTTCAGTTTTCCTCTTTTTTTCTTTAGTTCTTTTGGTTTCTGCCAGTGAACTCGATTTAGGACTTTGATACCTTGTTCACTTACTTCAAGAGTTTCTCCTGGTAGCACAGGCTTTACTGGATTTTCCAGTGCTTTTGCTTCTGAAGCTAGTTCGTACTCTTTGCTGAACCCTATCCAGAGAGGTCTTGATCCTGCTAGGTCTCTTCCGATTACCAATTTATCTTTTTTTCTTTTGATGAACGCGTATTCTGCGTCTATTTCGTTTAAAGAGTTGGTTTCAATAGCTTTTGCAAGGTCTTTCAGGTCGTTGGAGTGGTAAATTTTTCCGTCTAGAATCAGTTCTTGTTGTTCGTCCACTTGTTTCTTGTGTTCGACGAGTTTAGAGTGCCCAAGGTTCGTGGATCCTGGTAAAACGGTTTTGTTTTTTCCTCTGTGCTCCTGGGCCTCGAGCAGGTCTTTAACTCTTTTTTTTGTTTTTGCTGCCGCTAGGCCGCTCATTTATGTACTTCTCCTTGGTGTATGTGCAGTCCTTTTTCTGTTGAAAAGGTTTTTTCGCATTCTGGGCATTTATACTCTCTTTCTGTTTGTTCGGAGCTTTTTTCTTTTGTTTTTTTCCCTCTTTCGAGTTCTTTTTTCTCTTCATCGATTTCTTCATTTGTTTCGGTTAGCATTACAACGTCTTCGATTGCTCCAACGTACTGAAATTCTATCAAGTACTCCTTTCCTTTTATTTTTTCTATGAGGCCTGCTGGAGTTAGAACGAGATGTGTTACTCTTCCTATGCGTGTTATCATGAGGTCTTTGACGATTCCTATTGCGTTTCCGTCTTTGTCTATGACTTCTTTTCCTTTAATTTCTTCGGTGAACATGTTATTTCTTTGTTTTTGATTATTTTTAACCTTTTTTGTAGCCAGGAAGTCCGCTTCCAAAATCTTTGATTTTGGCGGTGGGTAGTTCACGTTTTTCTTAGCCAGACTATGCTTTCGCGTGTTTCTCCTACTTTTTGTGTTCTGTTCTTCATGCAGTTCACGTGCCTTGCAATCCAGATTTCTGGTGCATGGAAACCGATTTTCTGAGCTAGTTTTGCTATTACTTCGTCTGACTGGATCACGTTTTCGGGAAAGCATCCGCCACCGATGACTACTGCTGCTTGAGCTGATGACTTCGTAACGCGCTTCAGTTCTTTCAAAAATTTTTTCATGTCGTTAAAGTAAGCTAAAGCTTCTAGTGGCGGGTTGTCGTCCAGGAGTTCGGTCACGTCTGAATCTCTTTCCGGTTCTTTTTCTATTCCAAAGAAACTTCGGATCAAATTGTCTCCTTTTTCCTGGAAAAAGAGCTCTTGCTCTATATTGTATGCGGTTGTGTAATCTATCTTGTTCAAGTATGGTGGCGAGGTCATAACGCCTCCAATAGATTCGTCTGGTATTTCAGTGTCTCTAGCGTCTTTCTTCAGAACTTTTGTCTTAACTTTTTCCCTGTCAAGCTTTTTCAGATGTTGCTTCATTATTTTTACTTGTCTTCTAAAGCTTTTTTCTATTGGTGGAACAGGTCTTTTCTTTATTTTGACTACTGCTCCGTCTTTCCAGGCGTAACTGGATTTCATCGAAGCGTTTATGAGCGCTAGCAGAAGAAAATCACGTATTTTTTGGTTTTCTGTTTCTACTAACTGGTTCCTGTAACCAATTATTTTCTTCAGGACGGGTTTGTCGAATGCTTTCCTGGTTTTTGAGGAGTACTTCTGATCAAGCATGGGTTCTGATCCTTCCATAACTTCTTCAAGCTTTTCGCTAGCTTTATCCTGTTCTTGCCTTGAGTAGTATCGGGTTTTAACTCTTGATGCAAAAACTGCTAGAGGTAGTTTGTCTGTTCCAGTGCTCTCTAGGCCTTTCTCTTGGCAGGCGAGTAAAGTGGTTCCTGAACCGCAGAAAGGGTCTAGCACAGGCTCATCCAGATATTCTAAAAGGTCTAGTGCGAGTTCTCGTGAGTATCCTTCTTTGTAGTACAGCCAGTTGTACACGGGCGTTTTCTTGTTCGGTGTGAATGTCACGAGGTTCTTGTACTCGGGTTTTTCAATTGCTTGCATAGAAGTAATTCCTGTTCTTTTTTTGCTCCCTGTCTTTTCTGGAGCCTGGTTTGTTGGCTCTTGGCCTTCCGGTTTGGGGGTCTCTCCTGAATGTGATGTCCATTTTTTCCAGGAACTTGTTCATGCCTTTTTCCATTGGTACTGGCGAGCGAGCTTTTCCTTTCGTTCCTGGTTTTCCTTCAAAAATCATTAAACGATCTGAAACGTGGTCTACGAGAGTTATGTCGTGGTCGACTACTAGCGTTGTTATTTCTCGGTCCGTGCTAACTTTTCTTATGAGTTTGCTTGCTTCAACTCTTCTTTCGACGTCGAGGAATGCGCTCGGTTCGTCTAACAGGCACACGTCTGATGGTCTGGCCAGTGCTAAAGCAATTGCTACTCTTTGTAGTTCTCCTCCGCTTAAGTTATTGATGTTTTTTTCGTAGAGGTCTTCGATGAATTTTTTTATTCTGAGGTCGAACACTTGTTCAAGTATTTCCTGCGAGTTAACGAGCTGTTTCACGGTTTTCTTGGACTTCATTTTCAGGTACTGGGGCTTGTAAGAGATTTTTTTATCCAGCTTGATGTCGGGGTCTTCCTCGCCTGCAAGAACTTTTATGAAAGTTGTTTTCCCTATTGCGTTCGGCCCAAGTATTCCTATGACTTCCCCGTTCCTTAGTTCTCCTTCTTCTACGTCTAATTGGAATCCGGGGTATTTCTTTGTGAATTCAGGGTAATCTGTTTTTTCTTTTGATTTCACTGGCTTGCTTGGAGGTCTTGTCTCAAATGTGATGCTTTCTTTTCTGAATCTGATGTTTTCGTCGGTGAGGTAGCCTTCCAGGAACTGATTGATTCCTTCTCTAGAGCTTTTTACGTTCGAGAAAACTCCGTAGGTTCCTTTTTTCCCGTAAACGACTTGCGTGTAGTCGCTCAAGTAGTCGACGACTCCAAGATCGTGTTCAACAACTATGACTTTATTGTTTTCAGCTAGTTCGCGGATGACTCGAGCTACTTTCAGTCTTTGCTTGACGTCCAGGAAGCTGGTTGGCTCGTCAAAACAGTACAGGTCCGCTTCTTTTATAAGAGTGGCAGCTATAGCGATTTTTTGCAGTTCTCCTCCACTCACGCTTCCGAGATCGCGTTCAAGTATTTCTTCTAGCTCGAGTTTCTGGATTACTTCCTTCAGATTGTTTTTTTGTTCTGTTTTCTCAAGAAGTTCTTTTACTTTTCCTTCGAACATTTTCGGTAGCTTGTTCACGGTCTGTGGCTTAATAGCTACTTTCACGTCTTTTTCCTTGAGTTCTTCGAGGTGTTTCTGGATTTCTTTTCCTCTGTAGTACTGGATGGCTTCCTTGAGATCAACGGTTTTCTCGAGTTCTCCGAGGTTCGGTGTTATCTCACCGGAAAGAACTTTCAGTGCAGTGGTTTTACCTATCCCGTTCGGTCCGATGATGCCTACAACGCTTTCTTCTAAGGGTACTGGCAGCCTGTACAGTCTGAAACTGTTTTTTCCGTATTGGTGCACGGGTCTGTCCAGTTCCTGCGGTTTGTTAACTATATCCACTGCGTCGAAAGGACATTTTTTTGCGCTTATTTCGCAGCCTATACAATCTTCTTCATCGAATTCAGGGTAACCGTCTTCTCCTTTTACAACGGTTTCTTTCCCCATTCTGACGCCAGGATTGAAGTTTATGCACTCGTAACTGCATTTCTTTCCTGCAACGCATTTGTCTCTGTCAAGAACCGCTATTGTTTGTTTGCTCATGTTCCGCCATCCTTATTAATCTCTTTTTTGATTAAAATAATTGTTCATGAGGATATTTAAAAAAGATTATTCTTCTGGAGAAGTAATCGTTCTTCCTCAGACTCTGGAGGACTTATGGTACTTGAACAAAGTCGTGGCGGAAGAAGATCTCGTTAGTGGTACAACTTCCCGGAAATTCGAGAGCGAAGGAGGCAATGTCGAGAGAAAGAAAGTTTACGTGAAGCTCGAGGTCGATAAAACAGAGTTCCACGAGTACTCAAACAACCTTCGCGTGCTCGGGACTATTAAGGAGGCTCGGCCCGAGAAGTACTGTCCTACTGGTGTTCACCACACCATCAATTTCTCTGCAGGCGACAAGATAAAGATCTTCAAAGAAAAATGGACTCAGAGAGATAAAGATTTGCTCACGGAAGCTGTAGAAGCATCCAAGCAACCAAAACTTGTTATCGCTGCGATGGATGACGAAGAAACCCAGATTGCTTTGCTCAGGCCGTACGGGCTTGACAGAACCACGACCATCAGATCAGGCAAGTCCGGAAAAATGTACGGGAGCAAGGACTGGCAACCTAATTATTTTCAGGATGTTGCTGATGTTTTATCGCGTTTTGACACCAAGAAGGTTGTTGTTGGCGGTCCGGGATTCACTAAAAACAATTTCAAGGAGTACTGCAAAGGGGATTATCCTGAGGTTTTCGAGAAACTGGTTTTTCAGGACACTGGCTCTGCCGGCAGCACTGGAATTCAGGAGGTGCTGAAGAAAGAGCGGGTTGGCGAGATTCTGGAGAACGCTAAGATAGCGAGAGAAACGAAGCTCGTTGAAAAGTTCTTGAAGCAGGTTGGAAAAGAAAATCTTGCAGCTTACGGAAAAGACGAGGTGGAGAAAGCGATCGAGTACGGTGCAGTGAAGACCTTGCTCTTGTCCGAGAAATGGTTTAACAAGAACAGGGAAGAGGCTGAAGAAATGATGGACAGGGTACGGGGGAATGGAGGAGAATCTCACGTTATTTCAGGCGAACACGAGTCAGGAAAGAAACTAGAGAACTTCGGTGTGTGCGCTCTTCTCAGATTCAAGACGTGACTTTATCCCGTCTATGTGGCCGGATCCGAGTATTGCAAGAACTTTTTTTCCTGGCGAACTCTTTATTTTTTTTGAGATGTAGTCATTTCTTTTGTCGACAAGGATTTTTTTCAGGGTTGGGAACTCTTCGCCGAACTCTTGAACTAGTTCCGTTGCTTTTTTCTCGTCTCGCATTTCTTCTATTTCTTCTTCAGTTATGTCTTCTTGTAGGAAGAATCCTGCTAGCAGTGCTTTGATGAACCTGAGTTTTTCTTTCAATGTCATTTCTTCCCAGACTCTGTCGATGTATTTTTTTGGGTTCTTGTCCGCAAAAACGACTTTTTTGCTTTTTTCTTTCGCTAGGTCTACGGCTAACTGCATTTCTTTTCCGGGCTGGATATTTCTGTCTTTACCGATTTTTTCCTGCATTTTTGACAGAATGAAACCTAACAGTGAGTAACCTCTTTTTTTAGGCTTCAGATTCCGCTTAAGAGCTATGTATCTATTGAAGTCAAGTTCAACTGCAACTGAGTCCGGGTCGATTTCTTCTATTGTTTTCCGCACGTCTTCCTTGCTTTTTTCCGAAACGTGAGCTACTCCAAGCAAGAAAAAACTTTTCTCTTTATTCACTCAAACACTTCCTTCCAAGCTTTTCTGAATCTTTCCCACTGTTCTTTGTTCCTGTCGAATTTGTTGTTCGCTTCCTGAATAACCGTGTCCACATACTTTTTGCTAACCAGTAAATCGTTCTTGTATATCGGTAGCTCCATTTTCTGTGTTCCAATTACCTCTATCTGTATTCTCTCAGGAGCTATGTGGAATACTCCCCCTCTTTTTATTCCTGCTTTACTCTTTGCTTTCAGAACTTTTTTCGTGGTTTCAATGTCTTTGCATGAGATGTGCAGAATCAGTGGGTCTACTTTGAACCAGCTGGTTCCTTCTTTTTTCCGTGGAGAGTTCAGGACTTCTTCCTTGTTTACTTTTCTGTGCCATTTTCCTTCGAAGCTGGCTGCTTTCTTTGATTCAGAGGGTTTGTTCAGGAGAACGATTCTTCCGTAGCACGAGCTGGATGTCACGCACTTGTCAGTGGTGTTAATCATGTCTAGATACGGTTCAACGGGTTTGTCCCATCCTTCTTCGTCTAGTTTTTCGAGAAGGCTTTGCTTGAGCTCTGAGAAGTTCATTATTCGCTTTTCAGGCTGGTTAACTGCGCTAAAAGTTCCTCTAGTTGGACTCTGTCGGTTGCTCCCTCGCTTATCCTGAAGTCTGTTTCTCCGATTTCTTTCACTATACGGACTTTTTCTTTGTCCTCTATGTCCATCTTCATCGTTTCGCTGAATATTTGTTTGATGATGTCTTCTCCGGAAAGATTGTAGTCGTAAAGTAGCGACTGAAGTTTTTTACGGGCATCCATGTACTTCCCGTTCGCCGCGTCTTCAATCATTCCTTTGACTTCTTCCGGCCTTGCCTTCGAGGCGACTTTGTAGACTGTGTCCTCGCTTATGTCGCTGGTTAGTGTTGCGCTGACTTGAAGCGTGTTTATTGCTTTTCTCATGTCTCCGTCAGAAACGTAGGCAACCGTTTTGTAGGCGTCTTTGGTTATGTTCAGATCTTCTTGGTCTGCTATGTGCTTCATTCTTTTAATGATGTTTTCTTCTGTGAGTGGTGCAAGCTTGAATATCGCGCACCTGCTTTGGATAGGCTCAATTATTTTTGATGGATAGTTACAGCTTAAAATGAACCTGCAGGTGTTCGAGTACTTCTCCATTGTTCTTCTTAAAGCGTTCTGAGCGTCTTTCGTTAGTGAATCAGCTTCGTCGAGAAAGATTATCTTGAAGGACACGTCACCGTAGGGCAGTGTTGATGCATAGTCTTTGATCTTATCCCGGATCACGTCTATTCCTCTTTCGTCTGAAGCGTTTAATTCAAGGAAGTTTCTCCTGTAATCTTCGCCATACATCTCGTGAGCTAACGCTAGAGCACAAGCGGTTTTTCCTATACCGGCTCTTCCTGAGAAAAGCAGTGAAGGCATTGTCTTTTTTTCAGCGTAAACTTTCAGTCTTTCAACAACTTCTTCTTGTCCAACTACGTCCCCTAGTTTCTTTGGCCTGTATTTCTCGATCCAGGGTTTGTTCATTTTCATGGTTTCTCCTCTTATTTTTGTGGGATAGTAATTTATTAAAGACGTGAGTAAAAATTGTTGTAGGTGTTTTAGTTGGCTGAAGAAAAGAGATGGAAGGAAAAAGAAGAAGAGTTGGAAGGAATTCCTATCAGTTCCACGGATTCGATACCTGGAAAAGAAGTAAAAGAGTACAAGGGATACGTCTGGGGAACCAGCGTGAAATCTAAGTCATTCGCGGACGATGTATCAGCTTTTATAAGAACACTTATCGGTGGAGAAGTCTCGGTTTACACGAGAACCATCAACGAAGAAAAACAAGAAGTAATACATAGATTGGTTGAGAACGCGCGCGACCTAGGAGCTAATGCAGTTATAGGAGTTGAAATGGGTTCAACTCGAATTGCAGGCGGTGCAATAGAAATCTTTGCTTTTGGAACAGCAGTAAAGGTGGAATAATGGACTACAAAAAAACTTTCATGTTTCTGATACCTGCAGCAGTTGGCTTGATAGTTTTAGCTGCTATAATGCACGTTACAAGCATTCTAGTGATTTCAACTTCGTTCATGGTTATTGGGTTCTATTTGATTGGGCTCTCGGTACCGGACATGCTTGATAAATGGATTGATTCAGGCTACTCTGTACTTGTACCAATAGCTTTTTCTTTAATCGCGGTTATTGGAACAGTCTTTCAAGCAAGCTCGAGGGCACATTCTCTTTCTCGAGCAATCTCGAGCGCATCTTCTCTCTTGCTATCTTTCAGTTGGTGCCCGAAAGCACCTTGCATGCCACTTCTTTTCCTTGTGATGGCCTTTGTTGCAGGTAACCTTGCTAACTGGGCGGGCCACATCCTTAATAACGATGAAATAGAGATATTAACCTGGCGATGAAAAAAGTTCATCTAGAGACTTACGGATGCAGCCTGAACCAAGCAGATTCTCAAAGAATCAAAGGGATACTGAAGCAAGAAGGCTTTGAATTCACTGAAGACATTGATAGGGCTGACATCGTGATTCTGAACACTTGTGCGGTAAAGCATCAGACCGAGCAAAGGATGTTGCACAAGATACGAAATTTGAAGGACCGAAATCTTGTTATATGTGGCTGCTTGCCAAGAATAAACAAGAAAGCAGTCAAAAAGATTACTGACGCTCCTTTAGTTGACACTAATTCTTTGTACAATCTTTCTGAAGCTATTAAGTCAGGAGAAGATCAGTTCTCTGAAGAACACGATAATAAGTTGCGCATGCCTTGCGAGAGAGAAGGGCTTGTTTCCACGATTCCAGTAGCTGAAGGATGTGTCGGGAACTGTGCTTTCTGCGGAACCAAAAATGCTCGAGGCAATATCACTAGCTATTCTGTTAAAGATGTTCTGAATTCTGTAAAGGATTCTGTTGAAGAAGGCGCAAAAGAGATAAGACTAACGGCTGAGGATACTGGCTGCTACGGTATTGACATTGGCACGAACTTGATCGAGCTCTTGAAAGAGATAAGTCGTTTGAAAGGAGATTTCAGGACTCGTATCGGGATGATGAATCCAGAGAAGGCTTTCGAGTTCAAGCAAGAACTTCTTGAAGTTCTTTCTTCGGATAAGTTCTACAATTTCTTGCACGTCCCTGTCCAGTCAGGTAGTGAGAAGATTCTGAAGAAAATGAGAAGAAGCCACGGCACAAAAGAGTTCACTGAAGTAGCTGAAGCATTCAAAGAACGATTTCCTTTTGGTTCTGTCTCAACGGACATAATAATTGGCTTTCCTGGAGAAACAGAGAAAGATTTCAAGGAAACCCTGCAAATGATCAGGGGAGTGCGTCCTGATATTATTAACATATCCAAGTTCTTTCCTCGTCCGGACACTGAGGCAGAGGACATGAAGAAAGTTCCAACTAAAAGAACAGCGAAGAGATCTAAAGAACTTTCGAAAGTATGCAGGCAAATAGTTATCAAAAGAAACGAGCGACTTGTTGGAAAAAAACTTGATACAGTGATTTTAGGGCGAGGGAAGAAAGGAGGGTTTTACGGTAGGACCAGCGGCTACAAAAAACTTTTTTTAGATGACGCAAGACCAGGAGAGCGAGTAAGAGTGGAAATAGTCTCTGCTATGCCTGGTGGCTTAAAAGCTCAAAAAATTTAAATAAATCCAACTCATTAAGTTTTGCATGCGAATAGTAGCCGATTCATTAAAAAGTTATTTTGAAAATATCAAGCTCGTGCTTCCATTTTCTTTTCTTGTTCTAGTAGTGGTTTTGTTCACCATGTCCTTCTTCACTTATGTGACTGGTGGTGCCGGATTCCTGAGATACACTGATGTAATATCAATGTCTTTAAGCTCTTACGAGATCTTTCTTTACTTCATGGCTACAGTGATTGGAACTTTTTCAGTTTCCTTTCTCTCTGTTGCGATTGTTCTTCTCGTTAAGCTTAGGAGAACTCTTGATGATATCGGTTTCATGAAAATGCTTTACAGGTTCCCTAGAAACGTCTGGAAACTGATGCTGATCTGGTTCTTTCTAGGAGCGATCACTTTCGCGATAGGTGTCGGGACAGCTTACTTCAACTTACCTGGCACTGCCATGGCATTCCTGATGCTCTTGGTATGGGGGTTTTTCATATTTGTGCCGCAGACACTGGTGCTGGAGGAATACGGCTTCATCAGATCCTTGAAAGAAAGCGCAAAATTCTTTTTGAAAAAACCTGGAGCTGTTATCGGAATCTACTTGATTTCAGTTATTGGATTGTTCGTACTTGTGCTTATAGAGACTATGATAGGTCATTTGAAGGTTTTCTGGCTGTCCCCTATCTTTAGTTCGTTTTTACTGTTCGTTTTTGTTCTTCCTTACATTGAATTCTTGAAAACCAATTTATACTTAAGCAGATACAAACTTTTAACTAGTGGGATAAAGTGAAGTACGTGATTATTACAGGCGGAGTCTTATCAGGGTTAGGCAAAGGCATAGTAGTATCTTCTTTAGGGAAGCTACTTGATTCAAGAGGATATTCAGTCTGTCCCGTAAAGTTCGATGGATACTTGAACGTTGATGCAGGAACCATGAACCCATTCAGGCACGGAGAAGTTTTTGTACTGGATGACGGTACCGAGTGCGACATGGATCTAGGTAACTACGAGAGATTTACTGGCAACACCATGGAGTACGCGAACAACCCTACTGGTGGAAAGATCTTCGGGAAAGTTATCGACAAGGAAAGAGAAGGAAAATACTTAGGGAAAGACGTTCAGTTCATTCCTCACGTAACAGGGGAAATAAAGGACTGGGTTGAAGACATCGGAGAAAAACAGAATGCTGAAGTAGTCATAATCGAGGTAGGGGGGACAGTTGGAGACATCGAGAACAGTTACTTCATTGAAGCGATGAGAGAACTTCATCAAGACAAAGAAGAAGGAGAGGTTTTGTTCGTTCACGTGACGCTTGTTCCAATACTCGATGTTGTCGGAGAACAGAAAACCAAACCAACACAACGATCCACGGAAAGACTGCTTGGAATGGGAGTGCAGCCTGACTTCGTGGTCGGCAGATGCGAAGAAGGCCTCAACAAAAAAGTAAAAGAAAAGATATCCTTGTTCTGCAACGTTCCAGTAGATCACGTGATTTCCGATCCCGACTGCGAGTCCATCTATAAGGTCCCGTTCCTCCTGGAAGAAGAAAACTTCTCGAAAAAAGTTCTTGAAGAACTAGGCCTGCCGAACCGACCTAAAAGCATGGAGCGATGGAAGGGACTAGTGGACAACATGCTTAACCCGGAAGAAAAGATAAAGATAGCCATAACAGGGAAATACACTGAACTGAAAGACTCTTACGTCTCGATAATCGAATCGCTCGAGCACGCTGGAGCACACCTCGACCTAGGAGTCGAACTTGCCTGGGTAGAAACCACGAGAATAGAGCAAGGAGAAACCACGGTAGAAGAAGAACTTGAAGACGTTAAAGGAGTTATAGTACCAGGCGGATTCGGATCAAGAGGAACAGAAGGAAAAATAGACTGCATCCAACACTGCAGAGAGAACGACATACCTTTCCTCGGGCTCTGCTACGGGTTCCAGATGGCGGTCGTCGAGTACGCGAGGAACGTTTGTGGCATGGAGAACGCTCACTCCACTGAGATAAGAGATGAGCCTGAACACAACGTGATCGACATCCTGCCGGAACAGGAGGGGGTAAAAGGACTTGGAGGAACAATGCGTTTGGGAGGGCAAGACATTTACCTGAAGGACGGAACTTACGTTCAAAGCATTTACAATGGAAAAAACAAAGTCAGAGAAAGATTCAGACACAGATACGAAGTTAACCCAAAATACATCGAAGAAATCGAAAAAAACGGCCTATTTTTCTCTGGAACAGACAAATCTGGAAAAATAATGCAGTTCCTAGAGATCCAGGACCACCCGTACTTCGTGGCAACTCAAGCACACCCTGAGTTCCGCTCGAAACTAGAGGAACCAGCACCAGTGTTCAAAGAATTCTTGAAAAAAGCAGTGAAACAATGAGCCTGATAATAGCAGAGAAACCTAGCGCGGGAAGAAGAATATCTCAAATACTTAGCTCGAGCTCTCCAAAAACGCTCGAGAAAAACGTTTACGAAGCAGATGATCACGTCATAGTTCCATTAAGAGGACACATAATAGAAGTTGATTTCCCATCCAGGTTCAGCAACTGGCAGTCAGCTAACCTCAACGCAATGGCAGAATCCGATTTAGTTTACAAGCCTTCAGTTAAATCGATACAGCGCAAACTAAAAAAATTCGGGAAAAAAGCCGACAAATGCATCGTGGCAACAGACTTCGACAGAGAAGGAGAAAGCATAGGAAAAGAAGCAGTCAACATAATCAAGGAAGTCAATCCAGATATCGACGTCAAAAGAGCTAGATTCAGTTCACTCGCTCCTTCAGACGTTGAAAAAGCATTCAACAACTTAACTGAACTAGATAAAAACCTTGCAAACTCAGCAGACTCACGAAGAGAAATAGACCTGATATGGGGAGCAGTACTCACAAGATTCGTTTCACTCGTGTCAAACAGGCTAGGAAAACAGTTTCTGTCCGTAGGAAGAGTTCAAACCCCTACATTAGCTATGATCGTGGAAAGACAGAAAGAGCGAGACAAATTTGATCCGAAAGACTACTGGACACTCAAGGCAGAACTCAGGAAAGACAAGAAATTCAAGGCAGAGCACAAGAAGAAAAAATTCTGGAAAAAAGAAGAAGTAGACAAAATAACAAAGAAACTAAGAAAAGCAGACAAAGCTCAAGTAAAAAAACTTAAGAAAAGAAAGAAAAGCCTTAAGCCACCAACACCGTTCAACACCACAGCATTCCTAAGAGCAGCAAGCCGAATCGGGCTATCTCCTTCACAGGCGATAAACACTGCTGAATCACTTTACCAGAACGGATTCATATCTTACCCAAGAACAGATAACACTCAGTACCCGAAAAGCCTTGGATTAAAGAAGATACTCAAGAAATTCACCGAGCACGCTCAGTTCAAGAATCAGGCAAAGGAACTGCTTTCTCAGAAAAAAATAAAGCCGACTAAAGGAAAAAAGAAAAGCACTGACCACCCTCCAATACACCCAGTGGAACTGGCGAACAAAAAGAGCTTAAGCAATAGGCAGTGGAAAGTCTACAAATTAATCGTTTCCCGGTTTTTTGCAACAGTTGCACCGAAAGCAGTGCTTAACACAGTTAGAGCTGACTTCAATATCGAGGGAGAGAACTTTTTTTCAAGAGGAAGAACTTTCCTGAAAAAAGGCTGGAAAAAATACTATCCTTACTCAAAGACAAGGATCATAGAGTTACCGGAACTGAAGAAAAACGATGAAGTAAACATTGAGAAAATAATCAGGAAAAAGAAACAGACCAAGCCTCCAAAGAAGTATTCTCCTTCCGCACTCATCAAAAAAATGGAGGACAAGAACCTAGGAACCAAGTCCACCAGGCCATCAATAATCAACAAACTCCAGGGAAGACGCTACATTAAGGGATACAAGAAATACACTCCAACCAACATCGCGAAAGCAGTTGTAAACACGCTCGATAACCATGTTGAAGAAATAACTCAACCGAAAATGACTTCAAAGCTCAAGAAAGAGATGGAGCAGATATCGGAAGGGAAAAAATCTATGGAGGAAGTAGTGGGCGACTCCCGGAACATGCTTTCAGAAGTGCTCGACGAAATGGTGAAAGAAAAAGGAAGAATCGGAGAAGAACTTAAAAAAGCCATTCAAGAATCCAATGTGATCGCAGAATGCGAGTGCGGAGGCAACCTTCGAGTTATCAGGTCAAAGAAATCTGGGAAAAGATTCGTAGGGTGCAGTAACTACCCTAAATGCAAGAAAAGCTATCCACTACCGCAGAAAGGTGGCATGAAGGCACTGGACGAGAAGTGCGAAGAGTGCGGAGCACCTAAAGTCAAGATACTGAGAGGTAAAAAGACTTTCGAGATGTGTTTAAATCCGGACTGCAAGACGAAAGAGGACTGGAAATGAAAATAGAGCTCAATCCAAAGAAAAGCGCTGCAGAAAACGCTAACGAAAAATACGAGAAGAGCAAGAAAGCAAAAAAGAAATTAGAAGGGCTAGAAAAAGCTATAGAAGAAACTGAAAGAAAGATAGAGGAACTAGAGCAAAAAGAAGTTGTTGAAAAGAAGAGGTACAGGAAGAAAAGAAAGAGAGACTGGTACGAGAAATTCCACTGGTTCAAAACAAGCAACGACTTACTCGTCATCGGAGGAAAAACAGCTCAATCCAACGAAAGAGTAGTAAAAGATCACATGCAAAAAGGCGACTTGTTCTTCCACGCAGACGTTCACGGAGCTCCAGCAGTCGTGCTCAAAACCGAAGGAGAAAAACCTTCAGAAGAAGATAAAGAACAGGCAGCTCAATACGCGGCAACAGCCTCGAAAGCGTTCAAGCAAGGCGTGACAGCAGTGGACGTTTACGCCGTTAGTCCAGAGCAGGTTAAGACCTCGGCAAAATCCGGGGAGTACCTGCCTACAGGAAGCTTCCAAATACGTGGAGAAAGACAGTGGTTCAAAAACCAAAAAGTCGAGCTAGCTATCAGCTACGACAAAGAAAAACAAAGAGTGGTCTCAGGATCTCCTCCAGCAATCCAAGAAAAACACGGAAAGCATCTGATAGTCGTTCCTGGCACTAAAAAGAAGGGAGAAGCAGTAAAAGACCTAAAGAAAAAGTTGGAAAACCTTTTCGATGCTGAGTACGTGAATCCAGATGAATTGCTGCAAGCTCTTCCAGCAGGAAGAGTAAAGATAAAGAAACCGAGAACAAACTAATTATTTTAAATGAAAAAAGAGTATATAAAAACATGATTGGACTAGCAGGAGCCGGGACAAAACAGATGCTGCGAGGAATAAAATGCAGGATAACAGGCCCCAAAAGATATGGGGACAACTACAAAGAGATATGCAGGAAATCAATTGAATCAGCTTGGGACGGAAAATACTTCAGAGGTAGCGGAGGCCACTACTCACAGTTCTGGACAAGAGACTTCGGAATGTGCTCAAAAGCGCTTTGCGAACTAGGATACGGAAAAAAAGTTAGAAAAACGCTCAAAAACGCTTTAGACGCTTTTGAAAGACACGGAAAACTCTCCACGACAATAGTTTTCCCGGACCTACCGTTCAACCTAGGACCTTACTCACCCGATACTCTGGCCTGGACGATCAGGGCGATAAAGGAAAGCAACTACGATCCGTCAAAGCACCAAGAACTGCTTGAAAAAGAAGTGAACAAGTTTGCAGAAGAAGTAGTTGATGAAGACGGTCTGATCAGAACAGACACGAAACTAGGAGCACTGAAAGGAGGTTACGAAGAAAAAGGCTTGCTCTACAACCAAGTGATGGCGGGAATGCTCTCCGATGATCTTGAAGAAATAGATCTGGAAAACCCATTAAGCTCTTTTAACTTCAATAAAATCATCGAACGAAACTTCTGGACAGGAGAATGCTTCAAAAACGATTTAGAGAGTGATGAAATAACTTCAGACGCTAACCTGTTTCCTTACTGGACTGGCGTGATCGAAGACAAGGATAAGAAACAAAAATCTCTCGCTAAAATCCAGGATAAAGGCCTTGACCAACCTTTTCCTCTTGTTTACAAGTCAGGACCAACCAGCTACCAGGTTAACACTGCCTGGACTCAGATCGGAGCAGCATGGATAGATTTATTTAAGGAAAACAAAGTTTTCGAGACATACAAAACAAAGTACATTAACTGGATAGAAAAATACGGTAACTATCTGGAGTGTTTTGATCGAGGGGGCAGACCCTTCAAAAAGTCAATTTACTACTCCGACGAATCCATGTCCTGGGCCTCGATCTTTCTTAACGCAGTTAAGTAAGTTCAATAACTTTTTCTCTTCCCATCTTTTCTTTACTGATCGAACCTTCTTCTTCAAGTTCTTTAGTAAGTAAACTAAGTTTTGAAGCTGAAAAACCAGTTTTTTCCTTCAGAACTCCTTGTTTCACTCTCACTCCTTCTTCCTTGATTTGATCAAGCACCAGTTGTTTATCCCCCTTTATCTCTGGCTTCTTTTTTCTCAGGAAAAAGAACAGGACAATCAGCGCTATAGCCAAAGTTACAAAAATTTTGAATGGGCTTTCACTCTCTTTTTTTTCTTCCTGGTCTTCTGCAACGTCTTGAGGAGTTCCAATGTTCTCGTATTCTCCTACAGAAGTGTTCAAGAAAATACCTTCTTCTGAAGGAAGTAATGGAGCCTCTATCTCGAGATCATTTTCTAGTTTTACTTCAGTTTCGTAACTTAGATTACCTGAAACTATTTTCAGATCGTATGTTCCTCCCTTTAAATCAAGAGAAAAATCTCCTGACTCGCTCGTGATCACCTGATTCACTAATGAATCGTTTGAATAAACTTTTACCATTGCCCGAGTTCTCTCCAGAGTATCCCAATTAAAAACGGTTCCATTAAGCGAGTAAGCGAATGAAGAAGAAAGCAAGAACAGTGAAATGAGTACCAAGAGACTCTTTTTCATAAAAAAAATCATGTTAACCAGCTTTTTAACTTTTTCTCCTCAAGTAAACTATCCTAAACTATTCTAAAGCTTTCTGGAAAGAAAACAACAGCGAAACCATTAAATACCCTTAAACGCCTTCTATTAAACAGAGAGGTGAATAATATAAATAAAAAAATTGTTTTGACGATAGTAATCGGGTTGCTAGTATCAACTGGGGCAGTAATGGTAGAAACGCCTCCACCCCAAGTTTTCACAGAAGATACAGGGAAAGTTAGCAATCCAGGAACTGTTACAGGTAACGAAAGCGGAACTGTTACAGGTAACGAAAATGGTGCGATAAGAGGAAAGGGTTTAGCCAAAGAACAAAAAGCCCCCGGCCAATTTGAAGAAGGAATGCCAGGTATGGGAGGTCCTGGGAGATACATTGTTCAGAACATAGTGAAAGAAAAAGTACAAGCAATACACGAGATGGTAATGGGGAAGAACTTCACAGGAAAAGACGTTTCTAATAAGGCGCGACAGATTGGCGTTGAAGTGAAAGAGTTTGTCATGGCAAAAGTAGCTCACAATAGAAACCAGACCATGGAAAAGATGAAAAAATTCAAGAATCCTGAAGAACAGGCAAAGCACGCAGTGAAACTAGGTAAAAAAATGCAGTACGACTACGGATTCGGGAAGTTCCTAGAAGAAGCTGATCAAGTAGAGAAAGAAGCCAAAGAAGCAAAGGCGAATATTTCAAGAATACGTGAAAGAACTAGCGGGGTACAAGCGACTTACCTGAAGTTCCAGCAAGGTAACGTTTCAGAAGAACAGATGAAACAAGAAGTTCAACAATTCAGAGAAACTGCAAGGCAAGAGATAGGTCAACACAGATTCGAGCGGACTAGGAACCGAGTTGAGGCCAGTGAAAAAGTGAAAGGGATGAAGAAAGACAGTTGGGCTCACCTGCAGAATGTTTCCTTGATGGTTTTCGACAAGAAGATAGAGAACGCTGAGCACGTACTAACTGTTTTCGAGGAAAACGCAGGTTTGAATACTACCGAAATGCAAGCCAAGCTTGACGAGATCAAAGGGAAAAGAACTGAGCTACAGGAAGCTTACGAAGCACAGGTTAGAGAACAAGTGAATCAAGTGAACAGAGATATAAAGCAGCTATGGCAGGAATTCAGAAAAATGCACTCTGACGTAGTCAGAGAACAGATTGCAGGAGACACTATCCAGAAGATGGATAAAATAACTGAACGAGCGATGAACAAGACTGAACAAGTGAATCTGCCGCAAGACGAGCAGGGAATAAAAGAAATGAGAAACCTCGTCCAAGAAGCGAAGAAAAACTACGAGAACGCGAACTACGGACTAGCTCAACAAAAACTTGAACAAGTACGCGGTAACTTCAGCAAGTTCAGGAAAAACCTAGAAAAAATATCCTATGAAGCAAAGGAGGAGGAATAAAATGCAGAAAAAACTTCTTGCACTACTCTTGATAGGGTCACTAGTGATGTTTGCAGGATGCCTCCAGCAGACACCAAAACAAACAGGCGAAAAAACGACAGAAGAATTAAAGCTATCTGAAGTACAAGATCAATTGAACGCTTCTACTGAAGACCTCGGTGACTTCGAAACAGATTTAACGCCCAAGGAATTCTAGCAAGTGACTCCGGCCCCAACAATCCTAAACTCTTTTTCTTTTCCTTCTTTCCTAAATTGATGCTTAACAATCTCTGCTTTCCTCACCGGATTACTGCTTAACTTGATAATGACCTTGGAAGAGTACTTCATTACGTCTCCTCCAACAGGCGTGACCTCATCTGAATCTAGGTCACTGTAAACATGATTTGTTACCAGTACAGCAATATTTTTCTTCCTTGCAGCTTCTAAAAGAAGAGCTAACTGCTTACCAAGCTCTCTGTTAACCTCTTTCGTTCTTCCGTTATTCAGCTCGAGCCTATAATGATAGACAATCGAGTCAACGATTATCAGGCCATTTTCCTCACTAGCTTGCTTAACCACTTTCCGGATTGCTTCTGCTTGATCTGAAAAGCTTGACGGTTCCAGTAACCAAGTGTTGTCAAAGACCTCGTTACTATTCTCCCCAGCCATTTGATCTATCCTTTCTCGGCTGAAAGAACCCTCTGGATCCACAAAAATAGGTTTTTTTCCTGCTTTAACAGCATTTACTAATGCCTGTAAGCAAATAACTGTTTTACCGCTTCCTGAAGGACCGTATAACTGGGTTATTCTACTGCAGAGGATTCCTCCTCCAAAAAGCGAGTCCAGCTCACAACCGAGTGGAATGTTTTCAACCATCAATAATCTTTTATAAAAAAAGTTTAATAAACACTACACCATGAGCGAAAAGATTAAACTGAAAGTAGCTGAAGCGCTGAAGAACGACGTGGGAAGAGGATTGATACGAATAGGATCAAAACCAAGACAAAAGCTCAATCTAACCTCAGGGGATATAGTAAAAATCAAAGGAAAAAAGAACACTGCTGCAAAAGTATGGCAAAGCCACCCACAAGATGAAAGAAAAGGCATAGCCAGGATAGACGGGGTCATAAGACAGAACGCTGGAGTCAGCATAGGCGATAAGATAGAATTAAAGAAGATAAAGCCCAAACAAGCAGAAAAAATAGTTCTAGCTCCAACTCAAAAAATCAGGTTCTCACCAGGATTCAAAGAACACGTCAAAAAACAATTATCAGGAACACCAATATCTCAAGGCGACAAGATAGTAGTAGGAGTCTTTGGAACCTCTTTGCTCATGATCGCAAAATCCGTCAAACCTTCAGGAATAGTTCAGGTTACTTCACAGACAGGGGTGGAGGTCAGAGAAAAACCAGTACAGGAGATGAAAGGCCTACCTCACGTTACCTACGAGGATATTGGAGGACTGGACGAAGAAATCCAGAAAATCCGAGAGATGGTAGAGATACCAATGAAGCATCCTGAAATATTTGAAAGACTTGGAATAGATCCTCCAAAAGGAGTTTTACTGCACGGGCCGCCCGGGACAGGGAAGACGCTCATGGCAAAAGCTGTGGCAAACGAATCAGACGCTAACTTCATTCATATTCAAGGGCCGGAAGTGATGAGTAAATTCGTTGGAGAAGCAGAAAAGAAAATAAGAAAGATATTTGAGCAAGCGCAGGAAGACTCTCCTACAATAATATTCATAGATGAAATAGATGCCATAGCTCCTAAAAGAGAAGAAGCTACAGGAGAAGTCGAAAGAAGAGTAGTTTCACAGATACTGGCTTCTATGGATGGATTAGAAGCAAGAGGAGAGGTAGTTGTTATAGCAGCTACTAACAGAGTTAATGCAATTGATCCAGCGCTTCGCAGGCCAGGCAGATTCGATAGAGAGATAGAGATAGGAGTACCAGATAGAAAAGCAAGGAAAGAAATTTTCCAGATACACACGAGAAACATGCCTATAAGCGATGACGTGGATTTAAATAGGTTTTCAGACAGAACACACGGATTCGTTGGAGCAGATCTAGAATCATTAGCAAAAGAATCCGCCATGAAAGCACTAAGAAGATTGCTTCCGAAAGTAGATCTCGAAAAAGAAGAAGGAATACCTCAAGAACTTATAGACGATTTGAAAGTAAACAAAGAAGATTTTGACGAGGCAATGAAAGAAATCCAGCCTTCAGCAATGAGAGAAGTGTTTGTACAGGTTCCTAAAGTAACTTGGGATGACGTAGGCGGCCTAGAAGAGCCGAAACAGAGACTGGTCGAAGCAGTTGACTGGCCTCTGAAAAAACCAGAGAAGTTCAAAAAACTAGGAATAGATCCTCCTGCAGGCATATTGCTTTTTGGGCCTCCAGGCACAGGAAAAACACTTTTAGCAAAAGCAGTGGCAAACGAATCAGAGTATAACTTTATAGCAGTAAAAGGACCGGAACTACTGTCAAAATGGGTTGGTGAATCAGAAAAAGCCGTTAGAGAAGTCTTCAGAAAAGCAAGACAGGCAGCACCAGTAGTCGTCTTCTTTGACGAACTGGACTCGCTTGCACCAAGAAGAGGAAGAAGCTCTGGTTCCCACGTAACCGAAAGCGTTGTGAACCAAATATTATCTGAACTCGACGGACTCGAGGATATGAAAGACGTTGTAGTTATAGGGTCATCTAACAGACCTGAACTAATCGATCCCGCGCTGCTGAGACCAGGAAGGTTTGATGAAATGGTTGTAGTGCCTGCACCAGACGAAGAATCCAGGAAAAAGATCTTCGAAGTCCACACGCGTAACGTACCTCTAGATAGCGATGTGAATACAGAAGAACTTGCAAGAGAAACCAAAGGATATTCCGGAGCAGATATAGAGGGAATAGTCCAGGAAGCAGCGATGGAAGCGCTTAGAAACGATGAAGAAATAGTCACAAAAGATTATTTCAAAGGCGCCATAAGCAAAATCTCTCCATCAATAACTGACGCGGAACTAAGTAGATACAAGGAATTCATGGAAGAGTACGGTAAAGAAAAAGCAGATGCAACATCCTACATAGACTAGAGACATTTGAAGACTGGTAAAAGCTTGCAACAAACAATTACGAAACCCAGAAACTCAAGCAATTAAAACAAATTCTTTAAAAAAAGAAAGTCAGGAACCCTGCTAGTCCAATGAAAAGCATCCAGACTCCAGTATTCCACTGAATAACCTTCGAGCCATCCAAAGGCGGGAAAGGAATCATGTTAAAGAAAGCTAGGAAAAAATTGATGTAAGCACCAGTGAAACCGATTCTTCCAAGCAAAGAATCTGATGCAACAGATAATAAGAGCAAAAAGAACAAACCACCAATAATCAGGTTTACGAAAGGACCTGCTAACGAAATCACCCCATTTTCTTTCACGGAAATTCTTTTCCCTCCGATGTATACTGCTCCAGGAGCAGCAAACACAAGAGTTCCACCACTAATAACTGCAAGGCCAAGAGCTAGCAAAAGTCCAGGAGTCCAAGCCCTGTACTCGGCAAAACAACCGAAGTGCTGGGCAGTGAACTTGTGACCCATCTCATGGAGCACAAACCCTGCACCTAAAGTTATGAGGACAACAGGGAACTTCGAGAAAAAATTGTTTACACCTAAGAACGCTGCTCCCATTGAAAACGCTAGACTGATAGTTACGACTGAGATGAGCATGTGAAGTGTTTCTGTTTTCGTTAAAGGCATACCTGTTTTTTATGAAAACATTTAAATAAATGTTTTTCATTTAATTAACTGCAAAGGGGAGAGAAATAAATGAAATTAAGACAACTCTACTCAGACGAAGAGGCACAAATATCTGTAGAAATGCTTTTAGTCCTAGCAGCAGTTCTTGCAGTAGCAGTAATGCTTCTGACAAACCTTCAATCAACGACAGAAGAGTCCAGCGAAGCTTTATCTGACAAATCCGATGAAGCCGTTGACTTACTGGAGGACTTGGATTGAAACTGATTGAAGAAGAAAAAGCACAAATATCTGCGGAAATGATAGTGGTGATGGCTGCAGTACTAGCAGTATCTTTCATAATGATAAAAGGACTTTCAGGAACCGCTACCAAAGCTAGCAACAAAATGAACAACAAAACAGATGAAGTGCTCTCGAAAATAGATGAGATAGGGGATTGAATTGAGGAGAGGACAGGTTTCACTCGAATTCCTAGTCGTTAGCTTTTTCGTCATTTCCTTGCTTGGGTTTTGGTTAATGCAGGTGAACGACTTCTCAACCAAGATGACTGCAAAAGCTTGTGAAGAAAACTCGGAAGCGTCTTTGTCTTTGCTTGCAGATGCAGTGGATTCAGTTTACTTCATGGGCGAAGGAAATAGCCAGGAGCTGGTTCTGTTCTTTCCTTCAGAAACCAATCTAAGTCACGGAAACAGAAAGGTCAAAGGTTCATCGAAGTGTTTTAGTTCTTCTCGAGAAATTCTTCCTGAAGTGAAACTAGAGAAAAAAGTTTTTCACGGAGAAGAAAAAGTGTTTTTGAAAAGAAAAGGAAGCAAAGTACTGCTAGAGTCCAAGTGAAAATTTAACGTTCTTCAACTCCCCGTTTTCATAAAAATGCCTTTTTACTGTAACCTTGTATTCAGGAGATTCCTTTACCAAAAAACTATCCTCAACTTTCAAGTTAACTTTCAGACCTGGGCCCAGGCTCCTAGCGAGCTCTTTAACTCTTTCAGGGTTTCTGAACGATTCTTCCTTTAAAACAATTTGAGTTAAATCGCTTGCCTGTTTGTAAAGAATAACTTTCTCCAGTCCAGGTCCTTGAGGAGGAATAATCGAAAAAAGCAGTAAGAAAAGAAGCAAGAAAGAGAAAATTGCTTCATAGCTCATTAAAAATCCTTTACTGAACTTCAAGCACTTTCACCTCTCCTTCAGAGAACACTAACCGCCTAACACCGTTCACAGGATTCTTTTTTGCTTCACGCACGCTCATTAGTTTTACTCCAGACATTCCTTTATCTCTCACGGTTTGAGGGATCACTCTTCTCTGTTCCTGGCTATACTCCGCCATCTTCTTTGGGTTGTGAATCAATTCGTCTGACTCTGTTATCTTTTCTGCTTGTTCCTTCAGCAAGCTACTTTTCTTTGAAACACTTTCTGCTTGCTGATTTATGATAACGGTTGAGGAAACAAGCATTAGCACCATTAGAAAAAAAGTTAGCATTGCATCAGTGATCCAGACCTGGCCTTTTTTCAACGGAACCACCTTGGATTGCTTTTTTTCTTCTTCCCGTCAATCTCTCGGTTACTGAAGCAATCTAGCTGAGATTCTTCCACGTTTTTTCTGATCCTCTCTACTTTTTTCCCAGCTTTTATCTGGGTTATGGCATGGTTCTGTTCCATTATCATGCTCGAAAAAACTAGTAAAACCGTTATCAGCGCACCTAGCGCTATCAGTAGCTCTATGCTTGACTGGCCTCTAGTATTCAATTGAGTTCCCCTCCGGTATCACGTAAATTGATTCTGTTTCTTCTGAACTTATTCTGGCTATCAGTCCCTCTTTATTACCTGTTTCTCCTCCTTTCTTCAGCTCCAGCTCTTTTTTAGTTGGGACTTTCTTCAAGTACTTTCTTAGAGGTATTTTTTTCACTGAATCGTTTTCAAGAAGTTTCCCCCCACTTATGTCTATTGTAACGGTTTTCCAGGCGTTTTCCTGTTCCTTTTTCCAGTTTTGCATTTCTTTTTTGTTTGCTTTGCTTTCTTCCAGAGCTTGCCAGAACGTTGTTTCCATATCATTTTCTATGTTCGTCATTTTCTGCTGCTTTAAGAGCATTTCTTTGATTTTTCTGGTTTCTATTCTTGTTTTCTGTTTTATTGACCCTACTTCTATGATTGTTGGAAGCAGCATTATGACTAGAAGGAAGCTAACAAATCCTTTACTAGTTTGCATTTTCTCTCCCCGTTCGCTTTGATAAATTTTTTGAGTCAAAGTTTTTAAGTTTTTCCTAAGGTTAAGGTATTTAAATTAGTTTTAATCCAATAAACAATCAGTCAAAGTACCTAGTTTTCAATTTTTTAGCTGATACACATGGGTAAATTAGAGAAACTTAAGGAGAAAAGAGACTCTTTTAACAAGAAGACACAGGAATTGATTAGTGAAGCCAAGGAAACAAAGAAAGAGATGAACGAGCTTAAAGGAAAAGCTAAGGGACTCAAAAAGAAGCGAGACAAGCAGAACGGTAAAGTACAAGAGTTCAAGAAGAAAAGAAACGAGAAAAACAAGAGAGTTAAAGACGCTGTAGAAGAACTTAAAGAGATAAACGAGGAACTGAAGGATATAGATGAAGACATGGGCGAAAGAAGAATAAAAAAAAGGCTCAAAAAACTTAGATGGAAAATCCAGACAAAAGTGCTGAATGTTAAGAAAGAAGAAAGACTTCACAGAAAAATTTCTAAACTTGAAAAACTTCAAAATCTTTTGAAAAGAAAAAGAGTTCTCGAGAAAAAGAAGTCCGAAAGCAAGAAAGAAGCTCAAGTATATCACCAAGTCATGTTACAGCACGCTGAAAAAAGCGACGTTTACCACGAAAAGATCCAGAACATTTACGACGAAATAAACGAGATCAAACCGGATTACAAGGAACTGAATCAGAAAATAGAGGAAGCTAAAGACAAGGCAGATGAAGTTCACAAGGAATACATTGAAGAACTTAAGAAAAAGAAGAAACGAGAAAAAGCAAAAGAACCCGCACACAAGTTCAATGAGAAAGCAGAGCAACTTATGGACAGGTTCAAGAAAGGCAAGAAACTCACGACCGAGGAAGTCCAAATAATCCAGAACTACGGAGGTAATTAAATGAAAACGTATCTAACTATATGGTTTAACTCTAACGGAGCAAGCCCAACCAAAATACTTGAAAAACTTGAGGACATTGGCTTCAAACCCATGAAAGGAAACTACGACATGGCCTACGACTGGAATAGCAAGCCTGAAACAGATGAAGTTCTTCACCTTGCGAACACCGTAAGGAAAAAATTAAAAGGCGACAAGGTTTTATTCAAACTAGAAACAGTTTGAGATGTTAAAAATGCCTGAAAAATTCAAAGGTTTCGAAGGAAAAAAACAAGAAACTGGCTCCAAGAAAAAGCCAGAGAAAACCAGCTCCAGCAATAAAGACTCAATGATGCCGCGAGCACCTGAAAAAACGGATTGGCCGGACGAGAAAACGGCTTTTGAGCTAGTGGAACTTTACGTGGAGCATATTTCCAAAGGTCACGAAAAGAGAAGAATGGGTTTGGACACGATTGTTAACGCTTACTTTTACGCTCTCTTAAGGATAAAGAGGAAGAACAAGGAATTGAGAGCAATAACATCTGCTGTCGAGAAAGAAGAAGAGAAATTGGAGGAGAAAGGAGGGGAATTCACTTCCGAGGCTTCGCCAGAAAAATTTGAATTCAAATAATTCTTTTTTCCATTACAAGAACTCCTGAAATAAGTATGATCAGAACGAACGCTAGAGATCCTACAAGGACGTCTCTGCTTATTGTTATTTCTTTAGGAAGGTTCTTGATGAAAGAAATTCCTTCAGTTTGTTCTCCTGTTCCCGTGGACTGTATGACGCTTAAAGTGCTTAATCCAAGGAGTAAAAAACCTATTAGGATGAACACGGCTCCTGTAGTCAACAAGGGCTTCATTTTTTAATCACACTAATATCTTTATTATATCATTGTTTTTTAACTTATGTTTCTTCCCTACTCGTCTTCCAGTCCTGCAATCAATTGCTCCCTTAAACTCTTCAGCTATATCTGAGTGAATCTTTTCCGCTAGGTCCAGTGCAGTGCTCCCTTTCTTGATTAAGAGCGCGTCCGGAAGAACATTACCCTTCCGATCCGATAGTTTTTTCTCTTTTTCGACGGGATAGACCACGATCATGTCAAGCAAATCAAAAACAGTTCTATCGATAACTTCCTGGACCCCCGTGCTCGCGCTTTCATCCAGATAGCCTCTTATGAATTCGAGACCCTTCTTTTTCTTTCCGCTAACATCCTCAACAATCTTAAAAGAACTTTCGCCAGGAAAATAATCAATCAAGCCTTGCTCTTCTGCTTCTCTTAACGCAAGCTCGGCTTCAGCACAGCAAGGAAGTATGTGCCCAGCTTTTTCCTTCATCCTGTCAAAATTATTTTCTGATTCAGGTAAATCCATCTTGTTTGCAGCCACCATTATCGGTTTATTTTCTTCTCTAATCTTTTTTGATAGTTTGAAAAGTTCTTCTTCCTCTGAGCTAGGGGTTATCTCCAATCTCTTCACTATTTTTTTAACTATCTCTTCACTGACTTTAAGGCCGCTTACTCTCTCGTAAACGTATTTCCCAATGTCAACGTCTCCAGTTCGAGCCATTCTTTCCAGTTTATCCCAGTCTTTTTTTATTATGTCTAGAATCCAGTAATCTATCTCTTCCTCCAGAAAATCTATGTCTTTCACTGGGTTATGGTTTTCTGTTGGTTCTCCCTTTTCATCAGTTCTTCCTGAAGCATCTACCACGTGGATAAGCGCATCTGCATCAGTCAAATCCGATAGAAACTGGTTTCCCATCCCTTTTCCTTCGTGAGCTCCAGGAACTAGTCCAGCAACATCTATCAGAGTCACTGGAACCATTCTTGTCCCGTTAATGCATTTTGAGTTTCTTGGATTACACTCCACGTCGAACTCTTGGCAGGGGCACTTAGTTCTAACGAAAGCCGTCCCTTGGTTTGGTTTGATGGTAGTAAACGTGTAAGAAGCAGTTTCAGCGTTCACTAGTGTTGCTGCGTTCAGAAAAGTTGTTTTCCCTGAAGAAGGCTTTCCAACACAACCTATTTTCACTTGTTTCACCACTCATTTTTAAACAATAAAATTAAAAAAGCATTGGAATAAAAAGTAAAAACATCTGTTTTTAAGGGTTCCATATGATATCAGAAAACGAAGCTTTTAAAGAAAAATCCGAGCAAGTATCCTTATCTTCCGAGGAAACACCTAGAACTATCTCTTCCGTTTGCCCAAAGTGTTTGAAGTACATGAAAGGAAAGATAATGGAAGAAAACGGGAAAACAGTAGTTAAAACAGAGTGCGAGGACCATGGAGAGATAAAGACAGAGGTTCCCGAGAACACCGTGAGAAGAACAGTGTCTCTCTGTCCAGAATGCCTTGAGAGGATTCCAGCGAACCTTGTTGAAGAAAAAGGACAAATACTGATGAAGAAATCTTGTCCAGAACACGGAGAATGCCAGGACATAGTTTTCTCCGACTCCAGCATTTGGAAGAAATTTATGAAAGAATTCCACACGGGAACAGGAATAGAAAAACCGCAGACACAAAGAAGCAAAGGCTGCCCGTTCGACTGCGGTTTATGTGAAGAACACAAAACGAGTACGGTTCTAGCTAATATAGATGTAACCAACAGATGTAACATGAATTGTCCAATATGCTTCGCTAACGCTAACGATGCTGGATACGTTTTCGAGCCCAGTACAGAACAGGTTGAAGAAATTTACAAAACTCTCGCGAACCAGAAACCACGCTGCAGCGCCGTACAGTTTGCTGGTGGAGAGCCTACAGTGAGGGGCAACCTCCCTGAGCTTATCAGGATGGCAAAAGAAGATTACGGTTTCAAGCAGATAATGATTGCCTCCAACGGCGTAAGAATATCCAGAGATTATGAGTTCGTTAAAGACATAAGCAAAGCAGGAGCCTCGACTATTTACCTTCAGTTTGACGGAGTTACTCCAGAGCCTTACAAGGAAGCAAGAGGATTCAACGCACTACCAATAAAGAAGAAAGCGTTGAAGAACCTTAGGAAGGCAAGAGAAGAGTTTGATCATGCCCCTAATGTTGTCTTGGTTCCAACTGTTGTTAAAGGAGTTAACGATCACCAAATAGGGGAGATAATCAAGTTCGCTGCGGAGAACAACGATATCGTTAAAGCAGTTAACTTCCAGCCAGTAAGTTTTACTGGGAGAATAGACACTGAAGAACTTAAGGAAAAGAGATACACGGTCACTGACTTGTTCAAAGACGCTGAAGAACAAACAGACGGAGCAATTGAAGAAGAGGATTGGGTTACTATAAGCGCTCTGCACCGGATACTTGATTACTTGAAACAAAAGAAAGATGAGAACGCTTACCCTGAACTAAGCACTCATCCAGTCTGTGGTTCAGGAACGTATGTTTGGATAGATGAAGACAGTGAAATGACTAACTTGAACGATATGATAGACATAGAAGGAGTTTTAGACCTCTTCTCCGGCGAAAAAGAACTAAGTAAGAGAAAGCTCCTGTTGAATTTGCACAAAATAATCAAACCCGCAGCCCTAAAAAAATACAGGAAATTTTTCCAGATACTGAAAGAAATGCTCACAAAAGGTAGTTTCGAGGCCGCAGCAAGGTTCCACAACAATGTTTTATTCATAGGGAACATGCACTTCCAGGATCCTTACAACTTTGACGAAGAAAGAATCCAGAGGTGCTGCATACACTACGCTACCCCGGACGGAAAACTGATTCCGTTTTGCTCTTACAACACATTACACAGGAAAAAAATCGAGGAAGAGTTTTCAAGACCTTTGGAAGAAGAAGAGAAGTGGGAAGGACACTTAAAGCCAAAATGAAGGGGTTTAGCTAATGCAATGGACTTTCAAATACCAGCCAAAAGACATAGATGAAATAGAAGGCAATCCCACTCCCGTGAAAGAAATGAAGGAATGGGCCCAATCCTGGACTACTGACAGCGATCCACTGCTTTTGGTTGGACCGCCCGGAACCGGAAAGACAACTGCTGCACTAGCACTGGCTAACACCATGAACTGGCAAGTTCTAGAGACTAACGCTTCTGATCTGCGGAACAAGAAGAGCATCAACCGAACTGCTGGCGTGGCGAGCCAGATGAAAACATTGTCAGGCGGAAGACGAATGATTTTGTTCGATGAAATAGATGGTTTGTTCCGACAAGATTACGGTGGAGCAAGTGCCGTAAACAAGACAATAAAAGAAACTAGGTCTCCGATTGTTTTGACAGCGAATGATGCGTACGCTAGCTCGCTGAAGACCATCAGAAAAAAGTGCAAGAAGATAAAGTTCAAGAGAATTCATCCTTCAACAGTACAGAAGATTCTTACAAATATCTGTGAAAAAGAAGGCATAGACGCAGAAGAGAAAGCTCTGAAGAAGATAGCAAAGAACTGTTCCGGTGACATCAAATCTGCTGTAAACGACCTTCAGGCGGCAGGCCAAGGTGCTGAAAAACTTTCTGAAGAAGAACTCGGAATCCTTGGTAATAGAGACAGGGAAGAATCTGTTTTCAAGGCACTTAGAACAATTTTCAAGAAGAAAGACGTTCAGAAAGCACGAGATGCTTTTGAGGAAGCGGGAGAAACACCTGAAATGTTTTTCAACTGGGTTGAAGAAAACATCCCACGAGAGTACGAGGAAGAAGACTTGATCAGAGCAATGGAAGAACTTTCCTTAGCAGACTTATTCAACTCCAGGATAATCAAGAGACAGAACTGGACGCTTTTAAAGTACGTGATCTTTTTGTTTACTGCAGGAGTCTCTGCAGCCAAAGAAGAAACACCGCACGGTTACACTCGGTACCAGTTCCCCTCGTTTATCAAAAAGCTTTCCAGGACAAAATCAAAAAGAAGCAAACTGGACGGCATAGCGAAGAGAATAGGAAAAGAAACGCATTCTTCCCCTCACGATGTGCTGGTTGATGACTGGTTTCTGTACAAAAAGCTTTTCTCCAGTAAAGAAACGGCAGAAGAGCTTGCAGATGAATTCGAGCTCACGAAAAAGGAACTTTCTTTCCTTAAGAAACAGGCAGTAAAATGAAAGCACTGATAATCACAGGGAACAGGTTCGAGGACTCCGAGCTCATAGACACTCGATACATTCTGGAAAAGAAGGGAGTGGAAGTTGTTCTTGCAACTCCGGATGGGGAAAGCCGGATCGGGAAGCACGGAAACAGAGTCCAGGCAGACGAGAAAATCTCGGAAGTAAGTTCCGAGGATTTTGATGCATTGATAATCCCGGGCGGAAGCTCCCCCAAAAAGTTGGTAGAAGTTCCTGAGGCTGTGCAGCTAGTGAAAGCTTTTCACAAAAAAAGAAAACCGATAGCGGCAATCTGCCACGGTCCGCAACTTCTTGCCGCTGCAGGTATAGTGGAAGGAAGGAAGTTGACCTGTTACTCTGGGCTAAAAGATGAGCTAGAAAAACAAGGAGTGGATTACGAGAATTCTTCAGTAGTGGTTGACGGAAACATCATTACGTCAAGGGTTCCAAAAGACATCTCGGATTTTTCTCAGGCCATCCTCAAAAAAATTAGGGAGCAATAGAAACCATTTAATTCAAGGAACTCTTTTGTTTTACTGTATGTCAAAATGGGAAATGCCTCCGAGAATAAAGGTTCTTGAAGCTCTTGGAGCAGTTGCTGACGGAAGAGTGGAAGTTGATGAGCATAAAGGGAAAGTAACCAGTTCCATGAAAACTAAGAGATACACAGTAATTCAGGAAGAGAAAAGAAACGCTATATTCTCTAACGATAACGCTTCTCGATGGCAAGGATACATGGGATATCCTATAATTGCTTTTCTGATGAAGAAAGGTGACGTGCGCTACGATGAAAAAGTAGCTGAAGCGATGAAGGGATTCAGATGGAAAGAGCTTAACAAAAAGTTCGATGACTACTCAGAAACCAGAGAGCACGTTAAGAGAAACTGCAATCTAGATAAAGAGGAGTTGGAGGGTGCTGTTGACGCGATAATGCGTCAGCTAAGGAACCTGGATTTAAAGAAAGCTTGGAGAGATATAAAGGTAGAGAAACTGAGTTGATTCACTCGGTCTCTATCCTTGGTGCTAGGAAATAAGTTAAGTTAGTTTTTCCTATATCATAATCTATTTTCAGCGGTGCATCTGTCTTCATTTCCAGATTAACGTCTGTTCTGCTACTCACGTTTTTCAGTATATCGTTCAAGTACTCTAATGGAAACATTGATTTTGCTTCTTCGCTGAAATTAAGTTCAACTACTGCGTCACTGCTCTCTTCTGTGTTTATTTTTACTTCCCCTCTGTCTCCTTCAGCGCTTATCGAGAACTTTTCTGGAGAAGCGTCAAGTACTACGTGGGAACTGATTAATTCAGCGTCTTTAAGACTTTCCTTCAGGTAGGATCCATTTATCCTGATTTTTCCTGCAAAATCTATTTCAGGCGGGTTCGTGGAACCTTCTCTAAGATCCAGTAAAGGAATCACGAACTTTCTTTCTGATGCTCCCTTGAATCTGAGCACCATTCTCGTCTTCCCTTCCTCCAGATTTATTTCAAGGCTTTCGTCTGCTCGAGCTCTTTTCAGTACGTCGGTCAAGCTCCTGAAATTTACTCCGATTTTTTCTCCGTCGGCTTCGTATTCTTTGAAACTTTCTTTTGGCATACTGAAGCTAACCATTGCTATCTGAGACGGGTCCATTGTTCTTAACTGGAGTGCAGCTTCATTAGCGTGGAATTCGCCTTCATTTATCAAATTGGAGACGGATTCTATTGCTTTGCTGAAATCTTTCGCGTTTGAAATTGATGCTTTAAACATTTTTCTCACCTTCTTTTATGTTCCTCTTTTTTTTAACCCTTTCGCCAAGAAGTCCACTTCCAAAATCTATGATTTTGGTGGTGGATGAATTAGCACAATGTTTATATAAAGTTAGGGTATATATATCGTATGCCATTGAGACCAAAAAGTTACTACGACTTCAATAAATGGCGCAAGAAGGAGGAAACAAAGGACTAAACCGAAGCCTGCAGAACACCGGCACGGTCGGCAGATTCGCTAAATTTCTAACCTACAAATCTGAGATGATAGGGAAAAAAGTAATAGAAATCAGCGAAAAAAACACCACGAAAGAGTGCTGTATATGCGGGAAGAAAGAGAACAGATCACTATACGAGAGAACTATCAACTGCGATTGTGGAAACAACATGGACAGAGATAAAAACTCTGCAGTAAATATAATGAATCGTTTCCTATCGCAAGAACGCTCTGTGGACGAGCAATCTCTCTTCGTGAGAGGTTTGCTGCGACAAACAGGTTCGGAATATGCTCACAAGCCAATGTCCGAACACTCGCAGGAAGCCACTTCCAAAATCTATGATTTTGGCGGTGGTAGTTCACATACTTGTCGACCTAGTTCATGCAGCAAGTAAAGCACTGAAACTAGGATTAAAAAGCTTCCTGAAAGCCAGAACGGCGAAACTATTACGGCCTGCAGAAACATTATATCCTGGTACCATAAATAAAGCGCTAGAAGCACTACTATGGCCGTTATTTGGCTTCCGATGTAAGTGTTTTTGAATAAAGATAGCCAGTGAAATTCTTGTTTTGGATTCGGGCTACCGCAGTGCGGGCAAGTACTTTTTTCTGAATCGTATTTTTTTCCACAGTAAGCACAGAAAATGGTTTCTCCTTTCTTGTATATGCTCTCTGTTTCTTCTCTAACTCTATCGATATCTTCTATTGCTTTTTGTTTGTATCCTTGGAAAGACGCTTTTTCTTTAGCTAGTTCGTAAACCTCTCCTCCTTTTTTGTTGGGTTTTACTTCTCCTTTTTTTCTTTTTATCAGTCCCATTTCTTCCAGGTCGTTCAGTTCTTCTTCCAGTATTTCTTTCTCGTCTTCGCTTACTTCAAGCCTTTTTCTTAGTTTTTCTTCGGTTATTTCGTCTTGTCTTAGGATGTATAGGCTTGACCAGAAGATTTCTTCTCCTTTAACGAAAAATACGTCGTTTTCTTTATTGTATTTTACTTTCATCTTAGTCGGGCGTGGAGACCCCATCCGTAAGGGTGGAGGGGAATCGCCTTTTCACCTCTTTTATTTCTCCATTCTTTCTGTGGTTTCGTCGGCATAAGTGGTTTTCCGTGCATGTTTAAGACAGGTACTCTCGAGTCCTGTTCGCTCTTGCCAGAGCGTGGGTTTTCCTCGGAGTTGTTAGAAGGAGTTTTTGAGCTCGGCACACTGAGAGTTTCCTCTCTGTTTAATGGCGAGTCGCAGTCGCCTTGGACTGGAGAAGCATCCAAGGGTGCGTATGTATTTCTTCCTTCTAACTTCTGCATTTTCTTATGCCTCCTGATCAACTAATTGCTCTTGTCCCTTACGGGACAAGCCCCGTCCTTTAGGGCGGGGTAGTTGACCCCTAGCACCAGAATTGGTTTTGGTAGTAGCCCATTTGTCCAAGAGTTATTACGTAACGAGGTATTAAAGTGATATGCCCTATGAGCGGGATTGAAAAGAATTTTTTCCCGACTATTTTGTTTGCCGGAACCGGAGCTGCAAGGCAACCTGGCTCTCCCTGATCTTCAGGATAACTGCAAGCACCTTTTGTCCCTATCTTCGTGCATTCTTTTCTGTTTCCAACAACTGTGACTTCTTCACAAACTCTTTTCGAAGCGTCCGGATACTTGTTTGCATCTCCTTTAGTTACGAAGTATTCTCCTTCGGTAGAATCTACTTTTGCTACTACTCTATGGATTAATTGTCTTCCTGAGAGCTGTGAAACAAATACAATCACGTCCCCTTTCTCGTTCACAGGAACTTTTTTCCCGTTACTGAAAAAAAGCGTTTTGTTCTCGTAAGTGAAGTTTAACGGGGCTTCTACTTCAGGAGCGTTCACTGATTTGTAGCTAGCTCCTCTTAAAACCACGATATGTCCAATGTTAAGACTTCCTTTCATGGAACAGGTTTTCACGACCACTGCTGCAGGGTTGGCTCCGAGGATGAAAGGCATTATAACGAAGTATATCAACGCGGCAACGACCACTGCTACTGCAAAATCTACAAAAGTAGCTTTCCAGCCCTCTAAATCGTATTTTTCTTTTATTACTTCCGCTGGATCTATTTTTTCAAGCATTCTTGCTTACTCCGGAAGCTATCAGGTGAGCGAGTCTCAAGCCTTTTGGCAGAGAATTTTTCCCGCTTGTTTCGTCCAACAGTTTTTTCACCTGGCTTTTTTTCATTCCTCTGCACTGGATGAAAGAGTTTCCAACTTTTGCTGGTTCTCCTGATGCTTCGAGTTTTCTTATTTTTTCTTCTTTGCTTGAAACATTTTGTATTGCTTTCTTCATTGATCCTTTGTTGGGCTCGTCTTTCGAGATTATGATGGTTGGAGTTCCTGTTTTCTCATGGATTCTTTCTATGTCCATCACGTTTAGGCCTGCTACTGCGATTCCGTCAAGGAAGATGGCTTTAAGATTTTGTTTGCAGTTGTTCACCATTTCAATTATTTTTTCTGTGCTGTCGTCTCCATCGATTTTTACTTTGCTTGAGGCAATGTTTTCTACTTCCTCGTCTCCTCTGGTGACTACTCCGATTATTATTGTTTCTTTCTGTGTTTTTCTGAATTTCCCGTCATCGAAACTTATTGTTCTGGGCTTATCCATGTGTTTCCTCTAGTTTCAGGGGGTCCAGTTCTTTTCCTATTCTTTTTCTTGCTTTTTCCAGTGATTTTCTTGGGTTCTTTCCCTTTATTCTGATCTCTGGTTCTCCGACTATCGGGTGGTCTAGGGTGTAGGAAGCTTCTTCGACGTCATTGTCTTTTAGTAAGGCCCAGCAGATTAATGAGGGTATCGTGTGTCTTTCTTCGTCTACTTCGAGTATTAATTTATCGTCTTTTTCTTTTTTTACTTTAATTTTCATGTAGATCTACTCTCCGTAATCGGATGCGATTTTTCTTTCTTCCTTGTTTTTACAGTGAGGGCATACTAGTTTACCGTTCTTTTTTTTGAGTGGGTGCCTGCATTTACTGCAGTATGCTTGTATGACCCCTAGTTTTTTCCCTATTGTTCCTAAGACAACTGAGTCACCGGTTATGTCCACTACTTTAAATCTTGCTATGTCCCCAGCTCTCATTGCATCTCTCGCTGATTCAGTGTAGTTATCGCTTATGTCTCTCACTCTAAGAACTGTTGAATTGTCTCTTGGGACGTATCTAAAAGATTTTGATCTAGCAGTGAACAAGTCAACGAAGGCAACTGAATCAGTTACTTTGTCGACTTCTCCTTCGACTATCAACCCTTTTCTCTGCATCTTAGGTATCTGAGGCTTGCACATCACCTTGGCTTTTCTTCTCTTCATGTCTTTCTTCACGTTACCTGTGCTGCATGATCTTACTTCGCCTTTCTTTTCATATGTCCCGAATCCAGGTAAAAACGCTTCTTTTGGCGCTATATAGTCTCCTGGCAGGACCTCGTCTTCTTTTTTCATTAAATCACTTTTCCAGAAAAAGTTTTTTTATTTTTTTACATCTTGCCTTATAAATAAGTAACCGTGGATTTCTTCAGGATAGAAAGTCCACTCTCTTCCTATTCCGAAGTTTTTATATAAGTGGAAACACTATCTTAACTGATGTTAGAATCTATCCTCGATCCTCTGACAGCGAAGAAAAGACCTTACGAAATGTTTTTTCTGGCGATAGCTATCTGCATAGTCAGTGTTGCTCTCGCTGTTGGTATAAAAGGGGTTTCGGATGTAGGTTTTCTTTCAATTGCTTTTATGTGCATTGGAGCAGCTCCTCTAATGGTAAGGGTTCTTCGAATAGAGGAAAGAGAGGACGAGGAAGAAAAAGAAAGTTTTTTCCAGAGACATAAAGACATTATCGAGATATATGGGTACTACTTTATTGGCGTAGTAGTAGCTGTCTCCCTGCTTTTCTTTTTGTTACCCCCAAACGTTTCTAACACCATATTCAGCTCCCAGGTGGCTGAAGTAAAGACCATTAGAGGATCTTACACTGGCAGGGCTACAGGAACATGTGGGTTTACTTGCCTTGCGCAAAACAATCTTACAGTTGTTGGGTTCGCTTTGCTTTTTTCTTTCTTGTTCGGCGCCGGAGCAGTTTTCATAATCAGTTGGAACGCTAGTATCATCGGAGTTCTCATAGGGGTTACGGCAAGGGCTCAGGCTTCAGCTCATGGCGCTATAACAAGTTATTTAATGGCTTTAATGACTTTCATGCTTAAGTTAACTCCTCACGGAGCATTTGAAATAGGGGGTTATTTCCTTGCAGGCATGTCTGGAGGGATATTGTCTGCTTATTTCACTGTTGGGCACGGAGGTAAGAAAGAAAACGTTTTCAGGGACGTTATTGCTCTCTTCGTTCTTTCCCTTGTTTGCATTTTCCTTAGCGCGTTCATCGAGGCATCCTAACTCAAAGTGTGTAGTTGAACCAGTAGGTTTCATCTTGCTTTTCTAAGTAAATGGCTTCGTTATCACACGGATGGTTAACAAGAGACATATTGTACCCGTTAAGCAAGCAGGAACCTTCGAGCGTTGAGTTGTATGCGCAACCTTCTTGTTCACCTACAGGAAGTGAACCGACAGTACTATTTTTTTCAAAGATCTTGTTTCCGTCAGGTGATTCGTCAATTAATTTGGCTGGAGCAGTTTCTTCTGTACCGTTATACTCTCTGTCTGCTTCGTACTTGTCTATTCCTGTTTGTATCTGGCAAGCGGCTTTGGTTGTCTGCTTTTTTATGCTTTTTTTTCCTTGTTGGAACGGAGTTGTTATAACAAAGATTGTTGTCAGTGCTATGCTTGATCCTAAAGCGATAAGAATGAGGTACTGTATTGCAGTTACTCCTTTTTCTTTTCTTTTCCTCATAGTTTATCAAACTCTTTTTTTCTTTAAATTTCTATGGAATTGTGAACGGACTCATTCCTTGCACCAGGAAAGCTGCTGGCGATATTGATAAGGCCATTAGCATGACAAACTCGATTATGGCAGCCATTATAACTGCTGAAAACGATTCGGAGATATTAAGTCCGGTTAAAATGAATATTATGGCAGTGAATAGGGTGATTCTGAATATTATTCCTGATATTGAAGCTAGTGTCATTGCTGCTCCTGAAGGAGCGATTAATCCGAGGAATGTTGAGAACATTGCGAGAAGAAGTAGTTTTCTTGCGTTTACCTCCCAGTACTTTGTCTTTGTAAGAACGAGGTAAAGTGCGGCTACTCTCGTGAGGAACGCGGTTGCGAGATTGAGAATTGTTATGGGCATCGATGGATTAAGTCCTGGAGTGTTTATAAAATTTTCACAGTATTACTGAAAAGATTCCGATAGATCCAAGCGCTACGATCACTCCTGCTATAACTGTTCCAGTAGCTATGGCTGAAAGAGCTTTTTTTCTTGGGATATCAAAGACGTAGGTGGCTATGGACCCGGAGTAAACTCCTGAACCTGGGAGGGGCACGGCCACGAACAAAGTTAGACCCAGGTAACCGTATTTTTTGACGTATTTTTTAGATTTTTTTCTTGTTCTCTTCAGCACGTGTTGAGATATCTTCCAGTGCTCGAAAAAGGGGAAGATGTGTTTCAGGAAAAGAAATATAAGAGGTATTATGGCGATGTTGACTGCAACGCAGAGAAAGAAGGTGGTGAAAGGGTCTAGCCCGTGGCTTATGCCGTATGGTATGCTTCCTCTTAATTCTATCCAGGGGATTAAGGTGAGGAGAACGAGGTCTAGAGCTTTTTCTATCATTGTGCCACTATTCTTCTTTTTCTTCTTTTTTCTTTACTTTCTTGAGTGCTTTTTCTTCAGGATTTTCCTCGCCTTTCTTCACTTGATCGAGGAGCATGTCTTTGTACTTTCCTTTAAGCTGTTCCTCTATCCCTTTCGTGTCTGATTTCTTACCTAATCTTTCCGCTAGATGTGTTAACTCGATTGGGAATATTATTTTGCTGCTTCTCCCTCTTCCGACTTCTTCGAGTGCTTGCAGGTAGAGGTACCGTAGTGCTGGGTCTGAAAGGTTTTTTGCTGCTTTTTTCACTTTGCTGATGCGGTATTCTTTTGCTTCTGCATCTCTCTTTTTTGCTTCTTTGTGTTCTTTTGCTTCTCTTTTCTCGTGCATTGCTCTCATGACGCTTGGAGGTAGCACTAGTTCTTGTATTTCGACTTTTTCTACTTTGACTCCCCATTCTCCTCCAACTCTCTCCAGTCCTTTTTCAAGTTTTCTGTTGACTTGTGCTATGTTACTTATTGCGTCCGCTAAAGTCATTTCACCTACCACGTCTCTTAAGTGTGCTTTTACATAATCTGATGCAGCTTTCTGACAGTTTTCCACGTTCAGAACAGCTGCTTTCGGGTTCTCGATCTTCATGAAGATCACTGCATCTATGTTCAGCTTGATGTTGTCTGTTGTCACTACTTCTTGAGGGGTTATATCAACGGTTTTGACTCTAAGGTCCTCGACAACGGCATCGTCAACAAAAGGAATTAGCACAACCCAACCTGGGTCAGCCACTCTCAGGAATTTTCCTCGTCTGAATATAACTGCTCTCTGATACTCGTTTAACTGTATGACAAAGTTAGGGGATTGCAGGTATACTAAACCAAGTATGATAAGTATGCCAATCAATAGAAGTAGATTGCCTAAGTATCCTGTTAAGTAAAGTACTGCTAGAGCAGCCACGGCAATAAAGAGCATTAAGAGGAATACTCCTACCTCTTTTTTTTCCGTGCCACTATTTGAGCTTCCTTTAGATGATTTTCTAGCTGAAGACATTTCTTTGAATGGATCGGCCATTTGAGCACCTGGTTATGTAAGTTATATAAACGTTCTTTAAGTATAAAAGTATGGTAGAATCATGGGAAAAACCTTAGTCTTATGTGTTGACCGGGACGACGATTTAGGGAAGAAGGCTAAAGTCAAATCTCCTGTCCTAGGGAAAGAAGACAATATTAAGGCAGCTAAGCAACTTGCCTTAGCTGATCCAGCTGATTCTGACGTTAACGCTATTTATAAAGCTGTTAACGTCTTCAACAATCTTGACGAAGAAGATAAATTAATTGCAACTATTGTTGGCCATAAAAGCAGAGGTTACAAGGCCGATAAAAAGATAGCTGAGAGTTTAGATAACTTAAACGAAGAGTACGATTTAGAGGAAGTTATACTCGTTTCGGATGGAGCAGACGATGAACAGATTCTTCCACTAATCGAGAGCAGGATACCAGTTGCATCTGTTCAGCCAGTTATCATCAAGCAGACTAAAGAGCTTGAGAAAAGCTATCACGTGCTCAAAGAAATATTTAAGGATCCTTTTTTCGCTAGACTGATATTTGGTCTTCCAGGAGTTATTCTTGCTATCTATGGCTTAGTGAACTTTTTCAACATCCAGGAAGTTTCCATGAATATCATACTTGGGTTAGTAGGTATTTACTTGATAGGCAAGGGATTTGGGATTGAGGAAGGACTTATAAAAACTTTCTCTTCCTTCAAGGGGTCCACATCTATTGAAAGGGCTAGCTTCCCGCTTTACCTAGGTTCAGCTTTACTACTTTTGTTAGGTTTCTGGTCAGGAGCTGACAAAGTTTCTTTTGTACAGCAAAGCATTTCAGGAACCGTTTTAACTGCTCCGGAACCGATAGTGCTTTCAGCAGCATTTGTTTCTGGTTTCATCGGGTTGTTCGTTCTTTCCTCGGCCTTGTTTTTACTGGGCAGGATGGGCGACATGTACCACCGGCAGAAGCACTATCTGCTCAAAAAATACGCTAGATCACTTGTTTCAATGTTTGCTTTATTCATAATACTTGATAGCGTAAGCAAATTCGCTATGTACTGGGCGGGCGCAGTAAGCTCTGGACCCGGGTTTATGGACTTGATGATATCTTTTGGAATAGCTTTCATAGTCACGGTAGTTGGTTTCTTGATAGTTAACTTCATTTACGTCCGAAGGTACGTCAAGAGACGATTAGAAGAGGGTATGAAGGTCAAGGACATTGATGGAACTGAAGTAGGTGAAGTGACTTCGGTTAACCCGGAAGAGAATGTTTTTGAGTACTCTACTGACGGGGAGCAGAAGGCATCGAAGTTCAGTGATGTGTTCTTTATTAAAGAATCAGTGGTGCTAAAGCTCTCTAGTCTTTGAAAACCTTTCCAATGTTTTTCAAGAGATTCTTCTTTTCTTTTCCTTCCACTAGAGCGTAGTTAAGCACGTCATAAAGGTTTTTCACGGGCACTATCTCTATCTTTTCTTCGTACTCTTCTGAAAGCGACAAGTCCTCGGTGTTGGATCCCGGGACCAATACTTTTTTAACTCCGGCTTCTGCTGCTGCCTCTGCTTTCTGAGTTACTTTTCCTACTGGTAGAACTTGTCCTCTGACACTTAGCGAACCGGTCATCGCTACATCTTGCTTTATCTTTATTTGTTCCAGTGCTGAAAGTACTCCAGTAGCCACGCTCACTGAAGCTGAATCGCCTTCGACTCCTTCGTAAGTCTGTAGGAACTGGATGTGTATGTCATAGTTAGAGATGTCTTCTCCTTTGTATTTTTTGACTAATGCACTCACGTTCTGGACGGCTTCTTTAGCTATTTCTCCAAGTTTTCCTGTCGCAATAGTTTTCCCTTTCTTTTTTGATTGAGCTGCAGACACTTCTGCTTCGATTGGTATTATGATTCCTCCGTTCCCCATAATCCCTAGGCCGTTAACTTTCCCGGTTCTTTCTCCTTCCACGGTAAAGACCTCGTAGTCTCTTTTCTTTGAGATGTACTTTTCAGCTATTTGTTCTTCCATGGTCTTCGAGATCTTTTTAGCGTCTTTCACGTGTTTTGCTTTTACTCTTTTGTCTCCCTTTGATTTTGCTATGTCTCCACTAGCTCTGATGAGTCCACCGAGTTCTCTCAAGTGCACTGTCAACTTGTTTTTCCTGTCAGCTTTTTTCTTTGCTTCTTTTATGATCTCTTCAACTCCTTCTTTGCTAAAGTGAGGTATCTTACCGTCTTTCTCTACTTCCTGGGCCACGAATTGTACGATTTTTTCTCTGTTCTCTTCATTGTCTTCCATCACTGAATTGAGGTAAATCTCGTAACCGTATCCTCGGATACGGGATCTGAGTGCTGGATGCATTTTCTCCATGTCCTGAACGTTTCCTGCGGCAACGAGCACGAAGTCGCATGGCACGGGTTCAGTGTGAACCATTGCACCACTACTCATCTCGCTCTGTCCAGTTATTGAGTATTCTCCTTCTTGCATAGCGGTTAAAAGCTCTTGCTGGCTTTTTGGACTGAGAGTTGCTATTTCGTCCAGGAAAAGAACTCCTTTGTGTGCTTTGTGGATCATTCCTGCTTCAACTCTGAGGTGAGGTGGGGTTCCAAGTCCTCCTGATTGCAGTGGATCGTGCTGCACGTCTCCTAGCAGGGCTCCAGCTTTTGCTCCTGTTGCTTCTACGAAAGGAGCGTGATCTTCTTCACTGTTATCGATCAGTAGTTTTGGTTCTTTGTTTTTTCCTTGTCTTTTGACTTGCATTCCTATTATTGCACCTACTCCGATCATTCCACCAACTACTAGTGAGGCTGCAGCCATTATCTCAGTTATGAAGTTGAAATGAAGCAGTATCCAGGGTATTGACAAAAGGAAAATTAGTATGATTGTACCAGTCAATTTCTGGTTCTGTGAAGAAGAAACCGAATCCATCATTGCTTTTCTTCTTTCTTCTTCTCCTTGTCCAGCAGGGACTTTCCTGACTTCTGGCTTGTTTGGATCCGAACTATTCTCTTCCACGATAACGTCGACAAGTTCTTCTGAAGGCAGGAGCTCGGCCATTGCCATTCCAAGCATGCTTTTTCCTGTGCCTGGATCTCCGAGGAGGAAAGCGTTTCTTCTTTGTTTTGCTGCTTTTTTAATTAGTTTTACTCCTTTTTCTTGGCCTATGACTTGATCGATTATTTTTTCAGGTACGTCTATTTCTTCAGTGGTTTCAAAGTCTTTCATTTTCCCACTATCTTTTTAGTGTTTTTTTCTTAAAAGCATTTGATGAAGTTTTTTTTCTACTTGACAAAAAATCATCCTGGGCTCCCGGCAGCTGAAGCAAAGGCTTTGATCAAAGCTTTTGACGGGAAAGTGATTAAAGAGTTTGATAATGTCTTGATAGCTGAAGCTAAGGGCCTGAAGCCGGAACGGCTTGCTTTAACCCATTTTTCTTGCGAGTTAATCGATGAAGCAGAATCGGTTTCCAATCTCGACTTGGCCAAGTTGTCTTCTTTTCCATTTAATTCTTTTTCCGTTGAAGCCGTCAAGCTTACGGAAAAGCCTGTTCAGAGCACTCAAATCATCAAAAAGCGTGTTGGGTCGCGTATTAAAGGAAAAGTGGATTTGGAGCGGCCTGAAATTGTTTTCAGAGCGTTCGTCTCACACGATAAAATTTTTTTAACTCGTCAGATTTCTAAGTACAGTTCTGTTGAGGAACGTAGAGTTAATTCCAGGCCGTTTTCCCATCCAGCGTCTTGTCAGCCGAGGCAGGCAAGGACGCTAGTAAATCTTTCTGGAATTAAGAGTGGTGGGAAGTTACTTGATCCTTTTTGTGGGTCTGGAGGAATTCTTCTGGAGGCTGCGAGTATGGGGGTTGAGTGCACTGGCCTGGACTTGGACGGAAAGAGTGTTGAAGGAGCTCGAGAGAACGTCGAGTTCTTTGATTTAGGGGAAAGTGTTTCTGTTGAGCAAGCTGACTTTTTTGAGTGGAGTGGCGGGGAGTTTGATGCTGTTGTGTCGGAACTGCCTTTTGGTAAGAGCTCTAAGTTGTTTGGCAGGACCAAGAAGGAGGTTTTTGATGTTGAAAAGGTTCTTGATCATCTGAAGCCAGGATGCAAGGCGGTTCTTGTAGCGCCTGAAGAACTTGAGGTGCCTGGTTTGCAGCAGTTTTTTGAGCAAAGGATTCATAAGAGTTTGAGCAAGTTCGTTCACGTGATCGAGAAGGATTAGCTTCCAACTATTTTTCCTTTGTAGCGGATGGCTGGTCCTTTGAACCAGGTTTTTTGCTCGTCTTCTTCGTGGAATCCTTTTATCTTGTTTATCATGTTGTAGAAGTTTCCTGTGAGCATGCAGCCTCTGACTGGTTTTGTTTTTTTCCCGTTTTTTATTCTGAAGCCTGTACCTATGTTCAGTGCAAAGTCTCCGGTTGAAGCGTTCATGTTATGGAAGCCTGACAGGTTTTTCACGAAAACGCCTTTTTTTACGTCGAAGACGTTTTCTCTTTCCGGTGGCTCGAGCACTATGTTGGTGGTGTCTATCGACGGGGTTGAAGAGTAATTGCTTCTGAATCCGTTTCCAGTACTTTCTCTGCTTGTTTCAAGGTTGTCTAAAAAGTTTTTCAGAACTCCTTTCTTTATCAGTGTAGTTTTGCTCGTGGGAACTGCCTCGTCGTCGAAGCTAGTGGTTCCTGCTCCGTAATCGAGGAAAGGATCGTCAGTCAAGTTGAATTCGTCTGAAACTTTTTCACCGATTTTTTCATTCCAGTTGGATTGGCCTTTATCGATTTTTTTCCCGTTAACGTCTCTTAAAACAGTTTTTTCTAGAAAGCTCGAGAGTACTTCCGGATCTATGACTATGTCTCCTGTGAAAGAGAGGGGTTTGCCTCCAGCGCTTTTCTTTGCTATCTTGCCTGCTTTTTCTCCTACTTCAGTGACTTTTGGGCTGAATTTCTTTTTGAAGTAGTAATCTATCCCTGTTGCCTTCTTTTTTTTCCCGACTGCGTAAGCGAGGAACGAGGTACTTTTTTTCTGTAGATCGGTTCCTCTTGAGTTTATCACTCTTACTTTCACGATGTAAGTTGATATCTGGGATTTCAGGGTTTCCGCGTGCCTGTTCGTTCCTTTGTTTATTCGTCTGATAAGTCTTGCTAGGTCATCGAAGTCCAGTTCCTGGATTTTTTTGTCAAAAGTCTTGGTCTTTCTTGTTTTTTTGGTTAAAGGGAGCTCTACAGGGTTTTTGTTCATTTTAGCGAGCTTTAAAGCAGTTTTTATTGCTTTGTCTGCGTGTTTTTTTTCCGAGAAGTACGAGTAGCCTGTTGAACTGTTTCTAGTTATCCTGAGGCCGTATCCTTTTGATTTTCCGGTTTTTGAGGTCTCTATTTTTCCTTGGCTGGTTCTGATCAACGAGTTCTGTTCGTTAAGGCGGTAGATTTCTGCGGATTCTGCTTTTTTTTCAGCTTTACAGAGGATTTTTTCCATTTTTGTTTCCTCCCACTAAGATGCTTTCTATTCTGATGGACGGTCCTCCGTCGGTCACGGGCACTGACTGGCCGGCTTTGCCGCATATTCCTGGGTCGCCTAGCATTTTTTCTTTTCCTGCTCCAGAAACTTTTTTCAACGTTTTCATGATGTTTCCAACGAGAGTTACGTCTCTTAACGGCTTTGTTTTTTCACCGTTTTCGATTAGTTGCCCGTACTCTGCAGCGAACTGGAAGTAACCACTGTTGGTGTTGCTTACTCCTCCTTTCATCCCGTGAACGTAAACTCCTTTCTCTATTCCTTCGAAAAGCTCTTCTTCAGTCTGATCTCCTTCGCAGAAGAAAGTGTTACTCATTCTGACTAAAGGAAAATGAGAAGGGTTCTGTGCCCGGCCGTTACCTGTGGGCTTCACTTCTTCTTTTTCAGCGGTTTCTCGAGAGTGCATGAAGTTCTTCAACCGGCCTTCCTTGATGAGCGTGGTTTCTTGTCCTTCTACTCCCTCGGAGTCGAATGGATAGCTTCCGAAAAAGTTCTCTAGAGTTGGATCGTCTTTGATCGTGACTTTTTCTGAACCTATTTTCTCTTCTTTCTTCCCTTGCAGTATAGATTTTCCGTTTATTACTGAGTCTCCTTCGCAAGCGTGGCCAATAGCTTCGTGTGCGAGTGTCCCAGCCATTTTTGGGTTTATGACCACGGTCATTTTTCCTGAAGGAGGAGAACGTGATTTAAGTAACAGTCGAGCTTTCTTGTTTGTTTCTTTCACCATCTTTTCTTTCCCGTCCAGTATTTCCACGCCTTTCAGGCCTGCGTCTCTTTTAGATGCCTGTAAGAGTTTGTTTCCTTGGGTGAATGCTTTGTAAACGAAGAAGGATCTGACTGGCTTGTAGGTGAGTTCGGTTCCTTCTGTGTTCACGTAAACTTTTTTCGCGTGCGAGTCAAGGTACTGTAGGGTAGTGCTCTTTATGTTTTTTTCTTGCCCGTTTTTGCTTAATTCCAGGCATCTTTCCAGTTTTTCATCTATTCCGATGTCGTTAGGATGTTTTTCTGGCTTTATCTTGTACTTTCCTTTGTTTATCGGTGATTCTGCTAGTCTTGCGTTTATTGAGTTTTTGGAGGAAACTTTGGCGAGCTTCTTGGCTTTTTTAACGCATTCTTCTAGGTCGTCCGGATCGTTTGAGGAAGCGAATCCCCAGGAATTGTTGTTCAATACTCTTACTCCAAAAAGAGTTCTGTTACCTGATCGAACTTTATCGACTTCAGCGTTATTCAGAACTATTTTATTGTTCCAGTTCTTCTCCATATTGACTTCTGCGAAGTCAGCGCTCGTTTTATCCAGCGTCTTCCTTATTTTGTCCATCATTTTACTGGTCTTCCTTTTTCCATGACTAATTTGTCATCTGCATACATTTTTCCGTTTTCCATTGGTTTTATGAAATCGTGGTGTGCTGAAGCCTGGTTTTCTCCGCCGTATCCAATGTTCCAGCCGACAGCGAAGTGGATGGTTCCAAATATTTTTTCATCGATGAGGATGTAGCCGCCAGTGTATTCTGCTGCTTTGTTGCAACCGATTCCTAGTTCGGCTATTCTCTTTATTTCCCCAGTGTTTTCTTTGAAGAATCTGTCGAGGTATTCCTCGTTTTTTTCTGCGGAGTAATCAACTATCGCGCCATTCTCGAACTCTATCCAGATGTCTTCAACGGTTCCGTAGCTTGATAAAGAGCTTTTCGGGATGAATATTTTTCCTTCTGCACTGTCTTCAACTGGTGCAACGAAAACTTCTCCGCAAGGGAAGTTCATGCCTATGTCCCCTCTTTCAATGTCTTTCTTGCTCAGTACCCCGTTGTCTTTAAGGAAATGTCTTCCTTCAACACTTAAAAATAATTCGGTGCCTTCCTCGCTCTCTATTCGAACTTCTCTGCTTCTGGACATTAATTCGTGGTAGGTTTGGATGGTGTCAACCATTTCTTGCTTGAAGGACTCTTCCACCGATGTGTTCAGGACTCTTTCGAACTTTTCTTTGCTTATGCCGAGGTCTTTTGCTATTCCTGGGTGCGGCCATCCAACGTAAGCCCATCTGACCTGGTTCCTGTCTCTGATGTTGTAAAGTCTTTGTTTTACTGGCGAATGAGCTGAAAGCTTTTTTTCTGGCAAGTTTTTTTTCCATTTTGTTTTTTCTGCTGGTTCGATAGTGATGGCGTAATCAATTTCTGATGCTAGGGACTTCGAGATTTCAGGAAGTTCTTTCAAAGTGTCTTTTGGGGGCAGAACGTATTTTTCTTTCATTCTCTCGGTGTTTTTTTGTAGTAGTAGTGTGTGCGCTCCGTTCTCAAGACATTTTTTTTCTATTTGTCTTGCGAGCTCTCTGTTTTCTTTATGGCAGGTGATCATGACGGTGTGTCCTACTTCTTCTTTGATATCTAGCTTTCCGTTTGAAGTGTGTAAAAGAGGTCCGTAATCAACGTCTGAAATCTCTTTCTTTATTTCTTCGTTTATTTTTTCTTGGTTGGTTCTTATCTCTTGTATCTTTTCTTTTCCGTACTTTTCTTCGGCTTTCTTGATGCCTGGGTTCTTCTTTCTTCCAATCTTCATGCTCTGGTTGACGAGTTTTTCAGCTAGTTCTTTGTTTTCCATGATTAAGAGAAAATGGTTACGGATTTAAATATTTTTGTTGTCATAATCAATTGAGTCATGGAATCGGAAATTGTTTTCCTGGGGACAGGTTCGGCAACTCCAACAGTCAAGAGGAACCATACCTCGATCTTCTTCAGATTCAAATCCGACCGATTCTTGTTTGATTGCGGAGAAGGAACCCAGAGACAGATGATGAAGTCGAAGACAAGCGCTACTAAAATCAATGCCATCTTTATCACTCACTTTCACGGAGACCATATTCTTGGGATACCTGGGCTCATACAGACCTTGAACCTCCGCGGAAGAGAAAAAGATCTACTGATCATAGGGCCAGAAGGAACAGAGGATCTTGTCAGGATAATGGAGAAACTAGGTTCCTATGAAAAAGCTTTTGATATAAAAGTCAAGGAAGTTGATGAAGGCAAAGCGCTTGAGACAGATGAATACTTTTTCAAGATGTTTCCCGTTAGGCACAGGAAGAATTCTTTAGGCCTGGTCTTTCAGCAGAAGCCAGTGAAGCATATTGATGAAGAGAAGCTCGTTGAAGACCATGGTTTGGAGCCAGGTCCGTTGTACAAGAAAATAAAGCAGGGGGAAGAAGTCGAGTGGCAGGGGGAGAACATCAATCCTGAAGACTACGTTTTCAAGGAAAAAGGTCTAAAGATCTGTTATTCTGGGGACACGCGACCATGCGTTAGGCTAGTGAACGAGGCAAAAGACGCTGACTTGCTTATTCATGACTCTACTTTCTCTCAGGACGTGCTCGATAGAGCTAAGAAAACGAATCACAGTACTGCTAAAGAAGCTGCTGAAGTTGCTAGAGAAGCTCAGGTGAAGAAACTGATTTTGACTCATTTTTCCCCGCGCTACAAGAAAGTTCATAAGCTGCGGGATGAAGCAAGAAAAGTTTTTCACAATACTGAGACGGCAGAGGATCTGAAAAGCATTTCTTTCTGAATCTTTTTATACTTTCTTTACATCAATCTTTTTTGATGAAGAAAGTTTTTCTGGCCCTTGTATTGATGCTTTTTGTTTTCGGAGCGTTCGGTGTCGAAGTAGTAAAGCACGATATAGTAGTAACTATGAGCGAAGACGGTTCAGGAAACATTGAAGAAGAGTACTGGATCAGAACCTCCAGCGAACAGGGAAAAGCTTTGCTTAACACGACTGTTGAATCCAATGAAATGGATGACTGGAAGGAAATAGGAATCCAGAAGACTTTGAAGGTTCCTGTCGAAGAAATGAGGATTATACCTGAGGTTTCAGAATCGGACATAGCTATTGTAGTGCTTCAGTACAGAACCAATGAACTCGTGCGACAGGTGGAAACAAAAGGGAAGAAAGCTGTTTTAGCTCTCACTGAAAAAGAATTCAGGTTCTACAATGGAGAAAAGATAAAACTACCGTTCTCTCCTCCAACAGAACTCACTGTGAAGATGCCTTCAGTTTTAACGCTTGCTGAAGATGTTACTCCGCCTCCTTTCAAGAAGAGGAGCGAGATAATAGATGGGAAAAAGCATGACGTGTTTGTCTGGAGTTACAGGCAGCCGTTCAATGCTGAACATTTCCGCGTCAGTTTTACTAGGGAAGTAACTATTCAAAGCCAGATCTCGACAGAGGTGCTGGTAAAAAGAACTACTGAATGGTTTGGAACTCCTATTAACTTGCTTGCAGTACTTATAATACTGGGCATAGCTTTTTGGTATCGGAAACAAATCTTTTCACTGGTTAGTGGAGCGTTTGCTGGAGAACCAACGGCTCACGAAGAAATAAATCATTCCGAGTGAACGCCACCCCTTGTTTTTTAATATGTGGTGAACATTGTTTATTGATTAGTATGAAAAGAGGAGTTCCTCATGTCGCTATGGCAACCCTGCTCACATTTATAGCTGTACTAGGTGCTGTGGCCGGCTGCTTAGTTCTTTAAACTTTTTAATTGTTATTTTTCTATTCCTTTGTGTATGACGGGCTCAAATCCAATTTTGAGTTTTTTGCATGTCTTCTGCATCCTATAATCGTCTGTGACTACTTTTTGGTTTTTTTCCCGTCCGAGAGCAATCACTTTCAGATCGGTGTCGCTCAGGTCTTTGAGAACATTCAGTTTCTTTGCAGCTTCTTTTGTTCGCTCCAAATTTTTCTTGCTCGGGCTGAACACTATTATATTCTCTTTTTCTTTGGCGAGTTCCAGTACCTGTCTTGAAACCAGGTCTTTTATCTCCTTGATGACTTCGGGAACAGTGAAGTATTTCTTTTCCTCCAGAGGTTCTCCAACTCGATTTATTATGGCTGAAGCATCTAGGACAGGCATTTCAATCACTCAGTATTTTACGCACACCTTTTTATAATAAAGACGTAATTATTTTTCAGGCAGGTGTTTCTTTGCAGGATCTTAAGAAAAGTCTACACGACCACGAAAAGAAGATATTGCTAGCTCTAGAAGAAAAAAAAGAAATGACTGAAGAAGAGCTAGCCGAAGAAACCAGTCTACCTAATGCTTCTGTCTCCCACGCATCGCTCTGGCTTTACTCAAAAGACTTAGTTGAAATAAAGGAATCGAAAACAATTCACCTCGAGCTCAACAAAGAAGGAAAAAACTATTTAGAAGAAGAACTGCCTGAAAGAAAGGCCTTAAAAGAAGTCAAGAACGGTCTCGAAGTAAAAGAACTGAAGGAACGGCTCGGGAAAAAAAAAGCAAAAATCGCTATAACCTGGCTTATGAAAAAGAACCTCGCCAGAATCGAAGCCGGCTACATTGAACTCACTGAAGACGGAGAAGAAGCTCTTTACGGTAAAACAAAAGAAGAAAAAGCTCTAGAGTACCTCAAGAAACCAAGAAAAGAAGAGGAAGTCCCTGACGACATACTCGAAACCCTCAAGGAAAGAGGAAAGATAATCAAAGAAACAGAAGAGACAAAAAGAACAGTTCAATTAACTGAAAAAAAAGAAAAGGAACTGAAAGACAGGCTCGAGTTGGAACTGGGAGACAAGCTTGAGTTCAAGGAAAAAATAAACGTGTTAACGCATCGCATGCTCAAGAGCGATGAATGGAAAGACGGTGAATGGAAAGGAAAAGAATTCAGGCAATACGACATACAGGCACCGGTAAAAGACCGGAAATTCGGTAAAAAACACTTCGTGTCTCAAGCAATGGACTACGTCAGAAAAATCTGGATAGAACTAGGATTCAAAGAAATGAACGGGCCTTTAATCAACTCTACTTTCTGGAACTTCGACGCGCTTTTCGTGCCACAAGATCATCCAGCAAGAGAACTCCAGGATACGTTCTACATTGAACCCGAGCAAGCAGATTTGCCTGAGCAAGAGCTAGTGGAACGAGTTAAAGAAGCTCACGAGGAAGGAGTTGCTGGCTCGAAAGGCTGGCAGTACGACTGGAGCGAGGAAGAAGCCAGGAAAAGAGTTCTTAGAACTCATGCAACAGTGCTATCAGCAAAAGCCATAAGTAAACTTACGGAAGATGACCTGCCCTCGAAGTACTTCTCGGTCGGAAGATGCTTCAGGAACGAGTCCCTTGACTGGAGTCACTTGTTCGAGTTCAATCAAGTTGAAGGAATTGTTGTCGACCCTGACGTGAACTTCAAGCACTTACTAGGATACCTCAAACAATTCTTTGGGAAACTAGGGTTCGAGAAAGCCAGGTTCAGACCAGCTTACTTCCCTTACACTGAACCGTCTCTGGAAATAGAAGTGATGCATCCCGTGAAAAAAAGCTGGATTGAGCTAGGAGGAGCAGGAATATTCAGACCAGAAGTAGTCGAACCATTATTAGGTAAAGAAGTCCCTGTTCTCGCCTGGGGAATGGGATACGACAGGCTAATCATGGATTACTACGACATCCAAGACATTAGAAAACTTTACTCCAACGACCTGAAGACACTGAAAGAAATGAAGAACTGGATGCGATACTAATGCCAACAGTAGAACTCGACAAAAAAAGAGTCATAAAAACCATTAAAACAGAATTAACAGACGAACAGCTAGAGCACGAAATATCCATGCTAGGAACAGACGTGGGATCAGTCAGCACTAGCAAAATCAATGTAGAAGTGTTCCCGGACCGACCTGACCTACTTTACGAAGAAGGACTGGCAAAGAACCTGAAAGGCCTCATAGAAGAAGAAATCGGCCTAAAAGAATACGAGATAAACAAGGAAGAAAGCTTCGAAGCTGAAACAGAAGAACCTGAAGCCAGGCCAGTGGCTGCAGCAGCAGTCGTTAAAGGCCTAACAGTTAACGAAAAACTCTTGGAGTCACTGATGCAGTTACAAGAAAAACTGCACGTCACCCACGGGAGAAGAAGAAAAGAAGCAGCAATAGGATTACATAACCTGGATCCTATCACTTTCCCTGTCAAATACAGGGGAGTAAGCAAAAGCTTTTCTTTTCATCCACTGCAAGCTGAAGAAGAAATGACGGCTCGAAAAGTACTGGAAGAGCACCCGAAAGGGCGGAAATTTGCTCACCTGCTCGAGGGATACAAGAAGTTCCCGGCATGGATAGACGACAACGGAATGCTTTTATCTTTACCACCAATTATCAACGGAAAACAAACCCAGGTTACACCAGGAGACAACGAGTTCTTCCTCGACGTTACTGGCTACGACAAGAAAATAGTGATGCAGACACTGAACATAATGGCCACAGCAATGGCTGACATGGGTGGAAAGATACACGAGGTTCGGTTGAACGGAGAAACCTTCCCAGACCTAACGCCAGATAAAATGACGATTGAAAAAGACTACGTGAACAAATTACTTGGGAAAAACTTTTCCGAAGACGAGATAAGAAAAGAACTGGAAAAGATGAGGTTTGGAACAACTGAAGAAATCGTTTTTGTTCCTTGTTACCGGACTGACGTGCTGCACCAAATTGATTTAGTTGAAGACATTGCAGTAGCTCACGGATACGAGAACTTTGAACCAGAAATACCGGAATTAAGGGGGTTGGGTTCCGAGAGCAGGCTAACATTTTTCGAGAAAATAATCAACAGCACAATGACTTCACTCGGACTCGTCGAATGCAAAAACTACCATCTCACCAACGAAAAAACACTCATCCAAAAAATGGGGAGAAAAAAACAACCATTGGTAAAAGCAACGAATCCAGTCAACGAAAACTATGACGCCCTCCGAAACATGCTTACTCCAGGACTTCTCAAAACCCTTTCAAACAACACGCACCATTCTTTCCCGCAAGAAGTGTTTGAAACTGGAAAAGTAATCAAAAGAGAAGACGGAAGGATAAAGGAGAGCAAAAGACTTGCAGCAATACTTTCAGGACCAAAAATAGGGTTCACCAAAATAAAGGCTCTTGCCAACTCTTTGTTCTCTCAGCTCGGCCTGAACTACGAGCTCACAAGAACACGGAAGCCTTTCCTCTTTAAAGGAAGAGCAGCAAAAATATCAGTAAAAGGAAAAGAAATAGGTTGGATGGGAGAAATCCATCCAAAGGTATTGACTAATTTTGACTTACCTCATCCTGCAGTAGGTACAGAACTCAGGCTAGCCGCACTTAACGTTAAGTAATCAATCCTCTTTTTTTCCTGCCAAGAACTTTTCGAGACTTCTTTCATGCTTCCTAGCTACTTTCCTGACCGTGTCCTTCAGACCTAAACCAATTGATAGCGCTAGTCCGCCTCCGATTCCTATTGCAATCGCTAGTACGAAGTACTCGAAAATCTGTGTTATTATCTGTACGTTTATGTTGTAGTTAGGGTTACTGAGGGCGATGGTTACCGTGAAGTATATCGCTAATGCTCTTACTCCAGCTGCGATTGGTTTCGAGTAGGTTTGTATTCCTTCTCTGACTTTCGTGGCAAGGTAGTCTGCTGCTAGCAAACCAACAATGATTATCAGCATTCCTTCAAGCAATGATGGTAGGAACTGCACTAAACCAATCAAGAAGTTAGTCAGAACAGGTTTTGTTTGCGGAGTAGCTGAAATGAAACCGGTTTCAATGATGTTCACTGCTGAAACAAGGAACCACAGGAATATTATCCATTTCACTAGTCCAGTTATCACTCCTTCTAAAGAGAAACCGAACAAGGCGTTCTCCAGCCCGCGCTCCTCCATTCTTTCCTCTATATCTATTTTCTCTAGAGCTCTTTCAAGCACTGTTTTAACTATCACTGCTATCCCGTAGCCTACAGCGATTAAAGCTATTCCAAGCACTAAGCTTGTAACAAGATTTATCAAGAGGTTTTGCAAGGCGCTTGCTGACATGTTCAAAATCATTTTTATCACTCTACTCTCAATTAAACTATCTTTATTTATAAATCATTCCGGAAATTTTTTTAACTAGAACGTAAGAAACAATACATATGGTATTTGACATCCTCGAGAAAATAGGAAAAGGGGAACATGATGAAGAAGATATCTCGGTTCTGCACGAAAATGCAAGGAACGGGAATCTCAACAACGATCACATAGAAAAAGTTCTGGATAACCTGGAAGAAGGAAACAGCGAAGAAGAAATGGCAAGAACTTTATTCCATCACGTTAAAAGCGGTAAGGAACTTAATTCAGATAATTATGAGAAAGTTCTCGACAACATAAAAGGAGAACCAGATTTTCAGCACATAGAAAAAGCTTTATCTGACGTTTCCTTGATCCACTCTCATAACATTGACTTCGATAAAAACTCGGAAAAATTCAAGGAGCATATGGGCCCACTTTCAGACAAACTAGAGGAAGTTCAGGAAACTCCTCGGGTTGAAAAAGGGTTAGAAGCAGCAAAGAGAAACATGAACTTTAAGGCACTGAGTATTGGACTAGGAGAAGAAAAAGAAGATTTCCTGAAACAATTTGATCTTGAATCAAATAAAGAAAAAGTTGGAAAAGTTTCTGTAGGAGAAAACGGGAGCAGAAAAGGAGTTTTCTCAGTTCTATCTCAAGAAGACCTAGAGTACCTGTAAAGTGTTTTCAAGACTTTTATCGAGCTTTGGAACAGTGTCAAAGTCTTCCAGTTCTTCAGTTCCGATCCACTTGTAGTCAGTGTGCTCCCAATCCAGCTTGATCTCAGGTTTATCAGTTAATTCAAAAAGCACGGGATGAACAATCCAGGTTTTATTTATATCCTCGTCAGTGAATTCAAAAACTTCCCCGATCACAAGAGCAGAAACAAGATCTTCCGTGACTCCAGTCTCCTCCTTAACTTCTTTCAAAGCCCTGTCTCCAGCTGGCTCCATCCTGTCAAAGTAACCTGCAACAGTGTTCCACCTTCCCTTGTACTCAGCTACCTTATCACTTCTCTTCATCAAAAGAATCTCGTTCCCGAACTTCAGGAAAGCAGTCACGATCAGAGCAGTATCTGATTCACGATAATCGATTCGTCCGTCAGGAAACTTAGGCAGTTTTTCATCGAATTCCTTTACTCTATTCATTTCACCACTCCAAATCCTCGTAGAGTGGGAACTCTTCACAAAGCTCTTCAACCCTTTCACTTACTTTATTCTTGCTTTCTTTTCCTTTCAAGACGCTAATAATCATTTCACCAATCTCTTGCATTTCCTCTTCCTTCATACCTCGAGTTGTTAACGCAGGCGTACCAATCCTGATTCCGCTTGGATCCTCCGCCTTTCTGTCGTCAAAAGGAATCATGTTCTTATTCAAAGTGATCCCAACATCATGAAGCAAGTCCTCAGCTTCTTTACCTGTTCGGCCAACACTCGTGACATCCGCCAGAATCAAGTGATTGTCTGTTCCGCCTGACATGAGTTTCAAGCCATTCTCTTTCAGAACAGACGCAAGCGCTTTCGCGTTCCTCACAATCTGCTTCTGATATTCTTCAAAGCTTTGAGTCAATGCTTCTTTGAAAGTAACTGCTTTTCCAGCAATCACATGCATCAAAGGCCCGCCCTGCATCCACGGGAACACCGAAAAGTCCACGTCTTCAGCCAGTTCTTTCTTGCTCATGATCACGCCACCTCTTGCTCCTCTCAACGTCTTGTGCGTGGTCGTTGTTACGATGTCTGCTTCAGGAAACGGGTTCTCGTGCTCTCCTGCAGCCACTAAACCAGCGATGTGCGCTATGTCCGCTATCAAGTAAGCGCCTGCTGCGTCTGCAGCTTCTTTGAATGCGCTGAAATCGATTTCTCGAGGGTAAGCACTGTATCCTGTTAAAACAACGTCTGGCTTGTTTTCTTCAGCGAGTTCGATTATCTGGTCGTGGTTCCATCTCTCTGTCTCTGGATCGATCTCGTACTGGATCGTGTTGAACAACTGGCCTGAAAAGCTGTAAGGGCTTCCGTGACTTAAGTGTCCTCCGTGAGATAATTTTGGGCCAAGAATAGTGTCTCCTTCATCCATCACCGAGAAGTAAGCGGCCATGTTGGCCTGTGATCCTGAGTGCGGTTGTACGTTCACGTGTTCTGCGTTGAAAACTTTTTTAGCTCTTTTTATCGCGAGTTCTTCGACAATGTCAACGTACTCGCATCCGCCGTAGTAACGGTTTCCTGGAAGGCCTTCGGCGTATTTATTGGTCATTACGCAGCCTTGAGCTTTCAGAACGGCTTCGCTTGCAAAGTTTTCTGAAGCAATCATTTCTAACTGGTTTTTCTGCCGGTTTATCTCGTTTTTTATGGCTTTATTGACTTCTGGATCTATTTCATCGAGTTTCACGTTGTTTTCCTCTACTGGTATTCCCTGGATTTTTTCCAGATTTGGTTGAAGTAGTTAGTGTACTCGTCCCTTATTTTTCTTGACTTCACCAGCAAATTCGTTTCATGGTTTTTTGTCAAGGCGTTGTAGTTCCAGTTCGTTGAACCGATCAAAACGTATTCGTCCACGATCAATAGCTTTGCATGAGTTAATGTTCCTTCAGGGTCTTCTTTGACCGGGACGTTGTTCGAATTAAGGTAATTGTAGGCTGAGAACTGTTTTGTTTTCCATTCTTCTCCTAGGAAGTCTTCGCCTCCTTCGAGAACGATTTTTGTATCGATTCCTTGCTGGTTTTTCTGAATTATTTGCTCGAGAAGTTGATTGCTTTCCGAGTCAGGATAATCATCGTATTTTCTTGCCTGGAACATCAGCAGTTTTATCGAGCTGTTAGCGCTTGAAATAAGTTCGTTTGCAGTTTCAAAGTACTCATGGTTCGTGACAACTCTAGCTTCTTTGTATTCCAGCCCTTGATCCTGGTTTGTGTTAATGCAACCAGCTGAAAGGATTGCAAGAACCAGTAGACCCATCAATTTCTTTTTCATTTTTTTCCTTTTCTAGATTATTTCGTATGTTTCTGCTTCCAGTTGCTTAAGGTTTTGAATTTCTTTTTCCTTTAAGTTTTTTCCCTTCAATATTTTCTTTATGTCTGCTGATGCTTTTTCTCCAGCTACTTCCGTTGGAACTAGAACTAGGTCAGATCCTTCTTCGTAAAGTCTTAAAGCGTCATCGACTCTGACGGCCGTGTTAACTACTAGCAAGTCTTCATTCATTTTTTTGACTTTTCTGAGGATGTAAAGGCTTTCTTCGAAGTTAGGGACGGTTTCCACAACCATTTTTGCTTTCTCCACGTTCAGTTCCGAGATGATCATCTCGCAGTCTGCTTCTCCGTAGATTGCTTTGTATCCTTCTTCTCGCAGCTCTTCAACTTCTTCTGGGTCGTGGTCTATGACCAAGACATTACCATGGCCTATTTCGTCCAAGATACTTCTTCCCATAACATCGCAACCTATCAGTATTATATGATTCTTTAGATTCTTTTTCTCTTTTTCCAGCTCATCTATTCTTTTTCTTCTCAACAGTCCTCTAGGAAATTTTTTCATGAAATAGTTAGCTATTTTATTTGCGAACTTAAAGCTGTAAGGAGTTACTGCTATCGAAAACAGTATCACTGAAATCATCACTGAATAAGTTTCCTGTGTTATCGCGTTTAACACCAGTCCTTGGCTTGCCAATATGAAAACGAATTCACTGCCCTGAGCTAGCCCGATACCAGTCTTTATAGGTACTCTTGTACCATAACCAAGGTAACTGAGCACCGAGCTCATAACTATAGGTTTCACTATGAACAGTACGGATAGAAGAGATATTACGAGCCATATCTCTTTGACTATTACATGAGGATACAGTTGCATTCCAAGTGAAGCGAAAAAGATTACAGTGAAGAAATCTTTGAGAGAATCCATCCTAGCCGATATTTCAACGTTATACGGGTGTGTGGCAAGGGCTAGTCCTGCAATAAAGCCTCCGATAGCTATGGAGAAACCTAGTGCTGAGGCTAGGCCTATGAAGAAGAAACAAGTGGTGACTGATGCAAGGAAAAAGATCTCTCTTGTGTCTGCAGCAAATTCAAGGGCTTTTGGAAGAATGTATTTACTCATTACTATTGCTATGGCTACTAGACCTGCTCCATTAACCACTATTTGAGATATTCCTTGCAAAGAAGATGTTCCAGTCCAACTGCTTAGTAGGGATAGAGCCACGATTATTATAATGTCTTCCACTAACAGTATGCCTAGAGATAGTCTTCCGGTTAATGAATTTAACTTCTTTCGCTCTGAAAGGATTTTCACTACTATCATAGTGCTGCTGAAAGAAACTGCAAGTCCGATGAAAATTGCAGAGGAAAAAGGGTACCCAAAGAACCTTGCGATTAAATTACCGATCAAGAAGGCTACCCCGGTCTGAATCACTCCCACTAACACAGAAGGGACTCCAGCTCTTTTTAATCTGTCTATATCGAGTTCTATTCCTGCAATGAAAAGGAGAAAGGCAATTCCTAGTTCTGCTAGGAGGAGTATATCTTCTTGACTGGTTATAAGCGAAAAACCTATGGGTCCAAGTAGTACTCCTGCCAGTATGTATGCGATCAGCGGAGGCTGCTTTAATTTCTTCAGGATATAGGCTAGTATAGTTCCTACTATCAGGATTATCCCGATATCGAACAATAAGTTGAATTCAAGACCAAGCATTTTCACTAATATTAGAAGTCACATTCTTTAAATCCTAATCCCTTGTTTGAAAAAGCCAGATTGAAAGGCTCCACAAACTTAACATCAACATAGAATAGGAGCAAAAAAATGAACGGAACTGTAAAATGGTTCAACCTCAAAAAAAGATACGGCTTCATAGGAAGAGAAGGCGGAGAAGACGTATTTGTCCACCTCAGCAACATCGCAGAAGAAGAAACGGTTGAGGAAGGCGACGAAGTAGAATTCGAAGTTGAAGAAACAGACAGAGGTCTAAAAGCCATCGATGTAGAAAAAGTGAACGAAGAATAAACTCTTTTCTCACGAAAACCTGGACCAGCACCAACAAGAATCAATAGACTGATTCCTATGCCTTAGACTTAGCTAGTCCTAGGTTTCACTCACTTCTTTCCAACCCCTCTCCTTATCTCTATTACGCTCAATTTTCTTCAGAACCTGTTTCCCACTATTAATATCAAAACGTTACTCAGCTTCTTTTTCCTTCTGAGAAGAACTGGGGGTATTTATCGTATTTTGGCATTCCTTTCTTCCCTCTCACAGCTTTTATGTATTCCCTTATCGTGCTTTCACCGCTTTCAACTGTGGAATCCAGTATGCCAAGAGCTTCTTTCCTAGAAGCATATGGGTGCTCTTCCTTAATTTCTTTCAAAAGGTTCTGAACTTCTGTTAACTTTCTGAAAACGTTAATCTTCTTCTTGTCTGCGGCCACTTCCTTTGCACTAGGCGTTCTTTCTTTGAAATCCTCGTGAAATCAGCTAAACTCCTCTTCCAGCTCCTCTATCCTCTTCTCGAGTTTCTCTGAAAATTTTTTATCGCCCTGTTGAGCTTTCTTCTTAGCGGCACGTACCTTCGCTAGCTTGAACTGGTTTATTTCGTCTTCATCCATCTCCTTCTTCAGTGAATCTGGTGATTCAATTTCTTCCGCCAGCTCCTGCGGGAAAAGGATGTTTTCCGGGGAACCAATGTTCTCTATGAATTGATCAAAAGCCTTATTATGAATCACTTTATAGAAAAACTGTTTGTCCGTCAGGTACTCGCCTATATGGCCAGCAGCTTCTTTAACCTTCTCGTGATCTTTGTAATGGCTTCTCGTTCCTTCCCCGTGAGCAGCGTAAACATAATGTCTTAAAATTCTTTCGTCCTTCACTCCTTCAAGCTCTTCCTGTGCTTTTTTGATTGTTATCCCTAATTTGTCTTCAGGAGAGAGGTCTGCGGGTTCTACGTCTTCTCCTTCCAGCCAGCCTTTCAGCCACTTCTTGTCTTTGTCCAGCCGGTCTTGGTTTTTCAGCCACTCCTCGTTTTCTTTCAGCCAGTCTTTCACCCACTTATCGTTTTCGAGCCACTTGTTCATCTGAACTATTCTTTCAGCTGCTTTCTCTCTAACTCTATCTCCAATGTCTCTATCTTCTATATCCTCAGGCATGCAATTACTTTTTCTCACGGAAACATTTTAATCTA
>JAGXON010000004.1 GCA_023659865.1 Candidatus Diapherotrites archaeon LH_S9 | reverse complement strand
ATGAAGGTAAGAGCCCGAGCGAGATAGGGATCATCCTCAGAGATAAGTACGGGATACCGTCAACAAAAACAGTCTGCGACAAGAAAATAACTGACATACTGGAAGAACACGACAAGAAACCGGACTTCCCAGAAGATCTGAAGGACCTAATAGAAAAGGCAGCGAACCTCAGAGAACACATGGAAAAAAACAAGAAAGATAAGTCAAACAAAAGAGGCTTAAAACTCATTGAATCAAAGATCAGAAGACTTCAAAGATACTATAAGAAAAAAGGAGTCCTCCCAAAAGAATGGTACTACAAACCAAATAACCTTGACTCCACACTGAAGCAAATAAAAAAATGAAATACAGGATAAAAGCTCAGGTGAACGGATTCAAAACAGAAGGAAAAAAAGAAATACTAAACGTACTCAAAAAAATTGATAAAAAAGTGGTTGAATGGCGAAATACAAAAAAAAGAAATGGTTCGAGATAAACGCTCCGGACTCATTCAAAAAAAACAAGATAGGCGAAACAAGAGCAGTAAAGCCAGACGACGCTATAGGAAGAACAATAACCCTAAGTCTATCAGAAATAACAGGAAAACACTCAAAACAAAAGATGAACGTAGTCTTCCAAGTGAACGGTGTAAAAGAAGGAGAAAAGCTAACGACCAAGATAAAAGGATGCGAACTAGAAAGAAGCTACATCAAAAGAAACACAAAAAGAATGAAAGCACTAGTGGAAGCAGTAACCAAATTCGAAACCAAAGACGGAGTAAAACTCAAAACAAAACTACTTAGCTTCGGCAGAAAAGGAATGACAGAAAAACAAGAAAAAGAAATGCGGAAGAAAATGGTCCAGAAATTCAGGAAAAAAGCTAAAAAGATGACTAAAAAAGAAGTATTTCAGGAAATCATCTTCGGAAAGATCGCAGCCAAAATATTCAACTCAGTTAAAAAAATCTACCCAATAAGCAGAACCGAGATAACCAAAACAGTCGAAATCGACGAAGAGTGAAAAAATGGAGCCGATAGCGCTACTTCTCCCTATTATAGCGGGTTTAGTAGCTTACCTGGCAAAAGCACTTGATTCAGTAAGTTCTTCAACAGGCATTGTCATCGGCATCATAATAATACTTTCTCAAAACCTTAACTGGTTTCTTATTCTACTAGCCTTCCTTATCCTAGGAGCAGTAGCCACCAACATGCAGAAAGACGAGAAATCAAGCATTGGCCTTGCTCAGAAGCAAAGGAAGATTGGGAATGTCCTAGGAAATGGGCTGGCTCCGCTTATAATGGCGTTGTCAGGTAACCTGTTTGGGTTCTGCGCAGCAGTTTCCACTGCTACGGCAGACACTCTTTCATCAGAAATAGGAGTACTATCATCCAAAAAGCCTTTTTGCATAATCACGCTAGAAGAAATAGAAAAAGGAGCAGACGGAGGGGTATCTCTGTTAGGCACAGCCTTCGAAATAATCGGAGCAGGGGTAATAGGTTTAATTAGCTTCATTTTATTCCAGAGTCCGTTATTGTCTCTCATGACGTTCATCGGAGGAATAATCGGTTGCAACATTGATTCAGTGCTCGGAGCTACTCTAGAAAGAAGAGAACTGATTGGGAACGCTGCAGTGAACTTTATATCAACGCTTTCAGCTGGATTACTTGGTTTAGCAGTTAGTTACATGATTTAAGGCTGCTCGTGCGTCCAAAGCCGCTTAACTCTTGTTTCAACAGTTATATCTACTTTTCCACCGATGTTCAGCATCTTATCTCTCGTGTACCTTCGGATTATGTCAGGAACCCGGATGTTTATCTCTTCAGGATTGTTTATCTTCTTAACAGAAATTTTCTGTTCCTTCAATGGATCGCTCTCTATTTCGTGCGCTACCATGTCCGAAAAAGCCTTCAGGAAATTGAAATCTGCTTCAACTCCTTCTCTTCTGGCTTTCTTGACCAAAGATTTTTCTCCGCCCCCGCTTGGAGGGAGAGAAAGAACATTTCCTTCATGGACGTAAACCTCGTTCAGGAACGCTGGACCGCATAAAGGGCCTTCTTTGTCTTCTTTAACCCAAACTTGTAGTTCGTGGTCATCAACCTCTTTCTTGAAAACTTGAAACTCTGAAGGAGCCTTGTGATCACCGTAAAGCTTACAAGTCTTTTGTATCTTCTTGCTGAGTAGTTTTCCCCAGGTTGAAGAAGGTTTTTCATCAATTTTGATTGCTTCAACTATCTCTTGGTCTGTTAAATCCCAGTCTTTATCGAACTGGGTGAAAAAAGATTCGTTGAAAGCCTCCTTTAAATCTGTTTCGAAGAAGAAAACAGGTTTTTCAAGCCCTCTGATCACTCCAGTTCTTCCAGCTTCTTCTCCGTTCCTCAAAAAGATTTCTTCTGTTCCAGGAACAAAACAAGGATCGGTGAAATCAGGTTTCCTGAACTCAGAGCTTTTGAACAGGTTTCCAACTATTCCTTTTCCTTGTTCCTGGGTCCCGCCCGATACCACGAAAGAAAACACTGGTCTTTCCGGCAGGAAACATCTTCCGATAGAAAAAAGAAATAAAGAGCCTGTTTTTTTCTTAGAGAGCACTGAAATCGTTTCAGGCCAGGCCAAGGCCATAGATCCTCTTAAGAGTTTTTCCTCGGATTTTTTGACGCTTGGGAACGATATTTCAACTGCTTTTACTGCTTGAGGTAGCATCAGGCCTGCTTCTGAGACCAGTTTCTCCAGTATTTTGCGAGGGTTGTCCTCGGATCTTATTACTTTCTTTATCTTTCTTTTTTCTTCCTCGCTTAACGAGCCTGATATCTTACTTAAATCTGCTTCTTCAGGTTCCAGCATGTTCTTGTGTGCTGAAACGTGCATAGATGAAAAGAAAGGTGTAGCATCACCATAGAATGATTTGAATGTTTTTTCGCTAACGAATGAAGGTAGTTGAACTTCTTCAAACCCTTTTTTGATCATTTTTTCTCTTAAATTGTTTTCTGAGGGCTTCATCCTGTGTTCAGAGCCTTTTCCAGGTTCTGCTTTTTTTTCAGGTAGATTGTCTACGGAGTTCATCCATTCTTCTGTGTTCATGTGAGTAACTACTTCATCAATATTTTTAACCTTTTTACGGCTGCAAAACTTTTTAAGTCGAGAAGAAGAAATAAAGAATCAATGAAAAGAACTCCAACAGGCATCCCAGGATTTGATAGAATTACAGACGGAGGACTACCAGAAAATAGCAACAACGTGATTTACGGTCCTCACGGAGCAGGAAAAACAATAATGGGAATGCAGTTCCTCCATAATGGTTACTTGCAGGAAAACGAGCCAGGAATCCTTATCCAAATCGAAGAATTTGATAGTACCCTTTACTGGTACTCCAAAACCTTTGACTGGAAAATAAAAGAACTCGAGGAAAAAAATCGTCTGAAAGTATACTCAATAAATCCAGAGGATTACTCGAAATTCGCTCCAAATTCAGTAGAAGGAGAGATACTCTCCAAGATAGAAAAAATAGTGAAAGCTCTGGACGCAAAAAGACTTGTCATCGACTCAATAAGCCCTCTCAGATCCATAATGGATACCGCGGACTACAGGTACAGCCTCTACAAAACCATGAAGTTCCTGAAAAAACTTGATTTGACCACCATGATCCTAACGGAAGAAGGATCAGAATACATGAACGAATCAGATCTTGAGAGACACATGGCCGATTCCGCTATAAATCTTACGGGCAAAAGCACACTATTAATAACAAAGATGCTAGCAACTAAGCTCAGGAAAGAAGAATACCCTTTCTCTATCAAGAAAGGCCAGGGCATGAACGTCAGGCCTTTCGTTTAACATAGCCCTGTGGTGTAGAAAGTGCTGCATCAGCAGTGCTTGCACAATGGCCAATCATACTGGCCTTTGGAGCCAGTGACAGCGGTTCGAATCCGCTCGGGGCTACTGAACTTATTTTCCGTAGTTATCTACTGCTAGAACGTAAAGAACGAGTATCAACCCTGTTCCCAGAACCCATAAAGAATCATGAAGAAAAACAAAAAGCCCGTAAGAACCTGTAAAACTGCTTAAAGAGATTCTTAGCACGTTCCAGGCCAGGAAAACAGGAACAACAAGCAGGGAATACAAAACTTTTTTCTTTAAAGATAGCCAGTTAGTTGCCGCCATCAAGCCAGCGAATATAGAGAAAGAAACTATTCCAGTACACGAGTTTATTATGCTAAAACTAAAAGAAGAAACAGTTATTTCAAGGCCTTTCTGGATTGCTTCTTTACCAAGAAAACTAAGTGAGAGGACAACGCCTGAAGCGACCAGTTTCTTGAAGAAAGCAGGTAAAAAAGAAATGCCGAGAAAATAGATTACAAAGAAGAAGAGGAAGAAGTTCACCAAAAACTTATCAAAATCCATTTTCACCACGGGTTGCTTTTCAAGTTAAGCTCGTAAGCTATCCAGTTCGTTAAGAGATGAAGAAACGTTGTTAACACCAGTATCAATAAAATTATCAGAAGAGAAGGAAAGTTCAAGTCCAGGAAAATCGTGCCCAATCCATTGAAGATGAATGCTCCGAATAAAAAGTCCCATTGATCGAGAAAAGGAGCTGCTTCTCCTCTTTCAAGTCCTAGTCTTCTTTTTACAAAGCTTCCTATTGCGTCTCCGACCATAGCACCAACTGCAAGAAAGATGGCGAGAACAAAAGTTTCTGAAGTTGAAAAAAACGCTTGTGCTGCTCCAACCAAGCAACCGAGAAGCACTGCTCCTACAAATCCTTTCCATGTTTTTCCTGGTCCAAGTATCCTTTTACCGTCCAAGAATTTTGCACCACTATCCATCGGGCTTTTCCCTGCAAACAGGACCGCAGAAGAATTAGTTACATAAGCTGGAAGAATATACCATATCGCATAGAGCAGTAGTCCGATCATCAGAATATTTTAGAGAAAGAGGTTTAATAATAGTTTCTTAATCCGTAAGAAGTTCTCGGAACAACCGTATCAACAGCACGATTAAGTAAAGGTAAACTGGCCAGTACACAAATTCTGTTCCCTGGAAGTAAATCCAGAAGAATTCTCCGAAAACGAATGCTCCTAGAATCACTATCAGTATAAGAGTTACTGGTTCCTGGATGAATTCAACCCATTTCAAGCTTATCAGGTCTTCTAGAGAGGTGAACAATATCAGTACAGTTAACAACATCAACGGAAGAAAAAGGTAAAGCCTGTTCTGAACGAGGTAAGAAGCGTAGAATTCACCAACCACAAAGAACGTCATCATAATGAGGATGCTTTTTGCTATGAAGTTGGTTATCACGTCTGAAAAATCTTTTTTGAAGCTCAGGATACCCATGATTAGTTTAGGTGTCAATTGAAATAAAAATCGTTAGGAAAGCCTTATCGTATCAAGGTTTCTTGGAGAAACGTAACTAGTGTGGAATTTCCGGGAAATGTCCCTACCAAGAGTTTCACACTTCCTTGAATCACCGTGAACAGTCATAACCCTGTTCGGCTTCGGATTAAGTTTTTTATAGAATCCTAGAAGTTGACGTCTGTCCGCGTGTCCACTGAATCCTTCTATTGTGTGAATATCCATATTAACTTTGTAACCTCGAGTTCTTCCATTATCTCTTAGCGGGATCTTCTTTGATTTGCCGTTGTTACCTAGATTCTGGATTTTTCTTCCGAGAGATCCTTTTCCTTGGTAACCCACGAAGATGATTGCGTTCTTCTCGTTCTCACACATGTTCTTAAAGTAATCAACTGAAGGGCCCCCAGTAAGCATACCGGAAGGGGAAAGAATAACTGAAGACTTCTCGTGAGCTACTTTATGTCTTTCAGACGCATCAACGTCAATGAAAATATCTGACTCGAAAGGGGACTTGTTGTGAAGGATTCTTTTCTTCACATTAGATTTAAGGTACTCTGGATAAACCGTATGAATCGCATTAGCTTCTCTCGTCATTCCATCCAAGTAAACCGGTAAGTCCCAGCCATTCTGCCGGGCGTACCTCTCAATAACAAGCATGATCTCTTGAGCTCTACCAATAGCGAAAACCGGAACAAGAACTGATCCTCCTCGATCCGTAACCCTTTTTATCGTGCTTATCAACTGCTTCTCGGCCTTACCCCTTTTCGGCTGTATATCGTTCTTTCCACCGTAAGTTGATTCCATCACAAGCGACTCTACTCTTGGGTAATCCTTGGTCATCGCGTCAAACAATCTCGTGTGACCAAAATTGAAGTCTCCAGTGTAAAGTAAGTTATGGTCTCCTTTACCAAGGTGGAGATGAGCTGCTGAAGAACCAAGTATGTGGCCAGCATTGTAAAGCGTTAGCCGAGCGTCTGGAGCAATGTCTGTGACCTCTTCGTAACCGTGAAGTATCATGTGAGTGATCATTTTCTTGATGTGCTTTTTACCGAAAGGTGGATCACGTCCTTCTTTTGCTGCAATATCAAGATAATCAAGAGATAAAAGAACCGATACAGCCCTAGTTGGCGGTGTAGCGTAAACTGGTCCATCGTAACCGTACTTGAACAAGTAAGGGATGAATCCAGAGTGATCAAGGTGCGCGTGAGACAGTATAACCGAACTAAGCTCATCCAAAGAAAAGTCAAGAGAATCCAGCAAAGGATACCTGTCTCCCTCAGAAGCCACGTTAACCCCGCAATCGATCATTATCTTGCTTTCCGGAGTCTCAAGCAAGAAACAGGACCTTCCAACTTCTCTGCTTCCGCCGAGCGGTGTGAGTTTAGCCCAGTCAACTGATTTCTTTTCTTCTCTATAGATTTCTTTCGCTGTTTTTTTCAAGAACTTCTGCCTGTCTTCAGCGTTCTTAAGAAGCGTTTTCCGTATACCGTCCACAACTGGAGACGGGGCCACTGGAACTCTCCAAATCTTTGGGTACCAGCCAGTAGTGGTCGTGATCTTTTTCAGGGTCCTCCCACCTTTCCCTATGACGAGTCCGACTTTCTTTGCCTGGATGTAGACCATGTGGTTGGCTTTGTTAAAGTCTATTCTGTCCACTCCAGTGCCTTCCGGCACCATTTCTCTTATTTTTTCTTCTGCTTGCTCTGGATCCATTAACTGGCTCTTGTCTGATCTGACGTGCACTCTTTTTTTCAGTTTCTTGGCTAGAGAGCTCATCAAGCCGTCTGAGTGAAGGAATTTTCCTATGTTCTTCGTGTATATGATTACTTCAGATGCTTCGAGCTCCACGTTCGTGACCAGAGCGTCAGCTGGTACTGTTTGTTGGATGGTTTCCTCTATTTCCCTTAAAAATTGGGGCATGTATGTACCTTTCCTTTTGCTGGGTGGTTTGCTGGGTGGTTTGCTGGGTGGTTTGCTGGGTGGGATGGTTTCCCCTATCTCCTTAAAAACAGGGCACTTGTGCACCTTTCCTTTTGCTGGGTGGTTTGCTGGGTGGTTTGCTGGGTGGGATGGTTTCCCCTATTTTCTTTAAAATTGGGGTTTTATGTGCCTTTCCTTTTGCTAGGTGGGTTATTGCTTATAATCTTCTGGATCAAGTCTTTCAAAGCCGTCTTTCGTTATCCTGGCGAGGTTTACGTTGTTTCCTGACATCGCATCCCGCTCTATTGCTGCGTCAATGGCTTTCAAGGCAATTGGAATGTTTTTTTCAACAGATTTGTTTTCTTTGAACTTGTCTTCAAGCACTCCGTAAGCTACTGGAGAACCTGAGCCTGTTGCAACTTTGTTTTCATCGATAACGGATCCAACAGCATCTAGAGAGTAAAGTCTCGGTTCTTCGTCGAATCCTCCTACAAGCAAGTGCACGTAGTAAGGAAAGATCCTGTTTTCGTTGAGTATATTTGATAATAGCTTTACTGAGGCATCTACGGTAATCCTTGAATCTCTTCTAATTTGATACAGAGAAATCTGTGCTTTGAGTATCCGCATGAGTTTCTGAGCGTCTGCTACGCCTCCAGCGGTTGTCATACCAATGTGATCCTTTATCGGGAAAACCTTTTGAACGTTCTTGTTCGCTATAAGGTTTCCCATGGTTGCGCGGGATTCACTAGCTAGGACAACACCATCTTTGCATAATAGTCCGACGGTTGTGGTTCCTTTTTTTTGTTCTTCCATATTAAAACCTTTAGAAGGAATGTGAACTACTCCTAGCTATTGCAAGGAGCTTCCTGATTCCACGACCGAACTTGCTCTTACGAACAGAGGCTCTGTCTCCACAGGCGTGACTTCGGTCTGTCCATACCTACATCTTCTAGCCCTATTACATTAATAATTATAAATACTTTCCCCTTCCGCTTTTCATCCCCTACCTTTCGGAAGGAAACTTCTTGACGGTCTGTTAAGAAGGGATTACTTTTTTGATCTTCCCCTTTAAATAAGTTAGGTTACTGGTCTCCTCTTTCAAAAGTTTCACTGAAATTAACCTTGTTTATCTCGTCGATCGTCGCAAAAACCTTGGAAACAAAGTTCCTCTTCATGAACGGATAAGACTTGTTCTGAAGCAAGGCCTGATCCGGAACAGCTTCAATCTTGTCCTCCTTGACAACTACCTTCAGGTCCTCCGGGAAGAATCTCTTGGCCATTGCTCCAACTTTTTCCGAAAGTTCTTCGATTACTTCAGCTACTTTTATATCGTAAAGCAAGTTCTTTCCAGCGAGCGGGTGATTGAAATCGACTCTGATTCTTCCTCCGCCAGCGGACTGAACTTTTCCTCTTTGATCGTTTATGTTAACCATCATTCCTGGTCTTGGGGTGATACCTTCTTGATCAAAAACCTTTTTGGGAACGACTCTGACTTTATCGCTATCTCTTTCACCAAAACCTTTTTCTGGAGGAATTTTAACTTCTTTTTCCTCGCCTTCCTCCATCCCGATGACAGCTTCTTCAACGCCTTGAATCGCGTCTCCTGATCCAATCGTTATAACAACTGGCTCGAAGTCAAGCTCTTCAGTATCAATGTCATTCTCTTCAGCAACTTCTTTTGAAGTAGTGTCGAAAACATTACCGCCTTCAGTTTTTCCAGTCAACTCTAACTTAACAAAACTACCTTTTTCAACAGTCATTGTAATCACTCCCCTAATTACGTTGGTTTCATTTATTAAAGGTTAAAAAACATGGACAAAAAAACAATACTATGAAAAAACAAACAGCAATAATCATAATCACAGCAATAACCGTCATAGGTCTTGCAATGGGCCCAGCAGCCTCCATGCTAGCAAAAGATCAGCCAGAAGAAAACCAGACCGACCAAGCCAATCAAAAAAGGCCTTCAGGCCCAGGGTACATTACCCCGCTCAAAGAATACAAGGCACAGGCCACCACCAACGTCACGAGAGTCATGCCGGCAATAATAGCTTCAGCCACGTCAAACTACGGGGACAGAAACGAGCTAAAAGAAGACATAATGAGTATCAGGGGAGTGAAAAACGCTTCCGTATCCCGAAAAGAAAACCCGGGCGAAGAAGGACTCTACAAATTCGATATCAGGATAGATACAACGAATCACTCGATGAACGAAAGAGTTAACTACTATCTAAAGCAAAAAATCGGTGAAAAACTGGATTTCGGGACCAAAGTAAGCATAGCACAACTTTCCGTCCCAAAAGAAGTTAATGCCACCCGAAAAGAAACCGGTCAAATGGAAAAAATCAGCTTGGAAGACAGGAACGTGACCGCCATGATCTACCCGCACACAAACCCAGGCGACTCAAACACTTTCATGTTCACAATATCAATGCAAGGCAATCAAATCAAGCAAATAATGGCGCGCGAAGGAAGAAAAATGTACTTACCGCCAACAGAAACCTGGCAAACACACAAAACCTTCAAAATAGTTGAAATCACAGGAAAAGAGATACTCGCAGGCTTCGGAAACAAAACCAATACCACAGAACTGCAGCAAAACCTGAAAGAACAAGGATACAACGCCTCAGTAAGGCAACTGCCTTCAGAAAACTATCCGCTGAAGCTAGCAATAGAGTACGCCCAAAACCTCTCTGAACCGGGAGTGAAAGGTAATGTCACAGCAAGGTACACACTAGGAAAAATCAGTTTACCGAACTCGATAACTGCCAGCAAAGACAACGAAACTAAGGAATTCAACTTAACTGGATTTAATTCAACTTCTTTCAGAACAAAAAAAGAAGTAGAAAAAGGAGGGAAAAGAAACTTCTTGCTCAAGCTCGAGACAAGTTTCGATGACTTGAGAAAAGTTTCTGCAGAAATCATGGAACAAGATCAGTCCTGAAGCTCCATTATGGCTTCAGCGATGTCCCCATCGTGTTTTTTCAAGGCTTCTTCAGCTTGCTGGTCTGAAACATGAGCTTCTGTCGAAACCATGTCTATGTCAGCATCAGTGAAACTTTTCTTGTCTCTTTCTTCTGCTTCTCCCATCACTTGATAGCTTTTCTGGCCTTTCATATCGATTTCGACGACTTTAGGGTCTTTTATAACTAGTTCTTTTCCGTTTAATTGGATTACTACCTGGGTGGCATCGAGTTCATTGGTTTCCATGCCAAGTTGCTTCATCATCTTGCTCATCTTGCTCGGGTCAAAACTTCCTGGTAACATAAATATCACTAATTTGTTCTAGCGTTACAGTAATAAATTAGTTCTGCATAAGAAGAAATGATGACGGAAATAATCAGCAAGCCAAGCGACCTTAAGAAAAAGTTCCCGGAAGAGCTCGCGACCAATAAAACAAAAGCACTCAAGAACTATTTGACCAGCGGGGGCGTGATCAAGCTAGAAGAAGACCAGATCATCTACCCGAACACCAACAAACTTGAAAGAAAACTTGGAAAAAACAGGAAAGAACTGGAAAGACTTAAAGAAAAACAGGACAAACTAAGCAAAAAAGAAAAAAAACTCAAAACCGATAAAGTTGTTGACACCCTAAAAAGAATTACCGACCCACTGTACTGGGAGCACAAAATAAAAATGGTTTCCAACAACAAATACAAAGAAACACATTCACTCGTCAACCCACCAATGCACATGCTCCACAAGCCAAAGTGGCGGAAAAGACTTAAAATGTTCGTAAAAAGCGAGGAATACAGAGAAAGACTTCACGAAGCAAAAACAAGCAAGATAGGAAAAAAACTCACAGGAATGAACAAGCACCTGAAGCAAACCCAGGACTTCAACATGGAAATGATCGGAAGAAAAAAACAGGAAACAGACAAAAAAATAAAGGAACTCGAAAAACAGAACAAAGCAATGCAAACCCTCCTGAACTGGCTGAAGGAAAGAACATGACGGACATAAACACTCAAATAAACAAAACAAACTTCTTGCTCACCGTAGACGCAATACTCAAAAAAAACAAGAAACTAGTGCTCGTGAAACGAAAATGGAAACCAGAAAAAGGAAAATGGGCGCTGCCCGGCGGCATAATAAAAATCAATGAAACCGCTGAAGACGCACTGAAACGAGAAGTCAAAGAAGAAACAGGCTACGAATGCAAACCAGAAAAACTAATCGGCGTATTCGACGATCCTGAGCGCGATCCTCGCGGCAGAGCAATATCAATATGCTTTAAATGCAAGGCAAAACAAAAAATTACCGACAAAACAACCGAAACCACCTCTGTAAAAGCATTCGAAGAAAAAAAACTGCCGGAACTAGCGTTCGACCACGAGAAAATGATCAAAAAATGGAAGAACTCAAAAAACACGGATTCAAACAAGAAGTAAAACAAATACTCCTAGACCAAGGCATAAAAGAACTCAACCCAGTGCAAAAACAAGCACTGGAAACCAATTTTCTTGAAGAAAAAAAGAACCTCGTTATAGCAAGCCCGACCGGATCAGGAAAAACCCTTGTTGCAGAACTAGCAGCACTCAAAAACCTGGAAAAAAACAAGAAAACCGCTTACACCTGCCCCCTGCGCTCCCTAGCCCACGAACAACACAAAAACTTCCAGAAATACAAAAAAATAGGACTCAAACCAGGTCTATCGCTCGGGAACCTTGACTCAAAAGACTCATGGCTCAAGAAAAAAAACGCAATCTTCTGCAGTAACGAAAAACTTGACTCCCTCATGAGACATAAAACAAAATGGATTCCAGACATAAAACTCCTGATAGTCGACGAAGTACACCTGCTTGACTCAGATCGAGGTCCAACCCTTGAAGTACTCGTCACCAGATTCCAGCAACTTTTCCAGGACGTACAAATACTCGCATTAAGCGCCACGATACCGAACGCAGAAGAAATCGCTGACTGGCTTGACTCCGAACTAGTAAGCTCCGACTGGCGGCCTACAAAACTCGTGGAAGGCGTTTACTTCAACGGAACCATCAAAACAACCGAAGGAACAAGAAAAATCCAGTCAAACCAGTCCTCACCAACAATGCAGTTAATCGAAGACTCTCTCAAAGAAAACGAGCAAACAGCAGTGTTCACGTCAACCAGAAGAAGCGCTGAATCCACTGCAAAAAAAGTAGCAGGCTTATCGAATCCGAAAAACAAAGGAAAACTAAACAAAATAGCTGAAAAGGTCTTAAGCGCGCTAGAGCAACCTACAAAACAATGCAAGAAACTCGCGGACTGCATCAGGAAAGGCTCGGCATTCCATCACGCTGGACTAGTGCACGAGCAGAAAACCATAGTGGAAAAAGCATTTAAGGAAAGAGAATTATCCACTATTGCTGCAACCCCTACAGTAGCGATGGGTGTGAACCTGCCGGCTGAGAGAGCAGTGCACAAATCCATGACTCGGTACACTTCCGCTGGAATCAAGGAGATCCCGGTCAGAGAATACAAGCAAAAAAGCGGCCGAATCGCTAGACCACAGTACAATGACGAAGGAGAAGCCATCATTGCCGTGAAGAACAAGAACAAGAAGAAAAAGTATTGGGACAAGTACGTGAAAGGAACCCCTGAACCAGTTGACTCGCAGCTAGCGCTGGAGCCAGTGCTAAGAACCCAGTTGCTCGCAAGCATTGCCGCTAGATTCGTTGGAACCGAGGAAGGCCTGGAAGAGTTTTTGATGAGCAGTTTCCACGCTCATCAGTACGGAGAAAGTCGTGTGCTGAAGAACAAAGTTGATCGCATTCTGAACGAGCTTGACGAAAAAGGTTTCGTGGAAAAAACTGATGGAAAGCTTGTTGCTACCGAGCTAGGTAAACGAACTTCCGAGCTTTACCTGGATCCTTACTCTTCTCACTCGATGCTTGAAGCGTTCCAGGAAAGAGATTTCAAGGTCCTTGGATTGCTTTACGCTCTGGTTGACACAGAGGAAATGAAGCCGTACCTGCGAGTGAGAAAAGGAGAAGAAGACGATCTGTGGAGTGAAGCGCACTCTCGTGACAACGAACTTGGTTTCGATGTCGTGAGCATTGGTTTCGAGGAATACCAGTTCCTGAAAAAATTCAAGACCGCGAAGCTCATGGAAGCATGGATCAGTGAAAAAACTGACGAAGAAATACTCGAGGAATTTAACGTGAAGCCCGGGACATTAAGAGGGATAATGAGTAACGCTGAGTGGATGGCTTACTCTGCAAAAGAATTGTGCAAGGTCAGAGAACTCGATTTCTCGGGATTGAAGAAACTTCGTCGAAGAATAAAGCACGGTATTAAATCCGAGCTGCTGCCGCTAGCTGAATTAAAGGGAATCGGCCGAGTTCGCGCGAGAAAATTGTTTGAAAACCAGGTGAAAACCGTGAATGGCTTGAAGAAAACGAATTCAAAGGATTTGGCAAGGATTCTTGGCGGGAAACTAGCCGCTAAAATCAAGAAACAACTAGGCCAGGAAGTTGATGAAAAAGAGCTTGAGAAAGTGCGGAAAACAGATCAGCCTCAGACAACTTTACAGAACTGGTAAACTATTTAAGTTTCGGATGAATTGATTAAACTAATGGAAAAAGGACAGGGCTCACTCGAGTACTTGTTGATACTGGCCGCTATACTGGCGATTGCAGTAGCTGTCGTGTTGGTCGCGAACCAGATGATGACCCCAGCCGAAGAAAGAGGGAAGATCAGTGAAGATAAGCACAAGTGCAGTTTAGCTGGTATAGAACTTAACGGCTATGATTCCAGGTATGATGGAACGAGTGAAACTGTTCCGGACTCGATTTCTTTAACTAACTCTGGAGAAGAACTTGAACGGAACGGCGGAACCGAATCCACAAGCGAGAAGCCTGCTTCTGCTTCCTGCGAGATCGGTAAGCAGAAGTTCGAGCTGAAAGTAACTAACAGAGGCCGGACCGCTTATTTGAACAACAGTACTGATAACGCCTGGTTCCGATACGGCACTCCTTTAGAGAACGGTGAAACAGAAACAATTTACTATAATTATACTTTAACCGCTGCAAGCGGAACGGATAGATATAGCTGTGGGGGAGGAGAAATAGATCCCTATGAAGGTGATAGGCTCCTTACGTTTAAGAACACGTCCACAATACCACTCGGAACACAGTTTGATAGAATGAACGTAAGTGTTAATGTTACGGATGAATATTGCGAAGGAGAATATTGCGATATACTAATAAACAGTAGTATTAAAAGTATTAAAGGAGGAGTTAATGAGTTAAATATATCTGGATTAGCTGATGAGATAAGTGATCCAAAAAAGATAAGGTTAAACTTCTCTAGTGACCTAAACAAAGAGTGTTACATTTGTTCGCTACATTCTATCGATCCCCCCAACGTAACAGTGTGGGAAACTAATTAAGTTGTAACTCTTCAGTTTCTAATTTCCCCCCTAAGTTTTTAAACTAATATAAACACATATAAGGGTTAAAGGAAAAAAATGAGGTTGAGGGGGAAAAAATGCTGAAAAAGTCCTGGGGGAAAACCCTGGTACTAACCGTTGTACTCATTCTCACAACACTAACAGCAACAGCAACCGCAAAAACCACAAAAAACACAATAACAAACACAAACAACCTCAACATAACCCTAAAAAACCCAAAAAACAACACCACAAGACACATCAACCACCAATGGCTAAAAAACAACAACACCTACCAAACCAGATACTCATTCAACATAACAAACCAAACAACCCTCAAAAACTGCACACTCCAAACCAACGAAACCAACAACACACTACAAACCCAAAAAACCCTAACCAACCCCACACAAGGACACAACAAAATCTTCCACAACACCACAATAAACACCACAACAAAATGGAACATCAAATGCCACGACACAAACCAAACCACCGAAACCACAGAAAACAGAACATACAACATAAACATAAAACCCATACCAAACATAACAACCACCAAAAAAACCTGGAAAAAAATCCTATTCAACGCCACCAACTCACACGACACAGACGGAAACATAACCAAATACAAATGGGAACTAACACCAAACAACACCACAACAACCACAGAACCAACAATAACACACGAATACAACCCCACACCCGACTACTCCAGTCACGGAATCGGAGCCGTTGTAAGAATAATAGACAACGAAGGAGGACAAACAAGCCAGCCAATAGCAATCGCGACGACCCGACCCCTCAACGAATCAAGCGACGCAATCACATGGAGAAGACAACTAGACATAAAACGAAGAATAGAACCCGATCTCGGGTCCGACGGAGAAAAAATCTACGTAGGAACCAGAATAGACAGCAACCTCATACACGCCCTGAACAAAACCAACGGAGAAACCATATGGAACAAAAGCGCGCCCACCAACTTACCAGATGGAGTAAACGGCAACCCGTTGATAGAAGAAGGAGTACTATACCAATCTACCTCAGACGGAATACTATTCGCCCTAAACCTAACCAACCAAAAATACTTATGGAACACAACCCTCTCAAAAGGAAAAACACGCCCCACAATAAACGGAGACAACCTATACATTGAAACCGCATCAAGAACCGCACCAAAATTCTACAAAATAAACAAAACCAACGGAGAAAAACTAAAAACAAGAAAAGGAATCAGAGGATACTCAGAAGCCGTAGTAGAAAACGGAATAGTGTACGTAGGAGGAAGAAGAAGCAAAATCCACGCCCTAAACGCCACAACACTAGAAACAATCTGGAACGGAAAAACAGACTATAACTGGATAGACGCAAAACCAATAGTACTGAACAACACAATCATCGCATGCGCAGACGGAGTATACGCATTCAACAAAACCAACGGCAAAAAACTATGGAAATACAAAACCGGATCAATCCTCGGAAACCCAACCATAACCAACAACACCCTCTACATAGGAACCAAAGGCAACCCAACCCAAAACGGAGGAAAACTCCACGCCATCAACATGACAACCCACAAACAAATCTGGAACTACACCGAGGAAAACACCGGAAACCACAACTGGATCCTATCCACACCAAAAATCAAAAACCAACTAATCTACATAACCAACGGACAAGGAAAACTACAAGCAATAAACCAAAACAGCGGGAAAAACCTCTGGGAACACCCACTAGACGGATGGACACAACAAACACCAATAATAAACAAAAACAAACTCTACATATCAACAACCCAAGGAGGACTCATCTACGCATTCAACACAACAAAAATAGAACAAAAAGTAGACCTCACACCCCCAACAATCAACATAACCGCACCAAAAGACGGAACCAAATTCAACACAACCAACACAATAAAAACAAACTACACAATAAACGACGAAAACCCAGACTACGCAGAAATCAAAATAAACAACTCAGAATGGCAAAAAAACACAGCAAACGAAACAACAGGAAACGGAACACACACCATAACACTCGCAGACGGAACATACACCATCCACGCAAAACCAACAGACAAAGCAGGAAACACAGGACCCGAAAAAAACATAACAATCACAGTAAACACACAAGCACCAGACATAAACATCACCTCACCAACAAACAACTACAAAACCAATGAAACATGGATCGAAATAAAATACAACTCAACAGCAAACGACATACAACACTACCAAACCAAAAAAGACACCACAACCTGGGAAAACACCACAAACAAAACACACAACTTCACCCAACTAAACAACGGAAACCACACACTATACGCAAGAGCCTGCGACACAGAAGGAAAATGCGGAGACACCTACAAAAAAGGAGGAAGAATACTAATAGACAACATCACCGTCTCAATCAACGCACCAACACCAACAATCACCATAGACCACCCAAAAAACCAATGGTACCGCAACGTCACCAACTTCACCTTCACACCAACAGACGACAACTCAAACACAACCTACTGCCAATACCAAGTTAACAACGGCAACTGGACAGAAATAGGAACAATAAACACAAACACAAGCAACACCACCCAACTAACAAACCCAATCGACTACACCCCACCAGAAGAACACGAAATCCATATAGCATGCAACAACACAAACGGCTGGGGAAACAGAACAAGAAAATTCCAAATAGACGAAACACCACCACAATTCCAAAACATACAATTCTCAGAAGGCTACAAAAACAACACCACCTGGATACTACCAGACCCACAACACTCACCCCAACTAAACATCACAGCAAAAACCACAGACCCACAAACCGGAATAAAATCATGCGAATACACAGTAGACAACGAAAGCACATGGAACAACACAAACTACACAAACGGAAACTGCACAGCAACAAACATCACAATAAACCCAACAGGAACAATAAAACTCAAAGCCACAAACGACATCCCCACACAACCCCAAACCAACACAACAAAACCATACAACTACGAAAAAGATTCCAGCACTATAAACGTAACAATCATCGATCCAGAGAATGGAAGTACATATTCAAGTGCTGACCCTAACTGGAATAGCACTGACTCTCTTGCAGGAGGAGAGTGTAACAAAAGTAGGAACGATCCTGACCTAGCATACTACCTAGTAAAAAGAGATAACGGAAGCTGGGCAAACAACAGTGATTTCCCCTGCCTACAACCATACCCAGTATCACTTAGAGACGGGAACCACACCACAAAAGTTAAAGCAGTAGACAAAGCAGGAAACATAGGGGATAAAGCATGGGTGTACTTTATTGAAAACTCTGTTGGTGTGAAGGTGAAGTTGGTGACGTTGCGGTACCATTGGTTTTTTGAGGACAGAGACGTACTAAGACCTCACCAACAAACAACTACAAAACCAATGAAACATGGATCGAAATAAAATACAACTCAACAGCAAACGACATACAACACTACCAAACCAAAAAAGACACCACAACCTGGGAAAACACCACAAACAAAACACACAACTTCACCCAACTAAACAACGGAAACCACACACTATACGCAAGAGCCTGCGACACAGAAGGAAAATGCGGAGACACCTACAAAAAAGGAGGAAGAATACTAATAGACAACATCACCGTCTCAATCAACGCACCAACACCAACAATCACCATAGACCACCCAAAAAACCAATGGTACCGCAACGTCACCAACTTCACCTTCACACCAACAGACGACAACTCAAACACAACCTACTGCCAATACCAAGTTAACAACGGCAACTGGACAGAAATAGGAACAATAAACACAAACACAAGCAACACCACCCAACTAACAAACCCAATCGACTACACCCCACCAGAAGAACACGAAATCCATATAGCATGCAACAACACAAACGGCTGGGGAAACAGAACAAGAAAATTCCAAATAGACGAAACACCACCACAATTCCAAAACATACAATTCTCAGAAGGCTACAAAAACAACACCACCTGGATACTACCAGACCCACAACACTCACCCCAACTAAACATCACAGCAAAAACCACAGACCCACAAACCGGAATAAAATCATGCGAATACACAGTAGACAACGAAAGCACATGGAACAACACAAACTACACAAACGGAAACTGCACAGCAACAAACATCACAATAAACCCAACAGGAACAATAAAACTCAAAGCCACAAACGACATCCCCACACAACCCCAAACCAACACAACAAAACCATACAACTACGAAAAAGATTCCAGCACTATAAACGTAACAATCATCGATCCAGAGAATGGAAGTACATATTCAAGTGCTGACCCTAACTGGAATAGCACTGACTCTCTTGCAGGAGGAGAGTGTAACAAAAGTAGGAACGATCCTGACCTAGCATACTACCTAGTAAAAAGAGATAACGGAAGCTGGGCAAACAACAGTGATTTCCCCTGCCTACAACCATACCCAGTATCACTTAGAGACGGGAACCACACCACAAAAGTTAAAGCAGTAGACAAAGCAGGAAACATAGGGGATAAAGCATGGGTGTACTTTATTGAAAACTCTGTTGGACCAAACATCACGATTTTGGACGCAAACTACACTCAAAACTTTATAGAAAACGGAGGGTACGGGAACTGGAACTACGAAAACGACACGAATCCAAACGACAACTACTACTACGACGACAACATCACAGTCACCTTCACAAACGACTCAGCAATGGCACAAGTAGACTACGCCTACGACGAAAGCAACTGGCAATCAATAAACATCTCCAACCTAACAAGCACAGAAAACAACTCGAAATGGATCCTAACATTCACAAACATACCCGAAACAAACCAAACCCTACACATAAAAGCACAAGACGACAACGACAACTCCGGAGAAGAAGACAACACAAGCGCGTACATAAACTCCACCTACACATGGCTATGGCACGGAGTATACGCACCAGACACAATCACAACAGGAACAACATTCCACATCATATCAGAAGTAGGCAACCTCAACGAAGAAGACCTAGAACCAGACACAGTAAGAACCAACCTCACAATGTGGGCAAAAGGATGGAAAGACTACCCCTGGACAGAACTAGTAACTCCAGACGATCTACCAGCATACTTCTGGAACATCTCAGCAGGGAACTACGACGACTACACCTGGGACATCTGGGACCAAAACTCGGGAACCACATACAAATGGAACCTGAATATGACGTATCGACCGCCAGAAATATTAGGAGCGACAGACAACAGACAACAAAAAAAATACGGAGAAATATACACAACCGACCTCACAGCAACAGAAGCCAAACAACAATGCTACAACAACAAACTCACCACAAAAACCTCTACAAAAGGACCATGCAAACACATGCCAAAACGCGGCACCTGCTACAAACGCCTAAACAACGGAACATTCACCAAAACCAACAAAATAGTATTCCCATGCTACAAAAAACACACAACCAAAACAAAAAACAAAAAACAAATCCCACTAACCAACCCAGTCAAACCCCCACAAAAACACACAGAGACAGAAGAAAACACTGAAACCAACACAAAAACAAGCACCAAAAGCAACAGCACAAGCACAAGCAGCACAAGCACAACCACTACAAGCTCAACCAGCACAAGCGGCACAAGCACAAGCAGCAGCACAAGCAGAACACCAACAAACACAAACCCAAACAAAACAACAAGTGAAGAAGCCCAAAAACAAACAAACCACAAACCCAAACAAAACAAAACAACAACACAAGAAAAAACACAAGAAAACAAACAAACCACCAAACAAACAGAAAAACCAAAAACAAAACAAAAAACCATACAAAAACTACAACAAATAAAACAAAAACAAGAAAAACAAAAAGCAAGCATCACAGGCAAAACAACCCAAAAACAAAAAACAAACACACCAACAATCCTACTAACAACACTAACAATACTTCTCGCAACCCTCTACACCATAACCAGAAAAAAACTTTAAAACAAACAACTGTTTTTAGTGAACCAATGAAAAAAGCCTGGCTACTACTCACAGCACTAATACTAATACCTTCAGCCCTAGCAGTGCAAGAACCCGCACTCCAAAAAAACGATTTTTCAATCACCGTACGACAAAGACCTGACAGCATCAGGACTCAAACTAGCGCAAGAGGTCATAGTGCTTTCAATGTCACTATAAACGCTAAAACCCATGAAAAAGAATTCAATTTAACTCCTAGTTCCCAAAAACTCCTAGTTCTCCAAGAAGAGAAAAGCAAAAATATATGGGGGATAACGGGAAGCCTACCGTCAGGCTACGATCTCCCGAACACCTTTAAAGTCGTGTCCTGGGACAACACTACACAACTAGAGCCGGACCCTATTCCAGACGAGAACAATCAGAAAATAATAGAAATCAGCGGCCGGACGGACCCTGCGATTGAGTGCAATCAATCCAAAAAATGCCGGACAACCATCCTTGTGAACGAAAAAGAACTTGGCAAGGCTGATGAAGACGGGAGCTTCACATTCAACTACGAGTTAAAAGAAGGAGAAAACCAACTAAAAATCGTGGCTAAAGACCCTGGAGACAACAAGAACATTCAGACCCTGACCACGAGTTACATGGTTCCGTTTTACCGGAAGTATCAGTGGCCTTTGATTGGAGCTGGCATCCTTCTAGCGCTTTTTGCTGCAGTAATTGTTGGCTTGATCGTGAAGAAAAGCACGGAGAAAGAGATTGGGGAGACCAAGCATGAATTGACTGAGAAAGAATTGAAGAAACTTAGGAAAAAGGAAAGGAAATTGCTTAAGAAGTACGGAAGAGGAGGAGGCGGAAGAGCAGCAGTAATACAATTGAAAGAAGTTTGGGAGGAAGTTATTGAGCGAGACCCAGAGTTCCAGGATTTCATCAAAAAAGAGGCGGGAAGATTATCTAAAAAAGAAGATTGGAAAAAACAAATGAAAGAAAGAGAAAAGAAGTACATGAAAAAAATTGATGAAATCGATGAACCTCTCCATAAACTGCCTGGAGGAATGAAAAGCACCTTGCTCGAGAACTACGTGAGCGTCCTTAAAAAACAATTAAAGGAACAGATAAAGAAAGAGAAACTAAGCTGAACGAGCAAAAAATTGAGAAAGCGGAGGGAAGAAAAACCATGAAAACAGCTTTTCTTCCCCCAAACTGGTTCCACCAATGAGGCTTAGTCAAAAGCCCACCCAGCAATACTCATTACGCTACCCCATACTTAAAAAGGTTTGGGTGTTATCCAAAAAACAAATCAATTTTTGAGTATCATCCAGAAAATAAATCAATTCCTGACAGAAATATACGATAAGCATTCAAAATCATATGTCATACACTATAATAGAAATTATTCGGATTATATTTTTTTGTTTCGACAAATGTCCTAAATAAGGTGGAAACAAAATTCAGAAATCATCGTGATCCAGTAGGATTTACGATCACAAGGACGATATCCAAAAAGTTATATACTTCCTGAATAAAAAACAATAAAGTGATTTTATGACGGAGCTTGATGACTTAGATAAAAGTATTTTGAACCTAGCACAGAATGGGGACACGTGCTCCCCGAAAGTTAAAAAGATCGCTGAAGCGCTTGACGTCCCTTCATCTACAGTGCATTCCAGAATAAAGAAGTTGGAGGAAAAAAATGTGATTGAAGGCTACAATGCAAAAGTTAATCCAAAGAAAGCAGGCAAGGGAATGACTTATTTTGCGCTAGTGAAGCTGAAGTATCCTGAGAAGGAGGAAGACTTCGAATTCGATGAGGATCTGGGAGAAAAAATCGCGTTCAGCCATCCAGCAATCCAGGAAGTGCACACTCTTACCGGCGAGTGGGAGCTTCTGGTCAAGATAAAAGCCAAGGATCAGGATGAGTACTATGAAGTTGCTAGAGAAGGTATAATAAAGACTGGTAAAGGAAGAGTCATCAAGGTGAATGGTATAGCCGCTCTTTCTACGCTTAAAGAAGAGAGCAAAATCAGTCTTTAGAGGTGTCCATCGTTATGATGCACCACATTGCACTCTTTCATTTCGAAAAAACGAAAAGTTAAAAGGAAGAAAAGAATTTAAGGAGTAGAGGATGAAAATGCCTGAATTCCAGGAAGCAAGCTTCGGAAAAATCGTGTTCAACAACAAAGAATGGAACGAAGACCTCGAAATCAGAACCAACGGAAAAGCAAAAGAAAGAGGCTACAGACCAGAAAACCACCTGATTGAAACAAAAGAAACAAACAGACACATCGACGACAACACCGAACTGCTGATCGTTGGCACCGGCCAGTACGGTAAACTGGAAGTTAGTGAAGACTCGAAAAAACTATTGGAAGGAAAAGAAATAAATTTATTGACTGCGAAGTCACCGAAAGCAATCCAGTTATACAACGATCAAGAAGACAAGTCCGTTGTGACCGCCGTGATTCACTCAACTTGCTAGATTCACTTGAACTTTTCTTCCACGGCTTCTTTTACCTCGTCCGGAGGAAAAGACAATCTGATGAGTCTAGTGTTGCCTCGAACGCCTTTGCCTGAGATGTTGGTTGTTATCAATCCAAGCATTTCCAGTTCATTCAAGTACTCTCTGAACCATCTTGAGCTACGAGGCTTTTTGCTCCAGTCCCTGCACAGTTTATCGTAACGATCGTAGACTTCTCCTGAAAAAAGAACTTTGTCCGCATCCTCCTCGTCAGTTTTAACGAGCTTCGAGTACTTACCGCCCTCCTTGGAAAGAGAGGCCACGGCCTGCAAAACGATTCCCTGGTGCTCGGGAAGTGATTCGATCAAGTCGAAAACGATTTCTTTTTCTACTGCGCTACGAGCTTCCTGAACGTGATCGTCGGTCACTGGCTCAGCTTTCTTGTCAGCTATTTCACCTGCTTTAATCAACAGCTTTAGAGCGTACCTGGCGTCGCCTGACTCGTTAGCTGCGAAAGCTGATGCAGAAGCTATGGCTGAGTCTTTGAACATTCCTTGTTTGAATCCTTCTTCAGCTCTTTCTTCGAGGATTGAGTGAAGTTCTTCCGCGTTGTACGGTGGGAAAACCATTTCTTCTTGACATAAAGTGCTTTTGCTTCTCGGGTCAAGTTTTTCCTTGAACGTGACTCTGTTCGAAATCCCGATTATCACTACTCTTCCTTGGTTCAGGTCATCGTTAGCTCTGGTCAAAGTGTAGATGAGGTCGTCGAGGTCTTTGACTTTGTCAAGTTCGTCCAGAACGAATATGAAGGTGAGGTTCTTGTCCTCGATGTAGTCAAGCATCTTGTCGTACAGGTGCGTTGAGGAATAGCCTCGGAAGTCCTCGTCCGGGAACACTGCTTCAGCAGTTTTTGTGAACACCTGGTACCTGGTGTTGTGAACTCGGCAGTTGGTGTAAACGTCTTCCACGTCTGCATCGTACTTTTCTTTAACCGAGTTAAGTTTTTGCAGAACTCTTTTACTGCAAACTGTTTTACCAGAACCTGTTTTTCCGTAAATGAACAAGTTACTAGGCCTCTTGTGCGACAGTGCTGGCGCAAGTATTTCCATTATTCTTTCTATCTGTTTTTCTCGGTGAGGTAGTTTGTCGGGTATGTAGTGAGGGCTTAGTACGTCTCTGTCCTCAAAAATGGTCTCCCTTGTAACCTCTGTCTCAAAAATATCGTCACTCAATAGTATTCCCCCATTATCCAAAAGGTTATATTAATAGAGAAACATAACTTTGGTCAGGCGATAATGATTTTAATCCTCCACCTAAATAAATATTAGAGGTAAAAAAATATGCCAGGAATTCTTGACAAATTTTCAAAAAAAATTGGTAGTTCAGAAGAAGATACCGAAATCGAAGAGTATCTCGATACTCTTGGATTAGAGGAAGAAGACTTGCTTGAAGAAGAAGCAGACATGTGGATAAGGCCTATGACCTTAGAGGAATCTCCGGACACAAAGAAAGTGAATGATCGAGTGAAAGACGGGAACATAGTGCTTTTGAACATCAAGCCTCTCTTCGAAAGGAACACGATGAAGCTGAAGAAAGCTGTCTCCAAGATAAAGGGAAACGCAAAAGGGATTGATGGAGACATCGCCAGACTAAGTGAGTACAAGTTGCTAATTGCTCCGCAAGGAGTTAAAATAGCTAAGTAAGTGCTGTAGATGGCTAGGCTCGACCACCCTGCCTATCAACTGAATCTAACATCTAAACAGATTCTAGGCATTCTGGAAACTCTTCTGGAAGAACGCCACTGGAAGGACTTTGATTTAGCTAATGTAAAACTTATTTACAAGCCGTACTGGTTCTTCAACTACGACGTCTACAAGGAACAAGAAGTTCCAGGAAAAGGAGAAGTCACCCAAGAATACGGTTCGCAGATGGTTCTAGACGCTCGGAAAAGCAATTTAGAGCCAATGCTGATGCAGATCTTGAACGAGATTCCAGTGGAGAGCCGTAAAGAAATCGAGCACGATGTAGAACACGACATGCTCAAGCAAACAGTTTCTGAAGAAGAAGGAAGAAAAATCGCGAAAGTGAAATTAGCTGGAGAGATGAAAAGCATCTCAAGAGACGACATAGTTCTCTCCGGATTCGACTTGCGTTACGTTCCAATGTGGAGAATCTGGGTTGACCTGAAAGGCGGTCGAACCCAAAGAATCGACATTGACGGAATATCCGGAAGCCCTTTCAACATCCAGAAAGTACCTGAAAGAGAAAGAGGGTTCCTTGAAGTAACAGAAGACACTTTAAGCGATCTCAAGAGACCTGAAGGATGGGTTGATTACTCTAAAAAAGTTTTCAGAGTAACCTCTTCCGGGATAAAGAAAATGAGCAAAGGTCACGGAGGAAAGAGCAAGAGTGGTGAGGCCTTGAAGAACTTGTTTGGCTGGGTTTCTGGCACGAGAGCTGGCAGGTACACTTTTCTTGCAGTGCTGATACTTGTTTTAGTTATCTACATTCTTTACTTCAAGTGATTACCTGAATTCTGATTTCAGGATCACTGAAGCTATTGTCAGTGAAACGAAACCACTTAAGATTATTGCTGTTATCCCTGGCATTATAGAGTAAATAAAAAGAGATAAGGCAATTAAGGAGAGCACGAACGTGAAGTAAAATCTGAACTTTTTTCTCGCTAGGTTCATCCGGATCTTGCTTTTGATTGGGTAAACCATTTTTTGTTTCTCCAGGTTTTCTGCTGCTTCTTCCTTTGCTTCCTCTACTTTTCTGAAGTTTCCTGTAAGTATTTTCTGCAGCAAGCCCCCTAGGATCTCCTCTATTTTTCTTAGTTCTCGTTCGGATTCAAGTGACGGAAGCACGTATTCTTCAAGAGTCTTCAGTGTTTTCGTGATGTGATCGTTCACGAAACAGCTTTTAAGCAAGAATCTTTGTCTTGACTCGACTTCAAGTTTCTTCAAACAGATCACGGCACTTACCAGTTCCGAAATAGCTTCTTCTTTGAGTTTCTCGTCTTGCCTCACGCGGAAGAGGATGACTTTTCTTTTTGCTTCAAATAAATGGAACGCGAGCGAATCAAGTTTCTGTATCGAGTGCTCGAAATCCACGTAGGCTGCGACTGACGCTACTGCCATAGGAAGAGCAGATATTCCAAGCAACAACGAGTTTATTCCTTGTTCAACTAATGCTGAAGCTAGGAAAAGCAGGTAAAACAGTCCTGCGCTCAAGAACTTCACTTTCCTTATCCTCTGTCTTTTCTTGACGTAGGAATTGGATTTCCTTAGTTTTGTTTTCTCTGAAGACATTGCATCATTTAATCCCGTAATAAGTTTAAAAGATTGAGGTTTTTCAGAAGAATTCAGTCAAGTCGTATTGCTTGCTTTTCTCGTTCACGAAAACGGATTCTATCTCGTCTCCAACGAGCTCGAGCCTTTGTTTCACGTAGTCAGATAACCCGTACTTTCGAGCAATCTCTTTCGATAACTTCAAGTACTTCTCCACCGAGCCTCTAGAAATTGTTAGAATAACTCTTCCACCGCAATTACTGCACTCACCAGGAAGCGGGTACCGCCTGTACTTCTTGTTGCAGTCAACGCACCTGAACTTTTGCTCACCGAACGCTCTGAGATTACCGTAAATATCTCTCATGAAATGACAGTCCAGAAGCCTGCTGGCCACATCTTTCTCGTCAACACACCTTATCTTCCTCCCTAACCCTAGTTGCGCGTTCACTTTCTCTTTCATGTTCCCTAAAGACGTGTAAGAAGATTGAGTCACGCCTTCAGAAATATCTGAAACCGAGTGCGTGAAACCGAATCCATCGTACTGGTTTTCCTGACCTAGTCTTTGTTCAACTATGTCCAGATCAATTTCTTTCGGTTTCTTGAATTTCATGGATTGTTTGAAGAACCATAAAGGTATTTCGTCGATAGTCTCGAGCTCGTGAACCTGGTCATCGACTTCGGACGGGTCCAGAATCTGCGTCAGCACGAGCGGCGCATCCATCTTCCCTCCTCTGCTTGAAGGAAGATAGCTTTTCGAGAAATTTAGCAATCCATCCATCAAAAGCATTACACCGTTCTCGTCTCCGTCGCAGTCACGTCTCGATGCAGCAATAAAGTAAGGATGAGCGTAAATACCTCTAACGGTTGAGAAGCCAATTATTCGGCCAAGAACTCCGGCTGAAGTGTGTGGTGCGAGGAATAAGAGTAGTTCGCCTATCAGGTCTTCTCTGTTATCGGCTTCGAAAAACATCTTTTGGTCGTAGAACCTGTCCAGCAGCTCGTCCACGAATCCAGCGACTCTCTGCAGGTGCTCTCCTGCTTCTTTCGGAAGCACTACATCCTGTGGCTTGAGTTCAACTACTTGTTCCGGTCTTTCGAGTTTTTCTCCGTTCACGTCTTTTTCGTAACCAAGTTCTCTGAGTCTTTCTACAGAGGTTCCGATTTCGCCTGGTTTGAAGTGGGTTAAAGGCAGGTTCGTGGCATCGAACCGTGAGGTAGCGTCTTTGAATACGTGTACGTCGTGTCTTGATCGAATTATGCCTTTTTCCAGCGGTTCGAAGCATCTGTTCCGGCTCATGGTCATCTTAACCCCTTTTAGGTCTTCTTGCGGTGAGCCAACATTTTTTTTGGCTGATCTCATAAGTCTTTTGATGTTTATTGTTCTTCTTTCGTATCCAGAGACCCGTTTCCCGCACTTTGGGCACTTTTCTTCTGCTTCTGTTCCGCATTTAGGGCATACTTTAACTACTTCAGTTCTTTCACCGCAGTCCGGGCACTTGTAAGCAGCAACTATTTTCCCGCAGTTCGGGCACTTCAATCTCGCTAGATCAACTGAGATGTTCTTTTTTCTAGCTGCTTTGAGTACTGACCGAGTCTTACCTCCGTAGTTGCCTACTGGGAAAAGTATGTGGGGTGAAGGCTGCATATGTCTTTCTCGTGCTTTTTCTGGTCTTCCCATCCTGGCTCCGATGTAGACTGGTGCTTTTTCTCTTATTTTTATGTTCGAGATTTCTTCTACGAGTTCCATTGTCGAGTCTGGTTGGAGTCTGTCAACTACTTCAGCAGTTTTTTCGTAGTTCAAGACTTTTTTCAGGATGTGCTCCCAGTCTTCAGGTATGATGATCTTGTTTTCTTCTGTTTCGTGAGGTATGAGTAGTTTTTCCAGAGTTCTTTTTTCTTCCGAGTTTTTTCTTTCCGAGTCAAGCCATTTAATGAGTTTTTTCAGTCCCTCTAGTTTCACGTCATTAAATGGAGACGTGTACTTTGGATGCAGAGGTATATCGTATTGTTCTGAAAGTTTTACTGCTTCCTGAGCTGAAACGTCTGAAGGATCGTCCACTTCTCCTCCTTCTCCTTCCAGTTCTTTTACCCACCATTCCTCCACGTAGCCTGAAGGTATAATGGAGTGGTTTGAGTGAAGGAAGTCGCCGAAAGACACCAATAAGTCTCCGAGGAAAATTATTTCTTTCACCTGTCTCTCGATTTCTTTCGCGCGTTCCACTGACTTAACTCTTTCAACGGATCCGTCCGCTAAACGTACTACAGGTCCTTCTATCGAGTCGCACGGTACGACTACCATTCCTTTTCCAGGTCTTTCAACCTTCAGCTGCGTTCCTATTGCAGGGAACTTGCCAAGAATGTACATGGACGCTGGATGCATTCCTTTCGCCATCAAGCCGTTGTTTCGGCTTCTTCCGTATCTTAAGCGGAATCCTCCTTCTCTTGATGGGTGGGAGAACACAGGTCTTCCTGCCACGACGTCTCTCAAGTACTTGAATGACGGTTCTATTTTCTTTTTTTGTTTTTCTTCTGATGAAGAAGACGCTTTCCCGATTTTTATCAGGGACTGAAGCCAGCTCCAGTCTAATCCAAATTCTTTTGCGTACCTCTGCACTTTTTTTGCTTTCTGGGCTATTCCTTCTCCAATCACAAGGCACATTCCACCTCTTACTCGGTTCGTGTCAACTCTTTCAAGGTCTTTGTGAAGCTGCACTTCCACCTGGGTTGTTGGCCTGCCAGTCACGCAGACAGGGCAGTTGTTAACTATCCCTCTTATTTCTTTTCCTGAAGGCGTGTACTGCAGTCTTGATACTTGCTGGTCGTACATCTCTATTTCTTCCACGTACCTCTCTACCTCGGTTTTGGTTGGCCTGTATTCCTCTAAGTCAATCAATTGTCGTGCGTAGTCAGCGAAAAGCATTGTAACGGCTTGCGCGGTTCCTCCTGCACTTCTTATTGGTCCTGAGAAATATAGGGAGAGGTGTTCGCTTCCGTCAGGGTTTTCTTCTATGTTTATATCTGATATTCCTTCTATTGGTGCGGCTACAACGCCTTCTGTGTAAAGGGCTAATGCGGCTCTTAGTGCTTTATCTATTCCTTCTTCTCTGTCGTCTGTCTTGTTGATTATGAATTTTATGAGCTTGAGCGCTGTCTCTTCTCTTGAGTTCTCTTCCATTAACTGATTTATGCGTTCCGCTAGCCCTTCTTCTTCGATTAGTTTCTCGACTCTGCCTCCTACTCCTTCCGCTATCGGGATTTCCACTTCTGTAGATGGGTCGAGGCCTTTAGCTCTTGCTTTTTCGGCTGCATCGTACGCCTTGCTTGTTTTCTGTCTTAAGGACTCGAAGTAATCCTGGATTTGTTCAGATGCTTTCATTTTTTCTCTCCTTTGTTGAAGTGAATCACATTTATTTTCAGTGAACTGAGGTCAATAACTGGAAGTTCTCCTGGTGTGGGTTCGTGCCCTTGCTTTACTTGGAAAGGTGTTTCTGCTTGCCAGGTACCGGAGTTAACCCCTAGAACTCCTCGGTATGTCTCGTATCCGTTTCTGTGAACGTCTCCTACTTGAACTATGTCTGGAACTCGGTCTATTGCAAGGTAGTCTTTTGGTTCCGGCGATATGGGGGGTTTTCCGCCGTACAATGGGTGCATGTGCCGTCTTTTCAGGAATTCAGGTATGACTTTTTCTGGTTCCCTGTAAGTCAGGTTAGGGATATGAGGGACCATGCTGTGAATCGATGCTCCGTGGTACACAAGTATTTCTACGCCGTGAAGAGAGATGTATCCTGGGGAACCGATTCTGTGGACGTTATCTTGCTGGAATAGTTCTGGCATGAATTTTTCTGGTAGTGCTGGCTGTGGATCTGCTGTTCTTACTGCATCGTGGTTTCCGGGGGATATGATTATGTGTATGTGTTCTGGAACTTTTTTGAGGTATTCTTCTGCCATTTCGTATTGATCGAATACGTCTGTTTCCTCGAGTTCTTTGTTTTGCCCGGGGTATATACCTATTCCGTCAACAATGTCTCCAGCTATAATCAGGTACTTCACTTCTCCAGCTACCTTTCTTTGGTCTCCGTTTCCTTTCTCTCCGTTCAACCAGCTTAAGAACTTTTTGAACTTGTTTTTCATGAAGTACTTGCTTCCGAAGTGAGTGTCAGATATCATCGCCACTCTCACGGTTTCGTCAGGTGTTTTATGACCTTTTGGCGGTATGTCCGGTCGAATTATCTTGTTGGCTATGAACAAATCGTTTTTAAGCGTTCCTTCTACTGCTATTACCTCGTCTTCTATGATGGAGTGAGAGAACCTTATGAGTTTTTTGTTGTTTTTCGGGACTAGGACGTTAAGTGTTCCTGTTTCATCCTCTATTTCCATGAAGTAGTGATTGTTTTTTGTTCTGCGCTTAGTGTTTATCATCCCAATTGCTTGAGTGTCTTTGGAGGATCCTGCTTTTTTTACTGACGCCAAATCTCTTTTTGCTTTTCCTCTCTTCCGGAGGATTTTGGAGAGTCTTTGAAATCGGTCCAGAAAGTGTTTATGGAAGTCTTTTTCCGTTCCTTCAGATAAAGAGTTGCCCGTAACCTCTTTTTCTCTAAATATTTTGATATCAGGCTCTATGTCTTTTGCTTTTGGCTTAAAGCTCTTTCCTTTTTTTATCTCCACTTTCTCTGGTTTGAACTTCTTTTTCTTCCTTTTAACATCGTCTAATTCTATGAAAGAACCATCTGTTTCTTCCAAGGTCTTTTCCGCGATTTTTTCTGGTTCAGCGCATCCAAGAAGATACTCTAGGGCTTCTGAAGTGATTATCTTCCTTTTTTCTTCAAATTTTTGTATTATCTCTTGTTTCAAGAAGTTTTCACCTGGAAGAGTTCTCAAGAATAATTAGGGTTGAGGGCTCTAAAGAAGTTTTTGGTCCGAGCCTATTCAGGATAAGCTTGCTTGAGAAGGTCTTCTTCTCCTTCAAACTCTTTCCTAACCGGCTCCGACAGCTCGTTAACCTGTCTTGCTATTGCTTTCTTCAGGTCAAGTGGGTGCAAGTCCTCTTTTTCAAAGTCTTTCCCCAGCTCCTGGAAGCTAGTGTACTTCTTGTCTCCACCGTACTTGTCTGGCCGGTAAACGTTTATTTCTTTGTTCACTGGTAGGAGAACGTCTCTTGTGAACTGAACTAAAACGTTTCGAGGGTTGCCTGCCGGGCAGTAAGCTTCTTTTATTTTTTCTTCGATCTCTTTCTCTGTTGCTGGTAGACTTATCTTGGATTTTTTGTCTGAAGCACTCATCTTTTTGCCTGAAAGTCCTGGCAGGAGAGGCATGAAGACCGAGATAGGTTTTCTGTAATCTATGTCTGGAAGCGTTTCTCTTGAAAGCATGTATATTCCGCGCTGGTCTATTCCACCTAGTGCGACATCAGCGTCCAGTGCTTTGACGTCGTTAACCTGCATCAGCGGGTATACGAAGCCTCCGAGCTTTGGGTTTTCTTCGAATCTGACTACTTCAGATGCTGCTCTTCTTGCTCTGTTTACCGTGGTTTCTCCCAGCAGTCTGAACAGGTCCATAACGTATTTTTCGGATTCCTGGTAGTCCGACCCTCTTATGAACTCGATTTTTCTTTTTTCGCCTACTGCTTTCAGCATTGCTTTTATGCATCTTTCGTAGTATTCTGCTCTAGAATCTAGAAGATCCCAAGGGGTTTTCTGGCTGTCCATGAAAGCGTGCAGGTCAGCTATCAAGAACTTGAATTCGAATCCTGCTTCAAGGAAGTCAGATATTTTGAGCGGGTAAGCAAAGTGAGCTATGTGAAGTTTTCCTGTTGGTGCAAATCCAAGGTATGCCGTTGGCTGGTCTTTTTCTTGGAAGAGTTTCTTTAGTTCCTCTTCCTTAACGACTTCTTCGGTCCTTTCCGTTATTAAATCGATTTTTCGTTCTTCATTCATTTTTAAGCCTTTCTAGTTCCGAGATCAATCCCATCATCTCGGTTCTGGTGTGAAATGGAACGTTTATATCGTTTAAAGCTTCATCAAGCATGTAAATGGCGTTGGTAAAGCTTACTTCTTTGTTATCTTGCGAAATCTTTTGTTTGGATTTCTTCACTGCCTCTCTTATGTTTTTTGGGACCGAATTATCGTCTATTACTTTGTCCATCCTTGATTTTAGTTGTTCTAAATCTTTGCTCATGAAATCACCTGTCAGGCACTGAATTTCAGAAAACTTATTATTATTTTTATGCAACTTCTTTTATATAGATGAAAACTTTTGATGAAAACTTTTAATGTATTCCTGAGAAAAAATAGTTTGATGAAAAAGAAGTTTTTGATCCCACTATTACTGATTTTGTTCACGCTAGCAGTTCAGGCAGCAGACACTCAGAACTGTATGAGAATAATCACTGATTTCCAGCAACAGTACGGAAACGAAACTGGTTACTCTGTCCTTGCCAAAAAAGGAGAGGCTTACAAGAAAGCAGGTTCTTGTTTGATTGAAGAAGGATACACGCTCGAGGGAAACACTTACTATCTTGAAGCTGCAGGATACTACGAGGACGCAGCAGACAAGATGAAAGCACCTGCAAAATCGGATTACAGGATAAAAGGAAACCTTTACGAGAGCGCTGCAGGGCTGTACATGCGAACAGGTTACCGCAAAAAAAGCGAGGGCAATTACCAGAAAGCATTAGGAGCTTTCTCGAGCGCCAAATACCTTGAAGGAAAGCAAAGAGTACACAAAGCACTGCTGATTCTTGAAGGAAAATCCCAAGGACTGGAAAAAGAACAGGAAGTAAAAACTTACAACCAGAATTTCCTAATTCTTGGTATGGGTGGGGTCGCCTTCGTAGGTATAGGCATTATGCTGATCCAGCTGGAGAAAAAAGAGAAATGAATGAACATGGAATTAAAGGAAAAAGATCTGGGCGGAAGAATCAGTGAATTCGCTGGACTGGAAACCCCTTTTCTTCTCCCTGTTTACAACCCAAACAAGCCATCAATATCAACGAAAAGAATGCAGGAGATGGGTGTAAAGTCACTGATAACCAATTCATACATACTAAGGAAAAAAGACAGGGAAAAAGTTGTTTCTGAAGGCGTGCACGACTACATTGGTTTTGACGGATTCGTTATGACGGATTCCGGAGCCTATCAGCTGATGGAGTACGGAGACATCGACGTGTCGAACAAAGAAATCGTTGAATTCCAGAAAAAAATAGGTGCAGACGCAGGCGTCCCATTAGACATCCCTGGAACCGGGAAAAAAAGAGAGATAGAAGAAAACCTAGACAAGACACTAGAAAGATGCAAGGAAGCACAAGAACTTTTCGAAGGAAACGTGCGCTGGGCCGGGCCACTGCAAGGAGGGAAGTACCTCGACCTACGGAAAAAATCTGCAGAAAAACTAGCAGAAATGGATTTCGATTTCTATGCTCTTGGCTCGATAGTACCTCAGATGAACGCTTACGAGTTCAGTAACGTCCTCGATCAGCTTCACGTAGTCAAACAGATCTTACCTCAGAACAAGCCAGTGCACGTGTTCGGAGCAGGACATCCTATGTTCTTCTGCTTTCCCGTGGCACTCGGAGCAGATATATTTGATTCCGCGTCCTACGCTTTGTTCGCGGAAAGAAAAAAGTACTTGACCGAAACCGGAACCATCGGACTAGAAGACCTAGAAGAGCTGCCTTGCTCATGTCCAGTGTGCTCCAAATACAAGGCAAGCGAACTAAACGAAAAACTGTTAGCTGAGCACAACCTCTGGAAATGCCTGGAAGAAATAAAGAGAATAAAGGAACACATAAGGCGGAACACTTTATGGGAGCTGCTGGAAACACGGGCCAGAACCCATCCCGCGCTCTTAAAGGCGTTCAAGAAGATGAAGAACTATCAAGAATACCTAGAAGAACTCGACGTGTTCACAAAAAAAAGGTTCTTCTGGCTCTCAGAGCAAAGTAAAAACAGGCCAGAGCTCCTGAGGCACGAGAGAAGAATGCAGGAACCTATGAATTCAAAGAAACTTGTTGAAGCGTTCCCGTTCAAAGACGTTCCAGCAGAAGTTCTTGAAATGTACCCGTTCGGCCAGAGAATCCTACCAGAAAATCCTGAAGAAGATTTTCCTGAAGTCACCGACCTAGAGAGAATCAATGGCCTGGCCAAGTACATGTATAGCCTGAGAAACGCTTTTGATGAAGACGTCCAGATAAAGACCGGGAACACTGGAAGAATCAGAAGCGTTCACAAGGATGATGAAGTGCTGGCGAGCGTACGGTGCTCTGACGGGACTCTGATTCCGCATAAGTTGTCGGAAAAGATCCATGAAGAAACCGAGGGGAATACGGTGGTCGTGGATCGGGATTCCGAGCCTTTTGTGAAGGACGGGAAAAGCGTTTTCGCGAAGTTCGTTGAAGAGTGCTCTAGCGATGTCCGTGCAGGAAAAGAAGTATTGATAGAGAATCTGGACGGGAAACTGCTTGGTAGTGGAACGGCAGAGCTTAGCGCAAAAGAGATACGGGACTTCGATAGAGGGGTTGCCGTGAGCACAAGGTGGACTAGAGACCAAGAAGATCAGTGAAGAAGCTCTTGATCCAGTTCAGAAAACTTTTCTTTCCCTCTATTCTCTCGGAAACTGGTAAGCTTTCTTCTTCGTCTGTGAAACGATCTTTCTTGTTCAAAGAAAACTTTTTCTTTTTCTCGAAGCACTTCAAACGAAATTGAGTTAGCCTAGTCTCGTACTCCTGCTTCGTTAACTTGATAGCATGATTTTGACCGCAGGCTAATAAAGCATTTTTCGAGCCAGTTGCACTCGTTCTTCCAGCGAACTCGTTGTCTAAGGAAATGCTCACGTTGCTTAAAGGAGAACCCTTAGAAGTAACTGTTAAGTTCACTTCTATTATTGCTTCCGGTTCTTTCAAACCCCTTAAATCTGTTTTTCTTTGCCATTCCTTTTTTTCCAGCGGTAGAATGAATGCATCGTCCAGTTCCAGAGCTAATTCGGATTTCAAAGCGTCTCCTGGATCGTCACGTAACCCTAGTTTCATCAGCCAGTTTCCTTCAGCCGGATCCGGTCCAAAGAAAATTTCTTTGTCGATCTCTCCCGGATCCTCTTTATCGTCCGCGGTGAAAAAACCTCCGGCAGGAGAAGAGAACCCCATAAAGACGTCTCCACCATCAAAAGAAATAGCTTTTGCTGAAAAAGGTTTTCTATATAAAGTACTCACTTCCAAATAAGCTGGATTATCCACAGAAACATTTAAGTGCTCTACTCCAGTAGTAGAATAGCACCAAACGCTCGACAGCAATAGCAGGGCTATTAAAACATATTTCTTCATTTTCAACTCTCCCCAAAAGACTTAATAATAAAATGAGGTTAAACTATTTAAAGTTTTAATTACTTAGTTAAAGAGGAACAAAATATGCCAAAACTAACCAAAAGAACCTACAAAACGCCAAAAAAAGGGAAGAAAGCAATCAAAAAAAGAAGTAAGAACAAAAGAACCCAGGTGAGGAATAGGACGCGTAACGCAAGAAGAAAAACAGCAAGGAACCAAACTAGACTAACAGTAGGTAGAAGGTAGAAAAGAGAACACATTAACGACCTCATCAAGCTCAGCTTATGCTATGTTCTACGGTGAATTACTTTGAACATATATGAAAACGAAAAATACAAGTACTATTTACTCATTCCAATTATCCTAGCGATAGTCAGCGCATTGATGGCTCCGCAACTACCGCGAGGTATTGACCTTACCGGCGGAGCAAGCATAATAGCTCCGATGAACACCGACAAAACGATTGGAGATATCCAAAATTTCCTTGGAACAAAAGGAATAAAGGAAAGCTCGGTCAGGCTAACCAAAAACCCTGTTTCTGAAGAAAAAGGAGTTATAATAGAGTTCAAAGACCAGGAAGACATAGCAAAAGCAAAAGAGATAGTAGATTCAGATCCGGCTCAAGCAAAACAAATCGCCAGCAAGTACACAAACAAAACTGGAGAAGCCTCTCAAGTAGTTGAAGCAGCAGAAAACAACTTTTACAGCAACTTAAGAGAAGACTTAACAACCGTGCTAGGCGTGAACAAAGAAGAAATAAGCCTTAAACACGTAGGAGCAGAACTAAGTAAATTGTTCTGGGACACTTCGATAAGAGCACTCATTGTCGGGTTCTTGTTCATGGCAGCAATCGTGTTCATAAAATTCAGGCAAATAGCTCCTTCATCCTACGTCATAGGCGCAGCAATATTTGACATACTTTTCACAATAGGAGTCATGAGCACATTCGGAATTCACTTAACCATGCCCACGATCGCAGCATTACTACTGCTTATCGGTTACTCTGTAGACACAGACATAATGCTCACCAGTAACGTGCTCGAAAGAACTGGAGAAACCAGTAAAAAGCTACTGGATGCAATGAAAACAGGTTTAACAATGGCCGGAACCACTCTAGGCGTTGTATCGGTAATCACTCTCGTGTCTTACTTCGCTCAAATAAACACGATCTTCCAAATTGGTTTAGTGCTGTTCATAGGATTAATCGGTGACCTGATAGCAACCTGGTTAATGAACGCAGTAATACTGAAGGCGTGGGTGGAAAGAAAATGAAAAAATGGACTAAAGACTGGAGAATACTACTGCTCATCACAGCAGTTATAGTCGTAGGAATAGTTCCACTTTTCACCATCGGATTGGACTACGGAATGGACTTGAAAGGCGGTTCGCTCATAACAATCCGGCTAGAAGAATCAGTTGGAGAGAACAAGATGAGCACCATGACCACAATACTTCAAAACCGATTAAACAGTTTTGGACTTAAAGACATCTCGGTGAAGGGAAGAGGTAACCAGCACATACTCGTGGAAGTTTCTTCAAAAGAAGAACAGGACGTGGACTCGATAAAAAACATTTTGTCAAAACAAGGACGGTTCGAAGCCTCGATAGACGGAACCACAGTGCTTGAATCTGATGACCTGGATCAAATAATCACTAACCCGCAAAAAGGGTACGGTTACTTGTCCTCAACCCAGCAATGGAAAGTCCCGTTCAAGATCTCAAAAGACGGAGCACAAAAATTTGCTGAAGAAGCTGAAGGAAGATGCAAGAAAGAAGGAGGAGTAACAGAATGCGACATGATCTACATGTTCATCGACCGCCCGAGAAACGCAACTATCCTACTCCCAGAAAAAATCGCGGAAGAAGAAGAAACAATGCATGTGGACCCTGCCAGCCCAAACAGCAGACAAATAAGCTTCGAAGAACTGGAAAAAAACTCAAAAACAAACATAGTCGTTTCAGACACCTTCAACAAAACACTTCTAGAAACATCAGAAAAAGTCGTAGTGCCTGAAAATAACAATTACACGATCCCCGAAAACGCTTCAGTAACAGAAGCCCTGAAAACAGAAGATTACTGGAGCTGGAGCGCACTAGGGCTTAAGTCAGTTCTCTCGCTAACGCCAGGAGTCACAAGCGGAGAAACCATAAGACAAGCAGTTATTACAGGCGGTGCACCAAACTTCAAGGAAGCTCAGAACGAAATGAACTCGATGGTTGTCATACTCAGATCAGGAAGACTACCTGTGTCAACAGAAATCGCTAGCACGAACACAATCTCTGCCACGCTCGGAGAAAACTTCATAAACAGCGCTCTACTGATGGGCGTGCTAGCATTAGTAGTTGTTTCATTAATAGTTTTCGCCAGGTACAGGAAACCAAAGATAACACTCGCAATGCTTGGGACCAACCTCTGTGAAGTCATACTCGTCCTTGGAGTAGCCTCACTGATTCACTGGGAAATAGATCTCCCGGCAATAGCAGGAATAATCGCAGTACTAGGAACAGGAATAGACCAGCAAATCATTGTAACTGACGGAGCACTCAGAAAAACAGAAGAAGAAGCAGAAAGCTTACTGGAAAGAATCAAAAAAGCGTTCGGAATCGTTCTAGCAGCAGGAATAACCACTATAGCTACCATGCTTCCGCTGATGACTATGGGCCTAGGAATGCTCAAAGGATTCGCGATAACAACTGCACTCGGAGTCACGGTAGGAGTGACAATAACTCGACCAGCATTCGCGAACATCGTGAAGCGGCTAGTCTAAAACTTTTTATTGATCTTTCAACCAAAAACAAAACATGAAAAAATTCGTTCCCGTACTACTAATAGCTATAACACTACTTTCAGCCGGATGCATAACATCCAATCAAGAACAGAACAAGACCAACGACACAGTGACTCCGCAAGAAGACATATATCTTGAAGTACCTGAAGCAGAACCATTAGGACTGATTAACAACAGTTCACCGAGCTTCTCAATAAAATTCAGCGAAAAAGTGATTGTTCTGAACTTCAGCGTGGACGGAGAAACCGTTGCACTAAATTCATCAGACAAAAAAACTTTCTCAGCTGGCTTAACTGAATTAGAAGAAGGAGACCACAGCGTTTACGTGAAGGCTGAAGACAAAGTAGAAAATCAAGCGGAAAAAAACTTTTCTTTCACTGTAGACTCAGAACCGTCTGAACTCGACATCAACATAACAGATGGAAAAACCTTTAACAAAAACACAATAGACATAGAAATAAACTCAAACGAAGAGATAGAGATCCCTGGATCAAGCTTGAGCGGTGAATACCTGGACCTGGAAACAGATGACAACAAGACCTTCACCACGACCTTAGAAGATCTGGAAGACGGTGACTACGAGATAAGGATAAAAGCGGTAGACAAAGCAGGGAACAAAAAAAAGATAACAAGAGATCTTGAAATCGACACGGAAGTAGATGAAACTCCTCCGAACAAAATAACTGGACTGACTGCAGAGAACACTGGAGAAGGAGACAGCATCAAACTCTCGTGGGACAAGTCAACAGCTTCAGACTTCGACAAATACAAAATATACAAAAGCGACAACGAACTGAACACCGTTATAGGCCTCACTGCAATAAAATCCGTAGCTTCAAAGAGCTCAACCAGCCGCACAATAAGTAGCTTGAGTGAAGGCGTGGAATACTGTTTTGTTGTGACAGCAGTTGACAAAACAAGTAACGAAAGAAAATCAGATGTGACCGACGCCTGCGCCATGGTTAATGCAGCTCCAGAAATAAGTGACACGGAACCAGATGGCACGGTAGATAGCAGCTCTATAACAATCAGTTTTGAGACAGATGAAGACGCTGTATGCAAATACGCAGTGGACGAAGACGATGACTTAGAGTTTGATTTCGATGACGATGACCTGGATGACGTTTCAACTGACTACAAGACAAGTCACTCGGAATCCCATTCAGGCCTCTCCAACAACACGGAGTACACTGTTTACGTTATTTGCGAGGACGAAGACGGCCTGGCAAGCGATCTCGAAACCTGGGATTTTGACGTTGAAACTACTGATACCACTGCTCCAACCCTTACTGTGGAATCACCCCTCAATTCTTTCCTATCCAATGACACAGTATGGTTGAACGTCTCCACTAACGAAACCGTGGACAACTGCAGGTATGAGTTCACTACCGAGGAAGGAAACATGAACAGTACAAACAGTACTTATTGGTATAAGAACTTCAGTTCAGTGGACAATGGAAATTATACTGCAAACTTCTCATGCACTGATCCAGCAGGAAACATAGGAAACGAAAGCAAGAGCTTCACTATAGACACCACTGCTCCAAATCTTACTGTGGAATCGCCCTCCAATTCTCCCCTATCCGAAAACACAGTATGGTTGAACGTCTCCACTAACGAAACCGTGGACAACTGCAGGTATGAGTCGAACATCTCCATTAACGGGGGGATCACCACTGACGGGAACATGAACAGTGTAAACAGTAGTTATTGGTATAAGGAATTCAGTCCAGTGGACAATGGAAGTTATACTGCAAACTTCTCATGCACTGATCCAGCAGGAAACATAGGAAACGAAAGCAAGAGCTTCACTATAGACGCCACAACAACCAAAAAGGGGGTATCCCCTAGTAGTACCACAAACAGTTCAGCCGATGTAACCTGGGATACTAATGAAAGTGCCAGGAGTGAAGTAAACTATGGAAAAAATGGAACAAACTGCGATACGTTGAATAATTCAACCTTTGACGACACATATGTGGAAAGCCATTCTATTAGTTTAAGCGGACTTTCAGCTGGGACAACGTACTACTTCGAAGTAAAATCAGAGGATAGAGCAGGAAATCTAGCAGTAGATAAGAATTCGGCGGGCAATTGCTATAGTTTTAACACAACTACCACAACTTAGTGATCTGTATGGAACTGCAGGAAGCAAAGCAAGCGGTGGACAAAGCTGTTTCTAGTGAAGAATTTCTGATAGTTATTGGCACCTGCAGAGTCAAGTACACTGGCCGAGCAGTCTCAAAGCTAGCTGAAGGAGAGCGAGCCGTGATCGTTAAAGGAGACGGTTCCTTCCTAGTGCACCAGAACAAGAACTTGAAAGCAATCAATTACCAGCCGCCTGACGGCGTCATAACCACTGAAATAAATGATGATCAACTAGTAGTTCGAGCTAGCAGACGCAATCCGGAGGAGGTTCTTGAAGCAAAGTTCAGCGAAGTTAAGGAAGCCAAGAGTTTCGACATGGATGACGATAACTCGTTGAAGATGTTCGGAACCGAGGAAGAATTATCGAACTTGCTGATGCAGGACCTGGAGCACATAGAGAAAGGTTTGAGACCAATAAAGAACGAGAGTCCTTTGAGCAAAGGAAAAATTGACGTCTTTGCTCGAGACAAGGAACGAAATAACGTGGTCATCGAAGTTAAGAGACGTAAAGCAGGACTGGATGCAGTGACTCAGTTAAAGCGTTACGTGGAAGAAGTTGATAAGAGAAAGGAAAAAAACACTCGAGGGATTATTTGCGCGCCAGGAATCACTCCAAATGCATGTGATTTTCTTGAGGAAGAGGGTTTCGAGTTCTATGAAATGGATTACGAGGTTCATAATCCTGGGAGCGAGATAAAAGGTTTGAAAGGAAAGCAGAGAATGCTGAAGGATTTTGATGGTTGAAAAGAAACCATTATTTATGAACAGGTCACAAAGTTTATTATCGTGATATGATGAATGAACAAAAAAAATTGGAGGAAATCGAGATCGAAGAAGAAGTCAAAGACATAAAACGGAAAGGAAAAAAGCCTGAAAAAAAGTATAATATCGGAACCACGACTTTAAGCGTCTTCAAGCACGAGAAAAAAGGTAACAAGTGGAACAGTTACGTTCTGCAAAGAGCTTACCGAGACGATGACGGTAACTGGAAGTACACGAACAGTTTGAACAAAAGAGATCTAGGTAACGCTATCGTCTTGCTTCAGAAAGCTTTGGACGAAGAGATAAAAGAATACGATTGAAGATGTACAACAAGCCTTTTTTCGGGAAGAACACCTGCCTGAAGATCCAGACCAGTGAAAGCGATGCCTACATCCACATCGGCAAAAAAAAAGAAGAAGAGTGGGACTGGACCAAGTTAAAAATGAGCGACGTCGAATTAGGCCATATACTCAGGGTTCTGAAAGATGAAACTGGTTCCTGGAGCACGGTGCACGAGTTCCAAGGAAATCAAAACAAGATATGGGTTAACAAGAACGAGGGAACCGTTTTCTTTAAAGTTAATGATGTGACAAAAGCGTTGAATCCTGGGGAGCAGAAAGTTTTGAGCGTTATCTTGAAGAAAGTTATTGAGGACATCAACCAGGATTAGATTTCTTCTGCTTGAATGTCTAACTCGTTTTTCACGCTACCTATCTCCTCGTCCTCTAAACCAAAAGTATCCTGTAGTTCTTCAAGAAAATCGTGAGCTCGGGGCAAAGAAATTTTGTCGGGAAGAGAAGCTTCTTGATCGAATTTGCCTAGATTGAATCCTACTCTCCCTAGATGATTTCTTACCACATTTTCGTTCAGTGTATACCCCTTTTCCTCAAAAAGGTCGTGTAAACTCGACCGAAGAAAGGAAAGATTCACCACCTTCTTTTTCTCAACCTCTTTTTCCAAATCTTCTTCAGTCTCTTCGCCCTCTCCTAGCAAAAGATCTTCTCTCCTCTGAAACCTAGATCCGTACTCTTCGGCAGCTTCTTGAGCGCTCTCATACCTCAAGGCTTTCATAACCCCTTCGGCAATATCTTTTCTGAATCCTGAAGAAAACTTGTGTGCCTCTTTCTCTTCCAACATCTGAGAACCAGGCTTACTGAAATACTCTTCCACCCCTACCCCTAGTTCTCCTCCTTCTATCTCTTCCTTCAGAGAAATCGGGTTCCTCCTCAAGTAGTTTCCCAAGATATTGTGAATCCTGCGGTCACTGATGCCACCAACTGAAAAAACCATATGTTCCTTAAGAGAACGGTTTTTTTCACCCGAATCCAAATTCTCTTTCATCCTAGCCACCAACCAAAACTATGAACACAAGGAAATAAAATCCTTCGGAAAAACACTGCCAAACTATTTAATTTAGATGAAGTTAACACTTTGTTAGATGATCAAAAAAAAGTCGATGAACCTTCCTCTGCACGGAGGACACTGCCCGAAATGGCTTTTCAAAAAAATGCGGAAGCTAGCCAAGCCACTGACACAAGTAATAGTAGAAGAAAACTCAGAGAAAGAGCTCCTGAAACGTTTAAGCAACCCAATCTGGTTCCAGTCTTTTTCCTCTGTTCTAGGCTTCGACTGGCATAGCTCAGGAGTCACCACAGTAACCTGCGGCGTGCTCAAAGAAGCCATAGATCCAGAAGAAACAGGAATAGCCGTATGCGGTGGGAAAGGGAAAACCTCGAAAAAGGCTCCGGAAGAAATAAAGAAGAATGCGGACTTGCTTGATGTGAAACCATCTAGAGCTGATGCACTAGAGCAAAGAAGCCGTACAAGCGCTAAAGTCGACTCGAACTGCGTACAGGACGGTCACAGCCTTTACCATCACTCTTTTCTGTTCACGGAAAAAGGGGACTGGTGCGTTATCCAGCAGGGGATGAAAGAAAAATGGGCCAGGCGATACCACTGGTTTTCAACAGACGAGCTGATTGAGGAACCGCACACCGGTATCTGCGCGGAAAAGAAAGGAGAAGCTCTTGACTTAACTGCGAGAGAAAGCAGTAAAGTCCGGGACATCAGCGTGGATCTGGTGCAAGATGGTAAAAACATTCAGAAGTACTTCCGGCCGAAAGGACAGACGAGTTTGAGTGGAATGCCAGCTCATCACGACGTTAAAATCAGTCCGCAGGTGAAAAAGGCTTTGAAGAAAGCTGAGGAACTTCAGCCAAAGGACTATCAAGAGTTAGTTGAAGTGGAGGGGTTGGGTAAAAAAAGTTTGAGAGCCCTGGCACTGGTTTCTGATCTTGTGTACAACGAGAAACCAAGTTTTGATGACCCGGCAACTTACTCTTTTGCTCACGGCGGGAAAGACGGTCATCCTCATCCTGTAGACGAAGAAGTTTATGGACAGACAATAAAAACTATGCAGGAAACAGTTAAGCAAGCTGAAATCGGGAGAAAAGAAAAGAAAAAAGCGTTGAAGAAACTCTCTAACTTCATGGCTGAAGGTTCATCGAACGGTAACTGATTTTGCAAGGTTCCTGGGCTTGTCGACCGGTAAACCTTTTTCTTTTGCAGTGTAGTACGTTAAAAGGAACCCAATCACTGTTGCAAGGAAAGTGAATTCTTCTGGAGTGCATTCCGGTACTTCGAAGTCGCCCGAACTTGCGATTCGGATGGAATTTGCGCCTCTGGCCTCGACTTCTTTTACGTTTGACTCGATTTCTGAACTGTTTTCAGGGATCAAAGAAATTACGGGTGTTCCTTCTTCTATGAGCGCTAGTGTCCCGTGCTTTAATTCGCCTCCCATCATTCCCTCTGCATGAATGTAAGCGATTTCTTTTAGTTTCAAGGCTATTTCTCTGGCTACAGGGTAAGCTGGTCCTCTTCCAATTATGTAAATGTCTTTCTTGTCTTTAAGTTCTTTTGCTAGTTTCTTTGCTTTTCCCTCGTTTTTTTCAATAGTTTCAGAGATTTTTTCCGCGAGTTCACTGGTCTTGAGATCGATTCCTGTTTCTCTAGCGAGTTCTAGGAATAATGCTACCTGATTCGCGAATGTTTTGGTTGCTGCGACACAGATTTCTTGTCCTGCTTTTACTCTAACTGAAACCGTGGACTTTCTTTCTATAGAAGAGTGCGGGACGTTGACAATAGAAGCTATTGTTGCTCCTTTCCCCTTGGAGTGTTCTATTGCATCGAGAACGTCTTTTGTTTCTCCGGATTGAGAGACAGCTACGACAAGAGTGTTTTCGTCAGCTCTTTCATAGTTCTCAAATTCTGAGGCAATCAGTGTCTGAGCCTCTACGCCTGCTTTTTGAAGTAAGAACACTCCAAGGAGCGATGCGTGGTAGCTTGTTCCGGATGCGGTGAATATGACTTTTTCATGTTCCTGAATCAGGTTTTTTAGTTCTTTCAAACTTTCACGCTGTTCTGAATGCAGAGATGTTCTCAGTTTTTGGATTGTTCTAGGTATCGACTTGATTTCTTTTATCATGTGGTGGTCAAATTCTTTTTGATCTATTTCTTCTTCTTTCCACTCGAATTTCCTGGTTTTTCTTTGTATCCTCTTTCCTGAAACGTCTTTTAGAACAAATCCTCCGTTTTCTATGACAACGTATTCATTGTCCTCCAGAAAAAGTGATTCGTTAGTGTACCCTGAAAACGCGTATATGTCGGATCCGAAAAAAATTCCTTCTCCATCGACCCCTAAGGCTAGTGGAGAACCTCTTTTGAACGCAAAAAGATTTTTTTCTTTCGAGTCCAAGAGCCCGACCGCAAAACTTCCTTTGGCTGAGTTCAGGAAGTCTCTTATAGCTTCTTCAACAGTTTCAGTACCTGTTTTTTCCTCGATGAAGTGAACTATTACTTCTGAATCGGTTCCAGAAACGTATTCGTGGCCGTTCAGCTCTTCTTTGAGCTCCTTCCAGTTCTCGATTATGCCGTTATGGACTACTGCAAACCGATTATCGCAAGAAACGTGTGGATGAGCGTTCGTCTTGGAAACTTTTCCGTGTGTCGCCCATCTGTTGTGACCTATGCCAATATTACTTTCTTCAGTTGTTTTACTTGGTTCCAGTTCTCCTTCTTGCTTCACTATATCCAGGCCTGATCCATTGGCTGTGGCCATCCCCCATGAGTCGTACCCTCTGTACTCTAGTCTTTTCAGCCCGTTGAAAATTACTTCTGGAGCATTTTCAGTTCCTTTGTATCCTATTATGCCACACATGAAACATTAAAGACTTTCGCGATCTTATTTAAAAAGGATTATTAAAAAACTCGTTACACCTTCTCCAGCAAAAATGCTTCAGAAACATTATTAAACAGCAAAAAACAAAAAACCATTAAAACGAATATTATAGTGGTTGAATGAGATTAGTTGGAAAAAACAAGAGCACGAAAACAAAATTGTTCAAGGACCCTGAAGCACTCAGAAAAGCCTTGAATCCGACAAGATGGGAGATACTTAAGGAAATCTTGGAAAAACAAGATTATCCGGCAAATATAGCAAGAAGAATGGGTATGGACCCGCAGAAAGTATATTATCATATCAACGAGCTCCGAAAAACTGGTTTGATAAAAGTAGTTAGAACTAAGGACATTAGGGGTGCAACTGCAAGAATCTACCGATCAGTAGCTCCAGCTATGAGCGTTGTAGCAAAAGAAAACTGGCAGGAGAAGAGTTCGAAGGAAATAGTAGTGCCTGAATTCCTAAAAGACTTTTACAGCAAGGGAGAATTTGACGCAAAGATAGTTGTGGGTTCTCCTGACCCTCACGGGCCGCATAATGCTCGTGCAAGAGACGGCTACTATGTTGGGGATCTGGCTATGTACCTGGGTTCTCTTGCGTCTGAAACAGATCTTTGCACTAGGTTAGATACCGAGGTGCGGGAAAAAGAACTTGAGAAAAATCTTGTACTACTCGGCGGACCAATAGTAAACAGAGTGATGGCGGAAGTGAACGATGACCTCCCGATAAAGATCGTGGAAGGAGCTGTGAACAAAATAAGTTCCAGTAACACGGGAGAAGAATATCGGGAGGACCACGGGCTTTTGGTTAAGGAAGTTAATCCATGGAATTACGATAAAAGCATTCTGGTGGTTGCAGGAAATTCTATAAACGGAACAAAAGGAGCAATTATTGGTTTAACAAACTACGGGGAATCTTTTGGCGAGAAACCTGAAAAAGTCTTTCAGGCTCTTGATCTCGATGGAGATGGAGTAGCAGATTCAGCTGAGATAAAAGAGTGAACTACCTCTAGCTTTCCTTAGCGACATCTCCATCAAATAAAAACAATTAAAAACTCGAGGTCAATCTAATTAATCAGGTATGGAAACAAAGAAAGTTATCGGGATAACCCTTCTGATACTGTTTATCGGAAGCATAATCGTAGGACTTCCATTGCTACAAAGCCTAGCTTACGGAGTTGCCTTAGCTTACATCGCTAGACCAATAGCTTACAAAGCAAAAGAATCAATAGGGTACACTGCTAGTTCAGCCCTAACATTAATAGTAATCATCATGCTCTTCGTTTCACTAGGAGCCTACTCTGCCTCCATACTGGTGAAGGAATCACAAAAAATCAGTAAACTAGAAAACAAAGAACTTGAAGAAACCATCAGCACAGCCCAACACTTTCTCGATGACCACCCCGACATTAAAAAGTTCTCTACAGAAGCTTACAACTCAGCAGTAAGCAGCATAGCTGGAACATCAGAAGAATTAGCGCAGAAAATATACTCCTCTGTCATGGCAGTAATCAACCTCATCGTAACTGTCTTCCTGTCCTTCGTTTTCGCTTTTTACCTACTTAAAGATGGAAGAAAATTAAAAGAACCTATACTAAACTCCATACCTGCAAAAGACAAAGATAAACTGAATGAAGCCCTGGAAAACATTGACAGAAAAGCAGAAGGCATGTTCGTAGGATCAGTTTATACATCATCCTTCACCGCTGTAACCACTGGAATAACCCTATTCCTCCTGAACATTCCCTACGCTGTATTCATAGCCATACTCACAGGAATAATGCAGTTCCTACCACTCGTAGCATCTCAAACGGTTCTAGTCCCTCTTGGAATAGCTCTACTGTTATTCAAAAACTATTTTGCAGGAGCCATTGTCTTATTACTAGCAGCATTCCTGTTTTTCTCAGTTGATTCATTCATAAGACCATGGATAACCTCAGGAATATCAAAAACCCACCCTGCACTGATCCTAGTAGCCTTCATCGGCGGTATACTTGCTTTTGGACCACCAGGGTTTGCTTTAGGCCCCTTAATAATTGCTGCCTTCCAGGGAGTTATCGAAACCTATGCAAAAGCCTGAAAGAATAATAGTTACTGGAACCCCAGGAACAGGAAAAAGCACGATCGGAAAAAAGCTTGCAGAGGCTCTTGAAAAAAAATTCACTGAAGCTAATGACTTAGTGAAAGACAATGGTTTGTACACAGGAAAAAAGAAAGACAGCCTTATAGTTGATCTAAATGGCTTGAAAGACAATCTAGAGGGAGTCCAAGGAGTTATTTCTGGTGGAATCCTTTGCAATGTTTCTCTAGAAGCCGATTTTGTTTTTGTTTTGAGGACTGACCCTGAGGAATTACGAGGAAGACTTGAAGAGAAGGGCTGGGATAAAGAAAAAATAGAAGAGAATCTTGAAGCTGAAGCGGTTGATTACTGTGTCGTGCACTCAATAAAAAATTACGGGAAAGAAAAAGTTTTCGAGATTGATACAACTTCAAGAAAGGTTAAAGATGCCGTGGAAGAGATAAAAGGGTTCATAGAAGGAAGGAAAAAGGGGAAAAGGCATTTTGATTGGAGTAAATTCTTTCAGTAGTTCAAATCTTTTTCATTATCTTCTTTACTTTGGTTTCTTTCTCCGGTTCCTTTGCGAACTTGAAGAACAGTACTGCACCCGCCAACACTAAAGGTACGAAAATCAAGGAGTCTTCCTGGATTATGCTTCCGGACTGAGGTCTCTTAACTTTTTCTCTGGAGTTCAAGTAAGTCGCGTAAGCGTATGCTTTTACGTACTCTGCTTGATTGAATTTTTTTCTGGCTTTCCTCGCCAGCGAAGAGTCGGAGTCCGATACCTTTGTTAACTTGTTTTCAGCGGATTGTTTCAAGGAATCTATTTTCCGAGTTATTTTTTGTTCCAAATCCTGTTTTTGTTCCTGGATTTGATTTGGAGGTGAGTTTATTTGTTCAAGAGCCTTGAAAGCAGGTTCGGATAACTTTTCTTCCGTTTCCTGATACTTTTCCTTTGTTTTCTTGAGTTCTTTTCTGTAAGCGGAAACGGAAACGCTGGAGAAAGGATGGTAAATTTCTCCTTCAAGTTCTTTCGGGAATTCAAGCGCTTTCTCAAGTTCCTGAATTTTTTCTTCTGCTCTAGTGAACTGGATTTTCTGTTTCTTCATCTCTCCTACTTTTTTTACTGCTTTCTCGTTCATCGACCGATTGAGTTGTTCTACCTTGTCTCTTGCTTTCCTGAAGTTCTTCAAAAATTTTTTCCTACCTTGCTTCGAGTTAACGGTTTTTTCAAGCAGTTCCTGAAACGATTCAAGACTGACGCTGGTTCCATGCTTTTGCAGGATTAATTTCTTTTTCTTCAGTGAAGAAAAAGAGTTCCGGAGCTCTGATATCTTCTGCGTCCTGTCTTCTTCTGCTTTTCTCTTGATTTCGTCAAGTTCTTGATTTGCTTTCTTTACTTCCTGAAGGGCTTTCTCGTTTTCTCCAGCGTCTTTGTATATCATGGCTTTCTTGTAGTGCTTGAGTGCCTCTTCAGTGTTTTCTGAAGTGTTTTCGATTTCGTTCATTGTTTGGTTGAATTCTTTTTCTTCGTAATCGTACTCTTCCTCGATTATCTGATCTTCTGGCGAGGTGGCGTTCGAAAAGGTGCTGTTATCTTCTTCAGTATCTTCAAGTTTTTTCACTTCTATCGTGGTTTCTCCTTCTGGCAAGTTCCTCACGGTCATCATAGTCCCTTGGCTAGTTTTTCTTTTCTCTGTAACTCTAGTGTTAAGTGATTCAATGGAGTGAACAAAATCGTGATAGGGAACGAACAACTCTGCTTTGCTTAAATCTGTTTTTGCTTTCACGCGTATTTCTTGCTCTCCGTAACTGCATCCCATGGGTACTGTTTTTGCCTTTATCAAGAAATTTCTTGATTGTCTTCCGTTCACAGAATCGATGAAAAGGTTCATTTTCCCATCGTGAAAGAAAGCGGTAGTCGAGTTAACGTAAACTGGTTTTATGGAAGCGAAATTTGTTTCAATGTCTTCAAGAGTTTTTTGAAACGGATTGAACACTCTCACGTGCATTATTGTTATTTTCTCTTTGTTACATGAAGGTGTTTCAAGGAATTCGTATCCAGTTACTTTAGAGTAGACGTGTGGCTCGAATTCCTCGATCAATTTCTTGTAATACGCTTGGATTTCTTTTAGTTTCCCTATTGCTTCAGGTAGGATCAATTCTTGTTGAGAGAAGTATTGAGAGAACTTGTCTTCTTCTGAAACTTTTCTTGCTTTTTCTCTGAGCGAGTTAAGGTTACCGAACTCTTTTGTTGCCTTGATCACAATTCTTTCCCTTATGCTTTTCAATTCTTTTGTAAGAGAATCGTATTCAGGGAGGAATAGAGCTGGTTCTTCTTCACTGATTTCCTCGCGCCTTTCTTTTATCTTCTTGAGCTCTTCCTCTTCAACTGAAACCAGTAAACCGTCTTCTTCAGCTCTTTCAAGCAATTGCCTGGTCTTTTGGTATTGTGCAGGAAAGGTTTTCTTTGTCTCGCGGCATTCTCCGGTGTTAAAACAATGTATGTAATCAAGATAAGTTATTGCAGTAGCATAGTCCTTCAGGGATTGCCCAATTGTCTTCGAGGTCTTCCCTTGGGTTTTTTGCTTTGCTCTCTTCAAAAAAAGCCTTGTCACTTTGTCTTCTACCTTTGTTTGCTCCAGATTTTTCTGGAACTTCTGCTCTGCTTTTTCAAGAAGTTCTTCAAGATCTTTATTGCATTCTCTTGCTTTTTTCAGCGCGCTATCAGATTTGAAAGAAGATCTTTGCGCTAGAAGCACTGAATCAGTAACGTAGTTTGCTTCAGGATCTTTAGACCCCTTCATTATCTGGAATTTATCTTCAGATTTTTTGTAAAGTTCTTCAGATTTTTGTAAAAGCTTTTTAGATTCATCCAGTGTTTCTTCAGGCGTTTCCGAGTTGTTAGGAGTCGATAAATCTATTTTTCTGATTAGCACTAGATCTGTTTTCTCGGGTTCTTGCTCTTCCACGCTCTTAATCTTGTTTCCAGCTTTTTCTTGAAGTGAAACAGCTTCTTTAAACGATTCTTCTTTCTCTTTTATCAGCCTTTCCTTAATTCCCGTCAGTTCGTTCCTTAACTTCAGGAGCTCGACCATTCCTGTTCCTTGAGTGTACCCTGCAAGCCTATTGAACGGTCTAGAGTAATCCATTGGAATGAAAGTGAAAGCATCAACCGCTTTTAGAGGAGCACAGTTCAAGGAAACATCTATTCCCCGAATGAAATCATTGCAAGCAGATACAAAATAACTTTTTCTAACTGGCTTCCATACTTCAGCAGACTCTCCTTTCGGAAAAACAGAGTTATAGGAAGTCAGCGCAGAAGCAAGGAAATGAAATTCTTTGGAAGAAGAAGGATCTTCCCTTAAGTCTTCGAGAGACTTTGAAACTTTTTCAAAAGCCACGGAACTTTCTTCAGAGTACTTAACTTGGTCTGCACCCATTGCATCTAGTTCAGAGAGCGCGTCAAGATTTGATTGCCATAAAAAGTTCGCGGAAGATATTGCTTCAGAATTACCCATGTAAACCAACCTGGTTATTTCCCCAAGATGCATCACGCAATCAAAAACAGAATCCGGGCAAACTCTTTTAAGATCTTCTTTGGACTGTCTGGCTGAGTTTATTGTTTCCCATGAAGAAACCATTTTTTGCTTGGATAACTTGGCGTTCTTGTCTTCTTTTGTCAAGTACTTCTTGAACTTCGCATCCACTTTTTCGTCAACGTCTTGAACCGGTACCTTATACGCTTCTAGCCTTGCTTGACTCGCTATCCTTTCAGCTGTAGGGTAAACGAGGTATCCTGGTATTTTCTCAATTAAATCAGCTAGGTAAGAAAGAGATTTTCCGAAAACAAAGTCCAGGATCGAAAAGGATGTGCTCGAGCTTTCTGAAGCGGATTTAAGATCTGAAGATACTTTGTTTTTTTCTTTGGTTAAGTCAACGGAGTTTTCTCCAGCTGCTAGAGCTGTTGTTGGCAGAAGCAAGGCTACGCAGAATATAATGAAGAAATGCTTGTAGAAATTCATTTCTCTCTCCCCATTTACATTTCCTGAGGTTCTAAATAAAAAGGTTTCGGCCAGCTCATGAAATCAAAAAACCTTCGTTCTGCTGGAGGGAACTTTCTCTCTGATAAAAAGTAAGTATTTAGGTATCGTTCTGGTGTCTCGTTCTTCTCTTTTAGAGGGCTAGGTCTTCTCGTTCGCGGTTTTTGCCCTCCTAGTGTTGGGTGTGATTGAAACTGCCTGAGAACCAAGTTAACAAAACTGTGAAAAAACCTTATTAATTGTACTGATGTATAAAAAAAGGCATGTTATGGTTACTCTTGAGTTTAAACACGGCCTTTATGGACTCTATAAAAAACGCAGTTCTAAAGAAAAGTCTCAAGAACGTGGAAAGACACGCAGTTGCATGGCTTTTTCGACTCGTCCCTTTTCTCCTGTTAGTGCCAGTAATAGCTTTTCTAGGGATACCTGAAATCAAGATAAACTTCTGGACAGCTTTAGCTGTCTCAGGACCGTTGAACGTCATAGCAACGCTCAACTTTGTGAAATCACTCCAGAAAAGCGATATTTCTGCAGTTATACCTCTACTAGCTTTCGTTCCTGTGTTCTTACTTGTGACAAGTCCTTTGATTCTAGGAGAAGTACCTTCACCTCTAGGCATCTTTGGCGTGCTTTTAGTTGTGACAGGTGCGTACACTCTTCACGTAGACAGAGCAGTTCAAGGTTATTTAGAACCAATAAAAGCTCTTTCTAAGAGTAAGGGAGCACTACTAATGCTAGGGAACGCATTAATTTGGAGCATATCCATCAACTTCAGTAAAATGGGAGTAGTTGCCTCTTCACCTTTATTCTGGACAATGGCAATACACGGTTTTCTAGCTTTAGGCTTATTACCTTTTGCATGGAAGCACAGAAACAAGGTCAGAAAAGGATTCAGCAATAATCCCTACAAACTGATTGGAATAGGAGTTGTATCCACTTTAGCGTTAGTATCTCAATATATGGCAATTGAAAAAGCTCTCGTACCCTACGTTATCTCCATAAAAAGAATTAGTCTCATGTTAACAGTAGTGTGGGGGGGAGTGTTCTTCAAGGAAAAACATATGAAAGAAAGACTTTTAGGTACCTTAGTAATGCTGGCTGGCGCCGTATTCATCTCTATAGCAGCACTTACCTAAAGTACTGCCAGGCTTCAGCCTCGTTCGAAACAACATCCATAAACGCTTCGGGCACAACCGACACCAAATCCGACGCAATGTAACCGTAACCGAACTCTCGGAACAACTTATTTCCTGCCTCTGAATTGATTTCTGCAGCCAGGCAAGCAGAATCAAAAAGGTTTTTTCCTTGAGCTACTAAAGAAGCAGTTAATCCTGACAGCACGTCGCCTGTACCACCAACGGTCATTCCAGCGTTTCCTTCCTCGTTCCTGAAGACTTCTTTCCCATTACTGATAAAGTCTGTTGGCCCCTTAAGCAAAATGATCTGTTCTTCAGACGCAAGTTCCTTAACGTTTTTTTCAACTGGTTTTTTGCCGAAGAATTCCCTAAATTCTCTTGCGTGAGGTGTTACAACACTTTCTTCTCTGTTGATTCCTTTAACAAGCGCATCAGCATCAACGACTTTCGGCAAGCTCTCGTTGCAGAGTTCTTTAACTGCTTCCTGCGTTCCTTTAGCGTTGTCGAGACCTGGCCCTAGAAGCAAGCAATCATATTTCCGTATTTCTGGCTCTATTTGTTTCACGTGCTTTTTTTCTAGTTTTTCTCCATCGAGTTTCAGAGTTATGAGGTCTGGTGAGAGAGAGTTAATGGTTCGAGCTGTTTTTTCTGAAGTTGCTACTGTCACGAGGTCGGCGCCGGCTCTTAGCGCCGCCATTCCCGCAAGGAATGGTGCTCCAGAGTATTTTTTGCTTCCTCCAACTACGAGGATTTTTCCGTTTTCTCCTTTATGGGAACTAGGTTTTCGGTCAAGCATCAAAAATCTTTTAACTCAGGAAAGTACAAAAAGGTTTTGATGAAACAAAAGCTCTCTCTGGAAGAAGGAAAACTGTTGGTTAAAACTGCTAGGAAAGCTATAAAAAAATATCTGGGGGAAGAAAAGAAGATCAGTGCTCCTGAATGCAGTGAGAAACTTAGGCAGAAACGAGGGGTTTTCTGTACCTTGAACACGTATCCGGAAGATGTTCTCAGAGGCTGTATTGGTTTACCTTATCCAAAAAAGCCTTTGGTTGATGGAGTGATCGAGGCAGCGGTTTCCTCGACAAGAGATCCAAGGTTCAAGGACCTGCAGAAAGAAGAACTCAATGACATCGTGATTGAGTTAAGTGTGTTAACGAAACCAAAGAAATTGGATGAACCTTACCCGGAAAAAATTGATTTAGGCACTCACGGCCTGATAATAAAAAAAGGAGGTCGTTCAGGTCTTTTGTTGCCACAGGTTCCTGAGCAAGCTGGTTGGAGTACTGCTGAAAAGTTTTTGAACCAGACTTGCTGGAAAGCAGGGCTTAATATGAATTGCTGGAAGGAAGGAGCTGAAGTCTATCGCTTCAGAGCACAAATCTTCAAGGAGAAGGAACCGAGTAGGAAAATCGTGGAAGAATAAAAGCTACATCATTCCTTTTGCTTGCTTTCTAGCTTTCCTCAAACATTTCTTGTGGAAGTTCTTGCCACCAAATTTCTTGTCTGCTCCTGGTTCACCACAAAGAGCACAAATAGGTCCTTCTTCCTCTTCAGGTTCCTGCTTTTCTTCTTCCTTTGTTTCTTCTTCCTCTTCTTCTTTTTGCCAAGGCCAGGTAAAAAACAACATATTTTTGTTTTATCATTCTATCTTAAAAAAGTGGCCGACAGAAGAGTTAAAAATTTCGGGAAAGAAAAAAGTTGTATGTCTAAAGTGAACTTGATTGCAACCCTCAATGGAAAAGACTTAACTGGAATGACTTCAACCGATCTCTCTGTTTACGGTGCCTTAGGATGCTTCAGTCCAAGCACTTCACTTGAAATGTTCGAGGAAGACAAAGACTCTAACGTGGAAGAAAAAAAAGAAAAAGTAATCCAGGAGAGCGCTGGAAGAGGACACGGAGCCGTCTTAGATCAGAACGCTTTTTGTTACTCGATAAAAAAAACTACTAGGGCGACCACGCTTTTGCTTTGTGCTCCAGAGTACTTAATGCACTTGCAGCAGTCACTGAGACGAGTTAAAGCACTTGACTATCACTTGCCTGACGCTCTGAAAAACTCTTCAGTGAATGCAAAAAAAGTTATCGACAGATCCTTCGAAACCTACAATGAATTAATTGATTCTGGTGTGCCTGAAGAAGACGCTAGAAACGCAATCCCGCTTTACACGAAGACGAGCATACAGAGCTGGGGGAACGCCCGGGAGCTGATGCACCTGCATTCCATGAGTATGGAGCAAAACGTTCCGTTAGAAACTGAAAACACGATAAATCAAATGATTGAAGAAGGGAAGAAAATTAATCCGAAAGTGCTTAAGAGAAGAGAAACCGAGTACTACGACAATTACGAGACTCTTTCCTGGTTCCCTTCTTCACAGCTTTTCGCGAGGAAAAACAAAACTTTAACGGACCTGATAAAACAAGAAGGAAGCAAAAAAACCGTTTTGATCGATAAAAGCGCCTTCCAGATCGATGAAGAAGGAATAAAAAAAGCACTGGAAGAGAGAAAAGAAGAAGAATTAGCCAATCTGAAGCACGTTCACTTCACTTTCCTTTCACCCATGTCCTTATCCGCTTTCCATCAGGCCACAAGACAAAGGACCTGGAACCAGTCAGTGGAACCGATTTACAGTGCTGTCGAGCGGGGGAACTGGATCGTCCCACCAACAGTTAAACAAGCAGGAGAAGTCAAAAAGTATTTAGATGTATGCAATAGCTTGCTTGGGCTTTATCAAGGTCTTGTGGCGGACGGTGTCGAAGAAAGCGAGGCAATCGGAGTTATCCCTCATGCTTTACAGGTTTATGACTTGATTCACGTTAATGGCTGGAATGCTGCTCACGCTATCGCAAAAAGAACTTGCTTTGAAGCACAGTGGGAGATCAGGAAAAAAGCTATGGAAATGGCTTTGAGCATCAAAGAAGAGGAACCAGCTCTCGGTAAATACGCTGAACCTCAGGGACGGCTTTTTGGTGAGTGCCCTGAGAGCAGTGACTGCAACTATTGTTTTACGGACACTTCCATGAAAGAACTTTACGATCAACTTTACGGTGGTGATTGAATGAAGATCAAGTGGATTGGTCACGCGAGCTTTCGAGTAAAGACGAACAGGAAGACCGTTTACATAGATCCTTTCTGGGACGGTGACTACAGTGAGAAAGCGGATTTAGTGCTTTTGACTCACGGGCATCACGATCACGCGGACAAAGAAAAGATAAACAAGATAAAGACAGAAGATACTGTTGTTCTTGCTCCTGAGTGTGATGCAAAAGAGTTTGATGCAGTTGGAATGAAGCAGAATGACGAAAAGAGTTTTGGAACAGTCAAAATTAGAACGGTTCCTGCACACAATATCAACAAGTCTTTCCATCCACAGGGCAAAGGAGTAGGTTACGTGATCGAATCCGAGGGAAAAAAAGTGTATCATGCGGGTGACACGGATCGACTGCCTTTTATGAAAGAGCTAGAAGTTGATTATGCCTTGCTTCCGATCGGTGGGAAGTACACAATGGGTTTAGGTGACGCTGAAAAAGCTGCTGAAGACATTGGCGCTCATGTTATTCCAATGCACTTCAATTCGTTGGATCAGATCCGCAGATACGATTACAGTGAACTGCCGTTCGACACTGTTCTGAAGCCCGGAGAAGAAATAGAAATTTAGTTAGTCTTCTCCGCAGAAATCGCATTTTTCTAGTACTCTTTCCTGAGCTATCTCAAGAGCTTCTTTTCTCGGGTAGTTGCCGGTTCGTTCAGATCTTTCGAGCACTAGTTGTGTGTTCTTCTCGATTTTTCTTGGAACCATTTCAAACATTTCGTCTGCGTCTCCGCCCTTGTACTCGACGTAAGAAGAGATTACTCCGCCGGCGTTAGCCACGAAGTCAGGTACTACAAGCACGTTTTTTTCGTGCAGTTTTTTCTCAATTCCTGGGGGGATCGGCAGGTTAGCCCCTTCAACTATCAAGTCGGCTTTAACGTTGTCAACGTTTTTGCTGGTTATCACGTTCGGTATTGCTGCTGGAATCAGGAGGTCGACGTCTAGTTCGAAGATTTTCGGGTTATCGAGCACTTTTCCGCTCGGGTGCTTGGTTACTGCGCCTTGATTGTCTTTTGTTGACTTGAGTTTGTTGTATTCAAGACCTTCTGGGTTGTAGATTACTCCGCTAGAGTCCGAGGCTGCAACAACGTTTGCTCCTGCTTCTTCAAAGAATTTTGCGGTGAAGTGACCGACGTTTCCGAATCCTTCTATGGCTACAGTCACGTCATTCATGTCTCTGTTCATGTGTTCCAGTGCTATTTTTCCTGAGTGGAATACTCCTAGACCCGTGCTCCCTAGTTCGTGTGGTATGCCCCCCATTTCTTTTGGTTTTCCTGTGCAGGCTTTCATGTTTCCGTTTTCTTCTGCAAACCATTTCATTTCTTGCCCTGCCATGTTCATGTCGGGTGCTGCCACGTATTCTTCTGGAACGATGTTCTTAAGTTCTTTTGAGAATTCTCTGACTATTTTTTCTTTCCGGTCCAAGGTAAGTTCTCGGTCGTTTGCAACTATTCCTGATTTTGCTCCTCCAAAAGGAAGTTCTGCTAGAGCGCATTTCCATGTCATTGTTCTTGCTAATCTAAAGACTTCGTCTGGAGTTACGCTCGGCGTCATTCTTATCCCGCCTTTCCCTGGGCCGAGTGCTGTGTTGTCTATGACTACAAATCCTTTTACGTTTGTTTTTGGGTTGTAAACGTGAACTACTTTTTGTGGTCCAAATTTATCGTATTTCATTTTTTGTCACCTTGACTACTTTTTATGGTTTGTGTTCTTAAGTTTTTTCGAGGTGTGTGAAAAAAAGCCGTTAAAAATTGTGTGAAAACATGAGTGAGATACCCTTCCAGCTTAAGAAACAGTCGGAAGCAGTCGTTGAAAAATAAGGAAAAAAGCTGCTAAGGAGCTGAAAACAAGAAAAGAAAGCGGTTTAGATCATCTTTTTGACTAACTGAAGACAATCATCGTGAAGTAAGGAGTGAACTACCCCCAGTTGTCGGAAGAAGACTTCCCGGCAGTCATGTCAAACCCACTAAATCACTTAGTTACTTGCTTAACGATGAGGGTATAAAGGATGAGGCTGAAGGCCTTCAAAAACTTTCGGATGACAAAAGCAGGCACGTGCAGGATATTGCCCTAGATGCTCTGAAAGGCTATGAACCTGAAGGCGTTTGAATCTTTCTTTCGGCTCCCTCTTTTCTAAGTAGAACCACTCTTGATTGCGAGTCCTCATCCTCTATCTCGTATTCAGAGAGTTCTGGAACTATTTCTTCCGCGAATTCTTTGACTTCGTAGTGCCTTGGCATGTTACCGATTGATAGTCTTTGCCTGGACGAGCCAATAAACATGTAGGCCTTTAATTCTATGAAGTTAGGACTAGCTTTCTCGAACAAGGGAACGAATTTTTCTGGTTCTTCCATGTTCCAGTCCTTGAGCAAAGTAGTTCGGATCACGGTTCGAGTGTCGAGTTCTGAAAGCAGTTCGAGCGTTCTCTGTATCTTTTGCCAGGAATTTTCTTCAAACGGGATGTTTATTCTTTTGTGTAGTTCCTCTGAAAATGCTTCTAGGGAAACATAAAGCTGTGTAGGTAACTCCATGTTCTCCAGTAAATCTGGTTTAAGCCCATTGGTCACCAGGAAAGTTGTGAAATCTTTTTTCTTGAATTCTTTTATCAGTTCCGACATGTAGGGGTATATTGTTGGTTCTCCTGTCAGTGATATCGCTACTTGATTAGGTTCCTGGGCTTGATCAAGCTTCTGCTCGTTCAAATCATCCAGCATGCCGTAGTAACCTTCCAAGAGCTTTTTCTGAGCTTTGAGTGCTTTTTCTATTAGTTCTTTTGGTTCAAGCCAGTCGATATCTTCTGGAATGGTTTTTGAAAGGGTTTGCGGCCTCCAGCAGAAAACGCATTTTTGCTGGCAGAATATAGATGGAGTCATCTGGAGGCATCTGTGTGAGTTTATACCGTAAAATTTTTGCTTGTAGCAGGTCCTGTTTTCTGTTATGCTTTTTTTGGTCCAGTGACAAAGGCTGACAGCTCCGTGATCCCCCAGTAGTTTGTATCCTTTTGTCTCCAGCTTTTCTTGGTGTTCACCCATTATATTGCCTCCACGTGAATGTTTTGCCCTTCTTTAACTCCTTTCAGCTTTTCTGGTTTCCGTACTCCCCCGAGGATTCCTACGGGGGAAACTGGAATGGGTTGGTCTCCTGTGCTTTTTGGAGTCGGTCCGAAGAATATGCATAGTGCGGTTCCGCCTTCCCAGTATGCTATGTCCCCTACTTTTACATTGGTTGTTGTGTTGACTAAAAAGAGATCTGTAGGTATGGGGAAGTATATTTCGTCTCCCCATGTCCTTATCTTAGAGTTCAAGGGTAGTACTGAGTATATGTTGTCTGAGGCGTCAGGGTTGTCTCCGTTGAGCTCTCCTTCTAGCTCTATTCCGTTGATGTTTATTCTTATCTTCATCTTTGTATTGTTTTTTTGATGGAAAACTTTTTAAATGAATCCTTTCTAATAGTGTTTGGAGTTAGTGATACATATGGTAACCCGCAAATTTGCTATAGCAAAACAGTTAGGCGGTAAGAAAGTAATTACCGACAAAGGAGAAACGATCGGAAGGCTTAGTGACATAGAAATAGATGAAATGAATGGGGATTTGGAGACCTTTGTCATAGAGTTGAACAAAGAAAGCTCTTTCGCGAGAGGGATAGCTAAAGGTAGCGATACTGTTTCAGTACCGTTTAAAGCAGTTTCTGCTGTTAGTGATGTAGTAGTGGTTGAGGAAAGCACTCTTCAGTAATTATTCCTCGAGCACTAGCTTTTTTCCTTTCCTTTTAATCTTGAGGCCGTCTATTTTTTTATTGAAATCCTCTTGCATGAACACTTGCTTTAGTTCATTCAAGTGATTGTAGATCCAGTTGCCTTTCTCTTTGTATTGTTTTATTTGTTCCTTGAATTTTTTTCTGGCGTTCTTTTGTTGTTTTAGCCTGTGCTGCAGTTTTGATAGCTTTTTTTCTTTTGTTTGCTTTTTTCTGGACTTTTTTTCTTTTGCCCTGTAGTCATCTACAGCCGCGTTAAAGGATTCTTTTTCTTCGAATTCTTCTTCAACTGATTTTAATGGAAATATGACTGGTTCGGTTTGTATTCCTGGTTTCCTTTGCTTTTTGAGAAGTTCTTTAAGTTCCTTAAATAGTTTTTTTGACTTTTCTTCGTTGAGTTTTTCCTGTTCTTGAATTTCTGTGGCTTGGCATATTTCTTTCAAGTACTTTTCTCCCATGTTAAGAAGTTTCTTTAGTGCTTTGAGCGCTCTTTCGTTTTTTGTTTGTTCAACAAATCCCTCTTCGTTCATCTTGAAGGGATCTTTGCCTCTGGGTTGCGGGTAGCGGTATTCTTCTTTCTTTTTTATTTTTCTATCCCGCCATTCTTGGTATTCAAGGGCCTTTCGAGTTAGATTGGCTTTGTCGAGTAGGATGAGGTTGCCTTCTCCGAATAGTTCTGCAATGAGCTTGTAGCCGTCTTCAAAATGGATTGTTATGACTCTGTCAAAATTGTTTTGAGTTATCTTTTTGACTCTTTTTCCGCTAAGTCTTTTCCTGGCATACATGGAGAAGTTGTCAGGTCTTTTTGCAGGGTATGGTCTTTTAGTGAGGTAAAGAGCTTCTGGAGGAGCTATTACAATGTTGTTTTTCTCGAGTCTTAGCTTGTATTCTTTTTCAGAGACTAGCTGGACTTTTTTGACTCTTTCATCCAGAACTTTCTGGAGTTCTTCAACGATTTCATGGGTTTCAAGATTTGAAAATTCCAACTATATCCCTCTTAAATTTGTAGAATAGTTCCTTATCCAATATAGCTAAGTAAAGTACTGCTGTCAGTACTCCAAAGATGTGTATGAGGTTTGATACAGGAGCCATCGATTCTGTTTCCATTCCTTCAGATATTGCTTTTTTTTCTTTTTGTTTTTGCTCTGCTTGAGCTGCTTCTTGCTGCATTTCAGTTGAAATGCTCTGCATTTTTGTTTGAAGGGTCTGGTACTGGATTATTTCTTCTTCGGTTGCATTTCCTGCCTCTATCTTTTTCCCCAGTACTTCTACTTGCTCTTGGATTGATTGAACTGATGTATTAAGTTTAGTTACCTCTTCCATTGATTTAAGGCTTGCTTCTTTCTTCTCTTGCTGGAGAAAAGAAAGAGAGTGGTTTGTTAACGGAAAAAATATGAATGATATCGATAGAACAGAGATTATGAGCACGGGAACAGCTTTTTTGAAGTCCGCTATTACCGCTGCTGCTATTATCCCTGCTATTGATGCACTTGCTCCTACCACCCATACCGAAGGATATATCATAGAGTAGATAAATCCTGAGAGGACGCCGGAGGAAACAAATATCCCTAGTACGTGTTTTCCTTCTATGTGTTGTTCCAGGAGCGACCCCATAGAAAAGAACACGACCATGTTGCTGATTAAGTGTCTTATACCAATATGAGTGAAGGAATAGGCCGCTAGGCCTAGAACGTTTCCTTTGTATAGGCCGAATTTCGTCATTTCTGTTATTGGGTGTACGTAGGGTGCTCCTTTTGATAGAGCAAGGTAAAGAACTATTGAGAAGAGAGTGAGGCCTATCGTCACTAGAGGAGTTTTTATTTTCATTTTGTTATGTAGTCTTTAACGAACCCTATTGATTGTGGACTGGATTTAAGTAGCGTTTTTGCTATTTTTGAAAGGCTTTTCCTGTGCCCTAGGTTGAGGAGTACGTCTGGGTCTGCATTTTCTGCTATCAGGTTCAGGTGTTTGTCTGAAAGTTTTTCGAAAAAGTGTCGTACTTTAAGGATTTTTTTGAAGTTTTTTCCTCTTTTTTCTTCCCATTTTTCTTGGTATGGCTGGAGGAATTGTTTTTCAGCACCTTTTTCTAGTGCCGGAACTCCTATTTCTGCTGCCATGATCCCTGCTTCGAGTGCTGGTCCTATTCCCCCTCCGTGCATTGGGTTAACCATTCTTGCAGAGTCTCCAACAAGCATGAGACCGTGTGATACCATTTGATCTATTGGACTGGTTACGGGAACTACTCCTGAGTTTATTTCGGTTATTGACGCGTTTTTGAATCTTTCTTGGTTGTGTTTCATCCATCTGTCGAGGTAGTGTTTAGCTGTTTTTTCGTCTTCTCCTGTTATTCCTACTCCAACATTGGCTATGTCGCTTCCTTTTGGGAATATCCAGACGTAGCCTCTGTTTGCTGCTTCTGAACCGAAGTAAAGTTCCATTTTGTGCGGGTCTTTCAAGTCCACGCCTGTCATCTCGTATTGGTAGCCTGAATCACATTCTGATAGAGGTAGGGTGGAGTTAAGTCCTGCTTTTCTTGCTATCATTGAGTCTACTCCGTCTGCTCCAACCACGATATCTGATTTAAGAGTTATTGGTTTTCCTTCTCTCACTACTTTGACTCCGGCAATCTTCCCGTTTTCTTTTACTAAGTCAGCTGCTCTTGCTTTAAGCATAAACTTAGAGCCAGCTCTTATCGCATCAGAGGCGAGGTCTTTTTCGAATTTGCTTCTTTCGATTATGTATCCTGCTTGGTCTTTGTCTTCGGTGTCAATCCATGCCTCTTCTCCGTTAGGTGCTACAAGTACTGTTCCAGTTATTTTCTGAAGCGTCCAGGTAGGGTCAGGATCAAGGTTCGCTATCTCCATCCATCTTTGTGATAGGCCTTCTCCGCATCTTTTTGGGGGTCCTATCTGTTGTTTTTTCTCCACTACGAGTGTTTTTGCTCCTCTTTTTGCAAATTCTTCTGCTGTTTTTGAACCCCCTGGTCCGGCTCCAACAACTATTACGTCCCATTTTTTGTCGTAATTCATTTTTCTTCCTCCTTTTTTATTGCGCCGACTGGACAGACTTTTATGCAGGCTCCGCAGTCGATGCATTTTTCTGGGAGGTGTTCGATTTTTCCTTCTTTTAGCTCCATTGCAAGTACTGGGCATACTGATACGCATCCGCCGCAGTGCATGCATTTCTCGTGATCTATCTTGACTGACATGTTATGATGCCTCGTATTTTTTGTCGTTGAATTCGTAAAGAACTTCTTTTACTGGGCTTTTCTTATACGAGTATTCCTTTAAAAGTTCTTCTTTCTTGCCTTTGTAGTCGCTGAACTCTCTTATTTCTTCGAGGTCGAGCAGGTAGTCCCAGGAATCTTTAGTGAACAGCACTAGTGCTCTTTCCATGCCGTTCATCAGTTCGATTACTATTACTTTTGCATCTTCTCCCATCGCTTTCAGCATCGAGCAAAGTAGTATGGCTCGGTCTTCGTGGTCGGCTGCTCTTATTGTGTCTATATCGTCTGGCGATAACCAGATTTCTATGTTTGGATTTATTTCCTCTACTTCATCTCTAACGAACTCGAATGATTTTCTTGGGCTGTCGTGAGCTTTTACAAGATCCTTAACTGTCTCTGATTTTGGCTTAATTAATGATTTCAGTTCAGAGGCTGTTTTTGATTCCTTGTCGGCCAGTTCTTGGTCGTATCTGTCCATGAGCACTTCCAGAACTTTAAGTTGTTTCGATGTATTATCTTGTCTCTTCTTTACTCTGTCTATTCTTTCCCTGAGGATTTTGTTTTCTTTTCTGAGGTTCTCCAGTCTCTTGGCTTTTCTTTTCTTGCCTCCTTGTTCTTTTTCTTCTTTGAACCCCTCAATGGTGTTCTTTAAATCTTCTATGTTGCTCTCTAGTTCTTTTTTCTTCTTTCTCTCTTTTTCAAGTTGTTTTTCGAGTTTCTTTGCTCTTTCAGTGGCTTCTTCTTCCATGCTTTCCGTTTCATCGAGTTCAACTGAGAGAGAGTCTAATTTGTTCTCGAGTTTATTTTTTTCCTTGCTTAGTTCCTGGGCTTTTCTTCTCAGGTTTACGAGGTCGGTCATTTCCTTGAACTTTTTTGCTTCCTCGCTAAGTCTTTCCGGTAAGAATTCTTCCGATAGCTCTTTGACTAACTTATTTATCTCTGCATCAAGAGCATCTAGTTTGTGCTCGTACTTGGAGTCCCTTGAAACATAAGTAGACTCATCCACTTTTTTAGCTTTATAACTATCTTTAAGTGCGTCTCGCTTTGATTTAACCTTCGCACGTTCTTTACATAGTCTCTTAAGTTGTTTCCAGCCTTCTTTCTTTCCTTTTTTTGGTACAGGAAACGAAAAAGGCTTATAGTACTTTACTAAGACTATAACGACTCCTACAACGAGCCCAATGGTTGCTGCTCCCAGAAGGAGCACAAGTTCTGCCAATTTCCTACCTCCAAAAACTGTTGCTTCTAATTAGTGCCCTTATCTATTAAAATATTTGACTTTTTTGGTTGAAAAGAAAAATTTGCACGTACTTTCCTTCAACCCAAAAATTCTAGTCAAGGTTTTATATATGTTTCCACCAATAATTATTCATTAACCCCCTCTTTACTAAATAAGAGATTTTTTTAAATCAACAAACGAGATAACATAACAATGGAAATACAATTTCTAGGTTCGGCAAAAGAAGTAGGAAGATCTGCAGTCTTAGTTGAAACTAAAGGCAAAAAGATCCTCCTAGATTCTGGAGTCAAACTAGGCAGCGGGGAAGAATTCCCCGACATAAACAAGAAACTAGCAAAAAAAATAGATTACGTCGCGATCAGTCACGCTCACTTAGATCACTCTGGATTCGCACCTTTCTTAGTCGAAAAAGGATTCAAAGGCAAATTCTTAGTAACGAAGCCTACAAGAGATCTGATGCAGCTATTACTAGCCGATTATCGTAAGATAGGGAAGATGAAGGGCAAACAAATCTTCAGCGAGTCAGCGATGAAGAAAGCACTAAAGAGAACAGAACTCATAAAGTTCAGAGACCCTCAGAAATTCGGAGGAATAGAAACAACGTTCTTCAACTCAGGCCACATCATCGGCTCTTCTTCAATAAGACTCGATGACGGCCGAAGAAGCCTCCTGTACTCAGGAGATCTTAATTACAGAGAAACAACTTTACTACCCCCAGCAGACACTGATATACCGGAAACAGACGTAGTGATAATGGAAAGCACTTACGGATCAAAAGAAGACAGGCTCGAATCACTCAAGAAAACACAGAGAAGACTAGCGGAAAAAGTAAAAGAAACAATGAAGCGGAACGGAAAAACATTGATACCTGTTTTTGCTGTCGGCAGAGGACAAGAAATAATGATCACTCTACAGAACTATATCGAGAGCGGTTTCCTCCCTAAAACAAAAGGGTTCACGGACGGGATGGTCAACAAAGCCACAAGAATACACAGGCAGAACTCTAAATGGCTGAAGGAAGAGATAATAAACAGAATTCTTTCAGCTGCAGACGATCCATTCGAATCAGATTACTTTGAAATACCTAGCACCAGAAACAAAAGAAATGTCTTGAAATACCCTGATTCAGTGATCCTAGCTACTTCCGGCATGCTCACAGGAGGCCCTTCAGTAGGATACTTAGAGGAACTGGCAGGAGACAAGAAAAACAGAGTCATCCTCGTCGGTTACCAAGTTGAAGGAACTCTCGGAAGAGAACTGCTTGACGGAGTTCAAAAAGTAGTTGTGACCGATGAAAAAGGGAACCAAAAGAAGCTTGACGTCAAATGCGATGTCGAAAACATCCATTTCTCAGCTCACGCCGACTACCAGCAGCTGATGCAGTACGCGCAAGACCTTCCGGACTTCAAGCAACTGTTCACAGTTCACGGAGAAGCTTCAAAGACAGTGGAACTAGCAGAAACGCTCGCAGACAAACTCGACATCAGCGCAAAGTCACCAAGTCTGGACGAGTGGGCAGTAGTATAAGTGAGAAAAATGCTGGAACGAATAGTGGAAGGATCAGAACCAGTCGTAGATTTCTTGGAAAACGCAAAAGACCTTACAGTAGTCACTCACTATGATGCTGATGGACTAGCTTCTGCAGGAATAATGAGTAAAGCACTCGACAGGATTGGGAAACCACATAGGATAGTACCTACTAAACAATTGAATGAAGAAAGAGCAAAAGAAATAAAGAAGATGGGGAAAGAAGTGATCGTCCTCGACATGGGTTCAGGCCAGGTGCCTGTCCTGGAGAACAATTTCGACAAATTTGCCATATGCGACCATCATGAAACGCTTCACGAAACAGATAAGCCGCATTTGAACGCTCACCTGTTTGATATCGATGGCAACAAAGAGATAAGTGGAGCAGGAGTTACTTACGCTGCAGCAAAAGCTATGAGCAAAAAGAATAAGGATCTTGCAGCTATAGCAATCGTTGGGGCGGTTGGTGACATGCAGGAAACAGATGGGCAAGTCATCGGCACCAATAGAGACATAATAAAAGACGGGAAAGAAAACAACGTTCTTACTGTGAAAAACGATATAAAGCTTTACGGTAGGCACACTCGACCTCTAGCGCAGTTCCTGAGCTATTCCAGCGACCCTTTTCTACCTGGCTTGACGGGAGACGAAGCTAATTGCTACAGTTTCCTGGAAAAAATTGGTCTGCCAACGGGTTCAGACGTTTACTATGTGGATCTGGATCGAGAGCAGCAGAAAAAACTTATTTCAGAGCTTGTTACTTACGGTCTTTCTCACGGTGTGCCTGATTTCTTGCTTCAGAACATGGTTGGAGAAGTTTACGAGCTCAAACAAGAAAGAAACAAGACCGTAATAAAGGATTGTAAAGGTTTTTCAACTCTTCTGAACGCTTGCGGTAGACACAAGAAAGGAAGGATAGGTATAGAGGTCTGTAAAGGAAATCGAGAAGAAGAGTACGAGAAGGCAAAGAACTTGCTGAAGATGCACAGACGTCTTTTGAGAGAAGGCATGCAGTGGGCTCAGAACAATGGCGTGAACGAAAAAGAAAACTTTCAAGTGCTTGATGCTGGCGAGAACATTAAAGAAACTTTAATCGGCATAGTCGCAGGAATGCTTTACGGTACAAAAACTATAAATAACTCGAAGCCAATAGTTGCTCTAGCGATAAACAAGGAAGGAAATTACAAGGCTTCAGCAAGAGCTACTTGGACACTCGTAAGAAAAGGGCTTGACCTTGGAGAGGCTTTAGAGGAATGTGCTCAAAAATTTGATGGCGAAGGAGGCGGCCACACTATTGCGGCTGGCGCTAGAATACCTAGAGCTAAGAAAGAGCAATTTTTAACTGCTTTCGATAAAAAAGTTGGAGAACAGTTGTCGTGAACTACCACCGCCAAAATCATAGATTTGGGAAGTGGCTTCCTGCGAGTGTTTGGACATTGGCTTGTAAGCGTATTCCAAACCTGTTTGTCGCAGCAAACCTCTCATGAAGAGAGATTGCTCGTCCACAGAGCGTTCTTGCGATAGGAAACGATCCATTATTTACAGCAGAGTTTTTATCTCGGTTTCCACAATCGCAGTTGATATTCCTCCCGTATAATGGCCTGTCCTCCTTTTTTCCGCCGATACAGCACTCTTTCGTCGTGTTTGCCTCGCTAATTTCTATTACTTTTTTACCTTTTGCTTTGTAGGTTAGAAATCTAGCGAATCTGCCGATCGTGCCAGTGTTCTGTAGCGTAGTAACTTTTTGGTCTTGATGGCATATGATACACATACTCTAATTACCAACTGCTATATAAACATTGTGCCAATTCATCCCCCACCAACTATTCTATCTGGAAGTGGACTTCCTGGCGAAAGGGTTAAGCTTCCTCAACTTCTTGTTTCCACTTGTCTTCGCCTATCTTCTGTTTCACGGACTCTATATAGTCAAATGCAGAGTCTTTTTCCACTCCTCCTAGTTCTTCTGCTTTCCTTATGTGATTGGCCAAAGACATTGCTGTCACTAGCGCGGATTCAAAGTCTTTTTCGTGAAGTTCATCTATTGAAAAGAACTTTTCGAGCATTTCTTCGACTTTTCCGAAGTACTCGTGCCTGTACCTGCCATCGTAGCCCCCCTTAGGGTTTTCTTCCTGGTGCTTGCGCAGGTATTCCTCTGCTTCATTCATCAGCATTGACACTTCTTGTATAGGCCTAAAATCATTGTCTTTTGATTCAGAGAAGCTTATGGCAGAAATTTCGTCTGGTTTAAAAGTTATTTCGGGATCAACTTCGTAGTTCGTTCTTTTTACTATGTTTTCAACGTGGTTTCCGTGAAACTTTTGGAAGATAGTGAGTCCTTCCTTCCAGTTCTCGCCTAAGCGGTTTTTCACGTCCTCTATGTACTTGTCAGCAAGTTCCGTGTCTATCCAGCCGTTTTCTTCTCCTTCAACTACCCCATGAACTGCGTGCATGGAAGTGAGCAAGTAATCAAATTTTTTCCTTTCCGGAAGCTTTTCCACTTCAATCAAGTCCTCAATAGTGTTCTCTATTTCCTTGAAAGCCTTTTTCTTGTCCCTTTGGCTGGCTTCACTGGAAATAAGCTTTTTGTTAGCCTTCATCAGGCTCGGGGAGAACTTGACGAACTTTTCTTCGTCTCCAGATTCTCCAAAACTAACTGGGTGGGAGGACATAACATAGTAGTTACTGAAAAGAAACATAAAAGGTTAATCTCGACAAAAAACATTTTTTTAGGGATAGTAAGTTCGTCACTACTCTACTTTGATCCCTTTCTTGGACGCCAAACATCCAAAAGCTTTTTATGTCTCAAACTTAAATTGCTTCCGTCAAAAGAAAACAATTCAACTTCTTCAAAAGTCTTTGAAACCATTTGCTCGATCAAATCCTTGTTCAAGGCGTCTAGCATGTACTTTGGACAAACATGGCTGAAAGCAGTTCCAGTCATTTCAGAGAACTTTGGACAGTAGTGCCCGCCTCCAAACCCAAGGGCTACGGGAAATTTTTCACTTGACTCCAATCCTCGTACCACTGATCCGGCGATAAAATCTGCTGCTTTTTCGTCTTTCCACTCTGTTTTACTGGATCCTAGTTCAACGAAGAACAACGGAGTTTCTGGAGTAGGACCGTGATGCGTTGCCTCTCTACAGACCGCATAGTCTTGATTAGTTTTCCTTAGCTCCAAGTAAATTCTGTGCATGGGTTCCGCAATTGTTTTCGCTAGAGTTCTTTCTTCTCCTCCGTACTTTGCTTCGTCAAAGTTCCCGGGCGCGTGAACAGTGAAGCAAGGCTTTCCTGACTTGCTCTTGTGTCTGGAGAGCATTACGGCATAGTCGAAGCCGTGATCTTTTTTCAGTTCATCTATTTCCGCGTAGATTATATCCTGCTCTATTTCCATCAACGGAAGATCCGTTTTTTGCGTGATGTGCCTTGCTATGTTCTTTCCTGCAAGGTCTTTCTTCGAGTAAACCAGTGCTGGATTCATTCCTTATCCTTCCAGTAATGCTTTGTTTTTATGTATTGCCTTTCGGCTTTAACCAAGTCCTTGAAAAAGTCTTTTTCGTCTTCCCGAAGGTTCTTGAGCAATCTCGTCGCAGTTACTGGACCGACTCCATGAGCATTAAGAGCCCAGACAGCTCTCTTCCCGTAGGACTTGATGAGCGATGCTACCTTCTTCTTTTTGCTTGCTTTAAGGAAAGTGACCATTTTCCCACCGCATTCAGGGCACTTAACCTTGTCCTCCAGCTCTTCCAACTTCTTATACCACTTGTGACCGCAGTTTATGCACTTGAATCCTTGTTTCTTGTCAAGTATCCTGCTCTTCACTAGTTCAAGGATCTTGGCCGTGGGCTTTTCCGGGACGAACAAGTCCTTGCCTTTACGAGAGAAAGAAGCAAAAGTGCTTGGTTGAGCGGTCTTTTTTTCTTTTATCTTGATTTCTTGTGCGTGAATTCGTTCCAAAATCTCTTTCGTCTTCTCTATGTTCATCTTCTGGTGATAGATTGAGTTCAGGGTTTCTTTGTGTATCGGTGAATCTATGACAGCGTTTATAAGCGATCTTATGCGGAACTTCTTGTAATTTGATTTTTTCCCAATCAAACTGAATCGTCTGGCGACGTGTAAAAACTTCCATTTGAACAAAGAACTTCTGGAAAGAGTTCTGTCGAGCACTGGCCTGACTGCATCGGGCTCGAGGTCCTCCAAATGCTTTTTCAGCAGATCCGGCCTTGTTTTAGCTGGAAACTGGAAGATAATCCTGTAGGGGTCTGCGGTCGCACTTATCGCTTGTCCGAGGAAAGACGTAAGCAGCGATGAAAGCAGTTTACTTAGCGTTATGTTGGTTTTGGTGCCGAAGTGCGCGTGCATGACAACAGTGTTCTGAAAGGTCTCGAGGAAGATAGTCTCGTGGTCTGGCATGAACCCGTGCTCAAGTTGTTTTTCAACTGATTCCTTCAGTTTTCTTGCTGCGTCTGGCTGAAGCACGCTTTCATCAATTTTCTTTCCTTCAGCAAGTTTTTTCCTGAGTTCTCCTACTTCCTGAGCAATATCAAAGGGTACTGGCAGCTCTTCTCCTGCCCAGTCAGGGATCGCCGCAGATATGTCTGTGCTTGGCTCGACCAGTACCTTCTTTTCCCGGATGTCAACGACTTTCCAGGGCCTTCCCTTAGTTATAAAGATCTTACCGGGCCTCAAGTACTCTGCGACGAACGCTTCGTCTAATGTCCCAACACTTTCTCCAGAAGTGCTGTTGACGAAGAACTTTTCTTTTGCAGGAATCATTGATACGGAGCCGTAGTAGTACTTGAAAGCTTTTTTACTTCTCCTGTAAGTGTTTCCATCTATCCAGACAAATCTTTCGGACTCCATTTGCTCGAGAGTGTCATCGAAGTCCTTTCGGATTAATTCTGCGAACGGGTAAGCTTTCTTCACGAGTTCGTAAACACTGTCTTTTGTCACTCTACCTAAATCCAGTGATATGCCGACCAACTGGTGCGCTAGCACGTCCAAAGCTCGTTTACGGAGTTCAATAGCTTCTAACTCATTTTCTTTCCCTTTGTTGCACACTACTGTAGCTTCAGCTATATCCTCTGGGTTCGAACAGATTACCACCCCTTTTGGAACGCGTCCTAGGCCGTGGCCTGATCTCCCAACTCGCTGAAGAAGCCTGTTCACCTGTCTTGGGGAAGTGTATTGAGCTACTAAATCGATGCTCCCTATGTCTATTCCTAGTTCAAGGCTGGAAGTGCAGATCACGCCTTTTATCTTTTTTTCCTTGAATTCTTCTTCCGCTAGTACGCGCGTGTCTTTTGATAAGGAACTGTGATGGACTTTTATACCGTGCTGAGAGTCCCATGCAGAGTACCTGGAGCCAAGCAATTCCGCCATCTGCCGAGTGTTTACAAAAGTTAGGACAGATTCGTGTTCTTCAACGAGTTCGTGAAGTCTTCTTAGTCTTGAAATAGCTTCTGGATCTAAATGAAGTTTTTTTGAGTCCTTCCGGTCCTGTTCCTGGGCTGAAGGACTTTCCACGGATAGATCAATCTCTCTGGCGAATGTAACGTCTACTACTTTGTAGTCTCGGTCTGTTCCTGCGAGGAACTTGGCTGTCTCGTCCGGGGTTCCAACCGTGGCGCTCAAACCAATTCTTTGAACTTCTTGCGCTCTTTTTTGCAGTCTTTCTAGAGCTATGCTTAGCTGCAAACCTCTTTTGCTTTCTGCAAGTTCGTGTATCTCGTCGACAACTACTTTTGAAACGTTCGAGAGGTGTTTTCCCATCTTTTTTGCGGGCAGTATGTTCTGAAGGGTTTCAGGTGTCGTAATAAGTATCTGCGGCGGATTTTTTGCTTGTTTTGATCTCTGCGATCTTGATGTGTCACCGTGCCGGACTTCGCAAGTTATGCCGAGCTCTTCCGTCCACGAGGTTATCCTATCGACGAGATCTCGGTTCAAGGCCTTTAACGGAGTGATGTAAAGCATTTGGATGGGTTCAGACTCTTGATTAACCAGTTCCGACAGAACAGGGAGTATTGCGGCCTCTGTTTTTCCTAGGCCTGTTGGTGCTATCAGGAGCGTGTTTTTTCCTTCCGTTATCTTTGGTATTGCTTTTTTCTGGGCTTCTGTTGGTTGGTCGAACCTTTCTTCAATTAGTCTTTTAACTTTTGGTTCCAATAACTCAAATGACATAAGTGATCTTGATGAACGTGGATGAAGCAATTAATGAAGTTGAAAACATTAGACGGGTGAGAGACGAGGTTCTTCCTATCAGAAGAGATATAATTAATTTGTGCAGTCGTGCAATAAAAAACGTGCATGAAAAAGAGTTCGAGCAAGCTCGGAAGAAGCAGGACGAAATCGAGGAAAAGTTGGATAAGATGGAGAAGAAGCTAGGGAAGTATCCTTTCTTCAGGAAAAAGACGATGAAAACTCCTTTCCAGGAGTACGTTGAGTTACTGGTGCTTAAGAGCCAGGTTGCAGAAGAAGAACTTCCTGAAGTAGATGTTCCGCCAGAGCCTTATCTTCTTGGAGTTCTTGACGCTATTGGAGAAATGAAAAGACATGCCCTGGATCTTGTGATTGAAGGAAAAACAGATAAAGCTGTTCAAATCTTTGATCGTATGGAGGAAGTTTACGGAAAGCTTAGAGGGCAAACATTCCCTGACTCGATAGTTCCTGGCTTCCGAAGAAAACAGGACCAGGGAAAAAGAACAATCCAGTCACTCCATTCCACTTTAGCAGAAGCAAGCTTTAAGTCAGATAAAGAAGGGGTTTGATGGCGCTAGAGGAAATAAGAGAAAAGCATAAGAAAGAATTGCTTGACAGAGGCCTGAAGGAAAACGTTTACGAGGATCTTTTGAACGAAAGACCCGCAGACCCTTACCTGGAAGAGATAGACCCAAAGGAGTTCGAGAAATATGCAGAAGAAATCATAGATCCAGATGAATCTCTAGAAAAGAATATTTTGAATGCGATAAATCATTTGAGAAGTGAAGCTGATTTTAAATGGTTTATAAAGATGCCTTCGGATGCAGGAGAAAAAAAAGTTAATGTTCTGAAAAAATTTGAGGAAGGAAAAGCCGATTGCAATATTTGGGGAGGCACGCTCGTTGGAGTTCTAAGGGCTGCAGGCATACCCGCAAGGCTTGAAAGAGAAAAGGATTTCCCTATTCACTCAAGCGTTAAGCTGGACCTGGGTGTGGAAAGGCCTGAAGTTAGTTTCTATGCCGATCATTTCACTATAACCACAAAAGGCGTTAAATGGGTTTTGAGCGATAATAGCTGCAAGGTGTATCACAGGAAAGAGGAGAAAGGAACCGAGAATTTCCCAAGCCATGAAACAGAGCTGGAGAAAGAGATCGAGAAACACATTGATGAAAAAGGCCTTCCTAAGAAGGAGTTGTGATTATACTAAACCATTAAAAAAGACATTTATCTGAACTCATGCTTCTAAGACCCCTTCCAAACTTAAATGTTTGGGAGGGAATACAGAAGCAAAACCTTTAAATACGATGCTACTCTAAATATCAGCGTGAGATAATCTGCATATACCTCTCAAGTTTGCAGGGACTGTTTAGGACGAATAACGAGAAGTTCTCAGTCCACAGCAGTCTGTCAAACCTGTAAGAAAGAGTATAACGCGGATTTTCTCAGAGCAGTTGACATAGTAAGAAGATTGTTTGGCTATATGTCAGACGATCTGGGCGTCAGTGGATCACGCCCTAAACAAGGTAGTGTCGAACACGAAGGTGGCACGGCTCATCCCCTTGGTATATCTAAAGGGATTGTGGCGCAATTGAGTGCGAGCTAACCTTGAAGCCGCTTCCAAAATCTTTGATTTTGGTGGCGGTAGTTCACTACAAACTTAGTACTAACATAAAATGGGAGCAAAAAAATGAACGGAACTGTAAAATGGTTCAACCTCAAAAAAAGATACGGCTTCATAGAAAGAGAAGACGGAGAAGACGTATTTGTCCACCTCAACGACATCGCAGAAGAAGAAACAATCGAGGAAGGCGACGAAGTAGAATTCGAAGTTGAAGAAACAGACAGAGGTCTAAAAGCCATCGACGTAAAAAAAGTGAACGAAGAATAAACTCTTTTCTCACGAAAACCTGGACCAGCACCAACAAGAATCAATAGACTGATTCCTATGCCTTAGACTTAACTAGTCCTAGGTCTCACTCACTTCTCCCCAACCCCTTCCTTACCTTTATCACGCTCAATTTTCTTCAGAACCTGTTTCCCACTATTAATATCAAAACATTACTCAGCTTCTTTTTCCTTAGTTTCATTTTCTTCTGGGGAGAGCAAGGAGAAGAGCCAGGAGTATTTATCGTAGTCTTTCCTTACTCTCTCCCCTTTCACAGCTTTTACCTCTCGTTTTATCGTGCTTCTGTCACTTTCAAGTGCGTCATCCAATATGCTAATAGCTTCTTTTCTAGAAGCACCAGGATGCTCTTCCCTCATTTCTCTCAAAAGGTCCTGGACTTCTGTTAACTTGCTGAAAGCGCCAACCCGCTTCCCGTTTAAGGCTATCTTCTCTTTATCAGATAGTCTTTCTTTGTAATCCAGGTAACTATGGTGAAAGATGCGTTTAACCTTCTCCTCATCAATGTCCTTTCTCCCCGTTTTCTCTTTGTACCTCTTTAAAAACTTCCTATAGCCGTCTCTAACTCCGTAGAGAGCTCTTTGTATCCTTGGTCTCTTGAACTCGTGTCTTTCATCTTCATCCATCCCCCCCTTCAGCGAACCCGGCAATTCAATTTCTCTCTCCAGCCCCAGCGGCGAAGGAATCTTTCCTGGGGGTTCTCTATGAATTGATCAAAAACCTTCTTATCAACCACTTTATGGAAAAACGTTTTGTCCGTCAGGTACCGACCTATAGAGCCAGCAGCGTCTTTAACCCTCGGGTGATTTTCGTAACCGCTTTTCTCCCCTTCACCGTAAACAGCGTGAACATAACTTCTTAAAATTCTTTCGTCCTTCACTCCTTCAAACTCTTCTTGTGCTTTTTTAATTGTTACCTCTAATTTGTCTTCAGGAGAGAGGTCTGCGGGTTCCAAGTCTTCTACGTCTTCGTCCAGCCGGTCTTGGTTTTTCAGCCACTCCTCGTTTTCTTCCAACCAGTCTGGCAACCACTTATCGCTTTCGAGCCACTCATTCATCTTCACTATTCTTCCAGCTGTTTTCTCTGTGGTTCCTCTTCCACTTTGATGATAATCTTCCTCTTCTATATCCTCAGGCATGCAATTACTTTTTCTCACGGAAACATTTTAATCTA
>JAGXON010000003.1 GCA_023659865.1 Candidatus Diapherotrites archaeon LH_S9 | reverse complement strand
CAATCTAACAGTTACTCCAGTAAACGATGCACCAGAACTGGATCCGATCGCCGACCAGACCGCAGGCACTGAACAACAGTTTTACTTAAACGAGAATGCAACAGACGTCGATAACAGCACTGACGAACTGACATTTTCCGACAACACCGACTTGTTCGACATCAACGCCAGCACTGGCGAAATAGAGTTCACTCCACAGGAGAACGAAATAGGTAGCTACAGCATAGAAATAACTGTTTCAGACGGTCAAAAGACCAACAGCACCGTGATGAACCTAGAAGTAACCGATAAGACTGCGCCAAGCATATCCATCAATAGCCCGGACGACGGAGACGCTTTCAACACTAGTTTCGTGAACATGGAATACAATTCTACCGACTCTGACATAGATTACTACGAAGTGAAAAATGGTTCAGGAAACTGGATTAACAACGACCAGAGCACTACATATAACTTCACTGGACTAAGCAGCGGAAGTCACACCTTCTACGCTAGAGCCGTTGACAACGAAGGAAACAGCAACAACGCCAGCGTGTCCATCGAAGTAGATTTCACTAAACCCTTTTACTTAAATGATGAAGACGATTCAGGAGGAACAATAGACGAAGAAACCGAAGTCAATGTATCAGTTCAATGGAAAGACAACATCGAGCTAGACACGGCCAAATTCTATGAAAATAGCACCGGAAGCATGCAAGAGACAGGAAGTTGTGCTCTTAGCGGAAGCTCCAGCTGGTGCAACAAAACAATAGATACTACTGCACACGGTGAGGAAACCATCTGCTGGAAACAAACAGCGAACGACACGGCAGGAAATGCGAACGCAAGCATGGGAGACACAGACCACTGTTTTGACGTGGAGTCCATAAACCACGTGCCTAATGCTCCTACAAACCCTTCTCCACTAGATGGATCAGAAAGCATATCCACTTCGCCTACCTTGAAAGTAACTGTTTCAGATCCGGATGGAGACGATATGAACGTGACGTTCTACAATGCCTCAGATAACACAGAAATAGGAGTCAACCAAAACGTTGGAGACGGTTCAAGAACCAATATAACTTGGAGTGGACTGGCAGAAGACACGACTTACGAATGGTACGTGATAGCAGACGATGGCACTAACACAACTCAGTCAAACACTTGGAACTTTACCACTACAAAGGAAGAAGGACAAAACAATCCCCCGTACTCACCAGACGAGCCACTACCTGAAGACGGAGCAGTAAACAAGTCACTTTCACCTACTCTAAGCGTGAGTGTCTCGGACCCGAACGGAGACGACATGAACGTGACATTTTATAACGACTCGGATGACAGTACAATAGGAAACACGCAGACAAGCGTTTCCGACGGAGACAGAGCCTCAGTCAACTGGACAGGACTATCTGAAGACACTACCTACTTCTGGTACGCCAACGCTACGGACGGACAAGAAACCACTCGATCTCTTACATGGAGCTTTACCACAACGGTTCAAGACAACCCTCCTACAGCAGACGCTGGAGCCGACCAGATAACTGAAGTTAATTCAGAGGTCACCTTGAATGGCAGCAACTCAACAGACGATTACAACATAAGCTCGTATGCATGGGATCTTGGAGACGGAAACAGTGCAAACGGAGAAGTCATAAAACACAATTACGGCAGCACAGGCCTGTACACGACCACGCTAACAGTTACTGACAACGCCGGTCAAAATGATTCAGATAATGCAACGATAGGTGTTTACAATTCTTCTGATCCATCAGCTGATCTTGCAGTGAACGCAGACGGAATTGAATTGAACGAGTCGGATGTCGTTGAAGGAGAAACTGTGCAAGTCTCAGTAAAAGCCTATAACCTTGGTGGAGCGGACGCGAGCAACTTCGGAACCAAGATAAACGTTAGCTCTGGATTCAGCGAGGAAAAAAGCTTCAGTATCGCTGCAAACTCATCCAATACAACAACTTTTGACTGGACTCCTAGTTCAGCAGGAACCGTTGACTTGACCGTGATTCTGGACTATAACAAGGATGTAAGTGAAACCAGTGAAACGAACAACAACGCGACCGTGCAGGTGGATGTTTCTGCTACGGACCTGGAACTGAACATCGTGGAGAACAGCACGCTCGAAGGAACTTTTGTTGAAAAGCAGTCAAGTTATTCAGACATAGTGTACGATGATACTACTGTAAAAGAAGGTTCTGAAATAAGGTTCTCCGAACTTAATAACGTGACCTCGGTGAACACCATAATACTTGACTCGATAGTGAACGACACTTACCTAGAGAACTCTTACGTGGAAGGCGCAGTAATAGACCCGTCAACCATAATCAATGCCACGATAACACCTGACTCAGAAGTAACCAACTCAACGATCGAGAACTCAACAATAGATAACTCGAATGTAACTAACTCGGAAGTATATAACTCGAACACAGAAGATTCAGAAATAAACGAATCATACGTGGAAGATTCCTCAATATACAACTCGACAGTGGATGACTCAACAATAAGTAACTCAGTATTGAACAACACAGAAGTGTACAACTCGAGCATAATTGACTCGGAAGCGTACGATTCATACATAAAAAACTCTACCGTAGAAAACTCAACGACCTGGAATGCAACAATAATCAACGGAACACTCTACAACGGAACCATGGAGTATAACGGAACCAATTACACAACCGATAACGAAACAGACCTAGACGACATTTACAACAACACACCTCCAACAGCCAACATGGTTGCTTCACCCACCTCCATCAACGAAGGGGACTCAGTGAACTTCAATGCATCAAACAGCTTCGACCCGGACGGAACCATCGAATCCTACGACTGGAACTTCGGAGACGATTCAACAGCCACAGGCGTTAACTTAATGCACACTTACAGTTCCGCAGGAACTTACACAGCAGTACTTACCGTACAAGATGATGTAGGCGCCATGAAATCAGATTCAGTAAGCATTTCAGTAGCAGCTTCCACCGGAGGAGGCGGTGGCGGAGGAACAATCACCAGCGGAGGATACGGAGCAATAACTCCTCCGGAAGAAAACGAGACTGTTACACCAGAAGAGAACGAAACTGTTACACCAAAAGAGAACGAGACCGAAGCTCCAGAAGAACCGCAGGAGATAACTGAAAAAGCAGTAGCCGTCTACCAGTTCAACGGATTCTACGTAACCAGAGACTATCATTACAATCCGGACACTGATATAACCACTTATACTCTAAGGGTTAAGAACACGCAGGAAGAGAGAAGAGTATTGGTCAAGGAAAGTGTTCCCAAAAGGTTCGCCCAGCACCTTACGGATATGGATATTTCGCCAAGACCGGAAATAGTGTTCAACGCCGATCCAATACTTGGCTGGAAGGAAATAATTGGAAAAGGAGACACAGAGGAATACGAATTCACGTTCGAAAAGAAGATAAGCCCGGACGCGGTTGCAGCGATGAACAAACCATCTATCACCATTCAGAAAACACCTACAGAAACTAAGATAGTGAACAAAACAATTACAGTGCCTGCTAACAAGACTTCAACTCCAGTAAGCGGTATGATACTTGCCTCACCATCAGATCAAGCTAATTTCGGAGTATTCCTAGTACTTCTAGCTGCAACTATCTTCGGAATCGCGATGTACATGAAGGAAGAAGGTTACAGGATGGAGTTCCAGAAAGTCAAAAAATAAGTTTGTTGTAACTCTAGGGATACAATAGATTTATAAAGGAGTTTTCACATAATTAGTAGCGATCATGAAATTAAGGTATATCCTTTTAATACAGCTGCTTTTGGTAGCACCCGTTATGGCAGCTCACACCTTTACTGAAGGGGAAACCACCTCTTTCTTCGGAGATTTCTACGCAAGCAACTGCCCTAGCAGTAACTGTGTAATGTACCTCAATGGAAAACCTATTCAAGCTAGTCCAGACTCTGAAATACGGGTTCCTTGCGGAGAAAAAGAATTGAATCTAACTCTAGAAGGAGAAAGAAACATAAGAGAAAAGATAGCAATCGAAGACGAGAAAAAAAGAGCTATAGCTAAAGTAGGTTCACTGAAAGTATGGAAAAAAGAACCAACTAGCTTCTACGCTGACTACAGGTACAAATGTGACGAACCAATACTATTCGAATGGGATCTAAACGAAGACGGAAACTACGAAAAACAAGGATCTTCATGGACCTGGCACTCGTTCGACGAACTAGGAATCCATACAATTGGATTAAGAGTCACGGACTCAGATGGAACCAAAACAACTTCAGTAGTCGTGGTAAAAGTACTTGAAAAAAGGCCAGAACTACAGGCAGATGCTCTTCTAGATGAAGTTACTGTCAAAGAAGGAGAAGAAGCTGTTTTGGACGGGAACTGCTTTGGATCAACTTCCTGCGAATGGTTTGATAACGGGAAAAGTTTTGGTTGGGATCCAGCCAGCTTCAGGAGCTGTGAACCAGGAGAGCATATGATTAAGCTCGTTGCTTCAGATAACGATAGAGAACAAAAGAGCTTCAAGAAAGTAGTGGTAGAGAACAAGAAACCGTCAGTGATCGCTCTAGCTAACGGAAAGAACGAGTACACCACAAAAACAGGTCTACAGGTTTCTTTTTCAGCCATAGGAAAAGACGGCGACTGCGGAAAACTAGAAAAGTATTACTGGGATTTTGATGGAGACGGAGAAATCGACTGGTCCTCAGAAAAAAGCGGTGAAGTAACTCACACTTACCTGGAGAGAGGTACCTTTGTTACAGAAGCGATTGTGACAGACGACGAGGGAACCAACTCTTCTGACAAGGTCATTGTTCACGTTGAGAACAGAGAACCTGTCGCTGAATTCATTGTGTCGCAAACCAATCCAAGACCAGGAGAACCCGTCATATTCGACGCAGGGTACTCAAGAGACATTGATGGCTCGATAACCGAGTTCAGCTGGGACTTCGACAACGACGGAACCTACGAAAAGACCACAAAAAAACCAGTAGTTCAGTACACCTACATGGAAGAAGGAACATTCAACCCAGAACTCTTCGTAAAAGACAACGAAGCCGCGGTGAACACCGGAAGATTCACTAACATAAGCGTGACTGAAGAAGAACTAAACCAGACCAAGTACATAATGTTCAGAAAACTCGTGGAATACAACGGAACCAGCCTAACAGTCTGGAGAGACTACTGGTATAACACAGAAACAGAAGAAACTAACTACGGCCTTAGAATAAACAAAGACGATCAAAAAGTATGGGTCCAGGACGAAATAGCTGAAGGGATCACGAACATCGTTCCATGGCCGCTCAAGAAAATCAATGGAAACGCTTACTGGGAAGCCAAAGAAAACGAGAACTTCTTCGGAGCAAAGTTCCATTCAGACTCCTACATCTCAATAGAAAAAATAAAAGACAAGGAAGCCCCGGAACTAGATTACGAGAAACCCAATGCTTTGATCACAGGAAAAATAGTATCAGGCTCCAACGGAACCATACTGGCCATACTAGTGATACTAGCGATTTTAGGAATGTTTATCTACAGGAGAGCGCCCGTAAGAATGAATTTACAGAAGGTGAAAGAACATGAAAAAAGCAAACTTTATTAAAGCGATTTTAACGATGCTGCTAGTGGCTAGCACTGCCTCAGCTGCTGGCGTAGGATGCACCAAAATCACTTGGGAAAAAGAATTCAAAAGACTGGACAGGAACATGGAACCGCTTGAAGTCGTTGTGCTGAACGACTGTACTTCAGAAGCGGAGTACAGCGTGATCACCGACCCTGATTACAGTTCACACGCTGAACCGAACGAATTCACTTTACCTCCAGGAATAAGCAAAAAATTGCTTGTTTTCGTGGACACTGCCAAATTATCTGGTGGAACACACGAATATAACTTGAAAGTGATTGCAGGAGACAGTTCAACCGTTACTTCAGCAGCTTTCAAAGTACCTGAACAAGAAGGACCTTCACTAGCCGTAAGGCCCGTTAACGACTATAAAGTAACTTCTTTACCTTCAGAAGTAAGCTTTGAGGCAAGGAATTACGGGAATAAAGACATTGATGGAGCTGTGCTCAACGCTTTAGGTGAAAGCAAAGTAATGTCGATTCCTGCTGGCGAGAAAGTGACCAGAACCTTTGCTGTATCAGACTTTGATCAAGGAACTCATGAAATAAAGGGAACGCTTTCTTACGGAGATTTCAAGAGAAACGCTTACGTGACGCTGAAAGTTATTGGATCAAATTACCCGCTAGGCACGAAGATCGATATTGATTCTCAAGCTAAAGACAATCAATACAAGATAATTTACTGGATGGAGAACACTGGAACCGAGACCCTGGACGGAGTTCAAGCAAAAGTTTCTGACGCTCCATCAGACTGGAAAGTCATCAATCCTGGAGAAGTTTCTCTAGCGCCAGGAGAAACCATAACCCAAACCATCACGCTAAGATACGGAGAATCAGATCCGAAGTCATCAGTAACTGTTTCAGTAACTTCTGAAAAAGGCCTGATACTTCAAGAAGGAGTTGACCTAGCTAAAGCTTACACACAGCCTGTGACCGGTTTCTTTGGACTGGGTGGGAACCTTGAACTAGGCTTACTGTTCATAGCTCTAGTTATAGTTCTTTACGCTGGATACAAAAAAAGAGATAGAATAAGAGAGGCTTTCAGCGATATACAATTTTAGGGCTTGAATCGCTCTACTTTATAATAAGTGACATCGCCTTCTTTGTCTACGAGGGCGTAAATCATTTTTTTTCTAACGTTCTGAGCTAGTCTAACAGCTCTAGACAGCTCCTGGAACGAGCAATCGTATTCTTCAGGAATAGAGTGCACTAGCCAGATGGCGTGGCCTTCGCCTGGTTTAACACCTCTTTTGTAAACTCGGTAGTGTGAACCGAACTTGAAACCGGTTTTGACGACGAATCCTCTTGAACGCAGATCGCGGTATACAACGTATTTTCTAGGGAATTCTTCGTCTTGCTTGGTGAATGCTTTCATCAAGTCCTCGAAAGAAAGTTCTTCAGAGTCCTCGTTCTCTACAGGGAACTCTTTTCTTTTCTCCTTCAGAAACAATGCTTCTTCTGGAGCTAGCAAGATCTTTTCCTCGGTTTCTTCACCGAAACCTCTGTCAGACAGTTGTTCAATTAGTTCTTCGTCCGTAACCCATATCTTGTTATCTGAAAGTAAAGTCATGAAAAATCACTTGAGTGGTCTTGGATTTTATTGAATTCAACCTTTAAATTTCTTTCAAAACTTTTTTTCCTTCCTTCTTTACTTCTTCTCTCTTGTCTTCAGGACAGAGCAAGGAAACCAAACAATAATCCCACTGAGCTTTCTTCAACATGCTACTCAAGGTAGAGACCTCGCTAATGTTCTTAACTTCGTTATCGAACTCGAAGAACACTTCAAGGTCACTGGACCACGGGTTAGGAATCAGAAGGTAGACTTGATCCCATTTAAGCCCGGTTCTTTCAGCTATTTTGGACTCCACGTCACTTATTTCCGTTCCATCCAACTGCACTAGCTTCTTCCAGTTACTGAATTCTCTCACGCGTTTCTGAAAAGCTCTTTTGAACAACCTGCGCTCGTCAATTCGTTCCATCAACCGATGATTTTGGTCACGTAATTCGTTGACCAGGTCAAATTCGTCCCATTCCACGAGATCGTGGACGTCCATGAAACCTTCTTCGATTTCTTGTCGAACCATTTTTTCAACCATTTTTTCGGCAACGGTCGGCAAGCGATGCAAGTAAACGCTAGGGTACATCAAGAAACGAGTTAACAGCATTGCTTCAACTACTGACAACGCTTTTCTTTCAAAAACTATTTTCCCGTTCTTCAGCTTCATCGTTCTAAGAAGCCTGTCAACATCAATAGACTGGTGGCCGACTCCAGTGTAAAACGAGTCTCTGAGCAAGTAATCCATGCGGTCTGTGCCAAGATCTCCTTTGACAATGCTTTTTTCTGGACCTATTTCTTCTGTCAGGATCACACCTGTATCGTCCTCGATTTTCTTGATTTTTTCTTCCATCACGTCCTCATGGTCTTTGTTCAAGAAGTCCTCGAGAACGGGTTCGAGAGTGTGAGAGAAACACGGGTGCCCGACATCGTGAACTAATCCAAGCAAAGAAACTTTTCTGCGAGATTCTTCGTCCAAGTCAAGATAATCGCAAGCTCTTTTCGTCAAGTGATAGGTTCCAAGAGAGTGCTCGAACCGATTATGGTTAGCGCTAGGATAAAGCAAGTTACAGTAACCTGTTTGACTGATTCTTCTTAATCTCTGCATGCTAGGATGATCCAAAATCCTGGCAGCTTCTTCAGAGAACTCTATGTCACCGTGAAGAGGATCCTTAATCCAAATCATTTTCACAATTATTTATTTAACTGCTCCCCGTATAAATCATTAAGTGGATAAAAATGAAGGAAGAAATAAGTCCATGGGAATCTTCAAACGTCAAGGACTACAAGAAAATCAGCAAGAAATTCGGAATAAAACCAGTCCCGGACAACCCCGAGCTAAAAGAAAATCTTTACTTCCGCAGGAACCTAATCTTCGGCCACAGAGACTTCGACAAGTTCCTCAAAGACTGGAAAAACAACAAAAAAACCTCGGTGCTAACAGGTATAATGCCTTCAGGTCCAATGCACTTAGGGCATAAGATGACCGTAGACCAATGCGTCTGGTACCAAGACAAGGGTTTAGACACGTACGTCCTCATCGCAGACATCGAAGCATCGCTGACTCGAGGACTTTCTCTCAAGAAGTCAAGAAAAAACGCGATTCAAGAGTATCTTGCGAACTGGATGGCGCTAGGACTAGATCTCGATAAAACTGAAGTATACGCTCAGAGCAACAGATCAGTCCCATACTATCGGCTAGCTTCATTACTCTCAAAAGACACGACGCTCGCAGAAATGAACGCCATTTACGGCAATCTCGAGCCAGAAAAGATCACCAGCACTTTAACTCAAGCTTCAGACGTGCTGCACCTCCAGCTCGACGATTACAAAGGAAACCACCGGGTTCTCGTTCCTGTGGGCGTGGATCAAGACCCGCACTTAAGGTTCATCCGCGATCTTGCGCCGAAAAAAGATTTGATGAAACCAGCTAGCACTGTTCACAAGCTCATCCCAGGCCTGACTGGCGGAAAAATGAGTTCATCAAAAAAAACTTCTTACATAGGTTTGAACGACAAGCCGAAAGACGCTGAGAAAAAGATAGATAACGCTGTAACTGGCGGAAGAGTTTCGCTGGACGAGCAAAAAAAGAAAGGCGGGAAACCAGAGGAATGTATGGTGTTCACTTTATTCAAGTACTACTTTGAAGAAAACGATGAAGAACTCGAGAAAAGAAAGAAAAAGTGCTTGAACGGAGACCTCTTTTGTGGGGAATGCAAGCAATGCCTGAAAGAAAGAGTTTCCAAGTTCATGAAAGAACTTAAAGAAAAAAGGGAAGAGGCGTTGAACGAAATCGATGTAGAAAAAATCTTTGAAGAGGAAAATAGATGAAAGTAGACATGCACGTGCACTCAAAGTACTCGAAAGACGCGTTAACCAAGCCAGAAACCATTATCAAAACAGCTGAAAAAACAGGTGTAGACGCACTAGCGTTAACAGATCACGATACCATCGCCGGCTGGGAGAAAACAAAAAAAGCTGCAGAAGACTCAAGCATAGAACTGATTACCGGACAAGAAGTAAAGTTAAAAGACGGTAGCGAACTCCTTTGCGTTTTCTTGAACAAAGAAATAAAATCAAAAGAGTTTCACGGGGTCATAGACGAGGTACGAGACCAGGACGGGCTAGTGATCGTTCCACACCCCTACGGAAGACTCAGAAAAACATTCAAACACAAAAAAGAAGTATCCGAAGTAGACGGAATAGAGATATTCAACCCCCGATGCTACTTCAACTTCATGAACAAACAAGCACTTACCCTGGCAATGGAGTTCGACAAACCAGGTACAGCCGGAAGCGATGCACACACCCCACTGGAAATTGGAAGAGCTTACGTGAAAACAAAAGCAACAGACCTAGAAGAATTCCGTGAAAAACTCTTGCAAGGAGAAACAAGAGTAAAAGGAAGGAGAACAAGCCCATTATTCTCAGTATTCAACCAAATAGCAAAAATAACTCCAATAGAATGGTGAAAAAATGTTAGGTGAAAAAACTCGAGCAATATTTTCAGAAAAAGTATTCGACCCGATCGGCAAGATCATAGGAAAAACCGGCGTACACCCGAACACGATAACAGCCATGGCCATACCTTTAGCTCTAGCTTCAACGTACTTTCTAGCAGTTCACGACTGGATTCTGGCACTTGTTTTCCTAGGACTAGCATCCTTTATCGACAACATTGACGGAGCCGTCGCAAGGACAATGCACAGGAAAACGGATTTCGGTAACTACTTCGACACCATGATCGACAAGTACGTGGAAATGATTTTCTTCATCGGATTCGGTTTCGCGGGCTACCCGTTGCTAGCGTTGATTGCGGCCGCGACCACGATGCTCGAAAGCTATGCAAAACCAAGAGTTGCTTTAGTCGTGGAAATCGATAATCATGACTGGCCTGCCATCGGTGAAAGAGCTGAAAGGCTTTTGATCCAGATATCTGGTGTTTTTGCCATGGTTTTTGTAACATCGATTGATTTTGTGGGAATGACTTTTGATCCGATTCAAGCCGCGCTTGCTCTGGTTATTGCAGTAACTTTGATTGGCGGGCTTCAAAGAATTTACTACGGGAAAAAGTTGATTGATAATCCTGGGCTCAGGCACAGAGACAAGTACGGTGACTGAAAAACTAGCTGAATCTTCGTGGAAGAAGCTCGAAAACAGCTTCCTGAAGAAAGCAAAGGAGTAGAACAAGATTTAAAGAGCTGGCGAGGAAATTAAAGCAAGATAATTCTTTTTCTGGAATCCAAAGAAAAGCTTACGATCACGCGCGTAATGCCCAAGGCCTGCGGGAGAAGAAAACAGAGGCAGGAGTCAAGGGCAAAGAAAAACTTTGACGCTCTACTAAAGACGAAGAAAGTAAATACATTTATGCCGTGAGATTTATATTAACTAAAAAAAGAATAATGCTACTAGAGGTTGATAAGGATGCCTGAAGTAGAACCTGAACGCTACGAGTCCACAGCTCCTGAAGCAAGAATAGAAAAAAAAGATTTACTCCAAAAAATAAAAAACCACGAAGGAAGACTTGATGAAATAGACTCAGAAGAATGGAATGAGGCACACGAAGCGCTTAAATCACAAGGCATTGACCCAGTAGCGAGCGACATCTCCCAAATAGAACCGCATGAAATGAAGGAATTAAGAGACACCCTAAAAGACTTCGAGAACACGCGGGTAGGAGAACTTGACTGGAAAGAATTCTGTGAAAAGGCAATGCGTTTACCAAAAAACCTCAGTTCCGGAAGAATGGAAGATTTGTTCACTCAACTGATGGACCTTCCAAGAGAAGAAACAATTAAACAAAAGCTGGAAAAAGTCCAGAACGATTTCCTGGGAAAAGGAGTACCATCCAAAAAAGGAACATCACCCAAAACATTATATGAAAAATTGTACGAAAAAGGGACACTAGCCGAAGTGCTTATGGAACCTCAGGCCCAAAGCATGTTCAGCAAGAATGCCGTTAACGAAGTAGTAAACAAATTCAAAGAACATTTCAGAGATTCTCGGTTCAAAATCAAGCTAGGAACCCACAAACTACTTGAAGAAGCAGAAAGAACAGAAGGAGAAACAGAACAAGGAGAAGAACCACCATCTGAAGAAACAGAAGAAAAAGAAGAAGTACCGGAAAAAACAATTTCTCAAGAAGGAGCAATGGAAAAAGGTAAAGCAATTGAAGAAAGCCAAGAAAAAAAACTTATTTCCAAGGCAGCAGAAAGCGTGGAAGAAGTGCCTAAAGAGGTAAGGAAAGCTATGGCAAAGGAGTTTAAGGAAGCTAAGATAAGGAAGAGAGCAGGGGATAAGTGTAGATGGCTGCTGGAGTATTCAAAGGAGCCAAGCGCTTCAAATAGGCTTCAGGAGATACTAACAGAAAGAGAAGGAGAAGTTTGGGCGGAAGGTAGGCATGGAAACTTGTCTCAGGAAGAGGAAAGGAAATTAATGACATGGAGAATAGCCAGGCAAGTAGAAGGAGGAACAAGCTGGAAAGAACAAACACGTAGATTTAGAACCCTTAAAAAAACAGGATTGACTGAAGAAGAGATTAAGAAAAGGCTTAAGGATTGGGGTGGAGAAGAAGGAATAGAAGCTCTTAAAGAAGCTAAAAAGGAAGCTCCTGAACTTCTAGAAAAGCCACCAAAAGAAATCGTTAGAAAAAAATACGACGAGCTATTTGAGGATGCAGACAGAATAGTAGCATCTAAACAAGCTCTGAAAACAGCTTCAGAGCATAAGGAGGAGATGCAAGGAACACTAGGAGCACATAAAGTAAAGAAGAACGATAAAAATATAGTAGTACTCCGTCCTGAGTTTAAAGAAAAATATGCGGCTGGAAGTGAGGGATGGAGAATAGAACCCAGTAAAGAGTTTAGGGAAAAAATGCTGTTTCAAGGACCGAACAAAGTTCTCAAAGAAAGTGGGTATAATAACGAACCCAAGGAGTTAAAGAAGAGAATAGAAATGATAGATGAAAAGAAAATAATAGGCGCTGCTCACACACATCCTTCTAAATACGCACGTCCTTCTGAAATGGCATCTCCATCAACAGAAGACTTGATTAGGTGGAAACGGCACGGTGTAGCTGGGTTAGTGGTACCCGGGAACAAGGAAGCAGCGAGTACGACAGTAACTTACCCCCCTGAAAAGCATTCAAGCGACCTATTCGGCAGAAAGGTGGATTTTGTATCCGAAGAAAAGATCAAGGATTTAATGGAAGCGCCTAGCGGGGAAAAAGGAGAAAGTCACCCGCGTCAGAAGAAGACTATAAGAAGGGGATTTGGTAGACTCGGAGAACAAGGACACTGATGAAAGCGATTAAAGCAGAGAAAAAAGACGAGAAGCGAAAAAGGAACTGGAAAAAATACCGGGCTCGCCAGAAGCACACAAGACGAGCACATTTTAAAACTCTGACTCTCTGACTAAATCACATTCATAGTGTAACATTTATATACTAAAAGAAAAATAACATTACTAGAGGTTGATGAAGCATGCCTGAAGAAATCGATGAAGAAGAATGGAACGAACGCATAGCCTCAAAACTCCCCCTCAAAGAACCACTAATGAAGAAGAAAGCCGTAAAAAATGGTCTAGACCTCCTTGAAGAAAACCCGGACCTGGTCAACGAAGAAAAAATCAATCAACTAACCGACCTAACAAAAGGCTTCACCGAGTTCACCAAGAAAGGAAAAGGAAAAAGCCAGGAACTAAAGCAAAGAATAATAGATCAAGCGCCTGAAGACCTGGAAGAGAAGATCAGAGAAAGGTTAGACATGAAAGCAATAAGGTCTTTTGAAAGAGGGATGAGAATAGCTGGAAAGCTATATGACGAAGGAAAGCCCGTTCAAGAAATCAGAGAAAAACTGGATGAACTAGACGCAACGGATAGGAAAAGAATAAAGATAATAAACGAGCTTTACTACAAAAAAGCAAGAAGCAAAGGAATCGAAGCAGAAGCGAGCGTGAAATGCAGTAACTGCGGAGAAGAAAACACCGTGCTCGTGAAAGACGAAAGTATGTTTGAGTTCCCCGAGTTCAAGTGCCATAAATGCGGTGAAAAGAATAGAGTAGATATGAAAAGAGTCAAAGAAATTCTCCTAAACAAAGGCCAGGAAGAAAAAAAGAAGGCAAGAGAATAGCAGGAGAAAACAAGGAAACAAAACAAAAACTCAACGAATACCCTCAAACAATCAAAGAAGGATCCAAAACTACTACAGCCCAAGACGCTGCTGGAACAATACTCGACATAATCGACGAAACACAAAAAGAACAAAAAATAGACCTAAATAACTTCGAGTTCCTAGAGAACAGTTTCAAAAAATAGAGAAAAAGCTTTCTACAAACTTTCTTTAGTCTTCTCTCAAACCAAGATAAACGACAAGAAAGAAAAACTGAAAGAACTAGAACAACTTCAGCAAAAAGAAACAGACGAAGAAGCATCTGAAAAGAACCGAAGAAAAAATGCAGAAAGACGAGGACCTTGTTTACTCGGTACTGGAAGTTCTTGAAATCCCTCACAAAGAAACTGAAAAAATACCGGGCTCGCCAGAAGCACACAAAGTGAGCATAAAAAAGGAGATTTAAAAACTCTGACTAAATCACGTTCATAGATCCATAGTGCAACGTTTATATACCAAAAAAAGAATAATGTTACTACAAAAAAGTAACTAACAAGGTTGGTGAAGCATGCCTGAAGAAATCGAAGAAGAAGAAAAAGAGATTAGTGGTGAAAAAGAAACATTTGGAGAGGAGATCAAGGAACGATTGAGAAAGAACATAGAAGACTTCGACGACACGGTACTCGAATTCACTATAGAAGAACTAGAAGGAAAGGACCTAAGCAAAGCGGCAAGAACCTTCCATCAGGCAGCCAAAGAAGAACTAGAGAAAAGAGAACAAGAGGGAATGTAACTAGAAGATAAATTACGTTTATAACGTAACATTTATACAAAAAAAAGAAAACATTTACATAACTAAAAGAGGAATAACATTACTAGAGGTTGATAAAGCATGCCTGAAGAAATCGATGAAGAAGAAATTAGAGAAGAAGAAGAAACCATGGGAGAAAAGCCCCTTCAAGAAGTCAAAGAAGAACTGGGAGCAGCAGTGTCTCTTCAAGAAATCCTCGAAGAATCTGCAGAGCTATATGACAAAAGAAAGTCCGCTAAAGAAATCGTTCAAGAAATCGAAAAAGAACTGGGAGCATCAGGCGCAACAAAAGGGCAAGAAGGAATAGTAAAAGAAATAGCAATCGACAACATTTACAACAAAAAGGTAAAAGGAAAAGAAACCAAGACAGAAATGAGCGTGAAATGCAGTAGCTGTGGAGAAGAAAACTTCCTGCCTGTGGAAGAAGAAGACGTGGGGAACATCATCGAGTTCGAGTGCCCTGAATGCAATGAAGATAATGAAATAGAACCAATAAAAATCAAAAAAGCTCTCATAGACAAAAGCATGGAAGAAGAAGCTCAAGAAGAAGGACTCACCGGCCTTAGAATGAAACTCCAGAAACACGGGCTGGAAATAGACATAGACACCATAAAAGAAATGAAGAAGAAAGTTGGAGAAGACAACCTTGAAGAAGCAATGAAAAACGATGACTTCGCTTACTACATTTATAAAGGAGGTACTCCATTATTCGACAAGTTCAGATCTTCTAGGAAAGAAAGACAGGGGAAAGTACTGATGGAAGCAATCAAAGCAGAGGAGATAGACGAGCTAGAAGATGCAGGGGATAAATTGAGAAAAGAACTAACCAGTGGTGGAAAAGGAAAAGAGATAATGCAAAAAGCTCTTAGCAGAGTGACGGACAGAATAATAGAGAAAGAGTAGAACCAGTAGCAAAATAATGGAAGATCTAAGAGAAAAAAAGAAATATCTAGAGAAGTACTATTTGAAAACAACTCAAAAAAATAAAGCAAGCAACCACCCTCCACCCAAAAAACACAACAGAAAACAAGGAAAAAGCCGCAAACGCTCTAGCCCCACAAATTCAATCAAAAAAAAAACCTGGACATAAGAAACGAAATAACAAAGTCACTGGAAGAACTTGAAGAAAAGTTGTCTAACAAAAAAATCTTTTCCCCAGACAACGCAGACGCGAACCAGTCTCAAGCCCAGGAAAAGCTTGAGAACAGCCAGAAAATCAGTGTAGCATCACTTGTCACAAGAGTTACCAGGCTAGCGATCGTACAGTTCACCCAGCTCAGGTTTCTGTTTAAAGTAAAACAAGTGAGAACTGCAGCTGCAGTCAGAGCAGCCGAACCCCCTAACTTCAGAATCAGCTTTTTTCTTCATCTTTCTAGCGATCCAGCACTCGTTCCGTTCTTCTGAAGGAAGTTTTTTCACGTCCGTAACCCGGGTTTCAGGCTGTAAATAGTCGATGTGCCAGTGCTTTTTCTTGTCTTTCCTGAGATGTCGGTTCACTCGCTGTTCTAAACCGTTCATGGCTGAACCAACGTAAACGTAGAAGCCTTTCCTGAACTTTTTTCGTCCGAGGGCTCCTACCTTGATTTCAGCGGGTTCATCGAACTTTAGAACAAGCAAATAACCTCCTTTGTTCATCAAAGTAATTAGATTTAAGAGAGTTTAAAACCGTCAGGGAGAGAAAAACAACTGGAATAAAGCACCGGCGAATCCAGCGATGAAAGGCAGTGACAGGGTAGCCTCTGTCTTTCTTTTTCTCCAGTCAAAGAACTTCAAGAGCAAAACTGCTTTGAATCCAGTAAAGGACACTGGTATAGCAATCGCTAGAACTCTAGCCCATAATGGTTCGAGTTTAACGAAGTACATGCCTCCCTCGAAATAAAGAACTATGGAAAGAAGAATAAGTAGAGAAAAAAGAATTTTTTTGGCTAATTCCTCTACTTTTTCTCCGTACCGAAGCTGGAAAAGGCCTTGGATGAGAAGGGTTACTCCGAACAAAAGGAAGAATATGAGTGTGACAGGTCCAAAAACGTTGAGGAAGAACAGCGCTGGGAAAATTAAAAGAACAAAAATTGCGAGGATGACAGCGTGTTTTCCGCTGAAATTCATGTCCCAGTAAAAGAAGTCCGGATATAAAAAAGAAGTAGAAAGGAGAGAGAAAGATACATGCACTGAGAAATTGAGGTGTAGGTGTTCTTCAAGTTCCCTGAGTTTTTGGATTTTTGTGGGCTGTTTCCAGCTGCATGTTGTCAAAACCTATTCCAAATATTTCGAGGACTGCGTCTTCTGCTGGCAGGAAGTGCTTGTACGTGGTTGATAGCTCGATTCTCATGCAATCACTTTCAGTAGTTCTTGAAACCATCCGGATTTATATGCCTTTAAGCCATAAAACTGAATCATGGATAACGTGAAGAACAAGTCGGAAGTGAAGCCTAAGAAAGATTACTGCGGTCAAATCTATGAACTTGTTGAAGGAGATAACATAGATATTGCGGTGGCCGAGATTGCACCTGGAGCGAAGTCAACGCCGCACAAGCACAAGAAGACCGAGGAAATCTATTACGTGACTTCAGGAAAAGGACAGATGTACGTTGGAAACAAAATCACGACCGTTAAGCCTGGTACGGCTGTTTACGTTCCTTTGAAGACTTTGCACTGGATCAAGAACAAAGGAAACGAGCCTTTAGAAGTTGTTGTAGCTTGCTCGCCTCCAAGCGATCCTAATGACCATCATCTGGAACCATGGAAAGACAAGTAAAAAGTCAGGAACAAAGAAATACAAAGGGCCACATCACAACGGATCTTTTTCAAAAACCCATTCATCGTGAGTCGGGTAAACCACTACCTGCCAAGCACTAGTTCCGTACTTTTCACCAAGTTCCCTGGCCTTGCTTACAGTTGTTTCAGCCCACTGCATTTCATCGTTCCAGTGGACGTCTTTGCTTCTAGCGGTTTCTTCACTGACTTCTGCAACTCCTTTAACGAGCATGCCGAACTCGTTCACTTTCTCCCACGGTTTTTTCTTTTGCTCAGCTCTTCGCTTGTTCCGATTGTTCAGTTGCGCGGAGTATTTCACGCTCAAAGGACAAAAATGGACATCAACGTCTTTCTTATCGCTGTAAGCGACCAGTTTCTTTCCGAGTTCTTTGCTTCCGTCTACGGCAAAACTGTTCTCCGGATGCTTGAACCCGCGATCACGAAGTTCCTGGAAGTTAGTGTCAGAGAACTCGAATTCGTTCAAGTTCACGAAACAGCCTTTATTTTCAGCGAAGTCAATAAGTTGCTTCAGTTCTTTTTCTTTACCCGGAATACACGGAACCTCGAAACCTGTCCTTATCGAACTGCTTATGGCTGGCCTAGCCCTCTCGAAGTTCCTGAAAGCATGGAAACGGATCTCGTCCAGACCAGCTTCTTCAAGCCTTTGAACTTGTTCTTCCTGTATTTCGTCGACAGCAGTGTACAAGTGAACGTAAAAATCTTTGCCGAACTCGTTCTTCAACAGACGCAAGTACTTAACAACTCTATCAAGAACGATTAATGGCTCTCCTCCTGTAACGCCTGCACCTTTAGCCTGTATTTCTTTTGCTTCCTGGATCACGTCTTTTTCTTTGTTCACCTTTCTTTCGTTGGCGTAAACATCGTCTTCTCCAGCCCGTTCGTTAGATATTGGGCAGTAAAAACAGTTTTTTAGGCATTTTCCGGTGACGAAAAGAACGAGTTCTTGGCCTTTGTGGCATTGTTTGCATGCTTTACTAAGTTTTCCTGTGTAGAACGCGTTGTCCAATTTCTTCATTTTTAATCAGAATTCCTTTAAGCTTTCTTTCTATACTTCAGGACAAGAGTGTTTTATATCTATTTGTTCCGTTAACTTATTTACCAATGTGAACTACTCCTCCTAACTCTTTGATTTGGAATGAGCTTCCTGCGATAGTTTTTTAATCCAACCGGTCTTTCCCTAGGTATGAGTTTCCTAGAAGAAAAGTACTACAAATTTATTGAAGGTGCTGAAAAGATTCAACTAACTCAAGAGCAAATGTTCAAACAATCCAGGAAAAAAGAAGTGCCGAACAACTGGGGAGTAAAAGCATACATCACTGAAAGAACAGGAAGAAGCGTTCAAGACACAGTAGACAACATAGAAAACGCTGGACCAAAAGAAGAAAAAATCGTAAAAGAATTCGTGGATTACGCAACACAGAAAAAGAAAGAAAACGCGCTCAAAGAAATACAGAAAAAAGCCCGGAAACTAGGTCTGGAGCAAGGAACAACCCTCGAAGAATGGGAGGAAATAGCTTACTCGAAGAGCGCGCACGACCTCGTCCTGAATTACGCTAACCGCATGCGTGAAGCAAACGAAGAAGAAAAAAAAGATTTCAGAAAAGAATTAAACAAAAAAAGAGCTCTTTTATTTGGTTTAAGGAAAGATATAGTGCGGCATAAGAACAACCCGCAATTCATTGAAGTCGTTAGAGACGGAGCTTGCGATCCAGATCTTGACTTGCCCGTCAAATCGTTTATTTCAAAGGAGTACGGTCGTCTAGCGGCTGCTTTCCACAGCAACTTCAGCGAGTACGAAGGCAGTTCTAAACCAGTAGCTAAAACGGTTTTTGCTCCAGAATGGCGTGATAGCCTTGTTCTTTTCGAGCCGGAAACAAGGACAACATTCATACTTGGAGTTGATTATGCTGGCGAGATAAAGAAAGCTACTATGAGAGCAGTTCAGCATCACTGGACTCAGGAAAAAAGGGGTTTAGGAGTTCACGCTGGAAGCAAGGAATACGTCCTAGAAAACGATCGGAAGGGCGCCATAGTCTTTGGTTTGAGCGGTACAGGAAAAACAACCACCTGCCTTTACAGTCATCCAAAAACGTTCAAGCCACCTGAAGCAGTTAATTTCAAGCAAGATGACATGCTTTTACTGAATTTCAATGGAGAAGCTCACGGCATGGAGGAACAGTTCTACATAAAGACAGATAGCGTTAACGAGAAGTATCAGAAGCCGTTGAAAAAAGCTCTGAAGAAAAAAGAGCGCGTGGCTATCGAGAACGTTGCCGTAAAGAACGGTGAATTTAATTTTGATGACACTGTTTTCGAGCCGAACGGAAGAGCGTTCATCCCCCGAGAAAACGTGCCTAACTCGGATCCGGATCCTGATCTAGAGAACGCGGACGTGCTTTTCTTTAACACTCGAGGACCGTTCCCACCCATGCAGTTGCTGAAGAAGCCGGACCAGGCAGCAACATTTTTTGCTTTAGGTGAATCCGTTAAGACGGCGGGTACTGTTGTCGGTGTCACGAAACCAACGCCGGTGAACACTATGGGTTTCGACCCGTTCACACCCAAAGGCTTTAAGGAACAACGGATTAATGCGTTCAGGGAATGGTTGAAGAAAAATCCTGGAGCAAAAGTCGTGGTTTTGAACACCGGAAGAGTTAACAAAAAACCAATCAAGCCAGAAGACACTTTCAGGATGATGGAGGCCGTAGTGCGTGATCAAGTCGAGTGGTCCGAAGATAAAGTAACAGGAACAAAGACTCCTGACTTCGTTAAAAGTATTGACATAAACGATTTTGATCCTTACAAGCAGTTCGGAAAAAAGAAGTACCGAAAGAAGATAGAGAAGTTAACTAAGCACCGGAAAAAATTCCTAGAACAAAATTTCCCTGACATCAACTGGTTCAAGTTAAAAGAATAGGTGGATACATGAAAATAACCGAAAGAGCTCGAGGTATCGAGTACGCAATAAGAGACGTGATCGCGCCAGCAAAGAAACTAGAGAAAAAAGGCGCAGAAGTACTGCACTTGAACATAGGTGACCCAAACAAATACGATTTTGACACCCCTAACTTCATGAAAAAAGCTCTCGAGAAAGCAGTTGAAGAAGGCCACAACGGCTACGCTTCATCAAAAGGACTGAAGCAAGCAAGAGAAGCAGCTGCAGAAAGAGAAAAAAGAGTTAACGGAACCTACATCAATCCAGAAAAAACTTTAGTTACTGCAGGCGTCACTGAAGGAATCCAGTTCATCTACGGCGCCTTGCTCAATGCAGATGACGAGGTCCTAATCCCTGAACCCGCTTATCCCTTGTACGAGTCGATGGCCAAGTTCTTTTCAGCTCAACCTGTTTTCTACAGGACGGACGAAGACAATCATCCGGTCACTGAAGACATCGAGCAGAAGATAACGGATAGAACACGGGCTCTGGTCGTGATCAACCCAAACAATCCAACGGGCGCAGTGTACCCAGAAAGCGTTCTCAAAGAAATCGTGGAACTCGCTGGACAGCACGACTTGCTGTTGATTTCAGACGAAATCTATGACTTGCTCGCGTTCAAGGAATTCAAGAGCCTTGGAGCAATCGCCGACGATGTTCCTTGCGTGGTTTTCAACGGATTGTCAAAAAATTATCTGGCTCCTGGCTGGAGAACAGCTTACGCTGGATTCAAGAACTGCGACGAGCTGTTTGAAGCTTGTTTGAAAGAAGCTCGTAACCGATTGTCTTCAGTAGCGCCAATGCAGTACGCTATGGCCGAGGCGTTGAAGAGAGAAGATCACGTGAAGGAAACGAAACAGAAGCTGGAGAAAAGAAGAGATATCACTTACCGGAAACTGGACGAGGCTCCAGGCATCAGTTGCGGGAAGCCTGAAGGAGCTTTTTACGCTTTTCCAAAACTGGAGAACGTTGAAAACGATGAAAAATGGGTTCTGGACTTGCTTGAAGAAAAAAATGTTTTAACGGTTTTCGGTTCCGGTTTCGGTGCTCCAGGCCATTTCAGAATCGTGTTCTTACCGCCTGAAGACGTTTTGATTCCAGCGCTCGATAAGATCAAGGAGTTCCAGGAAGAAAGAGTGTCAGTAACCCACGATTGAAGTTGTGGGCTTGTCAGTGGATTCCTCTTCTACCGTGAAGAACTATATTTCTTTTAAGTGGTAGTCCGGTAGTTTGAAGTAGCCAGCCATCACGCCTGCGTCTATGAATCCGTGAGCGTAAGCTATTGACTCTAAAGCGTTGGCGTATTCTTTGTTTCCCGCAAAGTGTTTAGCGTCCTCGAAATAGTCTTCAGCGAATTTGAGGAATTCTTCGCTTAAGTCAGTCCTTTTCTTCATCTTTAGCTCGTCAAGAGCTTTACTTGTTAGCTTGAGGCATAATTCGTATTTTTCTTTGGCTTTCATCTGTATTCCTCCAGGAATTTTTCCTCCATTTCATGAAGTTTTCCGGGAACGACGAGCGCGTGAAGCGGTTCGCCGAAGTCTTCTTCGATCAATTCTTTTGCTCTCCCGAACTTTATTAAACTATCAGGGCTTCCGAGCCTTGCCAGAACGACCAGCTCGGTTTTTTTGGTGAATACGTTTTCTTTTTCCTGTTCTTCTATGCGTAAAAGCATTTCAATTGCTTTGTTTGCTGTCATCCAGTTTTCTCCGTCTCCCGTGTCCAGCAAGAGCAGTGAATGCAGGCCTTGCTCCTGGTTCTTTTTTATTTCGTGATAGAAGCTCTTGGGCTTGAAGTTCTTTTCCCAGAACGGGATAGACAATGTTTTCCCGAACTTGTATAGCTGTAGCCCGGTCTCGCCGACTGCACTGAATATTGAAGCGTTATGAACTATTTTGACATTTATTCCTTTTTCTTTGGCTCGAAGAATTAGATCAGAGTGAGTTGTTGCGGCTAACGGGTCTCCGGCCACGAGTAGTGCGATGTCTTGTTTTTCTGCTTCTTCAAGGAATTTTGGTTTTTTTTCGACTTTTTCTCGACCTACTTCAGTGAATTTTTTGTCGAGCAGTTCACGTAATTTTTGTTTGTCGAGGCCTCCTAGTTTGCTCGTGTAATTCTCTAGATAGATCTTGTTGCAGGCTCTAGCGGTTTCTAGTCCTCTTTGCGTGAGGTCTTTTTCGTCCCATAATCCTAATCCTATCAAGTAAAGCATTTTTACACTCCTAACAGTATTCTTATTGCATCTCTCGTTCCTGGAGCAAGTCCGAGCACGAGCACGGCGCTTTTCACGGTCCACTCCCATTTTCCGCCTTCTTCTTCAGCTACTTTTAATGCAACGAAAACTAGCGCTATCTTCAGCAAGACGAACAAGAGAGGTGATCCAAACGATATGATGGCTTTTGAGACCAAATGTTGCTCGAAGTAGGCTACTGGAACTATTGAAACAGCTATAACTGAAGCAAACGCGTCCAGTAAGTGGCTGAAGAAGCAAAAGAAGTTTTCCTGAGAATTTTCAACTAGTTCCGTTAAGAAGGCTGAATTGAGGAACCAGATCAAAGCAGAAACTGCTCCTGCGCAGGACAGGATTAGGACAAAGTACAGAGGAAGTTGGATGCCGGCTAGTAGCACGGCGATAAGGGAACCGACTGAGAGCGACCAAAACACTCGGTTGGTTATGGACAAGTGCTCTTCTGGAAAAAGTTTTTTGCTCGCGAAGAACACTGAAAAAAACAGGACTGCTAAAAAGATGTATATACCAGGAGTGATGAGCAACGGGTTCGGGTGTCCTCCTCCAGCAATTCTCCAGTCTTCAAGAGCCCTTAAAACTCCTCCAAGAATAGAAACAGGTATCATTAGCCAGAAAAAGTCTTTGTCTACTTTTAGAAACTTTTCTTCAGATCCTTTTTTAAGTAAGTAAACGGAAAGAAGTGCTAAGCCTGCATAAACCAAGGTGTTGTAAAGGTTGTAGCCTTCTCCCGAAAAAATTGGTGTAATAAAGTAGTTTTGGATGATTTCCATACAACAATTTTAAAATGAATTCAATTAAAAACTTATCATGATCGTTTTCGGGAAAGTCAGAAAAAAAGAAGCGGAGAAAACCCGACAAAAGCTCTTGAACAAGAACTTGATGAAGAAAGACATCAAGATAGAGAAAGACGAGGAAAACGTTTTCTTCCCGCTCAAGAAAAAAGTTAACTGGCTTGAAACCGTTGAAATGGAAGGAAAAAAACTGAAAGAAAAACCAAAAAGCCTTGAGCAAGCTCTTGAAGGAGTCTTAACCAAAGAAGAGCAGAAAAAACTTGTAACAAGCTTTGACGTCATTGGAGACATCGCGATAATAGAGGTTCCGAACGAACTGGAAACTAGAGAAAAACAGATCGGAAAAGCCGTGCTGGAAACCCAGAGCGTTAAAACCGTGAGAAAAAAAGGAAAGCACACCGGAAAATTCAGAACCATGAAAACCGATTTCTTGGCCGGAAAAGACAGGGAAGTGACCGTGCACAAAGAGCACGGCGTTCGAATGAAAGTAAATGTCGACGAAACATATTTTTCGCCGAGACTATCTCACGAGCGGAAAAAGATAGCGGAAAAGGTAAGTAAAGGCGAGAAAATAGCTGGTTTCTTCGCTGGAGTTGGCCCTTTTCCGCTAGTCATCGCCAAAGATAAAGATGTAACGGTTTTCTCGGTTGAGTTGAATCCAAGAGCTTTCGAGCTGATGGAGGAAAATATAGGGATGAACAAGTCAAAAGGAGAAATTAAACCTATTCATGGAGATGTAAACGAAGTTGTGAACGATTTACCTGAGTGCGATCGCGTTCTGATGCCTTTACCTAAAGGAGGAGAAGATTTCCTGGATTCAGCGTTCAAAGCCTGTAAGAAAGGTGGAACGGTTCACTTTTATCAGTTCGAGCCTGACGAAGACCACTGGTCAAAACCATTGGAAAAAATCCATAAACAAGCAGGTAAAACCGGTAGAGAAGTTGAGATTGTTGAGAAGAAAGTGGTGAGGCCTCATGCCCCGCACGTGGATCAGGTTAGAATTGATTTCAAGGTTTTTTAGTCGCCCAGGCTTTCCCAGAGTACTTGTTCTGATGCGTTGACTTCTATTCCGTTTCCTGTGATGTTGAACGGGTGCACTTTCTTGTCGTGGTCGATTCCTCTCATTTTTCTGACGAGTAAGGCTCTAACAGGGGGTTTAAAGTAGAGCATTACTACTCCATCGACAATGAATTCTTCGACTCCGAATCTTGAGAACTGGTCTCTTTTTCCCATTGTTTCAGAGATGAGTATGGTGGTGCAATCAAGTTTTTTGGTCTCGTTAATGAGTTTGAACAAGTTGTGTCTGATCTGGGCGTCGCTCTCCATGAACATGCCAAAGGCAGTGGTCGAGTCTATGACAAGTCTTTTTGCGTTCAGTTCATTGACCATTTTTTTTATTTTCGCGATTTCTTTCTCGAACTGTTCCGCGATTTCTTTAGGCTTGAACATGCCTATTCGATAGATTTTGACCATATCTTTTTTCTGAAGGCCTGCTATGTTCCAGTGGAAGGATTTCATATTCCACCAGATGTTGGTGGTTCCTTCCTCAAGAGTTATGTAGATCCCGGGCTCGTTATATTCTTGTGCTCCTCGGTAAATGAACTGGGTTCCAAAAATAGTTTTTCCTGTTCCTGTTCCTCCAGAAAGCAGTATAGCACTACCTTCAATAAACCCCCCGTTAAGGAGTTCGTTCAAGCCTGGGATGCCAGTTTTTGTTCTTTCCATGGAATCTACCTAAGATTTTTTAAAGCTACTGCGACTTCAATAAATCCCCCGTGCTGTATTCACATTAAATTATCATCCGGTCATATAAAAAAGTATCATAGAAACGTATCCACCAACAAAGGTACAACAAATGAGTAGAAAGAGAACACAAAGTATTTCAGAAGGATTCGCCTTACTACAACAAGACAAGCAACACTCGACCAACTAAAAAAAACATGTAGAAAGTCAAGAAAGGTAAAAAAATGGAATTAACGCAAAAAATTAGGATAGAACCGAGCGAAGAACAAGAAGAAGTCTTGACTTCGCTGTCCGAGATGTGCAGGCTACTCTACAATTTCTCCTTGAAGGAGCGAATCGAGAACTGGAAAGAAAACAAAGATAAACCAAAGAATGAAAGAAACCACACTGGATACACAGACCAACAAAATAAGTTACCGGAACTCAAGCAAGAGCACCCCAAATACAAATGGGTTTACTCAAAAGTCCTGCAAATGACCCTAAAAAAACTAGACGCCGACTACAAATCCTTTCACAGCCTCCGCAAAAACGGTGACGAATCCGCCCAGCCCCCACGTTATAAAGGAAGCAAATACTTTACAACTTTATGCTATAACCAAACTGGCTTCAAAATAGAAGAAGATGAAATCAGATTTTCTCACAACCATCCCAGCGCCACCCCTCTAGCCTTTGAAACCCCCAGTAAATTCAATTTCGAAGATAAGAACGTGAAACAAACCGAGATATTCAGAGACAAACACAAAAACGAATACTATATATCCATAACTTACGAAGTAGAAACACCAGAATACAAAGATAACGGACTATATCAAGCGTTTGACTTGGGGATCATCAAGCATACATGTGTGAACATGCACGGTAAATTCGTAGAGTTCAAAAACCCAAGACCCGACAAATACTGGCAGCCGAAGATAGAGGAAGTCCAGAGCAAGAGAGACAACTGTAAAAAAGAGAGTAATCGTTGGAAACGGTATAACAAGAAGCTACAGAAGATGAAAAGAAAGCTAGCAAACCGAATTAAAGACTTCCAACATAAAACAAGTCGTAAAATAATAGATAATACTAAAGCAAATACTATAATAGTAGGAGACTTGAACGTCAAAAAAATGGCTAGTAATGAAAAAGAAGACAGAAAGAGGGATAAAACACTACATAGAAGCTTGCAAAACACAGGAACAATATCCAGATTCGCTAGATTTCTAACCTACAAAGCAAAACTTGAAGGTAAAAAAGTAATAGAAATCAACGAAGCAAATACTACAAAAACATGCTGTGTTTGCGGTAAGAAAGAGAATAGACCACTCTACGAAAGGAATATCGACTGCGATTGTGGAAACAACATGGACAGAGACAAAAACTCTGCAGTAAACATAATGAACCGTTTCCTATCGCAAGAACGCTCTGTGGACGAGCAATCTCCCTTCATGAGAGGTTTGCTGCGACAAACAGGTTCGGAATACGCTCACAAGCCAATGTCCAAACACTCGCAGGAAACCACTTCCAAAATCCTTGATTTTGGTAGCGGTAGTTCACTTAAGAAACATATTTAAGGGTTTCCCTATGCCAAAAGAAACAACTTTCGTGGACATGATAGAAAAACCTGGGTGGAAAAGCCTGCTCAGGCAGACAGTGAAAAAAGAGGGCATGGACCCCTGGAACCTAGATCTAATTGTTCTCTCAGAAAAGTACCTGAAAAAAATCCGGGCAATGAAAAAAAACGATTTCCACGTTCCAGCAAACGCTGTTCTCGCGAGCTCTATCCTGCTAAGAATGAAGTCCGACACCTGGCAAATCAAGAAAAAACAGGACAAGAAAGAAACTGAAGAAGATCTGATGGACTGGAAGTACTTCATTGAAGGCGAACGCGTCCCCGAAATAAAGGCCAGGAAAAGAGTGACGAAAAGAAAAGTCACCGTCGATGAATTGATAGACGCAGTTGAAACAGTGATAGAGAAACAGAAAAAAAAGGCCAGAACCAAGGCGAAACAAGAAAAGAAAAAAGAAAAAATCAAGAAATCGTTTGACACAAATCAACTGCATCAGATCAAGGAATTGGCCAAGCCTTTGGATGAGTTAGAGGAAGCTGTAAAGAATTCGTTGAATGGAGAGCGAATAACTTGTTTTTCAAATCTGTTGGAGGAGGACACTCGGCTCGAGGTCCTGAAGACTTTTATTCCGTTGCTCCAACTGGCGAACGATGAACGTGTTGCAATATGGCAAGACGAGTACTTCGAAGAAATATTCATCACACTACCTGAAAAACAGAACAATTAAATTCACAGGAAAAAGAAAAATAAATTACTGGTGAAACAATGCCTTTGTTTGAAGAAAAAAAAGCTGAAGAGAGAGAACAATTAGAAGATCATGTTAACAAGATCAAGGACATCGGTAAAGCAGGACTAAGAGAAAAAGAAAGATTAGTTAGGAGAACAAAATATCTGTTTAATGCTGAAGAAGCTGGAAAAGTAAGAGACTCAGCTATAGATAAACTAGGGCATGAACCTAGCGATATTCAGAAAAAGAACATTAACGTGCTGGAAATTTTGGCAAAAACTCATCCAGACCTGATAGAAGAAAAGTCAGGAGAACTGTCAGACAAAATTCTCTTTGCCAGCTCGGATATGAGAGTGGTAAACAAGGCTTCACATCTCGTGAAAACAATGAAAGAAAACAACTTACTCAAAGAAAAAGACTTCAAGAACATAGTTCAAGGCGCTACAAACACAATAACTGAAAAAGGCTCAACAACAAAAGGAGCAAAAAAACTTATGAACATACTAGCACTTAGAAATTACTTAAAACGAGACCATTTTGAAGACGGACAACTGGAAGAACTGATGAGAACACTAAAAGAGGATACAAGCGGATCTAGGATGGCTATAATAAGCGGAAAGGGCCCTGGCCCCTCAACCGCAGGACTATTGAAAAAGCTGAAGGAAATTGTGGAAGAGTAATTTTTTCAAGCAAAAAAATCTTTTTAAAATCTCTTTCTTTTTACTTCTACCCATGGACCCAAAGAAAATAGTGACAGCAGCACTCTTCATGAGCCCTAACCCATTATCAACCAGACAACTCATGAACCTCGTGAACACAACAGAATACGATAAAGGCCTGAAGATAATCAAGAAAGCGCAAAAACAGTTCAACGAAGCGAACGACGCGCTCGAGATCATTAAAACAGAGGAAAACAAGTACAGGATGGCGCCGAAAAGAGAGTTAACAAAAAAAGTTTCTTCACTCGCTTCAGAAAAAGACTTCTCGAAAGCTGTGCTCCGAACACTTGCACTAATCGCTTTCAAACAACCTATAAAGCAATCTAAAGTCGCTAAAATTCGTGGTAACAAGTCATACAAGCATATAGACGAACTAGTAGAACGTAGTTTCGTGAAGAAAACTAAGCAAAAACGCACTTACGTTCTTGAGACCACCCGCAAATTCACGCGTTACTTTGGAGAAGAAGCCAAGAAAAAGAAACTAACCCCAAAGACCATGCAGACAAAACTACAAGAAAAAAAATAAAAACAAGGAAGAGTAACACAGTGAACTACTCCTAGCTGTCGCAAGGAGCTTCCTGATTCCACGACCGAACTTGCTCTTACGAACAGAGGTTCTGTCTCCACAGGCGTGACTTCGATCTGTCCCATATCTGCTTAAAGCAAGCTTTAGTCCAGCAATAATCATCGGTAGCTTACTGTTTTCGTTTATAGTTGGAACAATTTCCGGGTTCTTGCCCGCAAGATCAGCAGCAAAACTGGATCCAGTTGACGCTTTAGGATACGAGTAAAAAAAAGTTGGATGGGCTGGAGGAGATTCGAACTCCCGACCTCTCGATTATCAGTCGAGCGCTCTACCTGTTTAGGTACCACTTACATAAAGCGAGCAGTACTGGCTAAGCTACCAGCCCACGAGCAAGTTTCTTTTGCGTGAAACATTTATAAATTGTAAGGGTTAAAAAGGGATTGGGGTTAACATGACCAAGATAAAAGAACAAGCTCACTTCAAAGGAATTCCAAGAAAAGCTGTTTTAAGAGCGATTGAATCTATTTCTGAAGGATTGATGGAAGACGCTAGGTACAAGTACGGTAAAGAAGCAGGCTTTGAGTCAGAAATCGATGTGAACGAAAAAGAAGGCATAGTTGAAACGAAAGTGAAGATATTTCCGTACGAGTACAATTTCAGATGGCTCTTCTCCGATGAAGACGAGGGCTTCCTCGTGACTTTAGTTGGAAGAACTGGTGGAAAATGGTATGAATTTCTTCTTCCTGCAGCAAAGAACCTCAGAGGCTTGATGGACACGCAGTGGTCCGCACTACTTAATTTCGGTATCGGTTTCTTGTTCGGAAGCTCTTTCACTGAAGGAGAAGAAAAAAAGCAGTTGAAGAAAGCCAAGAAAAAAGTGAAGAAAAAAAAGAAAGAAGAGCACAAGAAAGTCAAGGAAGAAAAAGACTAGAAGAAAATAAAGATGAAAGAAGAAATGAACTTGCTACCTAGAAACTAAGCTTAGTTAGAGGCATTTCTCCTCTTTTTTTCCATCTTCATTCGGCCAACAAGATATTTCTTCTTGTTCTTACTTCCTGACGCTCTATCAGGAAACATCCCCTTTCATTTTACTTTACTAAGGGTTCCTAGTTGAAGACCTAAGATACTTCCCTAGGCAGCAATTAACATGTATTCATCCCTGTTTATAAATCTTTCGGTTTTTTATTTGTTGACAAAATCGGAAACAAGGTCTGTGGTCTGCTTCAGGGCTTTCTCCACGTCTTCTTCAGTTCTTGCGCCTGTGCAGATTACTTTCCCGTTTTTGAAAAGAAGTAAACTTGATTTAGGTTCAGAAAGCTTTAGTATTGCTCCAGGGAATTGTTCTGGCTCGTATTCAACTGTGTCAACTTCCATAGCCAAAGAGAATAAGTCTAGTTCGATGTTCAGATTAGCGGAAGCTACCATGTTAACTATTTTGACATTGTACTTGTTCTCCATTTTTGTCCTCCAGTTTATATATAAAGTTCATAAAGGAAGAAGTATTTAAAGGTTAAAAAAGCCAAACTAAATTACACACAAGAAAGGTGAATACAGATGGTAGAATACAAAACAGTTGAAGAAGAAACAATAGAATATGGGAACAACAACTTCATAGAAGTAGCGAGAAAAGAAGTAATAGGTAGTGAATCTGAAGAAGGAACAGATTTCGTCAGCATCTCCAAAGGATTCATGACTCCAGACGGAGAAAAAAGATATAAGAATGGACTAGGCTTCCCTTCAGGTGAAGAAGAAGTAAGGGATTTCTTAGCCCGAACCATAGAAGAACTGTAGAAAAACTAATTTTTCAAGGATTAAACTCCTTCCTTTTTCTTATCTTTCTATTGATGAACATACTTAACTTAGTTCCAATGGATGAACTAATTGAAGATCTTGAGAAACATCGGTTACAAGAACCTAGCGATAACCGATTTCCGTATATTATTGTTTGATTGAAAGTTGCGTAAAAAGAATTACTTGGAGATCGAGCAGGTTCTAAGAGAAATCGGATCTAGCGCTCGCTGAACTTGATTTGTATTTGTGGTTCATGGAAACAAGGAAAGTGCTGAAGTGATTAACTTCAGGAGAAACTGACTTCTTTTCCTGCTTCTTCTCCGAATTCTCCGTTATCGTAAACTAGTTCGCCGTTCACGAACGTTTTTTCCACGTCTCCCTTCATGAGCATTCCTTCGAAAGGAGTCCAACCGCACTTGCTCACGATGTCTTCATCCGACAGCTCCCATTCTTTGTCCAGATCGATCACTGCCAGATCCGCGTCGTAACCTGGTTGGATTCTTCCCTTGTTCTGTATGCCGAACACTCTTGCTGGTTCTTTGCTCGTGAGTTCAACAACTCGCTCGAGCGAAACGGTTCCCTCACTAACTTTTTTCAGCATCAGCGGTAACAAGGTTTCAACGCCTGGCACTCCTGCTGGCGCGCTCCAGTACTCTCTTTCTTTTTCTTTCTTGGTGTGCGGCGCGTGATCTGAAGCCAGCATGTTAATAACGCCTCCTCTCAACGCTTCCCATAATTCTTCCTGGTCTTCCTTTGTTCTGAGAGGTGGGTTGACTTTCGCGAAGTTACCTATTCTGTTCAATTGCTTTTCTGTTAAGAGCAGGTGGTGTGGAGTTGCTTCTGCAGTAACTCTTCCACCGGCCAGTTGCAGTACTTCAACTTCCTCTGCAGTGGATACGTGGCAGATGTGCAGGTCGTTTCCGATGTCTTTTGATAGTATTGCTGTTCTTGAAGAAGCTTCTGCTGCGCAAACGTTTTTTCTTATCCAGGAGTGCACGCTTGGGTCTGAAGAAGTTGATTTTTCAAGGAAATAGTTGACCAGCTGGTTGTTCTCGGCGTGTACTGATGTGAGAAGTCCTTGTTTTTTCGTGAGTGAGAAGAGTTCGTAGAGTTTGTTGGAGTCGTTTATGATGAGGTTTCCTCGAGCCCCGCTCATATATACTTTAACTGAAGCAATGTTCTCTGCTTTTTTTATTTCTTCTTTGTTTCGCGGAGTGGCTCCGAAGTGGAACCCGTAATTCACAAAACTGTATTTTCGAGCTATTTCTCTTTTGTTTTCAAGCCTTTGAACGTTCGTGGTCGGAGGATCGTTGTTAGGCATGTCTAGAACGGTGGTTACTCCGCCTTTTGCTGCTGCTTTTGATCCAGTAACCCAGTTTTCTTTGTATTCTGCTCCTGGAGCTCTGAAGTGAACGTGAGGATCGATTACTCCTGGTATGACTGTGTTTCCGTTTAAATCTATTTTTTGGCCGTGATCGACGTCGATTTCTTTTCCTGTTTTCTTTATTTTTCCGTCTTCTATCAGGATGTTTTTCTTGACCAGCTTCCTGTCTTCAACTATTCTGCAATTGTGGAGTAATGAATTCATGTGAAGAAGTTTGGGTTGAAAAAATTATAAAAGATTACTCTTTTTCCTTGAACTTCATTCTAAGAAGGCCAGCTATCAGGCCGGAGAAAACTCCGATTCCTCCCATTATGTTCATGGCAACTATGTAGATAAAGAGGTCAACGTTCGTTGGATCAAGGAACCCAAGCAATCCTGTTTCCGCTATTGCTCCAGCAAATGAGAATACCACCCAGAAAGGTAGGAAGCAAAGAGCTCCGTATATAAGTTCTGGCACGACACTGAACGAGTATTTTTCTTTAGTTCCGACGTAAATTGAAACGATAGCTATGAGAAAGGAGAAGATGTAAAATGTCCAGAAATAGGTCTGTGCTTCAGGAAGTTTTTTAAGGAAAACTACGTATTCTCCTTCTTTTTTGGAAAAGCCTCTGAACTCCTGTCTGTTGGTCCAGCCTTTTTTACCGAGCACTTCCTCGTTTTTAAGTTTTTCGAACACTGCTCTTGTTGCGTTTGGTACGCCAAGATCCGAAGGACTTAAAGACATTCTTGTAAATGCTGCGCTTGAAACCCAGTGATTAAAGAAAACATATGCAAAAGGAGTTACTTCAGGACCTTCTATTTCTTTTGAGTAAGACTTTGCTTTTTCCGAGACTTTCTTGTAATCAAGAGATCCTTCTTCTCCAGCTGAATAGCTTTGTTCTGCTTTTGTGTCCATCAAGCCAGAAATCGAGCTAAGTTCATCTTTCACATTGTTAACTTGGCCTGAGTACTGCGAGTGAAGGAATACTGACTGGATTGTACCTACAAAAAAGAATAGTGAGGAGGCTAGTAACATGACGCGGATGAAGTCATTTTTGCTGAAGAAATTGTTTTCCGCCATTGGTTAAAAGATATATTCGTGAAATAAAAAGGTTCTTGCTTGGGAACAAAAATAAAAGAAAGAAAGAGAAGGGTTTGCTCTACAGTAAGGTATAAACCTTAGCCGCGTGAAGCAATCTTGATGTCATCTGCTGTGACAGTTTTTCTGCCTGCGTGCCTTGCGATTCTGTTTGCTTGGCTTGAAATGTCAGCAGCGACATCTTCCAGAATGTCGACTAGAGCGTCTACTGCGTCGCTAGCTACTCTCTCTGCTCCTGCTTTTCTTACTAATCTGTCGACAGCTGCTTTTGGTAATTCAGTCATATTTTTACACCTCCATCTTTTTATGGTTCACTTTATTTTTACAAACCCCTATTTAAAAACTTTTCGTAAAATAGCGTTAGATTACGCGTTGAAAAAGGGTTCAGAACCCTCTCTGGCACTCAGTCGATAAAAGATTAGTGCTTGAAACACAGAACACCACTACTGAAACTACGGGTCAATTACAAATGTTTTTATTGTATAAAAGTCATCATTAGAATATGCCAGAGGATGAGGAAGAAGAGGCCTATAACTCGGAAGAAAGTCTTTCCGAAATATCTGAGAAACCTATGGAGAAAATAGAGCCAACAGAAATAGACAAACTGAGAAACACTTTTCTATATCATTCTGACACAGATTTGAGCCACCAAGCCTCAGAGATATTGACGAAGGTAGAGAAAGCTCAAAGCTATGATTCAGTGGACAAGATGCCAGAAGAAGAGGAAATCGGTAAAGAAGAGATTTTGAAGCTAGAGAACACTTTAAGGTGGGGGAAAAGAGATAGTTTAAGGGATGAAGCATTTCAAAAGCTGTCGGCAGCTGATGCCACTTATCGATGGATAAGAAACAACGTAACGTCTGAAATGGGTAACAGTAAAGTAGGAAGAAGAATCAGAAGCTTTCTGGGTGAAGAAAACAAAAGAGAAAAAGCCAGGAAACTAACAGCTTATCTTGGTCACGAGCTCGGCGTGGGCAAAGGAACGGCCGGGCTTGCAATGAGAGGGCCAGAAAGTGAAGGAGTTCTTGCCGAGGACCTTCTAGATCATTTAAAAGAGGAAAATTTCCCTCACCCGAAAGAAATCGGGAGAATAGCTTCTTACCACCCTGATCCTGATGCTAGAAGGCTTTCAATTGCTACGTTAGGAAGGATGAAGAAAAAAGGATACGTCAGGCCCGAGGTTACAGGGCCCTTGCTGGACGTGGTTAGGAACTATGTAAGAGGAAAAGGTTTTAACAACAACAAAAACGCGGAAGAAGCCATTGACTTTCTCCAAAAAGTTCATTTCGGGCCTTTAGATCCTGAAAGAGACGAAGAACGTGTAAAAAGGCTGGCAAAAAGATTCCGGGGACTGAAAGGAAAATTAGAAGGAAAGAAAGTATATCCTGAGGTCAAGTTCAATAAGGAGATGGAGCAGAAGATGGATAAAGTGAGAAAAAACTTTGAAATAGAAACGGGCTATGATATAGAAAAAGAAGAGGAAAAAGAATTTTCATTCAAAGAGAAACTAGGATCTATTGGCCATCGGATCCGCAGGTCAACAATTTTCTCGAGCTAGAAGTCTATCTTCACTTTCTTGTCCTTGTAATCCATTCTTCCTCTAGGCTCTTCTATTAAAGCTACTGAGTAACTGCCGAGCTTTACTTTTTCTTCGACTCTGTCCTGAGCTTCTTCCAGCATCTTCCTTGTCTTCTTTTCTTCAGAGTAAAGCTGAAGATCTATCTCGTCTTCAACGTCAAGGTCTGCTTTCTTCCTCAAGTGCTGTATTTTTCTTAGCAAGTCTCTTCTGAAGGCTTTTTCCGTTATTTCTTCCGCGCTCATCTCAACTGTTCCTTTACTGAAATCTGATTCAGTGGTTTCTTCAGAAACTTCTTTGTTGAGCAAGATGTTTTCAGTGTTACATCTTTTCTTTAACAGTTCCTGGAATCTTTCTACTGCTTTTTCAGTGGCTTTGTCTTCTGTCATGACCACAAGGTGTTTTACTGGCCACCTTCTTTTGAGCTGGGCTTTTTCTCTTGCGTTGTACGAGGCTTCAACGATTTGTTTCGCTGAATCCATGTGCTTTTCCAGTTCTGCGTCTATCCTGCTCTCGTTCAATTCAGGCAGTTCTTTCAGGTGAACGCTTTCTTCTTCTTTTTGTTCTTTGTCCTGATAAAGTTTCTCAGACAACAACGGCACTATCGGAGCCATCAACCTGTTGGTTTCTTCAAGGACTTTGTTCAAACAAGCAAAAGCTGCTTTCTTGTCTTCTCCTTGGTAGGATGGCCAGGTCCTGTTTCGCACGAGTTTAATGTACCATCTGGAAACGTCTTCCACTATGAATTCTTCGAGTTCCTGGACCGCTTTAAATGCTTTGAAGTTCTCTGTGTATCCAAATACGTTTTTCTTAACCGTGTTCAATCGAGACAGTATCCATTCGTCTTCCGGTCTCAAGTTCTTCATTTCTCCTTTTTCACAGTAAAGATTCTTGAATCTGACGCAGTTCTTGTAGATGTTGAAGAATTTTCTGACTTCGTCGAGCTCCTGCCAGTTCCAAGTTAAGTCTTTTGCAACGTTCTCGGAGACGAGGTAGAACCTGAACTGGTCCTCGTTGTACCTGTCTATTGCTTCTTGAGGATCAATCACGTTCCCTTTGCTTTTTGACATCTCTCTTCCTTTCGTGTCTTTTACCATGCCGTGCTGAACAACGTTTTTGAACGGCATTTCGTCCATGGTGATCAAGCCGCAGATGCTTAGTGAGTTCCACCATCCACGCGTCTGATCCGAGCCCTCGAGCACGAAATCCATCGGCCAGAACTCTTCAAAAGGCTGTCTTTCTTTTGGGTAATTCAGTGAAGCCCATGGAGCTACTCCTGCATCGAACCATACGTCCAGAACGTCAGGAACTCTTTTCATTGTTCCTCCGCACTCTTCGCATTCAAAGGTTACTTCATCTATTTCGGGTTTGTGCAGTTCGTCTACGTCCAGGTCTTCCGCTGATCCAAGTACTTTTCGGTTATCGCATTCTTCGCAGACCCATATCGGTAGAGGTATTCCCCAGTATCTTTGTCTGCTTATCGGCCAGTCCGATAGTTTCCCTAGCCAGTCGCGGAATCTTTTTCCTGCCCAGTCAGGAACCCAGTTGACTTCCTTGTTTCCTTTGATCAAGTCTTCTTTTATGTCATTTATTTTGAAGAACCATTGAGGTATCGAGGTGAAGATAAGCGGTGAATCGCATCTCCAGCACAGTGGGTAATCGTGCGTGACTTTTTCCGAGTGCATCAAGTGCCTTGATTTCCTTAATTCTTCCATTATTTTAGGGTCAGCGTCTTTGACGTACATCCCAGCGTATTTTTCACCTATTTCTTCTGTGTACTCTCCTGAGAAGTTCACGGGACTGAGCAACTGTAAATCATTTTTTTGTCCTATTTCAAAGTCTTCTTTTCCGTGGCCTGGAGCTGTGTGGACGAGGCCTGTTCCTGTTTCGAGTTCAACGTATCTTTGTGACGGAACGACTTTTCCGTTGATTTTTTCCTGGATCTCGAGGTCCATCGGGTGCTCGTACTCTTTTCCTACAAATTCTTCTCCTTTGAATTCTTCTTGAACGTTGTAACCGATTTCAAGTTTTTCCATAACTTCCGGCAGAAGCTTTTTAGCCATTATAAGGTTTCCTGCCATGGTCTTGACTTTGACGTAGGTTTTTTCTGGGTTGATCATGACTCCTGTGTTTGATGGGATGGTCCATGGTGTCGTGGTCCAGATCAGGAGGTAGTCGTTGGAGTCTTTTAGCTTGAATTTCACGTAGACTGCTGTATCCTCTTTTTTCTCGTACTCTATTTCGTTGTATGCTACAACGGTTTCGCATCGTGGGCAGACGTGCACAGGGTATTTGCCTTTGTAGAGCAAGCCTTTTTCTTCTGCTTTCTTAAACGTGTGCCATGCTCCTTCGATGTAGTTGTCCTGGAAGGCAACGTACGGGTTTTCCCAGTCCATCCATACGCCCAGATTCTTGAATTGTTCAGTCATTTCTTTGACGTGTTTTTCTGCGAAGTGCTTGCATTTGTCAACGAATTTTTTGACTCCCATCTCCTCGATTTCTTGTTTTCCTTTGATACCTAGTTCTTCTTCGACCTTGTTCTCGATCGGGAGGCCGTGAACGTCGTACCCGGGCTGTGAAAGAACGTCATATCCTTTCATACGAAAGTAGCGCAAGTAGTAGTCTTTAAGTATTTTGTTTAATGCGGTTCCCATGTGTATGCTGCCTGTAGCGTACGGCGGTCCGTCTATAAAGAATTTTTTCTCTTTTCCCTTGTTTTTTTCAAGGGTTTTTTTGCGGATGTTGTTTTTTTTCCAGTAGTTCTTTATCTCTTGGTTTTCCATGGTTTTCCTCCTTTTCGAGAAGAAGTTTGACTGGAGACGTGGCTTGTCTGTCTTACTTTGTTTTTTCGGCTGTAATCCCCATATGAATCACTCTTTTAGGTTTTTGAAACCACATATAAAAAAGGTTTACTTAAACCTTTTATTTTTTGATTGATTTAAAGTTTGACTGGTATTATGGCAGCGTACAATCCTATCGAAAAAGCAGGGGAGAAGTTAAAGAGAGGAGGAAAAAACAAAAGCATTAGGATCAGTACCTCGGATCAACCTGGTGCAGGTTTAGTGAACGAAAAACTAGTAGAATACTTTTCTGACGACTACGAAGTAAATTCAGGTGATCTCGACGTTCAGAAAGTTAATCCAAATGAGTACAAAGTCACTTTAAGAAACGAGCTGAATGAAAAAGAAGAGGAACCTAAGGAAGATAAGAGAAGTAACAGAGAAGTCGTCAAGGATTTGCTTGAGTCGGACTGGAGGAAAAAAGTTGTCAGACCGCTGGAAGAAAAGTACTTGAAGGGTAACCTGGACGAGAAAATAAAGGAATCTGATCCACATACCGTTATTGCTCCGATAGTGGAGACTAGCTTGTATAATCTTCCGGAAGAAGCTCTGGAAGATCTTGACATAACAAAAAAAAGGTTGCATCGGATAGCTGAAAACGTTTATGAAAAAGAAGGGGGAAAAGAACCGTTAACAAAGCTTTTTGCCGAAGTCGTTGACGAAGAAATAGATAAGATGCCTCCTGAAGAAAAAAAGAGTCTTTTAACACCAACTCAGAGAGCTATTCTTGAAGCTCATCAAACCCTTAGTGAGAGACTGGGAAGTCCTCCTTCATACAAGCAACTTTATCTTGCTACTGGAGCTTCTGAAGACACTATCCGGAATTACGTGCCAAAAATGGGTCTAGAGATCTCCCGGAAAGGTCAGGAGCCTGAAGTAAGCGAGGGAATAAATTTAGAGGAACTGGCATCAGACTTCGCTACTCCTGAATTCCTTTCTTCACTTTACCAGAAAGCTATAGATCAGCACGAGAGCCTTAACTATAATGGAGAAGTAGAAGAGCTTCAGGAAAAACTTGACAGGCTCATTGATGCAGACGATAAAATAACGGACGTCATAGATGCTTTACCAGAAGAAGAGGCAGGTCAGACGGCGGAAGAAGCTGAAGGAATTAGCTCTAGAGCAAGAGAAGTCCATGAAGAGCTAGAAGAAAAGAAAGAAAAACGTTCAGAGATAGAAACCGGGTTGAACAAATTAAGAGAAGAAAAACAGAGGATAGCTGAAGCCACAAAAGAAAAGGCAGAACCAGTGAAAATAATGAGAGAAAAGGGATTGTCCCATGCTGCTCTTTCAGACATAGTGGACGTTGAAAAGCTCAGGAAAGTAAACGAGGAACAGAAAGAAGCTCTTGAAGAAAAGAAAAAAAGGATAGAAAGAAAGATAGATTTGAGAGAGAAAGAGATAAGAGGAATATCAGATTATTTCGAAGCTATTTAATAGGCTTTGCTCACTATGCCATAGTGTTCTGCTTCTTTACCGCAAGAAATGCATTTTCCTTCCGGTTCCTCACCTAGCAGTGTCCCACGGAACTCGAAAGTGCCTTTCTCAAGTTTTTTACCACACTCCTCGTTACCGCAGACTTTTACCTTGTAAACCTTCTGTTCTGAACCAACTTCTTCAATGGACTCAGTTTCAACAATCATTTCCTGCATTTTCTTCTGTGCTTTAGACTGCAAGTTCTCTGTGATTTCTCGGAAGACGGAGTTAACCCGTTCTTCCAGTTGCTTTAAGGGAACTGTTTCTTTTTCTCTAGTTTCTCTGCGAACTATAAGTGCTTTGTCTTCCTTGACCTCTTTGGGACCAATTTCTATGCGTATCGGTACTCCTTTCATCTCCCAGTAATAATATTTTTCGCCGGGGCTGACATCTCGATCATCGAGTTCAGTTCTACAGTCAAGTGAATTCGCTACTTCTCTTGCTTTTTCCATGGTTTTTTCTTCTTTTCCTTTGAAAACGACTGGGACTACGGCTACTTGTACAGGTGCAAATTCAGGTGGTAGTACCAATCCTTTCTCGTCTCCGTGAACGCTTATGAGCGCTGCTATAATTCTTTCGGATATGCCGTGGCAGGTGATGATTGGTTTGTCGTGCTCTCCGTCCTCGTTCTCAAACTCTATGTCGAAAACGTCTGAAAACGTTTTCCCGAGGTTGTGTGAAGTAGCTATTTGAAGTGTTTTGCCGTCAGGCATTATTGTGTCAAACGAGACCGTGTACTCAGCTCCTGGAAACTTGTCCCATTCAGGTCTTTTACTAACGAGCACTGGAACGCCGATGTCGTTCATGACGTCGGAGTAAAGGTCTTTGATTAAACTCATTTCTTTTTCTGCGTCTTCCCAGTCTTCGTGGAAGCAGTGAGCTTCTTTAAAGAACGGTATCTCCCTGTCCCGGATCAGCGGCTTAGTGTGCTTGGTCTCGTACCTGAAAGTGTTCACGACTTGGAACAGCTTCATAGGTAAATCAGTGTGACTTCTAATCCATAGCGCAGCCATCGGGTAAACAACGGTTTCACTGGTTGGCCTTAGGGCTAGTTCTTTCTCTAGCTTTTTGGTTCCGCCTTTGGTGACCCAGAAAACCTCTGATTCGAATCCTGCTACGTGCTGAGATTCTTTTTCGAGTTGGTCTTCTGGAATAAGTAGAGGAAACCTGGCTTCTTCGTGACCTGTTTCCGTCAAGCCGTTTCTTATTCTGTCCATTACTTGGTTCACTAGCTTGAGTCCGAATGGTTTGATGGCGTAGGTTCCTTTAAGGTTGTAGCGTTTGTCTAATACATCGGCTTTTTCAAGTATGGTATTGTACCAGTTCGAGAAATCGGTTTTGTCGAGTTTTATATTACCACCACTTTCAGCAGTGCGTTTCCACTAATTTGTCTACTTCTTCGAGCACGTATTCTCCGAAAGTTTCAGTGCCTTCTTTTTGAGTTTCCGAGAATTTGCTGAAACTTCCTTCAGTTTCCTGTGAAAGTTTTTTTCTGTCTTCTGTTGACAGAACTCCACCGCACTCTTTTTTCACTTTTGAAACAAATTCAGGATTATCCGAAAGGTCTTGCAGTTCTCTCGCGCTTTCTAATCCTAAACTATTCGCTATTCCTTTAATTTCTTTGCTTTCCAGCAGGAGTTCGTTGGTCTTGTAGTAATAAAGAGCATCATAACCGTTTATTTCATCTGTTTTCGCACTGTCGTTGAGGAAGTCTTCAACTGAATTGAAGCGGGTCTCCGGATTAAGCAATCTAACACTCATTCTGTTTCCTCCGTAGGCTGCTGCTACAGGAGCAGTGCTTGATGTTCCGTCGTAGTTTCCTTCGGTTATAGGACCCCAGACGAGAGTGACGTTTGGTTTTACTTTAAGTCCGAGTTTAACTGGTTCAGTAATTTCTTTGGATATGAAGAACCCAAAAAATGCTGAGACAATAACTAAAGCTATAACGGTTGCAGCGAGCGTTGTCTGATCTCTTTTTTTTCCCATTTTGAAGAACCTCCTTTCTTCAGAGTACGTTAGTCAAGCCCGATTATAAAAGCTTTTCAGAAAATTTATTTAAGTCCTGGCTTAATAGTTTTAAGTTAGATGGAACAATCCTTCAAATTACTAGTGGCCGCAATTGTAGCAGCTTCCTTGCTCTCGGTAATCATGATGGTTCTTTGGAAGCCTTTGCCAGAGTTTGACTTAACCAATACCGAGGTAACCAGTACCGATGTTTATCCGGATAAGGGTTCCGTGGGAACTGTTTTTTCGATACGGGCAGAGGTTGCGAGTTATCCTGAGGAAGGAGTCAGAAAATGCGAGCAGCCGAAGGAAGTAAGAGCAGTGATTGGTGGAGAAAAAGCTGTTCTGATAGATAACGGGCTTCAAGGAGATGAGAAAGAGAACGACTGTGTTTTTGGCGGTACCTGGAACTCTGAACTTTCTTCTGGAGGGAAAAAACAGGTTTTTATCGAGGTAGGGGATTATTCCGGAAAAATAAAAAGAAAGAGAGTTGGAAACGTCAGTTTAACAGAAACAAAGTGTATCACTGTGAGTAACGGGAAAATAAACATTGTTTTCATTGGAAGCAATTACTCTGATCCTGGTCAGATTGTAGATGACGCAAGAATTCATTCGATGTACTTGTTCAATGTACAGCCTTTCAAGGACTACGAGGACGAGATAAAGATAACTGCTTTGAACACGTCCATGGATCTGGACTGTGGTAAGAAGCAAGGAGTCAGCGAAGGGATACATCTTATACAGTGTGATGATACTTTGATAAGTCGTTTAGGTGCTAGATGTGGAGCTGATGAAATAGTGGTGTTGCTTAACTCAACCAAAATGATAGGAAGCGCCATACCGCACGCTTACGTTTCAAGGATTTACCCTGAGATCCTGGTTCACGAACTAGGTCACTCTTTTGGAAAAGAAAAGATAAATTTAGGAGATCAATACAGTTACGGGATCTCATCGGATCAAGGCAGAATAGAAGGTCTTCCGAACTGTGATGTCGAAGGTTGTCCAAAATGGGATCAGGTTAAGGGCACGTCTTGCGTTAAGGTAGACAAATTCGGTTTACCTGGCTGCACTTACACGGACTGGTACAGCCCGAAAAAGTTTGATGCAGAAGGTGGAGTGTCCGTAATGGAGGGAATAGAAGCTAGAGAGAAACGGGTTCTTTCACCACCTTTTGAAAAAGTTGGTTTTGATCCAGTTTCGGAACAGTACTTGAAAAAAGTGTTGGAGGAATACAAATGAAGTTGAAAACGTTTTTGATCTTGATGTTCTTCATTGCAGGTGCTTTCGGAAAAGTTTACGTCATGGAAATGACTGTAGACAAAGAATTCGTTGGAATAACTGCTTTAGATGGTAAAGCTCCTGAAGAGCCCGAATCAGGCTTAAAAGCTTCTGTGAGATCTTCTGAAGGTACTGTCCTAGGTTCAAAGAATTTTCAGGTTCCTTCCGAGAAGTTTCTTGACGATTTCTCGAGAAACGAGAGTATCGGTGGCGTGATAAAACTGACGAACACCACTTTTGGGGTTGTGATCCCTTTTTTTGAGGAGGGAACAGAGCTAGTTGTGTACGATAATAATGGTGAAAATCTTTTTTCAAAAGATTTATCTAGGTTCACAGAGCAAGAGGAAGAGAAAAAGTCTGAAGAGGAAGTAGAAAAGTTCCAATGGTGGTGGATTGGTTTCGCTGTCATCGTCGTGGTCCTGCTGTTCTTTCTGATATGGTTGAGCAAAAGCAGGGAACACGAAAACCTTTAAATAGTTTGATTGTTTTTCGTTTACAGATGATAAAGTGACAGAAGAAGAGTCTAAAGCAGAAAAAGCACCTAAAGAAGATGTTGAAACTCCTTTCGCTAGAGCACAGGTTGTCAGAGTAATGAGAGACAATCTAGCAGACGACAAAATGATCAAAAAAGAAGTCAAGCAAGGCATGAACTTATTTCTCGGAAAAGTGTGCAAAAGAGTTACCAAGAAACTTAACAAGTACCCTTACGCCATGATAGATTACAGGATGTTCGAAGAAGCAAAAGAAGACTACGAGAACATAGAAAAGATGGAGAAAGAAAAGAAAAGAGTCATAAAGCACTTAGAAGCAATAAAAGGCGATTGCAACAGACTCATAACTGACCTGGAAGAAAGCATTGGCGAGGAAGAATACAGAATATAATAAGAAAAATAAAAAAAGAAAGTTATGGAAAACTCTTTCTAAAGGTCCACTGGCCTTACTGTTTTCCTACCGTTTTCTTTAGCTCTGTTTACTCCTTTCTTTATCATTTGGACTACCTCTTTACTTAGAGCTTCTGGTAGGTCTCCGGCCATGTTAGCGTCGTGTTTTCCAATCAAGTTTCTTACTTTGCTTTTAACAATTAGTAAATCAGTCATGTTTAAAACCTCGAAGTTTTTTCAGTCAAAAAGTATATAAAAACGTTACGTTTTTCACGGTGTTTTAGGGAGAAATCGAAAATTATTTATAGATCCAGGGAAAAAAATTACTTGCTATGAGCAACTTTTTTGCAAAAATAAAACGGTTACTGGGTTCGAGAGAGAAGGAGTTGACTAGTTCTGAAAGCTTTAAAAAAAACTTTTCTGACTTCGCAGGAGAAATCAACCGAATCAAGGAAGTAAGCCCACAAAGAAGCGCGAAAACGCATGGCAGAATATGGAAAGTAAGGATAAAACCTGAAGAAGATTTACTGACACCGGAAGGGGAAAAAGAAAGCCTAGATCTGATTGAGAAAGAATTATGGGGCAAGAAAAATAAATCTCACAGGATTTCAGGCAGAGCAACGGAGCTGCGCACAAGAGTCAGCGAATGGAAAAAAAGATTCGAAAAACTGAAGGACGTTGGAGCAAATGTTCCAGACTTTATAGCTCCGGACTACGAGCGAAAATCTCTTTTCTTTAAAGGAATACCTCACGAAAAGCTTATCGACTGCGCTGACTTCTGGGAAACAAAACTGCTTCTGAGGGACAATCCAGAAACAGCTGAAAAAGTAGGAGAACAACTAGGAAAAGCTCATAAAGCAGGTTTCGCTTCAGACAGAGATCACGCGCCACTAAGCTCGTTGTTTCTCGTGAAAGAAGACACGGGTTACGAACCAATCTTCTTCGACGTGATGAATTTATCAGAACCCTTATTCTGGAGAAAAACAGATCAGAAAAAAGAACTGGAATCCGTGACCAGGAACCTTAGCAAAGAATCAGAAAAAAGGTTCTTGAAAGCTTACAAGGAAGAAAACCCTGAAATGGAAGAATACGTTGAAGAACTGTGAAAAAATTAAATCAATTCCTCGTACTTCTCGAGCAATCTATCGCACCAGATCTCGGAAGTGTTCTTTTCCGCGGTCTCGCGCGCTTTCTTCTTCATTTCAGACAGATCGGAATCAAGAGCCGTTAACACTTTTTCTTTCAATGCATTAACGTCGTTCAACGGGAACAAGAACCCGTTCTCTCCTTCCTTAATGGTTTCAGGTATTGCAAGAAAGTCTGCTCCAACAACCGGCGTACCGCAAGCCATCTGCTCCAAAACGACAAGACCCTGCGTTTCTGCTTCAGAAGCAATCACTCCTAGTTCAGCGTTACGATACCAGTTTATCAGCTCTTCCTCGGAAACATAACCAGTGAACAGCACACTGTCCTCAATACCTAATTCCTCGGCCAGTTGCTTCAAGTCATCTGAAGCTGGTCCCTTACTAGTCACGACCAAATCAAGTTCCGGCCGTTCTCTCAAGATCTTTTTGAATGCCTTGAGCACCACGGGAATGTCTTTTTCGTAACTAAGCCGGCCTGTATGCAAAATAAATTCGTCGACGTCGTATTTTTCTTTAACATCGATATCCGGAGCTTCATCATACTTCTTCAGCTCTATTCCTGTTTTAAGAACTTGTTTTGGAGCTTTAACTCCTTTTTCGTCTAACTGGTTTATCGTAGCTTTTGATGGAGCCATAACGAGCGGGTAACGATTGTAATGAAGCCGCGAGTAAGCCCAGGCCACTTTTCTTCCGAAGTTCTCCATGAAGCTAGGAGTAATATAGTGAACGTAGTCAGCTAAAGGCGTGTGAAAAGTAGTGGTTATTGGAACCTTCTTAACCCAGGACTCCCATAGTCCTGCCCAGCCAGCGGAGAAAGGCCCGTGGGTGTGGATGATATCGAATTCAGATAAATCGGTTCCAAGAAAGATTGGTGCCTTGAACTCAGGGTAGGGAGGGAAAGTTAAAGAGAACTTCCTATGAACTTTGATTGACTCAAACTCTTTTTTTCCTGGTTTCGGAGCAAATATTTGTACTTCGTGTCCTTTCTTATTCAGCATGCGTGAGAATCGGGCTATGCTGGTGGATACTCCGTTCACTTGCGGGAAAAACGTTTCCGTTACCATTGCTATTTTCATGTTCTCTTACTTTTGAACTAAGAAAACATTTAATAAAGGGGTGGATGGCTAATTTCAGTGAAATAGGATTAAGTCTGACACTTTCGCTCATAGCGCTTGAGGCAAAAATAATCAGCAGAGCCACCAGCAAAATGACCAGGAAAAAAGAGCTCGTGGCGTCGAGGCTCGAGAACGCAGTAAAGTTTGCGGAGGAAGAGTTAGAATGAAAACAGTTATGGAAACAAGCTTGCCTTACCGGAAGAGGAAAGGTAAGGTAAGGGACATATACGACTTGGGGGACAAGCTTTTGCTTGTGGCGACGGATAGGATATCTGCTTTTGACTGCGTGTTCAGCGAAGGAATACCAGGGAAAGGAGAGGCCTTGACCAAAGTATCTAATTACTGGTTCCAGGAGATGGAAGACGCGGTCGGGAACCAATTGATTGCCACTGACGTGGAAAAGTTTCCTGAAAAGCTCCAGAAGCCAGAACTGAAGGGCCGGGCAGTCCTGGTCGAGAAGGCTGACGTAATCCCCTTGGAGTGCATTGTTAGGGGATACTTGGCGGGTTCTGCCTGGAGAAGCTACAAAAAAGACGGGACTGTCCACGGCACGAGGCTGCCGGAGAGGATGGAGAAAAACCAAAAGCTAGAGGAACCGATGTTCACCCCCTCGACAAAAGCAAGAGAGGGACACGACGAAAACATAGACATGGAAACGGCTCGGGAGATAAGCGATTACGCAGACAAGCTGAAAGAAATGTCTCTCGAGATTTACGGGCGGGGCGCGAGGCACGCAGAAAAGAAAGGCATAATCATTTGTGACACCAAGTTCGAGTTCGGGTTCGTGGACGGAGAAATAATCTTAATTGACGAAGTTCTGACGCCGGACTCCTCGCGCTTCTGGTACAAAGAGTCTTACGAGCAAGGGAACCCAAAGTCCATGGACAAAGAGTACCTGAGGAGCTACTTGCTCGGCCTGGACTGGGACCGCAACCCTCCCGCACCCAAACTTCCCAAAAAAGTGGTGGGCGAGGTAAGCAAAAGGTACGCCGAGATTTGTGAAGCAATTACAGGTGAACGAGTTGAACGAAGCTAAATTCATAAAAGACCAAGTCAAGTGAATGAAAAAAGAGTTGCAGGGAGAGGCAGTGATAGCAACTTCTGGAGGAGTTGACTCCACGGTGGCCGCGGTGCTGGCGCACAAGGCACTGGACAAAAAACTGCACTACATTTACGTCGACACTGGGTACATGAGAAAAGGCGAGCCCAAAGAAGTAAAAGAATTGTTTGGGGAACTGAGGGTAGAGATTGACGTCGTGGACGCCATCAAAAAGTTTTATTCTGCCCTAGAAGGCATTGTTGATCCTGAAAAAAAGAGGAAGATCATTGGAGAGACGTTTATACGGGTGTTCGGAAAAAAGCTGAGAAAAGGGTGCAAAGTGCTTAACCTTTATTTGGAAAAACCTCAGCAATTGAACCAACAAGTTTTTTATTCACTCAATCAGAAAAACTATTAATGAAATCTTACCTTATAATCTGGTTTAATTCAGAAGGAAGCAAACCCTCAGACGTCACAGAAAGACTGATGTCAATGGGCTTCAGACCAGTAAAAGGGAACTACGACTACGTCTATGACTGGGGGAAAAAAGCAGGAGTAAAAGAAGCTGCTAGAATGGCAGACAGAGTGCAACAAACACTAGGGAACAGTAACATAGCATTTAAGCTAGAAACAGTGGAGTGAAAAACATGCAGAATCTTATTGCACCAATAAACCTGATTAGCCTGGAAACACTCAAACACCAACTAACGCAGTTTCTACCTAACTTCATTGCTGCAGCACTGTTCCTGCTCGGAGGACTGATTCTAGGCCTTGCAATAGAAAAGATAATTAAAAAAATTCTCAAAAGAACTAAGGTCTTCAAAAAAACTGGAAAAAAGAAAGAGAGAACACGCTTAACTAAGATGACCGCTTTACTGCCCAAGTACCTGATTTATTTTGCTTCATTCGTCTTATTCTTCCAAATACTCGGGTTCACCCCTGTCAGTGTACTTTCAATCAGAATATTCAATTACTTGCCAAACTTGATAGCTGGAGTAGCCATACTCGTGCTCGGAGTATTCCTAGCAGGATTGGCAGCAAGGTTCATAACTAAACATTTAATAAAAACAGGCTTCATGGAAGTCCTAAAATCCACAGAATACTTTGAGGCAGGAGAAGAAATAATAGAAGACAGTCTGATGGCAATATTCTACTTCATAATTATAATAGTCGTCTTAGCTCAGCTTAAGATAGCAACGACAGTCATACACCTACTACTGATCCTGGTTGGCCTGACGATAGGTGGAGTAATATTGCTTTTCTCGTTTTTCTTCTTCAAGATCAACCTGCAGAACTTTTTGATTGGTTTAAAACTCAGAAACAACAACGAACTCGAGGAAGCAGTTGACAACAACGGAACTGAATTTAAGTTGAAACGAATTGGATTATTTCACACCAAGCTAGAAGGAGAAGACGGCGAGAAAATGGTTTCTAACCAAGAATTGATAAAAGAATTCTTGCTGAGGTAAAAAATGTCCGGACTAGCTCGGACTCTAGGAACATTTGACTTAATAGCTATGGCTATGGGAACCATGGTCGGTGCAGGAATATTTTCTTTGAGTGGCATAGCAGCATCGAATGCAGGTCCTTCCGTGATTTTTTCCTTTATTTTTGCGGGAGTGGTCGCAGCTTTCACTGCTCTTTCGTACATAGAGCTTTCAACCATGTTTTCAAAAAGTGGAGGAGCGTACGTTTTTGCTAGAGAAGCTCTTGGAGATTTAGTTGGCTTCTTAATAGGTTGGAGCGTATGGTTTGGGTATATAGGAGCTTGTTCGATTTATGTGAGCACTTTCGCTGAATATATGGCTCATCTATTTGGCTTGAACTATTTTTTAAGCGTACTCCTAATAGCCATTTTGATCGGGATCGTAAACTTCCTTGGATCTAAAACCAGTGCAAAGGTACAAGTAGGTATACTTGCCGTGATTCTTGGCATACTCCTTCTTTTGATAGGTGCATCAGTTTTCCACATCAACACATCGAACTTTCATCCTTTCTTTCCTAACGGTCTAGCGGAAGCTGCAAAGATGTCGGGAATGCTTTTCATCACCTTCCTAGGGTTTGAATTAGTTTCTAGCGTAGCTGGAGAAGTTAAGAATCCTGGAAAAGAGATACCAAAAGCTATACTGGTTTCTATTGGACTGGCGACAATTCTTTACATTTCAGTTGGGCTAATTATAACCGGTGTAGCTAACTACTCCGTCTTAACTGAAACTGCAGTGATGGATGTCGCTAAAACCGTTCTAGGAGTAGGTTTTGGTGGCTTCTTGGTTGGTTTTGCTGCGCTGTTATCAACTGCATCTTCATTCAACGGTTCTTTAACTGCTGGATCAAGAATCGGTTTTGCGATGAGTAAAGACAATCTTTTCTTCAAATCTTTTTCCAAGCTTCATGAAAAACACGGGACGCCTTACATCTCAATACTCGTGATGGTCATCCTTATTTTAATAGCTTCAAGCCTTGACCTAGTTTCTTTACTTGCTTACGTGACCAACTCATTGTTCTTGATCGTTTTTCTCGTAGTTAACATTAGTCTAATAGTTCTGAGGCACACTCACCCTGATTTAGAAAGACCATTCGAAGTTCCTTTCGTCCCAGTTCTTCCAATAGCTGGAATGTTCTTCATAACCCTAATGCTTTTCAACATTCCTTTCGTCAGCTGGATCGCTGTATTTCTTCTTTTCGCCACTGGTTTCGTAGCTTTTTTGATCAGGAAAGTGCTGGAGAAAGAGTGGAAAGAAAATCTTTATTAACTTTGTTTTGATAGAGAATAACATGGACCCGGCACTTTCACTGAACTCTACGAACCTAGTGAACTTTGGAGTCTCCTATGTTCAATCGCTTCCAGAATTAGTGATGACAGGGGACTTGGTAGCAATCGTTGTGGCGATGATAGCTACTTACGTCGGGATGGTCTTTGTACACTGGATAACCAAATACTTGATCAAGGCCTTCAAAGCAATAATGTTTCTCGGAGTCGCTAATTTTGCACTTTACACAATTATAACCGAGTTCCTGAAAAAAATGGCGGGCGCTAGTCCAATATACATTGGTTTAGGCATAATCGGAATATTCATAGGGTTCATTGCAGTCTTTTTTGCGTTCATTTCTGCTTTCAAAAAAACGAAGAAGGGAACGGTCTACCTCAGTGGAAACAAAAAAGTCAAAAAAGAAGAGGAAGAAGAAAAACCTAAGAGGAAAAAGCCTGCTCCAGGACCGTCAGAGCCCACTGGTGCAAGAGAGCTTCTTTCCTGGAAGAGTATAAAGGAAGGAGAAAATGCGCTCACGACCATGTTCACTTATATACTGATAGCTGAATTCGGTGTGTTCTCATCCAAAACCATCAGTGCTCCATCAATAGAAACGGGAGCCGGTCTGCTAATTCTTTTCTATGTTGGAGTCACAATCTACATCTTCCAGACCTACAAAAATCCAAAAGAAAGCTTGAAGCTTTTAGCTTCAGCTACAGTAGCTGGTTTCATCTTGTCACTAGTCCTTGGCTTGTTCTGGGCTTCTTATCCTGTTAGTGAACTGATTTCCTTAGCTTACTTCAAAACAGAAGCATTGGTAGCGTTTTTGACAGGTATAGCTCTGTCGTTGTTCATGGCAGGTAGAGATTAGGTCTAGATGACGCCTCTTTCTTCAAGCATCTTCTTTACTTTCAGAGCATCTTCTTCAAGGTTTGGAGACTCGCAAATCATGGTTCCTTGCACTTCATAGCTCTCGATCACTTCCAGCATTTCTTGTAAAGGAAAATCTGATTCTTCTAGAATTAAGTGCGAGTCTTCTCCTCCTTTGTTCCATTGAATGCCTGAGAAGTGCATGTGCATGTCTTCAAAGAATTCTGAGCCGAGCTCCTGCTCCAGTGTCTGGAAGACCTTGTCGAACTCTATGTTGCCTTTTTCTCTGGCCCAGACGTGCGCGAAGTCAAGGGTCATCCCTATCTCAGGAATTTCTTTAATCGCTTCCATGAGCTCGTCCCAGTCCCCAAATTGCTTGATCTTGCCTGTGGTTTCTGGTGAAAGCGTCACGTCCAGTTTTTCTTTTTCTATTTTTTCCTGTATTTTCTTGAACTCTTTTTTGAATACTTCCATAGCTTCTTCTGGTTCCTTGCCCGAATAGTATCCTGGGTGGAAGGTTACTCTATTTCCACCGAGCTTGTCTGTCTTTCGAGCCGTTTTCATCACTCTTTCTTCGCTAGCCTTGATCTTGTCCTCCTCCTTTGAGTTCAGATTAACGTAGTACGGAGCGTGAGCACTTAACGAAACTTCGTGCTTTTCTGCTTCCTTCCCTATCTCCTCAGCTGTTTTGTCCTTCATCCTAACGCCGTAAACGTACTCTATCTCCATTGCGTTAAGACCGAGGTCGCTGACTACTTTCACTGCTTTTTTCGAGCCTTTTCCTTTAGCAGTTTGAGGGATCCCTGCAGTTCCTACCCTAATCATTTCAAAATCATCCATATTTCGTCGCCGTAATCGTCTTCATCTGACTTAAAGAATTTTGGTAACCTAGCTACTTCTTCGAAACCAATTTTCTTGTAAATGTGTTCAGCTTTTTTGTTCGGAGAAAACACCTTCAGGTAAATTACCTCCATCTTCGGGTTCTCCCGCGCTTTTTCTACTGCTTTCTTCAGCATAAAAGTTCCAAGACCGTTACCTCGGTACTTCTCTCGGATCATTACTCCTGCTTCGGCTGTATGGCTTTTTCTTCCGTCTTTGCATTCCACGCTTGACGAACCAATTATTTTATCGCCGTCAAGAGCTGCCAAGTAGATGTACTCGCTTTCCTCTATCTCTTCTTTTCTATTCTCCAGCCAGTCTGCTTCGTTCTCAGGATCAACAGGTTCATCGGTGCCAAGGAACCTGGAGTTTTCCCTGGTTTCGTTTACGAAGTCGCATAAAGCAAAAACGTCGTTTATTTCTTGCAATGGCTTTATCTGGATTTCTTTTCCATTATCTAGTTCGAATTTCATTTCACGTCACAAACGGTTCATCTTCATTTGATTTTTTGAGCGCGTTTTCTTTTTTTCAAATTACTTTTCCAACTTCCTCCAACTTTTTCCTGTGCTTCAGCTGCCTCAAGATTTTTGGCAGATCCTTTATGTCTTCTCTGATTTGTTTAGTTGAATCTCTTTCCCGGATCGTGACTGAATCGTCTTCTAGAGTGTCGAAATCGATGGTTATAGCGAAAGGTACTCCGATTTCATCGGTTCTGGCGTATCTTCGACCTATCGAGTCTTTTGGGTCGTAGGTCACGGAAAAGCCCTTCTTTTCAAGCATTTTTTTAACTCTTTTTGCTTTTTTTGGAAGGCTTTTTTTCTGGATCAGTGGGAACACTGCTGCGTCGTACGGGGCGACTAGCGGGTCGAGCGAGAGCCAGGTTCGATCATCTTCTGACTGTAAGGCGTTATCTAGTAACGCGTACACGTTTCGGTCTATGCCGAACGTGACTTCGATGACGTGAGGGTAGTAGTCTCCTGAAGCGATTGTGAGGTTTTGTCCTGATTCTTCTGCATGAAGCTTCAGATCCCGGTTGGTTCGATAGTGAACTGCCGCGATTTCTTCGTAGTCGTTGAATCCTGGCATGAAGGCCTCGAGATCCCAATGATGCTTGTTGTAAAAGCTTTTTTCTTCGTCTGAAAGTTCTCTGAATCGAATGTCTTCAAGACCAAGTTTTTTCATGAATTTTACTTCTTTCGCCATCCAGTAAATGTATTTTTCCGGCAGGTTAAGCGAGTTAACGAGCTCTTGCGGTGTCGCGGTCTGTTCCTTTGAATCGACTGGCTTTACCTTGAACTCGATTTCTGGAAAAGCCTGACGATCGTTTAAATGCTTTTTGTCGAAAAAGATTTGTAGTTCAGCTTGGTTGAATTCTCTTGTTCGCAGGACTTGTTTTCTTGGGTTTATTTCGTTCCTGTAAGCTCTTCCGATTACCGCTAGACCAAGAGGTAATTGCTTTCGGTTTGCTCTGTATTCTCTTTTGAATGCTGTGAACGGGCCTTGAGCTGTTTCTGGTCTGAGGTATGCTTTGTGTTGTTTATTTGAGCCCACGTCTACTGAGAACATGAGGTTGAAGTTGCCAACTTCTTTGAGTTCTCCTCCGCACGAGGAGCATTTTATGTTGTGTTCTTCGATGATTTTGGTGAGTTCTTCAGGGGTTTTTCCTTCGAAGTTCTCGTCCAGCTCTTGTTCAAGGATTTGATCGGCTCTTTCTTTGTTCCCGCACTTGCTGCATTCCACGACCGGGTCCATGAAGTGACTTAGGTGTCCTGATGCTCTGAAAACGGGTTCTGGCATTATGTTCGTGGTCGTGACTTCGTGGAAGTTGTCTTTCGTTAGAAAGAATTTTCTCCACTCGTCTTTCCATTTCTTAAGTATTTTGGTGCCTATTGAACCGTAATCGTAGAAACCGCTCATTTCCTCGTATATTTCAGCATCTGGGTAAATTATTCCTCTCTGTAAACAAATCTCTGTCAATTTCTTTGAAGCCATTGCAACAACTCTACCATTATAAATTAAAAAAGTTATATATAAAGATGTTAACCACGGAGGACTGAAATTGAAAGATCGAAAGAAAGCAATCGAAGAAGCAAGAAAAAAAGTTAAAGAAGCCAAAACAGAAAGAGATCAACTGATAATCCACTCAATAAAAGCCGTCGAAGAGATGGACGAAGTATTCAACTTATTTTACGAAAGAGTCGAGAACTGGCACTCGCTTCACTTCCCTGAACTGCCAGAAATCGTGAAAAACCCGGAAACGTATCTACACATAATTAACGAACTGCTCACCAGACCAGAAATGAAAGAAGAAAAACTCAAGCAACACACTCCAAAAGCCAAGAAAATCGAGAAAGAAAGCAAGAAGAGCATGGGAGCAGAACTAGACGAAAAAGACTTAAAGCAAATAAAAAGGCTCGCCAAACTAGCTATAGACGTGAAAAACGAGAGGAACGAGATCGAAGAATACATTAAAGACGTGACAAAAGAAGTCACACCGAACTTAAGAGCTTTGGCAGGACCGATCCTGACAGCAAGGCTTTTGTCACTAGCTGGATCACTTGAGAAAATGGCGAAGATGCCTGCAAGCACGATACAGGTTCTTGGAGCCGAAAAAGCATTGTTCGCTCACCTGAAGAAAAACGTTCCCCCACCAAAACACGGCGTGATCTTCAACCATCCTGAAGTCAGGAAAAGCTCTGAAGACAACAGAGGAAAAGTTTCTAGATCACTAGCGAACAAGCTAGCGATTGCCGCAAGACTTGATTACTTCGGGGACAAGCACAAAGGAAAAGAGATGAAGAAAGAGTTCCAGGAAAAACTCAAAAAGATCAGAGGTTAGCATGGAAAAATTCTCGAACGTTTTCCTCATAAACAACAAGCTGTACACAAAAAACCTGGTTCCAGGCAAAAAAGTTCACGGAGAAAAACTGTTAAATCGGAACGGAAAAGAACTTCGCTCATGGCATCCCTACAAATCCAAACTAGCTTCAGCTATACTGAAGGGGCTGAAAGAACTGCCAATAACTCCTGGATCAAAAGTACTGTATCTCGGAGCCAGCACAGGAACCACTGCTTCTCACGTGAGCGATATAGCGGATAAAAACGGGAAAGTCGTGTGCGTCGAGTACAGTGAAAAACCAATGGAGAAACTGATTCCGCTAGCGGAAAAAAGAAGTAACATGCTGCCAGTAATGGGAGACGCTAACAAGCCAAAAGAGTACACAGATTACTGCCAGGACGTGAACGTCGTTTATCAGGACGTAGCACAGCCAAACCAGGCAGAAATTCTTCTGAAGAACACTAGATTTCTAGAAAAAGGAGACGAAGCACTGCTATGTATAAAGTCAAGAAGTATCAACGCGGTCGAAGAACCAAAAAAAGTTTTCGAAAAAGAAATAAGTAAACTGAGAAAAGACTTCAGAATAAAGGAAACCCTTGAACTAAAACCCTTCCACAAAGATCACGCTTTCATCCGATGCAAAAAGAAGTCAGCTACCTCGCCCTGAAGGACAGGGTTTCCACGCACAATTGAGATGAATTCACTGGGTTGAATTCGTTACGGCATCGACGTTTTTTGGCACTGGAAGCAAGAAATAAACTTTCTGTGGTTCCATTGTCTCGTCATCTATTCTTACCTGGATAGTTGCAGTAGTATTTGTTTTAGTGCTTCTAGCAGTCGTGTTCACTATCCACATGCCTTTGTCAAAAACCGGTTTCTCTGCCTCGGCAGGAATTCGAAGCCCTAGAACAACTTTTTCAGCTAGCTCCTGAGCCTCTGACGAATTGTGCATCGGTTCATAAATCTTTGGTTTCCTCGTTGGAGCTTGAGTTTGCTCTAACTGCGTTTTTCCTGCACTCAAGCCAAGCACTATACCAATAGCCATCGCTGCAACAACGAGTAATATAACTGCAGGCCAGGTTTTGGCCACTCCAGTAACTTCTTCTTTCTCTTCGACAATTTCTTTTTCGACAGTCTCTTCTTTCTTCGGCTTCTTCTTTTCTGCTTCAGGGTGCTTCTGTCCTTGATGGATATGAAGACCTCTCTTGCTTGAGAATTCTTTTCCGCAGATATCGCATTCGTATTTTGCCATTTTTCATCACTTTCTTTTAAAGTATGGATAGATGGGCACAGAGGGAGTTTCGTTTTGATTTCGAACCCTCGGCCTCAGGTTGTCTTCGGCCCTGCAGGGCAGAACCCTGCTCAGGCGAAAACCGTCCAGTCTTTGTTTATTGCAGTAAATGATACAAAAACCTTTTGGTTTCCGAATGTATCAGAACTGGCCTTATAAGACCTGCGCTCTGACCTGGCTAAGCTATGTGCCCATCTGTAAAAGGTTTTTTGATTAAGCCTTTATAATATTTTTTATACCTCTAGTTCTTTAATGTATCTGATAAAATGGTTGAATGGATCAGAGGCAGGTTATGGCATCGTGAGAGCAAACGACAGTTAGTTCATGGTTCTTTTGGTTTACTATTCGCTTTGGCAGTTTTCTTTTTTTCTTGGGAGGTTTCTTTCGCTATTCTGGCTATTGGAAGCCTTTTTACGTTCTTTCTCGGTTCATTGCTCGAAGGAGGGGTGGAGATTCCTTTTTTCTCGATGTTGACAAAAGAAACTGGGCGAGATGGCGAGAGAACGGGTTCTGGAGTTATCTGGTACTTCTTTGGTAGCGTGACTATTTTTGTGTTGTTTGGTTTAGTGGCTGGCGTTGATAAAGTGATAGTTGCTGCTTCGATGATGGTGGTTGCTACTGGCGACTCTGTCTGTACTGGCTTAGGAAGAAAGTTCGGCGTTAGAAGACTGCCTAAAACAAAGACGAAAACGTTTGAAGGAACAGGTCTAGGCTTCTTGTTCGCTTTCTTGTTTTCTATTCCTTTGTTTTACGTTGGACATGATTTGTTAACGAGTGCGTTGGTTGCTGGTACTGGAGCGTTTACTGGAGTGTTAACTGAAGCTTATGTTAAGGGAAACGATAATTTCACGATCCCTGTCATCGCTTGTTTTTTCATGAGCGTTGTTTATTACTCTGTTATCTAGACAGGGCTTTCAGAACGTCGGATCTTGCTACTATACCAACTAGTTTATTGTTCTCGATTACTGGAATTCGGTTTATTTTTTTTTCCATCATGTCCTGACTTACTTTGGTGACATGGTCTTCTGGACTGGCGGTGACTAGTTTTTTTGTCATTATGTCTTTTGCTTCCGCTGACTTTAGGTTGTCGAAGTCTTGTTTGATTTCATCGATTTCTGACCGCATCTCCATTATTGCTTCGATAACGTCGAAAGGGATTGGCAGCATGTAGTTCCCGAAGTCATGAAACTCAAGAAGCTTCATTATATCGGATTCTGTGACCATACCAACTATTTTATCACCTTCAACTACTGGCAGACCACTTATTCCGTTCTCACTCATTTTCTTGACTATTTCAGGTATATTCGTGTCTGGTTCTATTGTTATAATGTCTTTTGTCATTATTTCTCTTGCTTTCATGGTTTCTTTTCAGTCCGAAAACCTTTTTAAAACCTGTGTAACCAACTATTCCGGAGATATTCATGAAAGTTAAAGATTTAGAAATAGGTGAATCAGTTGACAGAATAGAGGTTGAAGTTAAGGAAATCGAGGAACCACGAGACTGGAGCAATGCACGAGGCTCTGGCAAAGTAGCTAACGCCGTTGTCAAAGACGATACCGGTGAAGTAGATATGACTCTGTGGAACGAGGATATAGAAAAAGTAAACGAAGAAGACACTATCATCATCACGAACGGCTGGGTTTCAGAGTTCCAGGACGAAAAAAAGTTAAGCACTGGCCGTTTCGGAAAAATGGAAGTAAATCCGGACGAGTGAAAAACTAATTCTTTCTAGTCCCCCTTTATTTCTTCTAATTCTTCAAGTCCTCCTTTTCTTCTTTTAATTTTTTAAATTCTATAAGGGCTTCGATAGTTCCTTCACTTAGGCTATCTAAGTTAAAACCTTCTTTCTCCTGTTTTTCTGTTTGTAGTTCCTTCCATTCATCTAGATCAAAAGAAGCTACATCTGCAATATCATCAACAGTAGCCGCATCTATCTCTCTCTCGTCTCTAGGTATTATTTCGTTTATTTTGTCCATTATATCATTATGACTCTTTTCCAGTTTTTCCACTTCATCAAAGTATTTCCCAATCTGCTCCATTTCATGACCCGTTAGTCCCCCCCCTTTCATGATACCAGATACAGTAATGGCCCTTACTGTTTCTTTATGGTCTGAAAGTATATCTCTAATTTCTCTTGCTTCTTCCAGAACGCGTATAGTCGTTTCAGTGGACGTGGATTCAGAATCCTCCATAATCTCTTTCAAACTCTTAACTTCCTTAAGTTCTTGATTCATTTCTTCTTTAGCGTCTTTCAGTTCATCCATCCAATCCGTTTCTTCTTCATCTATTTCGGTTTCCATCCCTGGCATAATTAATTTCCTCCACTAAATACTGTGAAGGAAGAACTATAAAAGAATTACGGGAAAATTTATTTAACTTAAAACCGCATAAGTAAAAAAGATGGTGGAAGAAGAAACCAAGGAAGAAAAAGAAATAACTCCTGCAGTAAAACCAAAAGAAAGCATGGAGTTCATCTTTGTAGCGTCAGGTGCTGAAAAGAGACTTGACGCATCCTACTTTACAAGAAGAGATTTCAAAGACTTCATAAAAAAAGGAAAATGGAAACTCCCCGGAAAACTGAATCCAGAAGAAATAAAGGCAAGAGCAAAAGGAAAGAGCTCTCACGGCTTGTTCGAAGCCCTCGCAAAAACAGAGGACAGAAAAAAATCGATTCTTGTAAAACCCTACGTTCTTGAAACCCAGAAAAACATAAGAAGGTTGAACAACGAGTTCAAGAACATGGTGAACGCCAGAGACAGAGGAATCAGTAGAGTCAAACCCCTTGGGATTTACAAAGAAAGTAAAAAAGACGCAGAAGAAAAAAAAGCGCCCAGGATGGGTTACTTGTACCTCGAGCCAGAAGAGCACTCGCTTCCCTTGTCCGCCCTGAACTACAAGTTACTGAAGGAAGAAAAAAGGAAGAGGATACTACAAAGAATAGGGGAAAAAATGAAAGAATGCCACGATAAACAACTGGTTTTTCCTGACGCCAAGCTCAGAAACATACTCATCGACCTAGGTGAAAAAGGCCTGAGGATAGATAAAGATCTTATCAAAGAAGATAGAAAAAGTTTCAGAAAGCACTTGGAGGAGTACGACAAAGAACACGAAGAACAAATAATTTTGAACCCAATAGATCTCGAGAAATCGTCTTTCGTGAGCGGGAGAGAACCAAATCAAGAAGAAAAAGGATACGACATAGCCACGATCACAGGGAACATGGTTTACCACAATCTTATACAGGACGAGAAGGATCTGGAAATGTTTCTGAAAAGCTACGTTCATAGCGGAAAACCTGAAGAACAGGAAAAAGAACCAACAGATCTCCCGCCATACGGCATGGGGATAAAGGATCTTAACGAGCAGTTTAGAGAAGAAGACGAAAACAAAGAAGTAGAAAACTGGAAAGAACGGTTGGAAAACAGGCTGAAAAGGCATCAACGCGACATCAACATCCAGAACCTTAAAGAAATCTTGGAAAAAAAGTGAAAAAATGTATTTACTGAAAGAACTGAAGAAACAAATCAATGAAAAAATCCAGGAAGCCACAGGAAAAACCCCTGGATTCAACCACTTCTCGGAACCTCCTTCACCTGATTTAGGAGACCTGAGCACGAATATAGCCTTCCAAACCAAAAGCAAGAATCCAAGACCAATAGCCAACAAAATAAAAGAAATCGGGCTCGTGAAAAAAACTGAAACAAAAGGCCCTTACATCAACGTGTTCATCGACTGGAAAGAATTCAGTGAAAAAGTGCTGGATCAAGTCATCAACAAAGAACGCAATTACGGGAAAAGAAAAGAAAAAAACGAGGAAGTGCTCGTCGAGTACTCGCAGCCGAACACGCACAAAGCCTTCCACATTGGGCACTTGAGGAACACAGCGCTCGGCGAATCCCTGTCAAGAATCCTTGAGTTCAACGGATTCAACGTGGTCAGACTCAACTACATTAACGACATGGGCGCACACGTTGCTAAGACCTTGTGGGCGCTCCAGGAATTCCACGAAAACGATAAGCCGCCGGAAAGCAAGGGAAAATGGCTTGGAAAAATCTATGCCGAGGCCTGCAAAAAAGAAAAGAAGAACAAAAACGAAGTAAGCGAGTTGATGAAAAAACTTGAGAAACATGACCCAGAAATCACGGATCTTTGGAAGAAAACGCGTTCATGGTCCATCAAAGAATTTGAAGAGATTTACGATGAGCTGGACGCTGATTTCGACAAGTGGTACTTCGAGTCCGACATAAAGCAAGACGCTAGAAACATCGTTCAAGAACTACTGGACGAAAAAATCGCTGAAAAAGACGAAGGTGCCGTTATCGTCGACAACAAGCCAAAAGGCGTTAACCTAATCCAGAGATCAGATGGTACGATTCTTTACTCAACTTCAGAGCTCGCGCTCGCTAAGAAAAAGTTCAAGGACTTCGATCCTGACAGAAACATCTACGTTGTAGGAAGCGAGCAAAAATTCCACTTCCAGATGCTTTTCGAGACCTTGAAAAAAATGGGTTTCGAGAACGCAGACAAGTGCTTCCACCTAGCTTACGAGCTCGTGAGACTGAAATCAGGGAAAATGAGCTCCAGAAAAGGAAAAGCCATCCTTTACGAAGACTTCGCGGAAAAAACGCGTGAAAAAGCACTTGAAGCAGTAAAAGAAAAGAATCCAGAGCTCGAGAACAAAAAAGAAGTCGTAGAAGAAGTAGCGCTGGGCGCAATGAAGTACGAAATGCTTCACGTTAACTCTAACAAGACCATTGTCTTCGATTGGAAGAAAGCGCTTGATTTTGAGGGGCAGTCCGCCCCGTACATACAGTACGCTTACGCCAGATGTAAGAGCATCCTTAAAAAATCCTGTAAAGAGCCTTCGGTCGGGCGCTTGAACAAAGGAAAGGAACTACTCAAAAAAATTAGTGAGTTCCCAGAGATCGCTGAAGATGCTGCAGACTCGTATTCACCGCACGTTATAGCGGTCTACGCTTACGATCTAGCCGAAGAATTTAATTCTTTTTATTCGGACGTGCACGTCATTGGTAACGAAGAAGAAAAAGAGTTACTTGCTCTGGTGGAAGCAACTTCAACAGTGCTGCATAACGCTCTGAATCTTTTAGCTATAGAAACAATGGAGGAAATGTAATGGAAGAAGAAAAAGAAGAAGAAACATGGTCGATAAGAGAAAAACACAGATACAGAACTTTCGTCAAGAATATGAGAGAACTGGAAATGAGAGAAAAGAGAGAGCCAGGAGAAACTTCGACCGACATTGATTTTGTGGACGCTCAGAAAGCTAGGAATATCGTGAAAGGAAGAAATGACATCAGAAAAATGGTGAAAAGCAAGAAAGGGTACTATCCCTATGTTGTAATAGATAAAGGAGAAGGAGAAAGGTATCGTCTGGAGGGAAGAGAAACAAAGCGCTATCTGGAAGGCGAAATACCTGAAAAAATAAAAAAAAGCATGAAAAAAATAGGAAAAAGCTTTATGAACCCTAATCACGAAAACAGCCTGCTGAAAAAAGAATTAAGACCTGGAAAAGAATGCGAGGACGAACTAAGAGAAGCTCTTCAAAAAGAAAATAAAAAAGAGAAGGAAAAAAAGATCAAGGAAGTGCAAGAAAAGTTCAATTTATCAGGAAAAAAAGTCAAGAACTACAAAAACACGGTAGCATGGGGGAAAGTTTTTAGAGACATGGAAAAAGAAGAGCTATTCGACAAGGAATGGTAGAAAATAATAACCGCCAAGTTACCTGATAAACCTGAAATAATTTAAATACTTTCCTGAAAAAACTTATATCACTTGGGCGCGTAGCCTAGCCCGGACAAGGCACCGGCCTTCTAAGCAATTTTGCGTTGAAAGCCGGTGATCGTGGGTTCGAATCCCTCCGCGCCCGCTTTCTAGAAAAAGTTCAAAGGATTTGTTTTAATAGCTTCAAGCTCTTTTCCGCTTCTTTTCTTTCTCTGTTCTCTATCACACAGACTTCTGGTTCGCAAACATCTATTGCTTGAGCGATTTCTTCTAAAGAAGGTTTTGCTTCTCCTAGCGCTAGATGCTGGTCTTTTCTTCCGTTGTTGGTATGCAGGTGCATGTATTCAACGATGTCTGTTGCTCCGTACTCATCTATTTCTTTTAACGGGTTGTCTGAAACGATGTTGAGGTGACCTAAGTCAAGATTCATTTTAACGCCAAGTTTTCTTGCGAGTTCAGCTGTTTGTTTGAATGTGGCTGGATAGTTTTTGTTGTTGTTCTCCAGAACCACTTGTATGTTGCCTGGAGCTTTTTCAAGAAATTTTTCAAGTCTTTCAGCACCTTCATGTCCTTTGACATGGACTACAAGGTAGTCTCCGTCCAGGCGGGAGAGGCACTCTGCCGAGAAAGAAATGATTTCCTGTGCGTGTTCCTGCAGGAAACCGCTCATTTGAGAAAAAGGAAATAGGTGAGGGTGTATAGAAAAAACGTAATCGTCAGAAATCTGTTGCAGGATTTTCCAGTACTTTGGCTTGATTCTTAGTGGAGTGGATCCCGTATTCACCTCTACCGCGTCTATTCCAAATTCAGTTAAGTCTTCAGTGTTCAAATTTTTTGCTGGAAGACATCTTGAACTAATTCCTATCTCCATGATTCCTCTAACTCCTTTAACTCCTCTAACTTCTCTACTCCTTTAAATGACTTGTACTTTTCTTTAAAGTCAGTGTAACTGCCTTCCACCTCTTCTGCCAGTTTTTCTTCTCCTCTTTCTTTTAAGAAGCCCTTTGCCTCGTCCAAGAATTCTTGTTCAAGCTCTGGCCTGCATTTTGATGAATGCAGAACGAGGTACTGTAGTACTCTTCTTTTGTCGAATCTTCCGTCTGAAAGTATTTCCGGTTCTTCCTTTTCTAACAGTCTCTTCCACTTGTTTCGTCCCTTCCTGTCTCTGACACGAGGAGGAAAGAAATTCACATAAAAGAATTTGTTGGTTTCCTCGTCTTTGACGAAGTTCCCTGGATGAGCGTCTATTCCGTTGAAAGACTTAAATTCTTCTGTTTCTTTTTCTTTTGGATGTTTGAAGCTTTTGTAAACTTGTTCGAGCATTCCTTTGAAGTTATTGACTGCTTCGTCTTCATCTGATTTGGTGAGGAAGTACTCTCCGTTTTTTGCTTCCCCAACGAGGTCATTTACTGAAACCACATCAAAACGTCCTCTGCCTTTCTTTTTAGCTAAAATCCTATGGATGTCAGGGATGTTCATCTCAGTTTCCTTCAGATTATTCACGTGTTCCTGGATATCTCTCGCTAACTTCCTGGCGGTTATTCTGTTGGAAGCTCTTTCTCCCGTGTTCAAGACTTTCACGAGATAGTCTTTCCCGTTCTTGCTGACTCTTGCGAAAGATCCGTGGTGTGTAGTCTCTCTTTCAGTATCAGTATCTATTTCATCTAGATCTATAGGTGTTTTTTTAGTGAGTTTTTTCCTGGCCTTGGTCGTTAGGCCTAAGATTCCTTTCCCTGTCTCGCCTTCTCTGACTTCTTCTGCGGTTACGGGCACCCAACCAAATTTCAGGCCTTGTTCTTCAGCTATCTTTTTAGCTTCTTTGTGCCTGTCTGCAAGTTTGCTGAAAAAACTCTTTATTTTTCCAAACATCAGTATTTTTGTTGGAATCAAACAATAAAAATGTGTTAGAAAAAGGTTCTCAAGGTTTCACTGGACTGCGCCTTGTTTCAGTAACAGCTTCTTTTTCGAAGAACCCTGTGCTCCTAAGTTTTTCGATAGAAGAAACCGTGTCTTGAATGTTCTTGTGTTCAGCGATAACTTTTCTAGGCTCACATAAATTTATGGCTTTCATTGTCGAGTCCAAGCCTATTGAGTGTTTTGACATTAATAAAGTTTCTGCAAGCGGTTGGAACCGAAGACGTTTCTCCTGGAAACCAAGAAGTTCGACAAACCGAGAACCCTTCAACTGAACAATTTTCCGGAATCGAAGCCGCCGACCTTCACCTAAACATTTTTAAAAGACTTACGTTTAAGTAAAAATCAATGGGACTTGGAAGATTCGAACAGAGGATGATTGCATCCGCTAAGATAACGAGCATGGAGCGGTTTGGGGTCACAACGACCAAAGACGTTCAGTTAGTGAAAAAAACACTTAAAGACGAAATTGCCATAAAAGATCTTGGAGACGGAACAATAAAGATAGAGTGCGCCGACCGAGACATAAAAGCTGAAGTGAAGGACTACGATCAGCTGAAGGAAAAAACCCAGAGCAACAAAAATTCAGAGAACAATGGTTCAGATAAGAGTCCTTCAAAAGTTAAGACCAAGGAGATACCGCCAGACAAAGAACGAGAAGGAGAATGGATATCTTTCTGGAAAGTTGATGATCATTAGAACCAGTAAAGCACCTGGAATTTGCTCCAATCTAGTTAACGAACTATTTCTAAAAATTTAAATACATGGAGACAGACTAAACAACTGCATGAGTCCCCCAGAAGAAACGGAAGAACTTCCTCTCAAACTTCCTGACAAAGAAGATCTGAAGAAAATAAAAGATCAAGGAAGAAACGCAGACAAGGAACTGTGGGAAGGAACTATTCTCGAAAGAATGGTTAAAAGACGATCAGCAAGCAGGCCTTCTCTCAAGGACTTGGAAGATGTCAGAGAAATAATCGAACTCGACGAAAAAATCGAAGAAGTTTATCCAATAGAAGATAAGGACATGAGCATTCCTGAACTGTATAAAAAAATAACGGACATCTCGGAAGCGCTCAAGAACATAGAGAAAAAAGTCGACAAAACAACTCTAGCTGTTGAAAAACACGAGGCGATTCCTGAAGACTTTCGAGACTCTTTCTGGGGGTACAAACCCAGATTAAAAGACTGGATAAAAGAATGGAGGGGCTCGGACAACGAAGCAGTTCAGAAGGCTATGGATTTCGCTCACGCTAGTAAGTACAAAGAACTTGAGCAAATACGTCACGAGTACGACAAAAGAATCAGGGAAAAAGGAAAAAAAGAAAAAGACATAAAGAACTTGATGAAGAAACTGGCAGAAAACGAGCCGGACCGGCTTAAGTACTCTCACTTGATCGATCTCGTACTCGGAATAGATTACTCCGGAACAGAAAAAAAATTCAGTGAAAGAGACACAACAGAAAAAGAACTTGAGGAAAAAACAAATCTCTCGAGCTGGAGAGGAAAAGACTCCAACATGACGCCATACACACACATTCAGAACTTCCTTGAAGAACTTAACTTGAACGAAAACGATGTGTTCTACGACCTAGGCTCCGGTTACGGCCGGCCCGTGTTCTACTCTGCTCTTACCACAGACGTGAAAAAAGCAGTAGGTATAGAAATTGTTCCTGAAAGAGTTGAAAACTGCAAGAAGATAAAAGAAGACTTAAAACTTGACAACGTTGAATTCAGACAAGGTAATGTCCTGGACCACGATTTTTCTGACGGAACCGTTTTCTTCTTGTTTAACCCTTTCAACGAGAAAACAGAGAAAAAGATAAAGGAAAAGCTGAAGGAGGTGGACCACGATTTCAAGGTAGTGACTTGGCACACTAATCTTGATAACGAGGACTGGCTGAATAAAAAGAAGGAAGTCGTGGCAGGCACGAACCCTATACGAATCTATAGAAGAAAACAAAAATCAGAGGAAAACAAAGAAATTTAGTTTACTTTCCAGTAACTTCTCCATTCAAAGCATTGATCAAGATCTTTCTTTCTCCGTCCTCGCTCAACAAAGTAGCTTCATAAACCGGTAAGTAAATTACTTCAGTGCTCTCGTGACCAATTTCCCCGAAAGCAGACGGGAAATCTTCGGCAGAATCCTTCTCGATCACGGGCTCAACCGTTTTCACTTCCGCCTTCTCATCCATCACAAACCTTGACTCCAGAGAAGTGTACTCGGATCGCGTTATATCTTCAGGCAAGTCCAAATCCTTTGCAAGCGAATAAGCCTTTACCTTGTTCTCGCTAGCGTTCAAGAACCCTTCTTCAACAAGCTCGTTAGCACTTTTTCTAGCGGTTCCCTCGCTGACGTCAGCTATCTTGGCCAAGGTCTTAGCGCTAGCGCTTTTTCCTTTCTTCAGAGCAATAAGTATCTTTCTCTTGCTTTTGCTCATCTCTAGAAGTTCAGAAACTCCTTTGCTCTTCACTAAACCGTTTTTGCCAACGGCTAGGATCTCTGCCTCCGTAGCATCAACAAAGCAAACGCTTTTTCTGAATCCTTGACCTTTTTTCTTGTAGTAATCGTAATCAACCTTGTAGACTGGTTTGTACTTGAGCTTGAGCGCTCTTAAAAACTCTTCTTTGCCGAAGACACCAAGGAACTTTGATTTCTTCGTCTTCTTAGCGATTTCCTTGGCTTTTTTCTCCGACATCTTAGGTTTGAACACTGTTACGTTTCCTTCCGGCTCTGCAGAAGCGCTTTCTTCCTTCGACTTCTCTTTTTCTTCTTCCAATCCTTCAGCTCCTTCAGCAACCAAATGATCCTCCTTCCTGAGCACTCCCTTACTCTTAAGTTTACCGAGCAAGTTATCTCGATCGATCTCGGTGTCGTAACGTCTCTCGATCGTGTCCACCAAATCATCTAAAGCATCTTCATGAATCCTGCCCTTGTTCTCGATCCTGGAAAGCACTAACTTCGTCAAAGCGTTCGTGAGTTCCTCTTCACTCATCTCCCCTTCCATCCCAATGGACTTTATTTCCCTTCCCTCGTGCTGAGAGAACCTGGGCCTAACCTTCATGGCAAAAGCTCTGGATGACGCATCGCTTCTGTCTCCAACTATGCAGCAACCAATCGGAAGCTTTTTCATGAGACCGGATTTCTTGTATTCTTTTGGTATCGATGTAGGCATTCTCTTCATAACCTCTTTCAGATCACGGTCGAACACGAGTTTATGGCACATCAGCACATCCAGCTGCGAAAGCACTTTCGTGTCGATAGCTGAAGGCTGCTGTGTTGCGAGCACGAGTGAACATCCAGGTCTTCTTCCTTGCTTAACGTACTCGATCAAAGGTTCCGATGCCGGAGTCTTACCTGAGCCTGAAGGAACTAAAGTGTGTGCTTCGTCAATGAAAAGCCAGGTTGGCGGGATATCTGTCTCAAGAACGTCCGAGTCCAGAGCGAACTTCTTCATCGAGGTGCGTCTAGCACTGATCTTTCTGGCGTTAAGTATCTTCCTCGCCAGGATACCAATGACCAGGCTCATGACGTCTTCTTCGAGGAAAGAAACATCGATAACTGAAATTGCTCCTTCTTTACACAGTTCTGTGAGACTTACTCCTGATTTGGATAGTACTCCCCAGCTTTTGGCTGACTCGAGTCTGGAAACGATTGCTCTTCTTGAAGCGCTGCTGAATCCTTTGCCCGAGCTCTTTATTTTTTTAGCGCTGTTTATGCAGTCAATCAAATCCTGCACACTGTAAGAATCTCCTTTTTCCTTAATTTTTTCATTGTCTTCGGTCTCGTAACCGTTTTCAACGAGTTCAATAGCTTTTTCTATGACCATGCCTTTCGGAGAGAACCGATCCATACCGAAAGTGAGCGTCCAGTCTTCAGCCGTTAGATCTGATGGCTTGAGCGCGTAGTCGAGGTCGTAAGTGTCTTCAGCTATCTTGTTGCTGACTCCTTCCGGAACAAATACTCTGACGTCGTCTACTCCTCTCGGATCCAAGCCCATTTCAGCAAGGGCTTCTACTTCTCCTTCATCCTGGTTCGGGTATTTCATGCTCCAGAAAATACCTACTGGATCCACGATAACCGAGGCAGCGTTCGGGTTCTTGCTTGAGAGTTCTTCCGCTATAACGCTCAGTGAATAAGATTTTCCTGAGCCTCTGGCTCCGGATATGAATATGACGTGCGGTGACAAGGCGTCCAGGTAAACTAGTTTGCCGAAATCATCTTTTTCGATGACTTTTCCTGTCAGCAAAGCTCCGTCTCTACCGTACTTGTCTAGCGTGGACTTGTCTCTGCCGATGAAAATACTGTCAGAATCTTTTAATACACTTAATTCGTCATCAACTTCAGGCGAAAACATCATCCTAAAATAAGTAAAAAAACCTATAAATAGGTGAGGCTTTTCATGATCAAAAACGAAAGACCTTTAAGGCAAGCGTTCGTTCCCGAAAAAATCTTGCACAGAGAAGGACAGAAACAAGAACTCGGTAACTGCCTAAAACCAGCTCTAGACGGCCGGAAACCAAGAAACGTTTTCTTGCACGGGCCTTGCGGTACAGGAAAAACCATGCTCGTGAAATGGACGCTAGAAAAACTGGAAGAACAGTCTCCGGACGTGAAAACTTCTTTTGTTAACTGCTGGAAAGAAAGCACGATGCACTCAACACTCGCAACGCTGTTGAAAGGGCTGGACGTCTATCTCGGCTCCGGAACCTCTACTTCAAAAGCTCTTAACTACTTTGAAGAAGAAGCAGAGGAAAGAAACGTGGTCGTGGCCCTGGATGAAGTGGACACGCTAGAAAACAAGAAGCTACTTTACAGCTTGAGCCGCGCCGACACCGGTATAGTCGTGATCTCGAACAAGAAATTTGCGTTAGCTGGTCTGGACTCGCGGACGAAAAGCTCGCTGAGTCCAGAAGAAATCAATCTCCCGGCGTACTCCAAAGACGAGATCTTTGATATAATCAAGGAAAGAACAAAATACGCTTTTGTGAGCGGGACCGCGCCCAATCCAGCTTTACGGTTGATAAGTCGGTTGAGTAAAGGAGACGCTAGGATAGCTATTGAAGCTTTACGCAGATCTGGCATGGAATCCGAGCAAAGAGAAAAAGAAAAAGTAACTGAAGATATCGTCAAGCAAGAATTCAAGAAAATGAAGTACCTGCGCAAGAGCGAGGCCTTGAAGCAGTTGAACGATCATGAGAAAACTATTTACGAGATGATAAACGATAAATGGATGAAAGGACCTGAAATGTACGATAAGTACAGAGAAAAGCAAGAGAATGCTATTGGTGAACGCAGTTTCAGGAATTACCTAAGTCATTTAGCTGATCTAGGCTTGCTGGAAACCAAAGGCAAGAAAAGCACTAAAAAATACAGGAAAGGAGTTTAGGAGGCGTTTAACTGAAGCTAGTTATTGGAATCGATCCTGGAACCACGAGCGCAGTCTGCGCCCTAAATCTGAAGAAGGAACTAGCTTTCTGCAGGAGCAAAAGAGGATCTGGCCCTAGAGACATGGTGCACTGGATAACTGAAGAAGGTTCGCCAGTCCTAGTTTGCTGTGATGTGTCTCCTTGTCCAGAAACCGTGAAAAAAATCGGTAGCAGTTTTAACGCTGAAGTTTTTGTTCCAGAAGAAGACCTGAGCACCAAGAAAAAAAAGAAGCTAGCCGAAGAACACAGTTTCGAGAACGATCACGAGAGAGACGCACTGGCAGCGGCCGTGAACGGCTTCAATGCATTCGAATCAAAGCTGAGGAAAGCAAAAAAACTCTTTGAGAAAAACAAGGAAAAGGTCTGGAGCTCAGCGTTCAAGGACGTGAAACTCAGTGAAGCTATTGAAGAAGCTTCCAAGCCAAAAAGAAAAGAAGAAAAGAAGAAAGAGGAACAAAAACCTGTTAGGAAGCCAAGCGAGATAGAGAAAAGACTTAGAGAAGAGAAAAAAAGGCTGGAGAAGAAGGTAAGCGATTTAGAGCATTACGTTGATAAGCTGAAGAAGAAGAACAGAGAGCTAGAGGAAAAAGAGCCTGAGCAGAAAACCAAGAGCAAGGTAGTTAAGAAAAAGAAGAAAGAGATAAAAAGGCTGAAGAAAAGAGTTAAACTAAGAGAAAAAGAGATTAAAAAGCTGGAGAAAAAACTTAACGAAGAAGGAGAAATACTTGAAAAAATAAGCAGGGGCGAACTAGAGCTCGAAAAAGAACCAAAAGAGTACCATAAAGTGATAGAGGAATTCGGAAAGTACTACGTGGTTAAAGAAAAAGAAAGAGAGAAGAACTTGACCGTGAACGACTTGAAGAACATGATAAGAGGAAAAAAATGAGGAAAAGTTTTGTAAAAGGCGTAAGCTTCGGGATAACGACTGCAGTTATAACCACTTTAGGAATGATAATTGGTCTGGAAGCAAGCACTCACTCAAAAATGGTTGTAGGCGTTGGAATACTGTTGATAGCTTTTTCAGACGCGTTATCTGACTCGGTTGCGATGCATATCTCTGAAGAAGCCGGGTTAGAGAACACTCAGAAACAAATTTGGGAATCGACTGCAGCCACTTTCGCAGCCAAGATAGGAGTAGGTTTCAGTTTCTTGATCCCGATTTTTATGATCGACCTTAATAGCGCTATCCTGATAAATTTAATTTGGGGTTTCATGCTGATAATTATTTTAAGTTACTTTATAGGTGTCCGAGAAAAAATGGGAACTTATAAAGTTATTTTAGAGCATTTAGCGATAACTACAGCAGTTATTGGAGTAACTTATGTTATTGGTTCGGCTGTTCCAAGCTCGATTTAGATTGAAGCAGTTTCTTCGTGAGTTTCTTCAAAGTCTTCTTTCTCTTCCTGTATCTCTCTTCTTTTGTCCTCGTCCTTGCCCTCCAACCCATTTTCCACCTTCTTTAAGTACTTGTGCTTCATTTTAATCCAGTTTCTGTACTCCTCATCTTTCTCTTCCCCAAAACTTTTTCTTAAACCATCTATCCGTCCCTAAAGCTCTTCTTCCGTGTCTCTTTTCTCGTTTATCTGGCTTTCTATTTTCTCCAGTCCTCTGTCCAGGCTGCCTACGTCAGAGCTGCTTAAATCTATTTCTTCTATTCCTCTTAAAAACTCTCCTTCTTCCTTCAAATCTCTGATGATATCTTCGTTATCCACCCAGTCCTCTACATCGCCCTCTAGATCCTTTCTTGCCTCATAAAATTGCTTGTAAACTTTTCTGAAAGTCTCTTTGTCTTCTTCAGAACTGAAACTAAAGTCAGTACCTTTCACAAGTCCTCTTATAGTTGGGAGCTCGTAAACTTCCTGACCAGTAAGTTCTTTTATGGATCTGCCTTCAGGATGGCCTCTGCTGAAGATTTCGTTGATTCTTTCCGATAATTTTTTTACTTTCTTGACTTGCTGATGTTTCTCTTCCAAGTCATCTAATTTCTCTTCTAGATTCCTTCCTTCGAGCGGCACGCCCTTTTCTTCAAGTCTTTCAAAACAATCTTTAAGGGTCCGAACGCTTCTAGAGGCCTCGTCGTACTTCTCTCTAGGGCTTTCTTCTTCTTTTTCTACTTCTTCAGGCTCTTCCGTTATCTTAACTGGTTTCTTTTCCTCCTCCTCCTCCATCTTTTCGATGATTTGGTTTAGTTCTTCAATTAGCTCGTTTCCTTCATCCTCTTTTTCAGCATCTGCCATAAGCATACAAACTCGTTTTTAACGATTCCTACAACAAGAAAGAGATTGCGAGTTCGGCCGCTACAAAGAGTCCAACGAACGCTACAACCATCTGAGGCGTTACTTCTATGCCTCCTCCGGATGTGTCGAAGTACTGGACTAATCCAGCGGCTTGCATCGGTCCCTGAGATTCAGTTTTCTTGGTTCTTGCCATTCACAATCCTCCACTATTTCTTTTTTTGTAGACCAGGAAATAATAAGCTAATGCTATTATGGCTCCTGCTCCAATTATCAAACCAATCAAAATAACCATAGCCACGACAACCCATATCCAGTTACCTGAAAAAACATCCAGTAAAGAGGAATTGGAGGGTTTTAAGCCAATGTAGCGATTACCACCGCTTTCGAACACTCCTATTTCACCTGAAAAGCCTTCTTCAAGGTTTATACCTGAATCAGAAATCTGGGCTGCAGCCACAGCGTACTCTGATGGGCAAACAGTCTGATTTTGATCGCAGAAGTTTACTGCAGACTCATTGATTCCTGCACTTGCCGCGATCATCTGTTTTTCTATTGTTGCTGACGAAACTGAAACTGATTCTGATGAAGTTCCTTCTTCACCCAGTCCATCTATTGCTTGAGAAAGCTTGTTCAAAAATTCTTCTTGGTCTTCTGAAACATCCAAGAGCTTGCAGTCGCTAGTGCACAGTTTTCCTTCCTCGGTTCCAAGTTCAGAATCGCATTCTTCGCTTCCAACCATCAATCCATCGCCGCAAATCGGGATCTGGGCTGAACAGTCTTCAGCGCATTCGAATCCTTCTTCAAGTCCTTCTTCTCCGTCACAAGCTTCTCCTTCAACCACTACTCCGTCTCCACAAATCGGTGTTTCTTCAGAACAATCGCTTGAACACTCGTAACCTTCGGTCACGTTCCCCCTGTCACAGACCTCTTCTCCAATTATAAGGCCGTCTCCGCAGATCGGTGACTTTGACTGGCAGTCAGAAGCACATTCGTAACCAGTTTCCACGTCCTCTCCATCGCAAGCTTCGTCTCCTTTTTTCTTGTCGTTACCGCAAACTGCAGGCATCTCAATTTTCTTGCCGGCGTCCTGAAGATACACTTCATCAAATGAATATTTTTCTCCGTTTAATCTAACGTTTTTCACTTTCCATTCAATGCTTTTCGATGAGTCTCCATCCCATCCAGCTATTACAACAGTTACTTTATCTGAATCCGATTCCGCATCTACTTCTATCTCGCTCCAGCCATCACCTATAGGCTTTCCACCAACCTGAGAAATCGGTCCAAGAGAACTTCCCTTTAAAACACCGTGATAAACTTGCGGCGCTCCACTAACACAGTAAACGTGTTCAGTAGAATCGCCTTCGACTCCATTACAGAAGAGTCCTACGTATTCAAGACCATCCATGTTCCCCATAGCGTTTTTCGTGCATTTACCTAGACCGAACTCTCCTCCGTAAACAAATACAAAAATGCTTTCATCGTTCGAATCATCTGCATCAACGCTGGCCTCGAACTCTATGTCAAAACTCGATGATTCTGCGTCGAACTCGGTCGCTATAGCCCATTGGCCTACTGATTTATCGTTAGAATTTACTTTAAGTACTCTTTCATTATTTTCTTTAAGCATGCTAACATTCATATTCTTGTTCTCTTCAGCAAACATACTCTTACAAGTTTTCAGTGTGTATTCAGCATTTGTTGCTGCCAGTGTCGTTGTTAAGAGTAGTGTGATTGCTAAAACGTATTTTAGTTTGGTCATGTAAACTCCTCGTAGGCTGGAACTCGGTAAAAGTTTATAATCCATAACTATTTATAACTTTAGTGCCGATAATTTCAAAAAAGAGACTGAGAAAATGGATACTCGTGAACTGAAAAACAACCTCCCGCACTTGATCGCGCTGATGGTGCTCGCTTTTGCCTTGCTGATCGTAAGCACTAACGCGGGATTGACTCGCTGCTCTGATTTTGGTAACTCGTACTGTGACGTTTATTACTCGATAGTAGGTACTCCGAAAGTTATGATCCTTCAAAATCCTGAAGGAGGAGGTTTAGGATACCCAGTAAAAATGAAGAGACTGCTTGAAGACGAGCACGGTCTTCCAACCAGGATGCAGAATATAGGTGATCTTTCGCCTGGGATGCTCGAAGGATACGATGTTGTAGTTGTTGAGAAAGCCCGAAAAATACCCACGCGCAAGCTGGAGATAATTAAGGACTATGTTTACGGAGACATGGGGAGACTCATCTGGGTCGGAGACTCCGGAACCGTTGGAGGAGAAAAAGACAAGACTTGTAAGACCATAGAGTATAGCATCAAGTACATGAAAAGAGATAAAGGAAGCGAAGTCAACGAAGAAAAAAAATTGTGCGTTTCCGAACCCTCAAAACAGAATGTTTCTGCTTCCATTGCCTCTAAAACAAAGGATCTAACTTCAGAAGCAATGACTGAACTGAAAAAAGTTTGTGAAGAAAGCTTTGGAGGAACCCTTGCATCAGTGAGAACAGACCAGGGCTATCAATGCAAGAATCCTTCAGGAGAGTACTCAAAAGTTTACATCAACTGGAAGAACGAAAAATCAGTGAAGAGAATCGTGGACCCGTGGAATAGAGGAGAATACAGTTTGCTTGGTTCAGAAGAAAAACATGAAGGTCTGGATTTTGGCACGAAGATTCTTGGAATTTCTTTCATAGCAGATAACTATGCTGTGAGCGAGTACAGTGACTTATCCGAATCCGTATCTAAAATAAGAACTCTTTTACTTGACGCACACTCAGGTTTTGTGGAATGCGAGAAGAATTTAGCACAAGAAACTTGCAGTCCTCAGCAAAAACTTTCAGTCGCAAAACAAAAACTGAACATGCTGAAGGACAACAAGCAAGATGCTGAAAACGATTTAAGTGTCATACTAACTAACCTCGAGTCAATAAAGCAAACCAAGAACACGAGCTCCATACAGGTCGAGGATGCCATAAACATTGTGACTGAAAAGAAAAACGAACTTGAAACAAAAGATGTAGGGGAAGAACCGTCAGAACAAACCTTAAGCCAGCTGGAAAAATGTAACAGCACTTTAAACAAAGCAGTAACTAAACTAGAGAACCTGAAGGCACTGGAAACAAAAGAAGAATACAAGCAACAGTACGAAGAGATGGCAAGCAAGATAAGAGGAAAAATAGTTACTGAAGACCTGGAAAAAGCTATCGAGGAATACAAAGAGTGCTCGGCACAAGGACCAACCAACCTGAAGACCGAACTGGCTGAAGCCACAGGAAACAAAGAAATGACTGAGCTACTGATCTCTTACTCTTCACCACACACTGACAAAAAAGGAACAATTGAATTCATAAAGAACGCTCCGGAAACAGACGAATTCCAGGAAGAAGTTGAAGAATCGTCGTACATCTGCGGAGAAGAAAATCAGGAGATAGAACAAGGATTTAAAGCAGCAGGACAAGCATTAAAAAAAGCACGAGAAAGCAAGGACAAACTAGCTCCTGAAATGAAAAGCAAGAGCCTTGCAACACTAACCGCTGCAGACGAGCAGCACCCATTAATCCAAGGAATATCAAAATCCATTGAACTAAAGAAAAAAGTGACAGGAGGAGAAGAAGCACCCGTACCCTTCGTGCTCGTTTACAGTGCTCACCAACATACTCACGTTGTCTCAAAAGTCAAGATAACACCAGAATACAAAGGAGAAGACAAATGGCCTGCAATAACGGTGAAAGACCCGCGATTTGCATCGCACGTTTTTGGAAGAGGAACCATGGTGTACTACGCTTTCCCACCTGAAACAGACGAAATTTTCGTGGACAACCTTGTGAGATTCATCCTGTATTAATAGGGAAACATTTAAATGTAGTTAAGAGTATTAAATTAGTGTCAGGTGAAATGAATGGCAGAGTATTATGCTGGAGGAAGCGACTTAAGACGACAATTTGAAGGTGCAATACCTATACTGATTATCATTCTATTGGTTGTAGGAGTTATTGCCCTCAAACCAAGTATACTAGCCGGAGTCCCAATTTTAGGTGGACTAGTAGGACCACAAACTATCGACGTTCTTTTGATCGGAGAAAACCAGAACGAGAAAAACGCTTGGGAAAACCACTTAACAACCGACCTAGCAAGACAAACTTTCGGAAACCCGTTGAACGTTGAGCTAGTGACCGATAACAAATACAACAAAATAAACTCAAAAGACTGGATCAAAGACAAAGGATACGACTTGGTAGTGGTAACCGCAACCGACTTAACCCCCTCACTGCAGATAACCTTGAAGAACTGGGTTAACTCAGGAGGAAACATGATAGCAATAGGACTAGGAGGAACTCAATCAGACGGAAGATGGTCCGAACTCTCAACAATTCTTCCAGTAACCTGCGGATCAGGAACATCAAGCTGCGAAGGAATAGTTAAAGAAGTTTACGCACCCAAAATGCACATCGGAAAAGGAAGATACGACAACAGCCTCGCGAAAAAACTAAACCTCGAAACCAAGATGACTCCAGCGAACGCGAGCATCAACCTAGCCGACGTGACCATAGCAGAAAACGGAAAGCAAGTTATATACGTCGACGGATTCAGCTCCGCTGAAGACGTACAAGCAGGTGAAGTAGGAGACATTTACCCAGCAATGTCTGAAAGAGGACAAATAAACACTGGAAAAGTTCTGTACCTGGCATTCAATCCAGTAAGAGAAAACCTAAATTCACAAGTAGAAGAAAATATAGTGCTGAACACAGTAGCATACATAACTGGAGCAGAGGGCTCCAAAGGATAACGGAGGAAAAAAATGGCTTACTACGGCCAAGGAACATCAGATTACAAGGAAATGGTTGTGCCAGCAATACTAATTCTCTTAGTTATACTGGTAGTAGCAGCTAAAATGCTTCAAATGTGCTGGATTCCTGTTATAGGACCAGCTTTATGTGGCTCAGGAACAGTTTCAAGAACACTGATCTTGACCACTCCTGAAAACTATGAAGAAGCAAGCGACTTCGGAAAATACATCAACACAAAAGTAACTAGAACAAATCCCGTAGTAAACGAAGATATCCCCTACGTTTCTGAAGGTTACTTAACCTCCAGCAACTACGACATCGTGATCCTTTACGGAGGAAAAACTGCTTTAACAACCCAAGCAAGAGACGAGTTAACATCCTACGTTCAGAAAGGCGGCAACCTCATGATAGTAAAAGGAGCTGGAATTAAAGGCCTGAAAAGCGATGGCGTGACCATCACACCATACATTTTTGGCTGGCAGGCAGATGACATGGGGTCAATAATCAGTTTTTCACCAGGTTGTCCAGTAGAAAACTGTGACTCGGTTAACGATATCACGGTAACTGCTTCACAGATGAATGACGTGCGATTGGTTCCTACGAAATGGGAGCACCCAATTGTCAGTAGAATGGGAATCAATTCACCTATTTCATTAGAAACTTCTCAGTACTCAGAGTTCTCTGGAGTAGTAGAAGTCGTGGATGAACAGAACCAGAAAGTTATGAAGATCAGTTGGAAGGATGGAGAAGGAGATGTTCATTCAGCACCAGCAGTAATCACTTACAAGGCAGGAGCAACCGGTGGAAAAGTAACTTACTTAGGATACAATCCACAGGAACTCGAGCAAGAAACGTTGTTCAGAAACATTTTCTTGCACACGATTGGAGAAATCTAGGTCGAGTAAATCTTCTTTATTCTCTCTAATGTATCTATTTCATTAGGGCTTTTGTCCTCTCTTATCCTCAGTAGTCTAGGGAATCGTAGGGCGAACCCGGAATCATATTTCGGGCTTTTCTGCATCTCTTGATATCCTACTTCGACAACTAGCTTGGGCTTAAGTGTTACTTTCTTTCCTTCTTGCCTGATTATGTCTTTTTCAAGCCTTTCCGTCAAAGACTTCAGCTGCTTTTCTGTTAGTCCAGTCGCCATTTTACCGATCTTCAGGAACCTTCCTTTATCAGGATCTTTACACGCAAGAAGGTACGAGGAAAGCCATTTTGTTCTTTTGCCTTCCCCCCACTCTGCTCCAACTATCACTAGCTCCAGTGTCTCGGCCTCGGGTTTAAGTTTGTACATGTAGCCAACCCTTGACCCTGGTTTGTATTCTGCTTCAAGGTTCTTGGCCATGACCCCCTCGTGACCTAGCTCGAGCGCTTTCTCGTAGAATTGATTGATCTCGTTTTCGTTTTCAGTAACAACCATCTTAGATAATTTCAGTTCTTTTTCCTCGGTTACAACGGATTTCAGTTTCTTTCTTCTTTGCTGGAAAGGTTTTTTGATCAAGTTCTTTCCGTTGAGGTACATGCAGTCAAACAAGTACGTGACTACCGGGATCTTTTTGACTGTTTCGTCTATATCGTACTTTCTTTTTATTCTGCGGGATAGGAGCTGGAAACGTCTTGGTTTCCCGTTCTCGTCCACAGCCACGGTTTCTCCTTCGATTATGGCTTCTTCTGCTGAAACGTTTTCTTTAACTGCTCTGACCACGTCAGGAAACTGTTCAGTGACGTCATCAAGCCTGCGCGTGAACACTTTAACTTCGTCTCCTGAAACATGTATCTGTGTTCTAAGGCCGTCGTACTTGTATTCCCAGGCACTGCAGTTGTCCTCTACAGCTTCTTTTGGAGACTCCACTGTTTGAGCGAGCATAGGCCTCAAAGGCCTAAACAGCTTCATCGAGACTTCGTCCAGCCTGTTTTCTTCCGCTAGTTTGGCTACTTCGCCGTAGTCGTTAAGCAGTGAGAATGCTTTTTCTACTTCGTTTTTTTCTTTGTCGAACGCTTTTGCCAGCGCGTCTCTAACGATTCCTTCGCCTACTCCAACCCGCATTTCATTCAGCAAAAGCCTTACGAGGTACTTGGCTTCTTTTGGCGATACGGAGTTGATGAGTTCGGCTACTTTTTTTTCTTTGGCGTCCTCGGATCCTCGGCCTTCCAGCGACGCTATTTTGCTTATGGCTTTTTTTACTCCTTTCACGTCTACTTCTTCTTTTCCTAGAGTGGTCTGCACTTTTTTATCAAGCATAAATGCAGCTGCTTTTCCTGTGTCGCCTTTTTCAGCTATTTCGTCCTTTATTTTGTCTTCAGTGAAGCCTGAAACTGTGGAGAGGCATTTTACCATTGTTTTTTCAGCTATTCCTAGCTCTTTCGGAGAGTGAGCAGGGAAAGTTTTACCTTGAACAAACAATGCAACGATCGGAAGATCTTCTTTTGCTTCCTTGAATAATTCGCTGGTTATCTCGGTTAATTCAAGCGTTTTACTTGTTTGTTCGAGTTTTTCTAGGTAAGAAACTAATTTTTCGGACTCCATTAACAAGGATTAATTCACATAAACTTAAAAAACTTTAACTTACCTAACAAAACACACAATAAAATGGAGGTGCAAATTATGCCAGAAAACAAAGAATCAAAAAACCAGGAAGACGACGAAAACATAGTGTACGTAGGGAAAAAAGGAGTTATGAGCTACGTTTTAGCAGTAGTGACGCAATTCAACAACGGAGCAGAAGAAGTGTACCTGAAAGCAAGAGGAAGAGCAATCTCCCGAGCAGTAGATTCAGCCGAGATTGTGAGGAACAGGTTCATTCCTGAAGCCAAGATCAAGGACATCAGTATCTCTACTGAAGAACTAGGGAATGATAACGACGAAGGTCCTTCCAAAGTCTCTGCAATGGAAATAGCCCTAACCAAATAAAAGGGCATTTTTCCTTTCTTTTTATAGTGACTGCATGAAAAACGTAGAGAAGAGGCTAAAACGAACCCTTGAAAAGATGAGGAACAAGCAAAAAATCAAGGACGCCTCCTTTGAGAACGCACTAGAGTTACCTAACCTTATTCTTATTCTGAAAAAAGAAAACGTCGGGGACCTGATCGGGAAAAAAGGAAGAATAGTACGAGTACTAAGCCAGGAACTAGGGAAAAAAGTCAGGATAGTTAAATCAACTAGCTTCAAAGAACTAGCTGAAGATATGATCTTACCAGCCCGGTTGAAAGGAGTGAACGTACTGTATAAACCGGAAGAAAAGATAAAAAAAGTTAGAATAGTTAAAAGAGATAAGAAAAACATTGTTCTGGACGAAGAAGTCGTTCAAAAAGCCTTGAGAGAACTAGCTGGAGTCGAAGTCGAGCTCGAGTTCGAACCCTTATTCCAAAAATAATAAAACTACCTTTTCACTTAAACACATTCATGAGACTTTACACAACCAACGTAAAACCTGGGAAAAAAGTAAAAGTAGCAGGATGGGCGGAAAACATCCGAGCGCTAGGCAGAATCATATTCATATCTCTAAGAGACAGAACAGGCACCGTACAAATAACCTTGCCGAAGAAAAAAGTACCCGAAGAACTTTTCGAAAAAGCCAGCGAACTAAACCTGGAAACCGTTATTTCCGTTAAAGGAACCAGCAAAGCAAACGACCAAGCCCCAGACGGAATCGAAATAATTCCGGAAGAACTCAAAATTCTTTCAGAAGCCAGCAAGCCACTACCAATGGACATATCAGGAAAAATAGAGTCAGAACTTAAAACACGTTTAGACACAAGGTTCATGGATCTCAGGAAAAATGAAGTAAAAGCTGTGTTCATGATTCGAGACGGTTTACTGACCGGAATCCGAGAATACCTTGAAGACCAAGGATTCATAGAAACCCACACCCCAAAAATAGTTTCAACTGGAGCAGAAGGCGGAGCCACACTCTTCCAATTAGAGTACTTCAACAAAAAAGCTTACCTGGCGCAATCACCACAACTATTCAAACAAGCGCTCATGGCTACAGGCCTAGAAAGGATTTACGAGATTGGGCCAGCCTTCAGAGCCGAGAAAAGTCATACCACGAAGCACTTGTCGGAATTCACTTCCTTTGACTTCGAGCAAAGCTTCATAGAGTCTCAGGAAGACGTCATGAAAATGGCTGAAGAATGTATTGCTCACGCGGTAAAGCACGTGAAAGAACACGAGGCAGAGTTCCTTGAAATACTTGGAAAAGACCTAGAAGTTCCTGAAACGCCTTTCGAGCGAGTTTCATTTTCGGAAGTGAAGCAGATGCTTGCCGAGAAAGGAAAAGAAATCAAGGTTGACCTGGACACTGAAGCGGAAAAGATGCTCGAGAAAGAAATGGATTCAGACTTCTACTTCATAACGGGCTTCCCGGCAAAAGAAAAACCGTTTTACATAATGGAAAAAGAAGACAAGTACTCTCACAGCTTCGACCTCGATTACAAAGGTGTTGAAATCGCTTCAGGCGGACAAAGAGAGCACAGGTACGACGTGCTCATGAACAGGATCAGGAAACAAGGCCTGGACCCTGAGGACTTCGAGTTTTACTTGAACTCGTTCAAGTACGGGATGCCTCCGCACGGGGGAATTGGAATAGGATTAGACAGAGTCGTGCAGAAGCTTTTAGACCTTTCTAACGTTCGAGAAGCTGTCTTGTTCCCAAGAGATCAGGAGAGGGTGGAACCATGAAAGAAGACCAGGAAGAAAAAGCAAGGAAAGACCAGGAAGAAAAAGCAAGGAAACTACTTCAGAGCGTTAGAGACCAGAAAGAAAAGGATTACGACGTCTTCTCGATCTTTAAACCAATACCAGAAACCGAGGGAGAAAAAAATCTTTCAGAAGAAGATGCAAGAAAGATTATGAACGAATACAAACTGTCCGAGAACTTTCCTGAAAACCTGGAGGGAATGATAGTGAGCAACATCCAATCTATGGACAGCCTGGAAGATGCAAAAAAAGTTGTGGGATTCGCAGAAGGGATGAAAAAAGACTTGATAACTGAAGACGAGGAAGAAGAGAATTACTGAAAGAAAAAAAGGCAGAATCACCTGAAAAAAAGGCGGGAAAAACTTCTGAAAACCATAAGAGACAGAAAAGAAAAGAAAGAAAAATTTGACGCTATTTCTTTATCTAAACCCATACCAGAATCAAAAACTTATCTTGCTTTCCCACCAGAAGAAATCAGGAAGACGATAAAAGAACATGATTTACGGAAAGGACTGCCAGACCGTTATCGGCTCGATATCTACAAGAAAGTTAAAACCTGTAACAGCCTCGAGGAAGCGAAAAACATAATAAAGTACGTTGAAAACATTAGAGATTTTCAGGAAGAGGAAGAAATTTAGTTCTTCAGAACTTTATCTGCTCGTCCAGAACCAGGTGAGAAAAGTAACAAGCAGCACCAAGAAATGCAATATAACCCGCAGTAACCATTCCAAAACTAGGGAAAAGCCACACGAAAACGCCTAAACCGTAAACAACATTTACCTTCAGGCTGTGAGTTATTCCCCTGTGCCCAGGCCTCAGTAAAACAAAGACGATAAAGATAATTCCTGCTACCACGCCCGACTTGAAGAAACTTTGGTACAGAGCATCTTTCGAGTAGAAAGTGGAGAAACTTATGAAGAAAGCGAAGAAAAAAACTCCGTACTGCAAGAATCGACCTATCTTTGACTTCGGAGTGTCTGTATCCGGCAGAACCGACCCAAGCAACGCCACGAAAAAAGATGCACTAGCCAAAGGAAGAGATTCAAAAGATAGTTCTAGGAAAGAGAACGCGAAAAATATCCATAAAAGTAATCCTAGGGCCATGTGAGCCTTGTAGTTCGCCATCAAAAACCATTAAACAAGCACTGAAATAAAAAGATTGTTTTTTTCTAGTTCGAAAGTACGCTGTCAGTCATTTCCGGAGGCTTCTTCAAACCCATGAGTTCAAGCACGGTAGAGGCCACGTTAAACAAAGAACCTCCTTCTTTAAGCTCGTGATCTTCGTCGGAAACAATCATGCATGGAACAGGATTAGTTGAATGAGCTGTACAAGGAGAACCGTCATCTAGTTTCATTCTCTCTGCATTACCGTGATCTGCAAGGATTATGCACTGATCGAACAACGGTATGATTTTCTCGAGCTGTTTGTCGACCGCTTCAACTGCTTTTATTGCCGCCTTCATCTTTCCAGTGTGACCGACCATGTCAGGGTTAGCGTAATTCACGAGCACGAAATCGTGTTGCTTTGCTTTCTCAATCAAGTGCTTTGTAACTTTGTCTGCATTCATCCCCGGCTGCAGGTCGTACGTAGGGACTTTTGGCGAAGGAACGATAAGTCTTTCCTCTTTCTTGAACGGTTTTTCTCTTCTTCCGTTGAAGAAAAACGTGACGTGAGCGTATTTCTGGGTTTCGGCCGTCCTAAACTGAGTTAATCCTTTTTTACTGAGCCATTCTCCTAACGTATTCTTCAGGAAGTGCGGAGGAAAAGCTACTGGAGCATCAAAATCGTCGTCGTACTGAGTTAAAGTAAAGATATGGAAGCCTTTCTTCAAGAAAAGCTGGGTAAGTTGCCTGGCTCGATCAGCGCGAAAGTTGAAGAAAATTATAGCGTCTTCTGGTTTAATCATGGCTTCTTCGTTCACGAGAGTTGGTTCAACGAATTCATCGGTTTCTCCGCGCTCGTAAGCTTTTTTTAACGCTTCTAAGTCCGTTTCAGCTTTGTGTCCCTTGCCCTCGGTAAGCATTCGGAAAGTTTTTCTTGTTCTCTTCCAGTTCTCGTCCCTATCCATCGCGAAGTACCTGCCGGTAACGCTATCCGCTTCCAAGTCCTTCAGGTAATTTTCTGCGTACTTTGGCGGAGTGTCTCTACCGTCAGTGAAAGCGTGAACGAACGTTTTGCAGCCCTGCCTTTCTCCCATCTCGATCAAGGCCTTCAAGTGCTTCACGTGAGAGTGAACTCCTGCGTCGGACGTCAATCCCATCAAGTGAACTCTTTTTCGATTGAAAGCTTTCTTCAGCTCATCGTTCTCAAAGAAAGTACCGTCATCTATCGAATCGTTTATGCGAGTGAACTCTTGTTCAACTCTTCTGCCTGCACCTAAGTGAATATGACCTACTTCGGATCCGCCCATGTATCCTTCAGGAAGTCCAACGGCTCTTCCGTGCGCTTTAAGCAGGGTATGAGAGTTATTTTTCCATAAAGAGTCAAAGTTCGGTGTTTTAGCTTGTTTTACTGCATTGCCTTCAGTTTTTTCTGAGTATCCCCAGCCGTCCAGAACTATCAAGCCAAAGGCCATTCGTTCACCCTTTTCCTGCGTAAGGAATTCCTTTTTCCTCTATTCGCAGAAGTCGATTGTATTTGGATACTCTTTCTCCTCTGCACGGAGCTCCGGACTTTATTTGCTCGCATCCTAGGCCGACCGCTAGATCAGCTATGAACGGGTCTACTGTGTCTCCTGATCTGTGTGAAACCATTGTCGCGTACTTGTTCTTCATCGCTGATTTCACTGTTTCGATGGTTTCAGTTATTGTTCCTACTTGATTGGGTTTGATGAGTATTGCGTTGCATGCTCCTCTTTTGATGCCTTCTCTCAGTCTTTTGAGGTTAGTGACAAAGATGTCGTCTCCGACTATTTGTACGTTTGCTCTTGTTGTGAGTCTGGCGTGGCTGTCGAAGTCTTCTTCGCGTAGCGGGTCCTCTAAACTGATTATTGGGTGTTCTTTTGTGAGTTTTTTCATGTAGTCCACGAAGTCCGGTGTCTCGACTTCTCTGTCGCCGAACCTGTATTTTTCGTCTGAGTAGAAGAATGTAGCTGCTGAATCGACTGCTATGTCCATTCTTCCTTCGTATCCCGCTTTCTCTATTCCTTTTTCGAGGAGTTCAAGCGCTTCTTCTGGAGTGCTGATCGGTGGAGCGAATCCTCCTTCGTCTCCGACGTTTATGGCGTTCCTGCCGTGTTCTTTGTATATTATGTCTCTTAGTTCTTGGTAAGTGTGAGCTGCTTTGTCTATTGCTTCGTGAAAGGTTTCTGCTTGCGGTACGATCATAAATTCCTGGAAGTCAAGGTCGTTTCCTGCGTGCTGTCCTCCGTTCAAGACGTTCAGGAAAGGTACTGGTGTTTCTTGCTTGTATCCGCCTGACAGTTGGTTCAAGTGCTTGTACAGTGGTTCTCGTTTTACTCTTGAAGCGACTCTTGCGTTAGCCATGGAGACCGCGATCATGGTGTTACCGCCTAAGTTGGACTTGTCTTCAGTTCCATCGAGCTCTTTCATGGCTTCATCAATTCCTTCTTGGTCTTCAGGGTCTCTGCCGACCAGTTCTTTCTCTATCTTTTTGATGTTTTCCGTTGCTTTATCTATTGAAACTGTCTTGGCTTCGTGTTCTCCTCTGCTTGCTCCTGATGGTGCTGAAGCTCTTGCTTTTGAGTCTCCGGCTTGTACTTCTGCTTCTATTGTAAATTCTCCTCTGGAGTTGAGTACTTTCATTCCTTTAACGTGGTTGATCATTGTCATGGTGTTAAAATCAATTCAATCAAAGTATTTAAATACCTTGTTTTTCAAAGTGTTTCAACGGTGATGTCTTTGTTCCGAGCTGAATGGATCCTGAAGGGAAGAGTTCAAGGAGTGTTCTGCAGGGCCAACACACGCAGAGTGGCTCGAGAAATCAGTGCCAAGGGTTATGTCAAGAACTTGTCTGACGGGACCGTTAGAGTCATGGCAGAATCCGAGGACAAAAACAAGTTGCTGGAGATGAAGCAAAAAATCAAGGATTTTGATTCTCCTAGAAACGTGAAAGAAATCAAGGGCGGCATCAAAGAAGTTGAGGAACCTAGGTACAGTTCTTTCTCGATAAAGTACTGAAAGATCCTGGGTCAAGAGCTTCAATCTTTTTTCTTGTTCCTTAAGTATATTCTGACGACCACTGACTCCATTGAAACCAATAAAACAAATAGTAGGAACACGGCCCAAGCAAAAAGGAAGAGACTTGCTTTTCCTGCAGCAAACACTGCAAGTACCACGACAAGAACGGTTAAACCTGCTACTAAAAAGATGTTCATCAAATCTTTTTCGTGTTTTTTGGTGCCGGGCAGGTAGAACTTCATGATTTAGTGAACTGAACTAAGTTTTTTATATTTACCGGAAAAACGCTTTTATTTCTTTAAAAGAAAAGTTATTGTAGTGAACGAACAAGAAAAAGACAAAATAAGTGAGGAAGAAACAGAAAAGTTTCTGGAGGAAAGGCCTAGCGTTTCAAGAATCGTTGGGGAAGAACCTGAAAGAAAAAAGGTTGTGGAAGACTGGTTGAAAGGGTTTTACAAAACTAACTCCAGGATGCCTGAAGGAAGGAACGAGCTGGATGTTCATAGAGTAGCTAATAGACTGGAAGTACCTCTAGATGACTTGTTCAAAGACGAAAACAAGGAAAAAGCAGGAATATTGCTACGTTTTCCGGGCAAAATCAAAAATTATACTTCGGAAGAGGCTGAAGAAGCTCTCGCTAAAACCATCGGAAACGTGGCCGGGAACGTTAAAGTAGTGGACATAGGGCACTCTACCGGAACATTCCTCAATAATGTCGTTGATAAAGTGAGGGAACCGGGAAAGCTTGAATTGCTTCGTGTGAACCCGAGTGTTCCAAAGGAACACAATCCAAAAAAGGAGGTTGGGAAAGACAAAATCATGGCTTCTTACGATGTAATAACGGACACTCCTGAACTGGATTTGAATGATTCAAATGTTGTTATCGCGAAAGAAGTTCTCAAGCTCTTTCCGGAAGACAAAGAAGAAAAAGCGTTCAACAGACTGGTCTCAAAAATGCCTGAAGGTTCTCTGCTGGTCACAGGTTCAGCAAGAGAACTGGCAGAAAAAGAGAACCATCCAACGAACCTTGGGGGAATACAAATGAAGTTCTATATCGTAAAAGAACGTGACGGAGAAAAACAACCCGTTGAAGTAAACCCAAGAAAACTAGCTGGACTAGCTGAACTAACCAAACAAGAAAAAGATTTCAAGAACCTAGTTTAGACCGCTACGAACAAAATAACCGAAGAAAACCCGACAACACAAACAATAGCAAGAGAAGAAAAAGAAGCAAAAACCCTTTTGAACGAACTAGCAAAAGCAAATCACTTAAAACCACACAATTCAAAGACACTCCATCACACTACCCCAAAAAACAGAACAATTAAATGCCTGGAAGAAAATAAACTACTGGTGAAATAAATATGCCTGAAGAAGAAGCTGAAGAGAGAGAACCATTAAAAAATCATCTAAAAAATCATCTTAATGATCTCAAGGACATTGACGAAGTAGGACCAGGAGAAAGAGAAGAATTGGTTGATAGAACGAGAAATCTCATGTATGGGGAAAGAACAGGACCTCAAGGCCGAAGAAAATTACGCAGATCGATTGAAAATATGTTATCAGAAGGAGAGTTTAATACTGAAGAAGCTGGAAAAATGAGAGACACAGCTATAGCTATTCTAGGGTTTGGAATTCGCGAAGCTCAGATTGAGAACATGGAATTGCTGAAAACTTTGTCAAAAACTCATCCAGACCTGATAAAAGAAAAGTCAGAAGAACTGTCAGGCAAAGTTCCCTTTGTCAGCGACGGTGGTAGAGTAGCAGCAGAAAAGGCTGTAGATTTCGTGGAAACAATGAAAGAAAACAACGTGTTTAGAGAAAAAGATATCAAGGACCTAGTTCAGACCACTGCGCTCAAAATAAATAGCGGCTTGATACTACACAAAAAAAGAAGAGGCTCGGAAGTAGAACAGCACCCAGGAGACGAAAAAGGAGCAAAAACCCTCCTGAACGAACTAGTAAAGAAAGGTCACATAGAACGAGACCATTTTAAGGGAGGACAGCTGAAAAAACTGACAGAAGGGCTAGAGAAAGAAGAAGGCATATCGCCAACAGGTAAAACAGCCACATCCATAGGCAAAAGATTATTAGGAAACATAGAGGAAAGAGTTATGGGAGTGTGGCGGTGACGTTGTAGTCTTTTCCTTCTTTTTCTAGAGCGTGAGCGAACTGGTAAGGACTTACTCCTTCTTCTCCTACGCCTACTTCTATCACGTTAACGGACTCTTTGTCCAGTTCAGGCAAAACCTGTTCTTTAAGTATCTGGATCGCGTTGTGAGTGAATCCTGGGAAGTTCATGCTCCCGACCGATTCCTCGCGTTTCTCTCGCTGTAGTACATCGAACTTGTACCGGTAAATCCTGTCCCTTTCTTCAGGAGACAATGCCTTTACTTTCTCTTCCTCGTTGTCATCCTCAGAAACCATGATAGAATTAGCGAGGTTAAATTATAAAATAGTGAGGTTGAATCATAAAATTACGGTAAAAAGGTCGAGCGCTGGAGGTGGGATTCGAACCCACGCAGGCATACGCCAACTGGCTTAGCAGGCCAGCGCAATACCGCTATGCGACTCCAGCTTGTTTATGCTTTTGCTGTTTGTTCTCTTACTTTGTTAAGTATTCCTTCTTCGTAAACGACTCCCACTATCTTGTTTTTATCAACCACTGGGAGTACTGTCGCACTCTCTCTGTACATGACTTTTGCTGCGTGCGAAATAGTATCCGTTGTTTTTAGTTCTATTAAATGCTTTTCCATGACTTCTTCAACGGTTTTTGGCATGAAACTGATTCCTAGCAGTCGGTCGTTGGTTATTTCTTGTTCCGATAGGGTTTCAGGGTTTATGGTGATTTTCAGTAGCGCTCTCTTGTCCACTTCTCCTATTACTTCTTCTTCCTTGTTGACGACCGCTATTGTTCTTATGTCTTTTTGTTTAAATAGTTCAAGAGCTCTTTCAACAGGGTCTTTCGGTTTCAGAGTAGGGAAATCCGTTTCCATTATATCTTTAACTGGTTCTTCTGCAACTTTTGTTATCATCTTGTTACCTCCTTTATCAGGTCTTCTGCGTGAAGCACTCCAACAAGCCGGTCATTCTTGCTAACTACTGGTAAAGAATTAACTTGAGAATCAACTATTTTTTTTGCAGCGTGCGGTACGGAGTTATCTGGCTTGAGAGTGGTCTTGTATTTTTTCATCATGTCTCTAGCGTTTTTAGCGAAGTAAGATAAGTCTGCAGTAGTCCCGAATATGTTGGTTGTTGAAATGTGTTTTTTGCTCATGAACAGTTTCATCAAATCCGTTTCCTTTATCTTTCCTTTCAAGTACCCTCTTTCGTCCGTGACTAACAGTATCTTCACCTTTTTCTCCTGAAGGATGTCCAGAACCCTTTCAATAGATTCTTCGGGCCTCACGGTGTTCAAGGCTTCTTCCATGAAGTCCTTTACCTTCATCTTCTTTATCCATTCAAGTTTTTCTTCGTTCATTTTTTCACGTATCCTTTTGCCACGAACTTAAGTAAGGTAGGAGTTAAAAGCACGCTGAGCAGTATCAAGAGCATGACGGTCGAAAAAATCAACTGACTTACCTGCCTTGGTATCAAGTAATTACCTGCGGAATCTGTGAGTTTCATGCCAACGCTGATGATAACCAGGTTAACTCCCCCTCTTGGAAGCATTCCAATTCCAGTCATCAGCCTGTCCTTCTCTTTCATTCCAGTAACGTAAGCTGCTGTCGTGGAGACAAGAAACTGGATCAATAGCACTCCTCCAACGACTGCAAACGAAATAAGTCCTAAGTTGTTGAATTCAAGTATGAGTCCTGTCCAAACGAAGAACAGCGGGACGAACAAAGAGTACGAGAGTGCTGAAATCTTTTCCAGGAAGTTCGTCTCGACCAACCTGCTTCTGGAAAGAATTATCCCTGCCAAAAACGCTCCTATAACTCCATGAAGCCCCATCAGTTCTGCAACAACAGATAAAAACAGGATGAATATGAAAGCAAACGTGAATTGCCCTTCCTCCACCGAAAGATACTCTGCTTTGTTCATGACCCATGGAGCAATCTTGTTCAATCCAAAGAACAGTAGGAAGAACGCTACCACGGACCCAAGGACTTTGATTATCTCAAAGTAACCTGCCTGCCCAACGCTTATGTAAGTTAATACCGCCGTAAATATTATCAATCCAGCTATTCCATCAACTACAGTAACTCCTAAAAGCGTTCTGCCGACCGGACTGTTTATCTTACCCAAGTCAACCAATGTCTTTATCGTTGTACCTATAGAGGTAGCTGAAACTGCCACTGCAAACAAGAGCATAGTGGCCAAAGGCATGTTAAAAAAGAAAGCGATCAGCATAGTGATTAAGAAAGGTGCAGCATAACCTGTGATCATGATAGTGAGTATTTTTTCCTTGTTCTGAACCATTTCATCGATGTTGCCTTCCTTGAACCCTACCACGAAAAGAAGCAGTATAGCTCCGAGAGTGGAAAAAAGCTCGATCTCTCCAGGAGGAACTATGTTGAAAACCATTCTCCCGCAGATAACTCCTGCAAGAACGTAACCTAAAAGACCAGACAAACCTAGCCTCTCCATAATCTCTCCAAAAATCTTGGCAAGGCCAAGCAAGAGAATCAAGTGAATGAGTATATCAAGCGTCATTAAATCACCGTAAATGCGGTGATTCACCTAAGTCGAAAGATCAGAGCACCCGCAAGCTTGTCCTTCACACTGCTCCAACCTGTAACCCTGAAAGCGCCTGCCAAACACGCTAGAGCTGCTCCCGCCAAGGCCTGACTCGGTTCACATGGATGACAAGCCAATCAGGACAAGCCATCAACACAGAGCGAAGGGGCCGCAAATGTTGATCTTTCTTCTTAGGTTTTTTGGCTCCTTCTTTGGTAGACTGAAGGTTACAGGGGACTACCAACCCCCCAGCCTATCACCGCAGGAAAAAATACTTCTTCTTCACATAAAAACATATCGGGATATTTCAAGAAAGTTGGAGAACTTATTAATCTAGAAATTCTTTTTCTTCCAGTAATAGATCTGCCTCAAGTTAGAAGTATAATACAAGAGCTTCATTTCGGTTAAGAAAACTAACCAAAACCTTTTTTCCATACCTATAAATACATAGTAAGAGCAAATTAAATTGGTGATAATTTTGGAGACAATTGTACGAGATGCTACCGAGAAAGAAGAGGAGATGGACCTCCAAGAAGAAACCACTGAAGAAGGACCGAAGATCGTGGTCATCGGATGTGGAGGTGCAGGAAATAACTCAGTGAACAGATTAGCGCGAATAGGAATTTCTGGAGCAGAACTAATCGCTCTAAACACAGATAAGCAACACCTAGGACTCATACACGACAGTGTAGAAAAATTACTGATTGGACAAAGTGTTACAGACGGACTCGGAGCAGGAGGATACCCTGAAGTAGGAGCAAAATCAGCTGAAGTAAGCAGGACAGCAATACAATCCTGTTTAGAGGACTCAGACCTCGTATTCCTGACAGCAGGAATGGGAGGAGGAACAGGAACCGGAGCTTCCCCAGTAGTCGCGGAAGTAGCTAAAGAAGAAGGCGCAATCGTCATCTCAATGGTAACGTTCCCATTCCTTCTAGAAAAATCTAGGATAGGCAAAGCAGAAGAAGGAATCGAAGAACTACGGAAAGTAGCTGACACCGTGATCATAATTGACAACAACAGGCTAGTCGAGCTAGTTCCGAACCTACCAGTCGAACAGGCGTTCAGTGTAGCCGACGAAGTAATAGCAAGAGCAGTAAAAGGAATAACTGAAACAATAACTGTTCCATCTCTCGTGAACCTTGACTACGCAGACGTGAGGTCAATCATGGGAACCGGAGGAGTTTCACTAATCAGCGTCGGTGAATCAAAAGGACACAAGAGAGTGAACGAAGCAGTAGAAGACACCCTGAAAAACAGCTTGCTAGACGTCGACTACAAAGGAGCCCAAGGAGCTCTAATCCACGTAACAGGAGGCCCTGACCTAACGCTTGGTGAAGCAAACGAAATTGGTGAAAGGCTAACAGAAGCCATTGACCCAAGCGCTCAAGTAATCTGGGGCTCGAGAATCGCTCCCGAATACGAAGGAAGAGTAGAAGTAATCGGAATCTTCACTGGTGTGAACTCACCTCACATCAGAGGCAACGAAGCCCTCTCCCACTCAGCAAGAGACCAAGAAAAAGAAGCACAGGCAAACGACCTAGGTATCAAAGAGATACCGTAGCTTCTTCTTTTCTCCTCTTTAACTAAAGAACAAAGGTAGCATATTAACAAGCAACAAGACTAGAGACACGACAGTTATCCCTGTCGCTGTCTTACTAGCTAATTCTTTTCCTATCTTCTCTTTCAACACTGATTCTGTAAGCAAACCGCCGTCCAAAGGCTTCAAAGGTAACAGGTTCATTATACCGATAACCAAGTTAAAAAAGAAAACCAAATACACGAAAGAATTTAGGTTAACTAAAAAATTCAAATAAGCAGGCATACTGCTCGAAAACCCCTGTTTAAAGTAAGCGCCAATCATTCCCTCCTCATTAAGACGTACACTCATCTCTCCTTGACTAGTAGTTAAATCAACTTTGTCTCCTGGCTCGAAATCCTCTAAAACAGACTGTATCTCAGCTACACTGGTCACTTCCTGGCCGTTGATGGACATCACTTTCATCCCTTGCTCAAGATTCTTGGCATTACTCTCTGGTAGGACTTTTGCTACTTCCAGTTCAGTGTAATCAGAAACTCCTAGAGATCCCAGCAAAGGAGAAAAGAAAACCAAGGATATTGCAAGGAAAACACAAGCCGTAACGCAGTTTGAAGCTGATCCTACTGAGTAAACTCTGTTTCTTTCATCAACATCTGCTGACGCGAGCTCTTCTTCATCTGGTTCTACGAACGCTCCTGCCGGCAAAAGACCAAAAAAAGCTACTCCAGTGTTCTTTACTTTAAGCTTAGCTGCTCTCAAAAGCACTCCGTGAGATAGTTCGTGAACAAAAATCAGTATAGGGAACGCAAGCCATCCGTACCAAGGTATTCCCTGGAAAGGAGATCCTTCAATATTGATTCCTGGAATCGCTGGTCCCGCCATGGCCATCACTTCTTGTTCCCCTAGGTACCTGAGTATGACCTGGTAAGCTGACGAACCAATAGAAAAAAATATGAACGAAGAAAATCCGCCTAAGAACAAGAAGATCAAACTGAAGTCAATGCCCTGTAACGGCCCTCCTAAAATAAGTCTTGGAACAATAAAAGGACCAAAAATAAGTAATGGCGCAACCACGCTCATCACTGCTCTCTTCCAATTCTTTTTTCTTCTGAAGACGAAAAGTCCTCCGAGCAAGCCGAAAGCGAGTATGATTCCGAAGTCTCCGTACTTCTCCCAGAAATTCTTTTTTTCAGCAATTTTGTTCAAGAAATTGAATCCTTTCTTTGACTTCCACAGTAATAAGGGTCCTGCCATTTCACCTTTTCCAAGAATCTTTCCTACCACGACTGCAACAATTATTGCTTGGAGCAAAGCCCAAAAAATGAATTCCAGCATGGTCAATTCAAGAATAGCCATTGACAAGTGTTAATTCAAGAACCTTTTTTAATGTTTAACAGTTTAAAGTAAAAACAATGAATTTACGGAAAATCCTACCCGCAGCCATCATAGGGGCTGTGACAGCAGGAATTCTGATGATGCTAACCCAGACAATGATCAACGTCTCTGGCACGCTTTCATCAACGGCAGTCCTAATTATTTCCTTAGTTGCTTTGATGATCGGAGGATTCATAACCAGTTACCTGGACTTCCAGAGAAACAAGAAACTAACTTCAAAAGTAGTTTCAGGTTTCCTTTCCGGAGTAATAGTCATGCTCTTTGTTTCCGTGCTAGTGTTCTTTGCTTTCCTAGGAAACGTTCCTGAAACGGTCTTAGGCCTACTCATGTTCTTTGTGATAATCCTTGGAGGAGCCGTAAGCTCTATCGGATCCCTCGTATGCTCTTTCTTAATGGGTTTCGACAGCACTGAACTAAGCAAAAGCCTTAAACTAACTGCCTTAAGAGAAAACCCTGAAATGCTAATCCCTGTAACCGGAATAATCCTAATTTCTGCCGCAGCAACCACCATATCCGGAGGAATGCAAGAAATCTTAATAGGTGCTGGAGGATTGATCGCTCTGCTGATCCTGCCCGCAGCTTACGTTCTAACTCAAGGAAAAAAACTGAAAGAAGAGTGGCCAAACTCTTTGAAAGGCCTAGTGCAAATGCTGATTCCCCTAATCATTATTGGATTAGTTGTAAGCGCTGTAAGCCTCTACCTGGGCGTGCCTTCACTGGGTTTGATCATAATGTTCTTACTGTACCTAGCAGCTTTCGTTTACCTTCTCTTTGCCAGCTTTTCACTGATAACAGGTTCCTTGAAAGAAAGCATAAACTTCGTGAAAGGAAAAGCATGGAAAACCCTCTCACTTTACGTAATCCTTTTAGTGATCTTCATAGCAATCGACTTCTTCACAGGCTCTTTAATAGAACTGATCGCTTTCTACGGCTGGGGCGCAAGCCAATTACTTACCATGGTAAGTGGGATAGTCATACTGAGCTACTGGATTAACTGCACCGTCAACTTTCATTCTTCTTTATCTTAACGACATCGCCAAGAGTTAAAGGCTCGTCCTCATCCTCTCGATCTATGTCAACCTCAGTATCAGGCTCGAACTTCAAGCTAACCCCTAAAGTACCCTCTAGTTTGGAAACAAGTTTCTCCGACGGCTTCATCTTCTCGTTCTCTATTCTCTTGATCACAGAAGAAGGTTCATTGATCTTTTTCGCGAGCTCCTCCTGCTTCAAATCCTTGTTCTCCCGAGCCTTACGAACCTTTTTACCGTACTCCGGAGCCAAGTTAAACTCATCCGGTCTCTTCTTACTTTTATTCCTCTTTCTGATCTTCGTCCTTACTTTCCTCTCTCTAACTTTCTTTCCGTAAGAAGAACAAGTTTCACAGGCCTTCATTCGAACTCCGTCAACCAAGACCGAGTTCACGTGATCAGTTTCTTTTCCGCAGATTTCACAAGTAGGCATCAAAGAACATTATCCAAAAACTTATTTAAATTAGTTTTTCGTTCTTGCAATGGTACGAAAATGCATATGAATATCCCCCCAGAAAAAAACGACATGGGCTTGTTTCTCATAGTCACGCAGCTCACGAACATAAAACAAAAAAAAGAAAGTCAAGCACTCAACGAATACAAGAAAAACGTTTCAAAAACCACGGAAGAAAAAAGAATAAAGCTCTACAGATCCCTAGCAGCTAGGACAAAAGTCATGAGAGACAAAACGTTCCTAGAAAAGCTAGCGGAAGAAGTCCCTGAAAAAAACGTTGTAGAAGACACCTGCAACTGGACAACACTCAAACACAACTTCCTCCTAAGACCCTACAACTACAGCAAAGTAAAAGGAAAACTTAAACTCCGCAAAGCAAGAAAAGGAGAAAGATTCCACACAGAAGACGACGAGTACAAGATGAGCGGAAAAGAAATCGTTTTATCCGACGAACAAAAAATCCTGAGCGTCGTCCCTGTCTTCGACTCGCCAGAAACAAAAGTCGGTCCAGAAACCGAAGAACTAGTGCTAATAGGTTACGGACTCGACGGAATAAGTAAATCAGAAGCAAGAGCAGCAATGGAAGAAACCATAAACATACTCAAAACAGCTTGCAATGCAAGAAAGAAAAGCACTATATTCCTAGAATGAAAAAAGAAAAGAGAAAAAGGCGTTGAAAGGTAAAAACCTTACGCCTTTGCAGCTATTTTCATATCATCTGCTGTGACAGTTTTTCTACCAGAGTGTTTGGTAATCCTGTTTGCTTTTGAAGCAACGTCCAAAGCAAGGTCCTGCAAAATGTTTGCCATAGTGACTACTGCGTCGCTAGCAACTCTTTCTGCTCCACCTTCTCTGATTAATCTGTCAACAGCTGCTTTTGGTAATTCGGTCATAGATTTACACCTCAAATTTTTTTACTCCCTCATCCAGGAGGGGCATTCGTTACACACAGTTATTCACACTCTTTCTTTAAATACTTTTCCCTTAAAGCAACGTTGAACAGCGTATACACAAAAAAACAAGACCAGAAAGCCCACCAGCCAAAAAGAACCAATTAACCACTGAACAGTAATGAATGGAAAAAAATAAATGGATGTAGAAAGAAAAACTTATCTGGAGCAGGAACAGATGAAACACTTAGAACACCCACTCATAAAAGAAGAAAAAGTAGAAGCAAGACTCTACCAGCAAGAAATCACCAAAAACATAATAGACAAAGGAAACTCGCTAGTAGTTCTACCAACAGCACTAGGAAAAACCATAATCGCAGTAATGGTAGCCGCACACCAACTCAAAAACAACAACAAAAAACTCTTGTTCCTAGCTCCAACAAAACCCCTAGTCAACCAACACAAGAAAAGCTTCGAAGAACTCACAAACATAGACAAACTAGCCGTCCTCACCGGCGAAACCAAGAAAAGAAAACAAAAATGGGAGAAATCCAAAGCCGTGTTCGCAACACCACAAACCATTGAAAGCGCTCTGTTCTCAGGACAAATAAACTTAAGCGAAGTCGCACTAATCACATTCGACGAAGCACACCGAGCAACAGGCGACTACGCCTACGTTTTCCTCGCCGACCGATTCAAAAGAGAGTCCGATGGCCTGGTGCTGGCCTTGACTGCAAGTCCAGGAGGCACGAAAGAAAAAATAAAAAAAGTTTGCGAGAACCTTTACGTCACGAACGTGGAGACAAAAACCGAGGAAGACTCGAGCGTGGAGGAATACACGTACAACAAAAGCGTTTCGTTCGAAAAAGTCGAGTTACCGGGAAGCATCGAGAAAATAAAGGAATTGCTCGAAGAACGGTTCAAGAACGTTCTGAAAGAGATGAAGGAAAAGAACTTCGTAACGTCCGTAAGCAAGAAGAAGTGGATGAGGAAAAAAAAGCTGCTGCAACTGAGGAAAAAACTCCTGAAGATGAAAAGCAAGAAAAAATACTACGGTTTATCCCTCGTAGCAGAACTGATGAAACTCGCTCACTCGCTAGACCTGCTTACCACGCAAGGCATCGGATCACTGGAAGAGTACATGAAGAAACTGAAAAAAGAAGCAAAAGAAACCAAGGCCTCGAAAAGACTGGTGAGCACCCTCAAGTTCAGGAAAGCCTTTCACCTAGTGAAAGAATCTGACGAAGAGCACCCAAAGCTAGATAAACTGATGGAAATACTTGAAGAAGACGACGGGCAAACGATCGTGTTCAGCAACTACCGCACCACAGTCAGCAAAATAGTTGAAAAACTCCACGAAAAAGGCATCTCAAGCAAGAAATTCGTCGGCCAATCCACAAAAGGAGGGAAAAAAGGCTTGAAACAGAAAGAACAGCTGGAAAGAATCAAAGAATTCGAGAACAAAGACTTCCAGGTACTGGTCAGCACTTCAGTCGGAGAAGAAGGACTGGACATCCCTAACGTTGACACAGTTATCTTCTACGAGCCCGTAGCTTCAGCGATAAGAAAGATACAGCGATCCGGTCGAACCGGTCGAAAAGCACCAGGAAAAATCGTTGTCTTAATCGCGAAAGACACGAAAGACGAGGCATTCTACTGGAGCAGTAAGAAAAAAGAGAAAAAGATGAAGCAGCATCTTGAGGACCTAGCGAAAGACGAAGAACTATTGAGCAAAGAAACTCAGAAAACGCTTGAAGAGTACGCGAGCAAGCCAGAGAAGCCAATAGTTTACGTGGACCAAAGAGAAAGAAGCTCAGGAATAACTCGAGAACTGATGGGTAAAGACATCGAGATCAAGCCAGTTCAATTACCCGTAGCCGATTTTCTGGTAAGCGATAGAACAGCAGTGGAAAGAAAAAGCGCTTCAGACTTCGTTACATCCATCATAGACGGCAGACTGTTCTCCCAAGCCAAGGAGATAAGAGAAAACTTCAAGAAACCGATAATGGTTATCGAAGGAGGAGACCTGTACGCGCAGAGGAACGTACACCCAAACGCGATAAGAGGAGCAATAGCTTCAATAGCTGTAGACTTCGAAATACCGCTTGTTTACACGGAGGACACTGAAGACACTGCTGAATTCATAGTCACTCTAGCTAAACGAGAACAAAAAGAAAAAAATCGGTTGGTCAGGCTCAGAGGCGATAAGAAAACATTAACTGATAGACAGGAGCAAATAATGATCGTGGAATCTCTTCCAGGCGTCGGACCCAAGCTCGCAAGAGATTTACTGAAGCACTTCAAGACCATAAAAAAACTTGTCAACGCAAGCAAACAACAATTAAGGGAAGTCGAAGGAATTGGAGACAAGAAAGCTCTCAACATACTGAAAGTTATCAAAAGAGAATTCGAGTGAATCAAGCTTCCAGGGCAGTGAAAGCAGTTTTTTCAACAGCTTCAAGCTTTTCGTCTTCAGAGAACTGTTTTAACTGTATTTCTTTTCCAGCGAAACGCTCTAACTTGTTTTTCAAAAACTTTTCAGCGTTTCCTTGACCAAAAGCTACTAGAACCGCGTCGTTATCGTCTTTAGCTACTCCGACTTCAGCAATCGCCTTCGAAATCTGGGGGTTGCCCGCAAGCCACACCAGAAACTCCAGACCCCTGCTCTCAGAAACATTTTGGTCTCTCTCAAAAGCCTTGGTCGACCCTCGGATTGCAGCTAACAAGTGCTTCTCCCCCTTCACAGCCGAGGATTTAATTCCTTGAAACACAAGGTCTTCAGTCGAATCAGGAACGAAAACATCTTTCAAAAGAACTCGAGAAAAAGCATAACCAACTTTTCTTCCATCAACGTCGATTTCTCCAGATTCCATAAACAAACTTAAATAACTTGAACTTAAAAAAATAACTGTTAATGCAGGGGTACCAAAGTGGTTAAATGGGCAGGGTTTAGGACCCTGTGGCTTTTTGTTCGACCTTAGGGTCGAGGGAAACACACAAGTGCCTTCGAGGGTTCGACTCCCTTCCCCTGCACTCAAAGCTTTTCTTTTTCTAGGAAATAAAGCAATCAGAGCCCAAAGAAACGTAGGTTAACCAGAATCCAGAAAAAAGTTCCTGCAGCGTCTACCTATCAGTAAAGACAAGGAACTGAAAATCAGTTTTAGGGGCAATCCTCCGATTTGTAATACGCATAAGCACTATAAAAGTCTGAGACATATGCACTGCCCTCAGGACGCTTGAAACCATAAGCGAAGATAAACAACTCCTTACTAGCACTATAAGATTCCACCCATTCAACAAAAAACACATCACACCCATTGTTCGTAGTGAAAAGATACTCCCAGTCTTTTATTCCCTCATAATTATCAAAAAAGTCCTCTGTAGTGCTTCTATTAGTGAAATTCTCTCGGTCATCCTCATAATAAAATCTACTAAACCTACAGTTCTCCCATTTGTCATAAGGCTCGAAAACTATCTTTCCACTATCAGGAGAATAAATAAGTTTCTCCGGCCGCGTCTCAAACGCAGTCTCTTCTGAACTCATATCAAAAGATTTACCATACCCCTTGATTTCAACGTTAGCAAGACTAGCCTGGTACTTATCTTCCTTTACCGATGTCGAAGTCTTTGCAGGACCCATCATCTGGTTAGCGATCAAGACCGCAACCACACCAATAGCAAGAACAGCCGCCAAGATAAGCAAATACTCCAAAGACCCTTGAGCAGCCCTACCCCCTCTCATCTTAATCCCCTTTCCAGTAATCATAAAAAGATATAACAAGACAAACCATTAAAAGATTATCAGCAAAACCATAAAACAGACAAAAAAATTACTAAAAAAAAGATGTCACCATGACACTCATCGCATTCGAAGGAATAGACGCTTCAGGCAAACACACGCAAGCCAAGCTCCTGAAAAAACACCTGGAGGAACAAGGAGAAGAAGCACTGATTCTCGCGTTCCCAACATCGAACACGAAGACCGGGAAAATGATCTACGATTTCTTGCACGAAAAAAACAATCTAGATAACTACACAGTAGCCTTGCTCTTCGCAGCGAACCGAAGTCAAGCGCAGAAAAAAATTAAAAAAGCCTTAGAGCAAGATAAAACCGTTATCGCGGACAGGTACTACTACTCGAACTACGCTTTCATGGCAGCCAAAGGGATCAGCATCAACTGGCTGAAAGAACTGGACCGGTTCAACAAGGCTCCGGAAAAAGTTTTCTTGCTTGACTTGCCTGCAAAAGAAGCTTTCAAAAGAAAGAAAGACGGAAACAAGATAGAGCACGATAAAGCCGAGGAAAAAGACGTGCACGAGAGAGACACAGAATACCTCGAGAAAGTGAGGCAGAAGTACCTCGAGCTCGCTTCAGGCAAAATCGAAACAAAACCAAAATGGATAAAAATGGATGCCACCAAAAAGATTAATGAAATTCACAAAGAGGTGAAAAAATGGATTTAGAAAAAACTAGCATGGACCTCAATAAAGAAGAAGAATGCATCATAGGAGAAGGCAATTTCTCGATAAAGACTGTAGACGACATCGCAAGAGTACTGATGACTTCAGCATCAGAAATAAAAGTTGGAGTCGCCATGAACGATGCAGGAATGAGAATAACTCGAGTTTCAGGCAACGACGAAGAACTAAAGCAAAAATCTGCTGAAAAAGCTCATGAAATCGGTGCAGGACACGCTTTCATCATCCTGATAAAAGGAGCGTTCCCAGTGAACATCTTGAACGACTTAATGAACGTTCACGGAGTATGCACTATCCACGCAGCTTCAGCGAACGACATGAAAATACTTCTAGCTGAAACAGATCAAGGGAAAAGCATTATAGGCGTGGTCGACGGCCAGGACTCTACTGGAATAGAGGACGAGGACACTGTAAAAGAAAGAAGAAAGACTTTGAAGAACATTGGGTACCATCTAGGCTGAAACAATCAAAATTTTTCTAAAGTTTTAGGATGGACCTGAAGGGATTTGAACCCTTGACCTCTCGCTGTATCGGCTTAAAGCTTGCGAAGCGAGCGTTCTTCCACTGAACTACAGGCCCTTTCTTTCTTTGTTGTTTTGTTTTTAACCAAAAACATATTAATAAGGTGCTCTTTAAATTCCAATGGTGAAAGAAATGGAGGAAAACATCAATCTAGATAATTCCGAGATTGAAAGAATCTCGATAGAAATAGCTAATTATCTTCGCACATTTAGCGGTGAAGACAAGAATGGAATAAGAGATGTAGCTCGCGAGATGATGGAGAAGCATTACGGGCTGAACGAAGAAGAAAAAGAAAAAGTTTTCGATAAAATTGAAGAATTTTAATCAAAACTTTTTTATTCAATCCCCTCTTTCTCTTTCAACATGAAAATCGGTTTGATCGAAGTCCTGGGAATGGAAGAAGTCCTGAACACACTCGAAGACGAATTCGAAAAAGAAGTAGAAACCATCAAAATCAAAAGAGAGCTAGTACCCACAATAGAAGACTCAGGATTAGCTGCGAAAAGACTTGCAAAACAAGATTGCGACCTTATAGTGCTCGGTTACGCTTTAGAAAACGATGAAAAACTCTCTAGCTCGTTCCAAGACTCAATTCTGAGAGCTCAGTACGACCTAGAGAAAAATATCTTCAGGATAATCATTCCATCGGACCAGGAAGTCAAGCCATTCGCTCGAGACGCAGCCAAAGAAATAATCAGGTTCTTTTACTCGCCGAACAAACTCGAGGACCGGGCCTCGAAAATGCGTACGGGCTCAGAAACTGAAGAAGAAAAAGAAGAACCAAGCGTCTTCAACATGTTCAGCTGAACTCAGAAATCGTTCAAGCCCGACTGAAGCTTTTCGTCCAAGAGCTCTTCAGCAGTGCTCCAGGATTTCCGGACGAAGTAAGGCCATTTATCGTTTTTTTCCAGGTACTCTTTCAAGAACTTTCTGGCTTTCTCGTCATGAGGGTAACCGCTCCCGAAAAAACCGTGTTTTTCCGCTAGTTCAGCAACTCTTTTCTCTCTAAGCGACTTCGCGACTATTGAAGCTGCACTAACTACCGGATGATTTAAATCTGCTTCGTGTTCGATAACGAGTTCCGGTTTATCACCTACTAGGTTCCTGAACCTTTTCTCAAACCTCTTTAGGTTCACGTCCGGGCAATCGATCACTATCTTGTCTGGAGCTTGATTGAAAGAAGAAACAAGTCTACCGAAAGCCTGTAACTCGATCTCGTTCAAACTTATTCTCTTCCGCATCGAGTCAATTTCTTTAGCAGAAACCTCGACCACGCCAGTGTCAACGGCACTGGACTTAACTTTATTGTTCAAACCATCCATTTCTGTCAAGGGAACAAGCTTAGAGTCTTTACAACCCATGTCCACGAGCTCTTGCTCTCTATCGTTCTCTATTAAGACTGCAGCAAGAATCATTGGACCAATGACGGGTCCTATGGGCAAAAACTTAGTTTCCTAAGTTTTTTCTACCCGCTTCGTCAAGGCCCAATACTGTTTCACTACAATCTTTTTCTTTTGATTTGTTTTTGACCATTTTTTGAAATTCTTCTTACTATTCCGATTAATCGTGTGAATGTTGAGTCGTATCCTTTATTTAATTCTTTCGCGATTTCTGAAGCCCTTGGTTTATTTCGTCTTTCCTCAAACAATCCTTTTAAAGTAGATTAAAATTTTTCTCTGATTTCCCTAGGCGTCACAAAATTATTTAAACATTGTGCGGTAAAAAAGTGTTGAATGATACTTATGAAAGGAATTATTACAAATTACCGTAGAGGAAGAAGAACCATGAAAGGAAACGAGATGATAGTGGAAGTCGATGAAATAAACTCGAAAGAAGAAGCAAGCAACCTAATCGGCAGAAAAGCAGTTTATTCCACCAGCTCAGGCAAAAAAATCAACGGAAAAATCAGAAACACCCACGGAAACAGCGGCGCAGTACGAGTAAGATTCAGAAAAGGACTTCCAGGCCAAGCCATAGGCGAAGAAGTAAAAATTTATGAAGACTGAGCTCGTTACAGAAGGAAAAACTCGTTTAAAGGTTCCGGACTCCTCTTTCTACGAGAAACCGGAAGACGCTCCTGTTTTCTTCAACCCGGAAATGAAAGTGAACAGAAGCATCACCGTAAGTTTCCTGCAAAAACTAGACGAACCAAAGTTCTCCGACTCTCTTTGCGCAACAGGCGCATCAGGAGCAAGAGCAGGAAACGAAGCCGGAGCCAAAGTCTTCTTGAACGACCTGAACCCTGAAGCAGTTTCGATCGCTAAAGAAAACGCTGAACTGAATGAACTTGATGCTGAAGCAAGTAACGAGGAAGCAAACCTTTTTCTTTCAAGGAACCAAAGAGAATTCGATTTCGTGGACGTTGACCCGTTCGGCTCGCCATCAAGATACGTCGACAATGCAGTCGAGGCCATGAAACCAGAAGGATTTCTAGGAGTCACGGCTACAGACACTGGAGCTCTCAGTGGAAGTTTTCGGAACGCTGGTTTACGACGTTACGGCATTAAGACGTTGAGAACCGGTTTTTATAATGAACTTGGTGTTCGAGCTCTTGCCGGTTTCTGCGTTAAGGCTGGAGCAAGGCACGAAATTGGTCTGAAACCAGTTCTTGGCTTTGGTTTAAAGCACTTCTTCCGCGTTTTTCTTGAAAGAGTTGGAAAAAAGGAGAAGGCAAACGATTTGATCAAGAAAGTGAAGGAAATTCGTTACTGCGGAGAGTGCGGTTACCGAGCGTTCAACGGAAAAAAAGAGTGTTGCGGGAAAAAGACTAACGTGGTTGGGCCGGTCTGGAACGGTAGTTTGACTGAAGCAGCTGAAGAGCTTTCAGGAGTTGACGAAGAAAGCAAGAGCTTTTTGGATCGTTTAAGCGATGAACGGGATGAACTGATGTACAATGTTCACTTTCTCTGTAAGAAGAAGAGCATTCCACCTAAAAGTATGGAGGAACTGATGCAGAAAGTTAGGGAAAGAGGTTTCAGCGTTTCTCGAACTCATTTCAGTGATTTTGGACTTAAGACTGATATGGGGTTCGATGAATTCTTTGAATTGCTCTAAAAAGCTATTAGCATCAAGACTACTCCAAAAACAATTATTATAAGCCAGGTTTCCAGTTGCCTGTCCATCTATATTACCTTCTAATAATATGTAATTAGATGTTTTTAATTCTTTTCCCTTCCACCTTTCATCCTCTATTTCGGAAGGAGGACTTCTCGGCGGTCGTGTTAAAACTTTTTAGAAAAGAGCATTCCAGAGCGTGTAAAGGATGATGAAGATCGCTCCAAGT
>JAGXON010000038.1 GCA_023659865.1 Candidatus Diapherotrites archaeon LH_S9 | reverse complement strand
TTATCTCCTCTTTATGCTTATGTCTTTTTTCTGGTTTTTTATCTTTTTGAGTAGTTGTTTGAGTCTTTCATCGTCTATTTTCCCTTGTATTGAACCTGATTGAGCTATCTGTATTAGTGTGCTTTTTATTTTGTTTGCCATTTCTTCGTTCGCTAGTTCTATGTTCTTAAGTCTTGATCTAGCGTCTTGTGTGAGTATTTGTCTGAGTATTGCCTGTTTTTGTTGCTCTATCTTTTTTTTCTGTCCTTCTTGCTGTTTTTTCTTTATTTCTTGCTGTTTTTTGAGTTTTTTTTGTTTCTTTATTTCGTCGTAGTCCATTTTACCCCTTTAGTTTTTTCGCAGTTTTGTCGAGTAATGATCTTCCTTTTGAACTTATTTTTCTTCCTTTGTCTGTTTTCTCGACTAGTTCTTTTTCTTCGAGTTGCTGTAGGACGGTTCTTATGATTTTCCCGCTTCCTTTCTTGAATTTATGAGGCCGGCTTTTTTTCTTGCTTGCTCCTCCGTACTCGGTTCTTAGTCTTGACACGCCGGTTGGACCGTTTTTATAAAGCTTTCTGAGTATTGATGCTGCTCTTACGTACCACCAGTCGTCTTTTTCAGGAGATTTTTCTTTTGATACTCCTGTTTTCGTCCATTTTGACCATTCAGGTGGTTCTATCTTTTTTTCGAGTTCTTCTGCTATTTTTTTGATTAGTTCTTGTGGGGGAATGTCATAAACAGATGCCATGTGTTAATTCACCTTGAAATCAGCATGTTAGTGTTCTTTCTATTTATTAAGTTTTCCTCAGTATTTTTGTTTTTCTTTGTGCCCGCACTCGAGACAGGTGTACACGATGGTTCTTTTTGGTTTTGAGGTTATCCTGATTTTCATGTTTTCTCCTGGGACTAGGAAACTCCCGCATTTCTTGCAAATTCTTTTCTTGTATCTTTTTGGGATGGTTTGATTGTATTTTTGTGAGACTTTTTTTGCTAGTTCGATGTATCTCTTGCTTCTCTTTGGGT
>JAGXON010000037.1 GCA_023659865.1 Candidatus Diapherotrites archaeon LH_S9 | reverse complement strand
CTCCATCATAATCAAATATTACTGCTTTGAATCCATTCATTTTATCACACAAATTTCCTTAGTTTTTTACAGTTTTCCACGAGTTTTTGCACGTCTTCTTCCGATGCATCGTCTATGTGTACTCCACCGATGCAGGCAACGGTTCTGTCGTGCTTTTCTGCTCCAGCTTTCGCGATTATTTCGGTAACTTTTTTGTCGTAATGACCTTTTAATTCAATGCTTTCGTGGGTTTTTCCTGGCTTACAGATTGATGCTGAGCCCACGTGCGATTCTTCTCCTCCTCCAAGCAGGTAAACGAGGTCTTTGCCTACTTCTTGTTTCTTGAGCCATACTTCGTGTTTTCCTTCACCGCAGGTATTCATCTGTATCCGTCTCCTTGTAAGAAACTTTTTCGAACTTTGATTTATTTATTTCAAGCGGTCTCGTGGCGTCTAACCCCATTTCAGTGCACCTTGCTTTTTTTCCTGGTTCTTGGTCTGCTACCGGGTCCAGTGAACTGCTTGGCTGGTCCTCGAGTATAACGAGGTCTTTGTCTGCTCTGAAGCGCGTGGCTATCGACCATTCCACGGCGTTCGAGTTAAAGAGGTCTACGTCATCGTCCACGATTACAACGTGCTTCATGGATTTATGGCCTTCAAAAGCTTGTTTTATTGCTTTTTCTGGTTCTTTGTTGCTTTTCTTGTCTATCTGGACGACTCCATGAAGCCAGGAGCCTCCTCCCATGGTGATGTAAACGTTCTTGCAATCGCACACTTTGTTAACTTTGTTGTAGATGGTTGGTTCTTTAGGCATTCCCATCAGTGTCTTGTGCTCTCTTCTTCCTGGGAGCAGTGCTTGGTACATTGCATTGTTTCTCATCGTGATTGCATCGATTTCCACGATTGGTTCCTGTCTTTCGTAGTCTCGCGTCTCGGTCAAATCCACGAAAGAACTTGTTGAAGGAGTGCGCCAGCGGAAAGAAAAGAACCCGGAAAAGTACGACCCATTGTTTGAAAAAGCTGGAGAGCTAACTAACGAGCTTAAAGACGCTATGCGTGAAGGAAACCTAGATAAAATCGGGGAACTGTTCGACAAGAACCATGAC
>JAGXON010000036.1 GCA_023659865.1 Candidatus Diapherotrites archaeon LH_S9 | reverse complement strand
TACTCCTCACCAGACTACTCCTCACCAGACACGGATTCAACCAAGAAATCAAAAACAAGATAGAAGAACTCTACGAAGTCAAAGTTCAGAAAGTTAACACTCACATCACCTCAAAAGCCGAAAAAAGAGCTTACGTTACACTAGGTCCAGAACACTCAGCAATGGACCTCGCAACAGAACTAGGACTAATATAAGGTGAACAAAGATGGGAAAAAGAATTGAAGCACAAAGAAAAGGAAGCAGCCCGAAAGCCAGGGCACCTAGCCACAGGTTCAAATCAAAAACAGGCTACAAAACAGGAGAAGACAAAGGAAAAGTAATAGACTTGTTCAAAGACCCATCAAAAACAAGCGTAGTAATGAAAGTAGAATGGGAAGACGGAAAAGAAACCTATCAAATAGCTCCAGAAGGAATCAAAGTCGGAGACACGATCGCTCAATCAGAAGAATCAGAAATAGAATTAGGAAACATCACAAAACTCGGTAACATTCCAGAAGGAATACCTATATTCAACATAGAAACCACGCCATCAACAGGCGGAAAAATGATACGATCATCAGGCACATTCGGATACATCACCAAAAAAACCAGTAAAAAAATCGAAGTAAAACTACCCTCCAAAAGAACAAAAGAATTCAACCCTAACTGCAGAGCAACCATAGGAATCACTGCAGGTGGAGGAAGAACCAAAAGACCTATACTGAAAGCAGGACACAGCTTCAAGAGAGCAAAATCCAGAGGAAGGCTGTTCCCAAAAGTCAGAGGAGTGGCAATGAACCCAGTAAGCCACCCACACGGAGGATCACAGCATCATGCTGGACAACCAACCACAGTCAAAAGAAGCACACCACCAGGAAGAAAAGTTGGACACGTTTCAGCAAAAAGAACCGGTAAAAAGGAAGGTAAGTGATAGACATGGCAAAAGAATTCAATTACAGAGGAAAAGAACTCGAAGAACTCAAGAAAATGAATCAAAAAGAATTCGCAGAACTTCTTCCAGCAAGAAAATCAAGCTCAGCGGAGTAAAAGGAATAAAAAAGGCAACAGTCATAAAAGAAGAAGACGAAGAAGGATGGTTCATACA
>JAGXON010000035.1 GCA_023659865.1 Candidatus Diapherotrites archaeon LH_S9 | reverse complement strand
TACAGGAAAAACAACTGAGAAAGGAGCTGACTCCAACCAAACCCTCTGGACCTTTAATACAAGGGATGAGGTGTATTCTTCTCCTGCTGTAAAAAATAAAACGGTTTACTTTGGATCAGAAAACGGATATGTTTTTGCAGTACATGTCAACGGAACCCAGTTATGGAACACATCAGTAGATGACACAATTTATTCTTCTCCTACTGTCTACAATGAGAACGTGTACACTTTATCTCAGAGTAGCTCAGGTGACCCCAATGATGAGAGCTCATGGAAGGTTAAGATGAAGTTATGGAAGTTGAATTCGACAGGGGCTGCTGAAGGGCTTTATTCGGTTACGGTGAATGGTCCTCTTCACATTGACGATTTTTCTTCTTCGCCGACTGTTTCTAATGATATGATTTACGTTATGGCTGGTGAGTACTTGCTAGCTTTTAATTCAACTGGAGATTACCAGTGGAATGTTACAGCTGGAGACGTGGTTCGCAGTTCTCCTGCTGTTTACAACGGAAAAGTTTTCTTTGGGGATGACAATAAAGTATATAAGGTAAATGCTACGTCTGGAGAAGTTTTGGCGAACACCTCACTCGGAAACAGTGACCATTCAGCTATTCTTGCGCATGACGGGAGAATTTTTTTCCAGGCAGAGGATTCTGATGGTAATGGTATACTTTACGCTGTTAACATAAATAATATGGGCACTAAACAACAAAACGAGAGCTATATAGAAATAGGATCAAGTTCATCAATGTCTTCTCCTGCGGTTGGTTCAGATGAAACTATTTACGTTGGTTCTTACGAGGGGTTTAAGGCAGTTGAATCTGATTTGTCTAGCTTTAAATGGTCTTATGACGATGGACAGATTTCATCTTCTCCTGCGGTTAGTTCAGATGGAACAATTTACGTGGGTTCTAATAGTGATAATGTTTATGCGTTTAATCCGGATGGAACACTCAAATGGAAGTACACGACAGGAAATCAGGTAATTTCTTCTCCAGCAGTTGCAGGAGGAATAACCTTTATCGGAAGTAAAGATGGAAAAGTTTATGCTTTCGGAGGCTACAAGCTTTCAGGAAACTACGTCTCGC
>JAGXON010000034.1 GCA_023659865.1 Candidatus Diapherotrites archaeon LH_S9 | reverse complement strand
AAACAGTTATGATCAGGATGGCAATATTGAGAACTATTCCTGGGACTTCGGAGACGGAGAAACAGGTACAAATCAAACGGTTACTCACAGTTATTCTTCTCCAGGAGAGTACACAGTTACTTTGAACGTGACGGACGATGATGGGCTTACAAGCACCAATCAAACGAATGCCAGTATCTTTGGTCCTCCAGTAGCTGATGCTGGTCCAGATCAGAGCATAACCGCTGGAGGAACCGTGACTCTGAATGGAAGCAAGTCGTACGATCCTGACTACTATCGCTTAGATCAATCTGTTAACTCTTCCACGTTTGAAATTAGTGGAGGTTCAAATACAAAGCAGAGTTTTGTCCCTGAACTCGAAGAAATCTCAAGAATCAAAGTAAAAGCAGCCTCATCAGCAGATCAGGAAGTTACCATGAAAGTTTTTGACAATTCAAGCAATGAAGTAGGCTCAGACACAGTTGAAGTCCCTAACTCAGATTACCATTGGGTTTCATGGACTTTCTCTCCTTCACTAGATGTTACACCAGGAGACACCTACAAAATCGCGCCCATTTCCTCCTCAAATCCTTTTTTCGTTAAAGTAAATCAAAGCAATCCTTATCCAGACGGTCACCTCAGCTGTGAGCAGGAGTGGGACATGACCTTCAAAACATTCTGCAGAGGAAGCGAGAACTGCCCGACTCCAGGTGCACTAACGTTTTCATGGGAGTTCGAAGACGGAAACTCTTCTTCAGAAGCAATAGTAGATCATACTTACCCAAACCCTGGAAGCTACTTACCAAATCTAACTGTAACAGACCAGGAAGATCTTTCAGACACTGACAACGTTACAATCACGGTTGAGGAGAACCAGCCGCCTGAAGGAAATTTCCCAAACCAAGAAATGGAAGAAGACATAAGCAGTAGCTTCAACTTAAACAATAGTTTCACCGATCCAGAGGACAAAGACCTAGATTACGCTGCATGGGATTACAACGACAGCCACGTTAACATACAAATAGATGCGCAGAATCAGATGATCATAGAGCCAGGTCAGGACTGGAACGGTCAAGAAAACAACATAAAAATAAATGTTTCAGACCCGGACGGGAACAAGATAACTGACAAATTCAATCTAACAGTTACTCCAGTAAACGATGCACCAGAACTGGATCCGATCGCCGAC
>JAGXON010000033.1 GCA_023659865.1 Candidatus Diapherotrites archaeon LH_S9 | reverse complement strand
TTGATGGAAAAAAGGAGAAGGATTTCTGAATTGAAAGCACGACTAAAATCCAAAGAGGCTTGGAACAAACTAAAAGAAACCAAGAACAAGGAAAAAAACTATATGAAGGACTTGAACCACAAAATCAGCACAAAAATAGTCAGGATAGCGGAGAAATATCCTGATAGCTGTATTGTAACGGAGAAATTGAAGGGAATAAGAGATAAAATTAACTATTCGAAAGAGTTCAATAAGAAATTTCATAAATGGGCTTTTGCACAAATGCAGAAGTTCATCACATATAAAGCTCACAACAATTCAATAGCTGTGAGAAAAGTCAACCCTGCATATACCTCTCAAGTTTGCAGGGACTGCTTGGGGCAAACAACGAGAAGTTCTCAGTCCAGGGCAGTCTGTCAAACCTGTAAGAAAGAGTATAACGCGGATTGGCTTGGAGCAGTTAACACGACAAGAAGATTGTTTGGCTATATGTTAGACAATCTGGGCGTCAGTGGATCACGCCCTGAACAAGGTAGTGTTGAACACGAAGGTGTCACAGCTCATCCCTTTGGCGTATCTAAGGGGATTGTGGCACAATTGAGTGCGAGCTAGCCTTGAAGCCGCTTCCAAAATCGTAGATTTTGGTGGCGGCAGTTCACTTTTCGACGTAAGGCATTATCTGGTCGACTGCTTTCTCGACCGATGCGTAAACATCTTCTTTGCTTTTTCCACCGGTACAGATTATTTTACCGTTTTTGAACATCAGAAGAGAGGTTTTTGGTTCATCTAACTTAATTATTGCTCCAGGGAATTGCTCAGGCTCGTATTCAATGTTATCAAGTCCTTTTGCTGCTTTATACAGGTCTATTTCTCCTTCGAGCGATGCTGAAGCAACTATGTTCTCTATTTTGTAGTCTGCTCTCATTTATTTCCACCTTTTTATTTTTCTTTTTTTAAAGTTTTTAAGGGTTTGTTCGTGCCACGGAAAAAACAGCAATTTACGCGAAGGTGCTCAGCACGGACGAAGCTGCATCAAAAAGCAGCTGTATTGTCTTGAACGGAATCCTTGTTTCCCCAAAGATGAGTAGAACAAGCAATAGTATCGCTATGCCATTCCACCAGTCTTCTTTGCGAGGGGTTGGTCTTGTAGTGACGAAAGAAATCATTCTCGCGAATATTCCCCAAAGTAGGTAAAATGCTCCGAGAAGTGCTATAAGCTGGACTAGCATGCCC
>JAGXON010000032.1 GCA_023659865.1 Candidatus Diapherotrites archaeon LH_S9 | reverse complement strand
GATTCCTTTCTTGGATTTTATTCTAGATTTCTTTATTCCTACTAGTGTGTCGATGTTCTTTTTGTCCGCTAGATCTACTAGTCTTTGAGTTATTATTCCGTCGAATATCACTGTTTTTGCTTTTTTTCACTGACTTTATCCCTTCGATCATTTCCGCTATTGGCACGCTTTTAATTTCTTTGCCTTTTTTGTCCAGTAGTACTGCTTTCATGTTTTCTTCGACTTTCTTGTAGTGTTTGTCGTATTTTTTACTGGTTTTCTTTTTGCTTGCCTTCTTTTTTCTGGTCTTTTTTTTGCTTTTTGTTTTGTATTCATCTATTGGTATGCTTTTCCTGAGTCTCTTTAGGATTTCTTTTTGTGTTAGTTCTTCTACTTCTTTTCCTCTTGGTGCTTTTGTTACGTAGTCTGGGTCGCCTAGTTGCTTGAATTCCTCTACTATTATGTCCCCGCCTCTGTCTCCGTCAACGAAGAGTGTAGTTTCTTTTTTCTTTGAGAGTTTTCGCACGGTTTTAGGTATTTTTGATCCTTTTAGGCTTATTGCGTTGTTTATCCCTTTTGATAATAGGTTCAGTACGTCTGCTCTTCCTTCGACTACTATTATGTCTTTTGAGTTGTCTATGTCTGGTCCTGCTGATAGTTTTTCTTTTCCGTATGCCTGTGCTTTTGCTTTCTTCATGCTGTCTTTTACTTCTGTGGATATTTCTTGGCTTTCTGGCATTTCTTTTTCTAGGTCTCCTAGAAGTTCTTTTGCTCTTCCCACTACGAAATCTCTTTTTGATGCTCTTGTGTCCTTTATTGATTCTATTTCTACTTCTGATTCGCATGGTCCTACTTTGTCCACTGTTTCTAGTGCTGCTCCTAGTACTGCTGTTTGTGATTTGTCCAGTCCTGATGGTAGTGTGAAGGTTCCTTTTGTTTTCCCTGATTTTGTTTCTAGTTGTACTTCTATTCTGCCAATTCTTCCTGATTTTTGTAGTTCTCTTAGATCTAGATCGTCTCCTAGAAGTCCTTCTGTTTGTCCGAATATTGCTCCTACTACGTCAGGTTTTTTTACTATTCCCTCTATCTTTATTTTTCCGTTTATTACGTATTTTATTGTGTCTATGTATGTTTTTCCCATTGTTTTCCTCCTTTATGGTGGCAAGGGGGGTTGGAAGGTACTCGAATTGCCTGACTCCAGTTAGTTTCCGGAAGCAGGTTCGGTAGCTTAAATC
>JAGXON010000031.1 GCA_023659865.1 Candidatus Diapherotrites archaeon LH_S9 | reverse complement strand
TTCCAAGACATCTACGAACACCTGGACAACAACAACCAAAAAGAACTAGCCAAAAAAACACCTATCCACAAAGTAATCCTGAAAATGATCATACGCCACCTTCCGAACCCGAAAGAAGCACAGAAATACAGAATACCTACAATATGGAAAGGAGAAAAAGAATCAGAAATCGAAAAAGCAATGATCAACTGCGACGAAGGCGCACCACTATCAATGATGATCACAGACATCACTATGGACCCGCACGCAGGAGCAGTCGCAACAGGAAGAATATTCTCAGGAAAAATCGAACAAGGACAAAAACTCAAACTAGTTAACGGAAAAAGAGAAAACAAAACCCAGCAAGTCGGAGTCTACATGGGAGCAGAAAGAGTAAACGTAGACCAAGTATCAGCCGGAAACATCGCAGCAGTAACCGGACTCAACGACGCATTCGCTGGAGAAACCGTTAGCGAACAAGACATGGAACCATTCGAAGAAATGAAACACTTCTCAGAAGCAGTCATAACAAAATCAATCGAAGCAAAAAACACTTCAGAACTCCCAAAACTCATCGAAGTCCTAAGACAAGTCGGAAAAGAAGACCCAATGATAAAAGTCGAGATCAACGAAGAAACAGGAGAACACCTGCTCTCCGGCATGGGAGAACTACACCTAGAAGTAATAGAAGACAGAATCAGAAAAAACAAAGGCCTAGAAGTCGAAACATCGCCGCCTATAGTCGTGTACAGAGAAACAGTGGCCAGAGAATCACCTCAGGTAGAAGGAAAATCACCAAACAGACACAACAAATTCTACATCAAGGTAGAGCCACTCGAAGACGACGTATACCACGCAATGAAAGACGGTGAAATCACGCCAAAAGACATGAAAGACAAGAACGAACTAGCCCAGAAACTAAGAGACCACGGCATGGAAAAAAAAGAAACAAAAAAAGTCCGGAGCCTTCACAACGCTAACATGCTCATCGACATGACAAAAGGAATACAAGCACTTCACGAAACCAAGGAACTCATAATAGACGCTTTCGAACAAGCAATAGACAAAGGACCACTAGCAGAAGAAAAAGTAGCAAAAGTGAAAGTCAAACTCATGGACGCGAAACTGCACGAAGACGCGATCCACAGAGGACCGAACCAAGTGTACCCAGCAGTAAGAAAACCAATTTATCAAGCGATGCTGAACGCTGGAGCGTACCTGCTCGAGCCAATCCAGGACATCTACGTAGAAGTACCTCAAGACCAGCTTGGAT
>JAGXON010000030.1 GCA_023659865.1 Candidatus Diapherotrites archaeon LH_S9 | reverse complement strand
AGCAGTTTGTTGCGTAGGCGTTCATTCGTCCGTATGTTGTCATAGTTTTTTCAGGGTTTTTTTCTGCTCCTTGAAATAAAAAATAAAGAGAAAAAGAGAAGGTTACAGCTAGTCCTATCAATATCACTACGGATACTATGGATGTTACTCCTTTTTGCATGTTCAGCAACTTATTTCGGAAGCCGCGATCTTTTCTCCGAAGATACTGATTGTTCCACTAGCTTTTTTGAATGTGGCATTTTCATCGCCAATATCGCAGCTTGCTGTGTCCCCAGAAGTTATGCTTTTTGGATTACAGTTAGTTATTGGTGCTCCACTAGATGTCTCTAGATCCATACCGGCATCAGTTAAGTTTATTAGGCTAGCTTCTGGATCTGCAGTATCTGATATTAGTACTCTACTTATGTCTCCTGTTTGGTTGCAGTTTACTGTGCTTGCTGTTATTGTTCTTGGTTTTTGTTTGGTTGTTGGTTGTCCTGTTAGGCTTCCTATCCAGAAGTATAGTCCTACTGCTGCGATTACGGCGATGGCGATTAATAGTACTACGGCTACTACGGGGGATATTCCTTTTTTGTTCATATTTTTGGATCACCTTATTCGATATTGATTAAATAACGGGCATTTAAAAAGGTTACTTTTTGTTGATGACTAGCGCTTTTCCTTTTAGTTTTGAGGTGAGTCCTTTTCCTTTAAGCTCGTAATTGCTGTCGTCCTCGTTTTCTTCCAGTATTTTTTTCACCTTCTTTTTATCGAGGTCAGTGATTTCGGCGAGTTGTCCAACGCTTTTTTGCTCTCCTTTTTTCATTGCGTTTATCTCAGACATCACCATTTTTTCTTCAGTGCCTTCAGGGTGCTTGGTTTTCTCTAAGTGCTTTGTTGTTTCTTTTGCTTTCTTCTCTGATTCTTCTAACTTTTCTTTAAGTTTTTCAAGCTCTTCGTGTGTTTCTTCTGCTTTTTCTTTCGCTATCTGTGTTTCTGTGCCGTGATCATCTGCTTTTTTTGCTGTTTCGCTTGATACTTTTTTGAGTTCGTGCTTGGCTGCGTGAACGTTTTCCTGATGTTTTTTTAGTCTTTCAGCTACTTTTTTGGCTTTTTGTTCTGCTTTTTCTACTTCAGGTTTTTTGATTGGTTTCATCTCGTGTTTTTCGAGTTTTTTCTCGGCTTTCTCTATTTTTTCTCTGTTTTTTTTCTTGTGTTCGTGGTGCTGAGTGTTTTTTGTTTCTTTTTCTGCTTTCCTGAAAAAACTATGACAACATACGGACGAATGAACGCCTACGCAACAAACTGCT
>JAGXON010000002.1 GCA_023659865.1 Candidatus Diapherotrites archaeon LH_S9 | reverse complement strand
AGTTTTGAGTATCCTGGTTCGAACACGAGGCTTTTTTCGGTTTCTTCTTTCGGTTTCTTGGTTGCTTTTTCTTTTGTTTCTTCTATAGCTTTTTTAACAGTCAGGTTATGGTCGTCGAGTTTTTGTTCGTCGAATATGATTTCAACTTGTTCTTTTTCAAGTGTTTCCTCTGTTTTCGAGACGTCTTCGACTTTTATGGCTTCTATTGATTCTGCGAACTTGATTACTTTGTCTTTGTCTTTCTTTATTTTGGGTTGGGGGTGGATGTTGGTAACTGGAACCTTTGGCTTTCTTCTGAGATCAACGATCTCGATGAATCTTGGTAGTCCTTGAGAAATAGCGATTTCTGCTACTCCTGCATAGTGGAATGTTTTCATGCTCATCTGTGTGCCTGGTTCCCCGATGGATTGAGCGGCTACTACGCCTACTGCTTCTCCTGGTTCTGCTTGATGGTCTTGATATTGCTCTAGAGCGTTTTCCAGTGATTGCTTGGTTTGTTTTTTGGATAGGTCTTTTGTTCTTTCTTTTAGTTCTTCCAGAATTTTTTTCGGAAGCTTGTCCTCGTATTGCTTGAACGGTTTTTTCATTCTGTTACCTCCTTGTAGTCGATTGGTTTGTAGCCAATGCATTTCATCGGGTCTACTCCGTCTTCTCCGTACTTGAATTGAACGATCCGGTTTTTTGCGTCTCTCACGGTCTTGTCTTGCTTAAGGTTGATGTCCTGAAGCGCGTGAATCAATCGTCTTTGCATGTAACCGCTTTTAGCTGTTCTAATTCCTTTGTCCACTAGTCCTTCTCTTCCTCCCATTGAGTGGAAGAAGAATTCTGTGGAGTTCAGACCGTCTTTGAGACTTGATTTAACGAATCCTCTTGATTCTACGCCCATGTCTCCTTTTTTGAAGTGAGGTAAGGATCTGTCTTTGTATCCTCTAAGGATCCTTCCTCCTCTAACTGCCTGCTGCCCTAGCAGGGCGCTCATTTGCGTGATGTTAAGTATGCTTCCTCTAGCTCCTACTCTGCTCATTGTAAGCATGTAGTTACCTTCTTCCATGCTGTTTTTGGCTAGTTCTCCTGATTCGGTTCTTATTTTTCCTAGCTCGCTCATTATTCTAGCTTCGAGGGTTTCTTTTCTTGTTTTTCCTGGGATTCTTTTAAGTTCTTCTTCCTCGTATTTTCCTATTAGTTCGTCTACTTTTTCTTTTCCTTCTTCTATCTTGTTGTTTATTTCTTCTTCTGTTTCTTCAGGTAGTTCAATGTCTTTGAAGGATACTGTGAATCCTTTTTCCATTAATCCTGTGATCACGAGTTTTGTTGCTTTGTTCAGGAATTCTCTTGCTCTGTCGGCTCCGTATTTTCTGAAGATCCTGTCCATTAGTTTTCCTTGGAAGCTTTCCTTGTCTATAACTCCTTGTTTCAACAGACCGTCTTCGATTACAACGGTTCCGTCTGCATCCTCGTTAACTCCTTCTTCGTGTATTGTGGCCTTGTATCCTAGGTTCAGGTCGTCAGGTAGAACTTGGGAGAACAGTAGTTTTCCTGAGTATTCGTCGCCTGCATCTGGTTCTGGCAGTTTGTAGATGTCTGCTGCTGCAAGCATTTTTTTGGCTATTGTTTTTTTGAAGGTTGTTCCTTCTTTTGTGACCTCGTAGCCTGCTGATACGAAGTCCTGGTTTCCGTAGATGATTGGTCTGCCGTATCTGGGTGTGATTATCTGGTCCTGCACGAGCATTAGGTTCAGTGCTTCTGCTTTTGCTTCTTCGGTTTGAGGTAGGTGCAGATTCATTTCGTCTCCGTCGAAGTCCGCGTTGTACGGTGGGCAAACGCACGGGTTTAGCCTAAGTGTTTTTCCTGGCAGAACTTTTACTTTGTGCGCCATCATCGAGATTCGGTGTAGTGATGGTTGTCTGTTGAACACTATTACGTCTCCGTCTTCTAACTGTCTTTCAAGCAAGTATCCAGGTTCTATTTCTTCAAGTATTGCTTCTTTTGTTTCTGGAGTTACTTTTTTTCTTCTTCCGTCCGGTTTTTTCACGTACTCGGCTTTCGGGGGCTTTTCTCTTTTGATGTATTTCTTGAGGTTGTCTATGTTCCATGAAGTAATAGGTATTGGTGTGGTAAGTTCTTCTGCAATGGTTTCTGGTACTCCTACTTCGTTTATGCTAATCTGTGGATCTGGAGTGATCACGGTTCTTGCTGAGAAGTTAACTCTTTTACCGCTCAGGTTGTACCTGAATCTTCCTTCTTTTCCTTTAAGTCTTTGTTTCAGTGTCTTTAACGGTCTTCCTGACCTGTGTCTGGCTGGTGGTATGCCTGAGATCTCGTTATCGAAGTAAGTTGAAACGTGGTACTGCAGCAGGTCCCACAGGTCTTCGATAATCAGTTGAGGAGCTCCTGCTGAAAGGTTGTCTCTAAGTCTTTGATTGATTCTGAGTATGTCAACGAGCTTGTGCGTTAAGTCGTCTTCGCTTCTTGCTCCTGATTGAAGAGTGATTGATGGCCGAGAGTTTGCTGGGGGAACGGGCAGAACAGATAGGATGGCCCATTCTGGTCTTGCGTACTCTGGGTCTATGTTGAATTGTCTTAGGACTTCGTCCGGTATTTTTTCTATTCTTTCTCGGATTTCGGATGGTAAGATTCTTTGATCGTTTTCGTAGAAGTTGGTTGGTCTATCTAGCTTGATTTTTGATTGTTTTTCTCCGCAGTGAGGGCATTTTGATCTGTTTTTTGCTTTTCTAACGATGTCTCTTTTTGTTTCTAGTCCCTCTACTTTCTCGTCGGATAAAAGTATTTTGTTGCAGTCCTTGCAAGTGCTTCTCAGAAGGTTGTAAATGATTTTTGCGTACGATACGTGCACTACAGGTCTAACTAGCTCGATGTGTCCGAGGTGTCCTGGACATGTTCCCATTCTTCCTCCGCATGTTTTGCATCGTAGTCCTGGGTTCACTACTCCTAGGTGCAGGTCCATTAGTCCTCCTTCGATTGGGTATCCGTCTTCGTCGTACGTGTCTGGAGTGACTATTCTGGTCTGGCTAGTGCTTCTTATCTGTTCTGGGGAGAGTATCCCAAATTTTATGCTCCCGATTTTTTTGCTGTATGTTTCCATGGTTATCACATTGTTTTGTCGGTCAGGTTCAGTTTAGGCCGTATCGTGCTTGCTTTAAGTTCGTCGAGCAGTAGTTTGAATGCGTAAGAGATCTCGACTGGTTCTATGTTCTTGCTTCCGCATAGTGGGCAGAATTTTTTGTTTCTTATTCTGTCTCTTACTGCTATTTCTCCGCAGTCTTTACAGATTAATTCTTCTGCTGCATCTGATTCTTTTAACAGTCGCTCAAGAAGTAGCATGGAGGTTCCGTGTCCTATTAACGTGTCTCTTTCCATTTCTCCGAATCTTAGTCCTCCTTTTCTTACTCTTCCTTCTGTTGGCTGTCTTGTAAGCATCTGTACTGGTCCTCTGCCTCTTGCGTGGATTTTTTTGGAGACGAGGTGCTTTAGTTTCTGGTAATAGATGACTCCCATGAATATTTGTGCCTTGATTTCTTCTCCGGTTTTTCCGTTGTAGAGGACTTCTTCTCCTCTTGGGTTGAATCCTTGGTCTTTGAGTCCTTGTTCAAGGTCTTCGTAGTTTTCTCCTTCGAAGGCTGTTGCATTTATTGTTCTTCCTTCCATTGAGGCTAGTTTACCGCCCAGTAGCTCCATTATGTGTCCGACCGTCATTCTGGATGGTACTGCGTGCGGGTTCATTATCAGGTCTGGTACGGTTCCGTTTGCCGTGAACGGCAAGTCTCTCTGAGGAACTATTAATCCGATAACTCCTTTCTGTCCGTGTCTTGAAGAAAATTTGTCTCCGAGTTCAGGGATTTGTTCGCTTCTTACTTTTACTTTAACTAATTTGTTTCCGTTTGATGCTTCTGTGAGCATTACGACGTCAACGACTCCTGATTCGTTTGATCTTGTGGTTATTGAGTCATCTCTTCTGCTTTCTTCGATGATGCTTAGTTCTCCTTTTTCTTCAAGGAATCTTGGTGGAGAAGTTTTTCCGATCAAAACGTTGTCTCCTTCAACCTCGGTTTCCGGCTGGATTATTCCATCGTCGTCCAGGTATTTGTACTCTTCTTCTCCTCTGTAACCCTGGATTTCCGGGTCAGGTAGCTCGAACCGGTCTTTCTGGCCTCCTGGGTATCTTCTTTCTTCTCCTGAGTAGGTTCTGCAGAAAATGTTTCTTGCTGCTCCTCTCTCGATGCTTGCCTTGTTCATTATAATGGCGTCCTCAATATTGTATGCGTCGAAAGGGGAGATAGCTACGACCAGGTTCTCCCCTGCAGGTCTTTTGTCTGATCCAAGGATCTTTGTTTGCTTGCTTTTAACTAGAGGCATCTGCGGGTAGTATCCGATGTAGCCCTGGGTGTCCATTCGGAGGTTGAAGTTAGATTGGTATAGTCCGATGGATTGTTTAAGCATAGAGGTGGCCATGGTGATTCTTGGCGAGGCATTGTGGTTTGGGAAAACGGTGAATGATCCAACGTTTCCCATTATGAGTGATGGGTGTACTTCCAGGTAATTGTGTTCTTCTGAAGCTTCTTCTCTTGTTCTTGCGATGTAAGCTGTTTCTTCTTCTTCTGCGTCAAGGTACTCGATTATTCCTTTGTTAAGCAGGTCCTGCCAGTCCATTTTTCCTTTGTCAAGTTTCTGCAGGTGTTCTTCTGTTAGAGTTGGTTCTCCGTCTTCGACAACAATTAAAGGTCTTCTGGTTCTGCCTTTGTCTGAGTTAACGTGAAGAGCGTGCGTGTCAGCGTAGTATCCTACGTTCACTTTGTCGGAGATTTTTCCTTGTCTTCTTCTTTCTTTTATTTTTTCAACTAGTTCTTTTGGCTTGTCGTGGAAACCGATTAATGTTCCGTTCAGGTAAACAGTTGCTTGACTCATTTTATCACTCCTTAAATGTTACCCCCATCTTCTCGAGTTTTTCCTCGAGTTCTTCAGTGTCTGGTGACGTGGCTGTGACCATTGCACTTGCCGCGAAGTTTTTTACTAGTCCACAGCTTTGTCCTTCCGGAGTTTCGTTAGGGCAAATTCTTCCGAAGTGTGTTGAGTGAAGGTCTCTTGCCTCGAAGTGCGGGTGAACTTTGCTTAACGGGGAAACAACTCTGTTCAAGTGCGAGACCACGGAAGTGTAGTTCACTCTGTCCAGAAGTTGTGATACTCCTGTTCTTCCTCCTGGCCATTCCCCGGTTGCTAGACCGTACTGGATTCTGTCTGTTAGTGCGTCCGGTCTAACTAGGGATCTTACTCTTAATTTCTTACTTCTTGAGAACACTCTGTCTATCTGGTATCTAACGTCTTTCACGAAGTACTTGAGCCCGTGCCTGAAGAGGTCTTCCATCAGGGCTCCTGCTAGCTTGAGTCTTTTGTTCGCGTAATGGTCTTTGTCGTCCTCTTTTCTTTGCCCGTGAGCTACTTTTGCTCCTTTTTCCATCATCCTGCAGATATGGTAAGCTTTCTTTATTCTGTCTTCTTCTTCGACTCCGTCGTTCGGGATCAAGTAGTTGTCCAGAAGATAGTTAGCTCTCTGTAACTGGTATTCTTCGGTTTGTCCTGATGCTGCTCTTTTCCCTAGGTGCATTATTGCGTCTTCAGTGTTCTCTGGTTTTGTTCTCGCTATGTTCAGAACCAGATCGTTTTTGATGAGTTCTTTTTCTGATTCATCGAAAGCGTTAAAGATTTCTTCGTTTGTGTCCAGGCCTAGTGCGCGGAGTACTGTAACGATGTTCAGGTGCTTAGGAGAAGCAGGGAAAGATATATAGTGGGTTCCGTCGTATTTTCTTTTGACTTGTGTTTTGGCTCGGAAACCGCTTCTGGTTGAGAAAGCGCGTGTTATAGTGCTGGTCTTTCCTGATCTGGTTTTCTGTGATACGATGGCTCTGTTGGGTGCAGGTTCTTCAACAGAAACTAGAACTCTTTCAGAGCCGTTGACTATGAAGTATCCGCCTGGGTCTGTAGCGTCTTCGCCTTTCTCTATCATTTCTTCGTTTGAAAGCCCGTCTAGATAGCACTTTCTTGATTGAACCATCATAGGGAGTTCTCCGATGTATACTTCTTGCATGTCTCTTTCTACATCGCCTTCGATTAATCCTAGTTCCAGGAAGACTTTTCCGGAGTAAGTTCGATCCCTTAGTCTTGCTCGCATCGGAGTTACTCTTGGAGAAGACCCGTCTGCTTCAATGGTTCTTGGTCTCTCTACTCGGACTTTCCCCAAGTTAACATTTACTCCTTCTTGATGAGATTCTATTTTTCCTTTCTCATCGATTATCCTCTGCAATCCATTATCTATGAAGTCATTGAACGACTTTATGTGCTGCTCTGCCAAACCTTTATCATTTAAAAAGGCCTCTGCTGCTTCCCAGTTATACATTTTCTTTCCTCGCGAGTGTGCGGAACTAAGAAAGTATTCAGACAACTATTCTATAGTAAGTGGATTCGCCTGCTGTTATCGAATTTCTTTTTATTCTGAGCAAATCGCCTTTTTCTGCACCTATGGCTTTGGCTACTGGGTCATCTTTTCTTATTCTAGGCATCTGCTCTTCTGTAGCGTTATGTTCCTTCAGCACTTTTTTCTTCTCTTTTTCAGAAAGGATTTCGTGCTCAGGTACTAATTTGTGTTTTAGAATAATCTCTGAATCAACCAAGTTGTATCCCCGCACCCATTACGTTTTAATTAACTTTATTTATAAATGTTTTGTAATTCTTTTGGTCCGCGTTACTCCAGTCTTCTGCTGAACCTGTTATCGGAAAATAATAAAAGCGCCCCGGCCGGGAATTTCTCACCTTCTTTCATCGAATGAAAAAAAGTCTTTTGAACCCGGGTCCCGAGATCGACAATCTCGGATGATAGGCCACTACACTACCAGGGCACGTCCCTGCTCCCAGATTCGAACTGGGGATCTTCCGCTTAATGCGTCCATAACGCCTCGGGGGCGTTAGCTCTCTACAGGCGGACGCATTTCCAGGCTATGCTAAGCAGGGTTTTTTGGTGTTAAGTATTTTATGCGGAGTTATTTAAAAATTGTTTGATGGGAAGGGGTCATAGGGTAGTCTGGTATCCTGCGTGGTTCGGGGCCACGTGACCTGAGTTCGAATCTCAGTGACCCCATTAACGCTTTTCTGTTCTTTCTCGAGCTCGAAACCTTCTTAAAATCTTTTATCAGTGTTTTCGGCTGGGTGTCAAGTGCTTTTAGTTTTTCTCGCTCGACGAATTTTGCGTCGGCTAGTTTTTCTTTTTTTTCTTTGTCCTCTGGTTTGCACAGAAAAAACAGTTCCAGGCGATGCCTGTCAGGAGCTATGAAGTCATTGTAGTAAAGTAATTTTTTTTGCTTCAGCGCTTACGTGGTCTCTTTTTTTACTTTTCTTTCTGCTGCTTTTTTTGCGGTTTTTCTTGGAATGACTGCTGCTGCACGAGGTTTTTCCTCCATTCAATCTTTTCTTTGTAAAGGCCTTATCCCTAGGGTTAGTTTGAGTTGTTTTTTTTCTCCGTTCCTGATCACGGTCATGGTTACTGTATCGTTTGGGGTTGTGTTCTCGTGCAAATAGCTCAGCAGGTCCTCAAGGTTCTTGACTTCTTTTCCGTTTATCCCTGTGATGATGTCTCCTGTGACCGTTATTTCTTCTTCTTCATACTCTACTGTGCCTGCTTTGAGCCCTGCTTTGTCTGCTGGACTGTTTTCAGCCACCTGGTTCACGAGAAATCCTTTTGAAGAATATCTAGCTATTTCTGGCGGTATATTCATCCCAATTATTCCAATCCAGGAGTGAGGATACTTTCCGTTTATGATGAGCTTGGGCACGATTTCCTTCAACGCGTTTGAGGGCACGGCAAAACCTACTCCCGAGTACTGTCTAATCTGTGACCTTATTGCTGTGGTTATCCCGATCACTTTCCCTTTCATCGATACTAAAGGTCCTCCTGAGTTCCCTGGATTTATCGGAGTGTCTGTCTGGATAGCGTTTGGGACGGGGAAAAGAGTTTTTGTTTTCAGCAACCGGTCTTTTTGGCTGATGACGCCTGTAGTTATTGTTGAACTGAATCCGAACGGGCTACCGATCGATGCGATTGGTTGACCTACTTTAACGTTTTCAGAGTTAGCAAGAGGTAACGGTTCTAGTTCGGTTTGTGATGCATTGATTTTAAGGACAGCTATGTCAGTGTAAATATCTATTCCTATTACTTTTGCTTCTTTCACTTCTCCGTTCGGCAGGTAAACGCCTGTGGTTCCATTTTCAGTTACTACGTGTGCGTTCGTTACCACGTGACCTTTCTTGTCGTAGATGAATCCTGATCCTTCTGAAACGGTTTCTTCAGGATCTTTTGGAATGCTTTTAATGGATACTACCGAGTTTTTTGTTTGTTGATATACTTTACTGTAGTTTGCTTGCTCGTATGTTACGTGCGTTACTTCTTTTTGCACTGTACTGCTTTTTGAGAGCATTGTGATTGGCGACAAGAATATTCCAACTAGTAGGAAAGATATTGCAATTATGAGTTTTTCTTCATCCATTTTTTTACCTCCCTGAAATGATTTTTTGAGCTTGCTTTAAATTTCTAGTGTTGATCCCTCTCTTTTCTGGCCCAGGACTTCGTTCTCTTTGGCCATGGTTTTTTCCTTATCTTGTTTTTACTTTTTTTCCTTATAAATTTTTTAGCCGTTTAGGTGCTTCTAAAAAACTTTAACATAACCGCCGGGAAGTCTTCTTCCGAAAGCTAGGGGCAGTTCATCAACAAGGCTGGCCTGAACAAGGAGATGGCCGGAAAGATTAGGCCTTTCGCGGGGGCGAGGACTTCCTAGTCCTCGCGGAAATCCCTTACGACAAAGCGTTTGTGGAGGGGTTGGTCGTTTGGAGCCGCCAGAGACAGAAGCCTGGAAGGAGCCCTTGTTCTGTACTTGATGCATCAAGTATTGGATACTACTCAAACTTTTTTATTAGGAAGATATTCCCTTCTTCATCATATGCTCCTAAACCAACCGTGTCTAAAGCAGGGGCCACTTTATTATCTTTGAACAATTGTTTCATAATAGCTACACCAGCATCGCAAGTTAACGCTAAAACCACGCTCTTTCCTGGCTTGACTATTTTTTTGCTTGTGTTCTTGTCGCATGCTGGCGCGAGAACGAACTCGTCACATACTGTGTATTCTTCCCCCTCTAATCTTTCTTTCATCTCCTTCAAGCCTTGTTTGCCCCCTGTCCCGCACAGCTTTGCGCAGTGGTTGCAACTAACTATGGATACTTCCTCGTCTTTCTTCAGTTTTGCTTTTATTATCCCAAACGGTTTGGTCTCTGTCACAATCACACTTATCACCAAGGTTCTATTACCTTTGCAGCTAGGATAATTGTGGCCAGGTAATTTAATACTTAGGGTAGTAAATCAACGAGTTTTGCTAGAGGCGGGCAATCAATGAATTAGGAGTGCATTTCCTGGAAGTGCGCTGTCTCAAGGATGCGGCTCTGCTCTTGAAAATAGGAAGCCTCGGGTGGGATTTGAACCCACGACATCATGCTTTCCTGGAGTTTTGATGGAACTTTTTTTGAAAGTTTCTTACAAGGCATGCGCTCTAACCGCTGAGCTACCGAGGCGGTAACAGTTTTTTTGAGATTACTGGTATTTAACTTTGTTTAGGTAAGAAAATGCCGGCGACGGGGTTCGAACCCGTGACCTCCAGATGTCTCAAGCGCTTTTTCTTGATAACGGGCGAAAAGTGTCTTTATGAGTCTGGCGCTCTAACCAGCTGAGCCACGCCGGCGTTTCACTCAAATCTCGTTGAACTTAATTTGTTTATAAGTTCGTCTATGTCGTTTGCAGTTACATGGAAGCTTTCTCCCCATTCTTTGTATTCGTTCCTGTAACTTTCTACTTTTACTCTAATTTCAGGCTTTTCCTCTATTTTTCTAGCGCAGTTGAGTGCAGTAGAGTAGAAACCAACTGCTTCAGAGTCTATGAACATGCTTGACTGTTCTTCTAGCTCTCTTCCTTTCTTCAGGAAGTAGTAAGTACAGTTCACAAATTCTTCTCTTTTTTCAAAGCATCTGTAGCTATCGTATCTTGTTTCAAAGGTCATGTTCCCGTTGCAGGGATGACTTGCTTCTATTTCTTCTTTTTCTTGTTCTGTAATCTCTCTTAATCCTTCTGGTTGTTCTGTAATCTTCTTTAAAGCTATCCCCCCAAAAGATTTTGCTTCCCACACTAAATCCTTTGCTTTTCCTAGGTACTCGTGGCTATCGCACTTTATTTCTATCCGCTGATCTTTTTTGAGGCAGTCAGAGGAGTTGAAGACCAAGTAATTTCCTTTAACTTCTGTTTTTGTTTCTATTTCGTTTCCGTTTTTGTCGTAGGCTGTTAACTGGCATCCAGTAACTCTGGTAACGTTTCTTCCTCCCAAGGTAGCGTATCTCGGCAACTCAATGCAGTCTTTTTTGATCACGCTTTCTTTCCCTGGAGTTTGATTTGTCAAAGAGGATTCCGGTGCTGCTGTTTCCTGGAATCCGTAAAGATTTAAAGCGATTATGATGATTATTATGAGTGCTGAAGCAAGGGCTGTAGCTTTAGTTCCTTTTTCTTTGATTAGCTCCGTGTTCATTTTGTTTGCCTGCCTAGATAAATTTTTTGAAGCCTCGGCCGGGAGTTTCTGTTGATCGTTCGAACCCGGGAAGCCTCCACCTTACCAAGGTGGCGCTCTTCCAACTGAGCTACCGAGGCTTTCCGAATCTTTTTTGGTTTCCGCCGTATAAATATTTTTTGTTGCCCTAGAAAAAAGTTTTTCACGAGAACGCTACCCATAACAGCACTATTACTGCGATGATCATTAGGGTTGGCACGAGCCATGAGTGTCCTCCGCCTGGAGGTCTTCTTTGAGGTGGTCTTCCTCCTCCACCTCCCTGAGTTTTTTGTTGTACAGCTCTAACTACTTTTTGAGCTTCTTCTCTCGGCATACCAGCGTCCACGAGTTCTTTTACCACCATGTCCGGGCTTTTACCTTTCTGCAGTTCTTCTGTGATCATTTTAATGATTTTTTCTTCTTGGGATGGCATTTTTTTCCCTCGGTTTAACTTAATCCAGTTTCTTTTAAATAATTGATTGTTGGTTGAGGAGCGTTCTCTGAAGAAATTTAGATCTGTTGGAACATAAAGTTTGTTGATGCCTGAGGAAGACAAAAGTTTCTTGAGACTTGTTTACAGGAGAATAGGTGCCAGTAGCCTAGGAGTTCCGAAAAAACTTTTGATACGCAGGAATGAAGAAGAGAAGTTTTTCCACACGGAACCAGCTCAAGAAGCAACTGATCCAGATGAATTAGACCACTTGAACTTTATTCTTCGGGCGAACGAAGTAAGATCATGATAATAAACGAGAAGAAGCGAACGAAATAAGACCATTGATAATAATCGAGAAGAAGCAGAAGACGTGATAACTAGAGAAAGCAACGGGGGGACAGCTGGAGAACTTGAAGAAGAATACGTGGGGGAACATTAACTTTTTTCTAAGAAAATGCAGGGGGAGGGATTCGAACCCTCGAAGGCACTTGTGTGTTTCCCTCGACCCTAAGGTCGAACAAAAAGCCACAGGATCTTAAGTCCTGCCCATTTGACCATTAAAGCCCTCAGAACCCGAAAGCTCTGAAAGAGGCTTTGGGACCCCTGCAAAAAAACTTTGGAGTGGGGTCGCGGAGATTTGAACTCCGGTCACAAGCTGTTTGGCCTTCTTCGCTTGAGCGAAAAAGGTCCCAAAGCTCGCAGGATGCCAGGCTACCCTACGACCCCAAAAGATTTGTTGTTTTGATTTTGTTGATCCCAGTATTTATGTTTTAGGCTTGCTGAAGTCTTTTCTTTTTTATGTGTTTTTTTATCTTGTCTGGATCTGGCTCGATCCTCATTTTCAGTAGTCCTAGAACTTTTCTTGTTAGGTAAGCTTTTACTGGTTGCTTCCCTGGTTTTGTTGAAACGATTTTGTTGACTTTTTTCCCGGTTTTCGGGCTCTTCAGTTTCTTCAGGCTTTCCTGAATTTTGTCGAACGTGATCCTGCCCTTGATTTTGTATTCCTCGTCTTTTTTTTCTGCTCCGGTTATCTCTGCAGCTAGTTCATCCAAAGCGTTTAAGTCCATTGACTGTCTTAACTTTTTCCACATTTTTTTGTCTAGGGATTCGTGAACGCTTGAAAGAAATCTAGCGACTTCTAAAGGCTTTGTTTTTTCTTTGACTGTTAGCTTTTTCACCATCTTCCAGTCATCCGTTTTTGCAATGAATTGGATTTGGTTTTTCACTTTGGATCACTATTGTTTTAGGAACTCTTTTTAATTAGAGTATGCCTGCGAGAAAACCGATTAACACGAGTGCCTGAGCGTACTTCATGTGCCTGCTGCAAAAACCGTACTCTTTCTTCAACCCCTGTCGTATTATCCAGAGGAAGTACGCGTCCGCGACAACAACTACCGCGAGATAAAACCAGTTTAAACCTATGAGAAACGGAACTGGACTCAGTAGAACGCTTAACATGGTCAGGAAACCAGCCAAGTTACTGCTTTTGTCTTCACCGATCGTGATGGGAAGCGTTTTTCTCTCTCCTTTGTCTGCTTCAATGTCTTCACAGTCCTTGAAAACTTCTCTTGCAAGCGTGGATAAGAAAGCAAGAATCGCGAGAACAAAAACCGTCATCGAGAAAACGTTTCCTGCTACTGCTGCTCCGAAAACAAAGCTGCTTCCAACAAGGAAAGCAACTATTACGTTTCCAACTAAAGGCTTCTTCGAAAACTCTTTCGAGTAGATTACTAGCAGGAAAGAGTTTACCAAGGCAATAAGGCCTGCTGCAATATCGGCCCATACGGAAAGAATGATTCCAACGAAAAAGAGCACGAAACTGCCGTAAAGAGCGTGTTTGGCGGAAATTCGTTCGGAGGGGATGGGTTTCCTAGGCTTCTTTTTCTTGTCAATGAACCTGTCGAAGAAGTCGTTAACCATCATACCAGCACTTAATATGAAGAAAACGCTTAGGAGACCTAGTATCAAAGAGCCGTTAATCAAGAAATTGTTCAAGGAAACAAAGAAACCTACTAAAACGGCTAGGGCCCCCATGATGCCGTTGAACGGTCTTGTTATTTCTACCCATGCTTTTAGTTGCATTCGCTTTGAAGTAGACATGCATTGAATTTAAGTTTTTCCTCCTGGTTTTTTATTCTTTTCGGCTGGAAGACCTCGTCCTAGAACTCACAGCCTTTTCCATCTGGATCTGCGGGCAACGGCCTCGTGACAAAAATCGAGAATCAGTCTTTTGTTCTTTTCGCACAGGCCAGGGGATTGCCTAAGCCTGCTCAGGCAGTCGCTAGCTTTGTATTGGTATTGTAAGGGTCGGTCCTCATGCCTCGGAGCCTCTGCTTGAAGGTCTATTTATAGACTGGTGCGTGATTATATATGCTGAGGTTCACAAATCATTTTATTCCAGGCCTGTTTTCTTTCTTTTGATGATCTACGGCCTTAAGTCCATGGAAATAGTTCTGGAAAAACAAGTTTTTTTTATTGGACAAGAAGTAAACGGAACCATTAAAATCAACGCTAGAGAAAAGAGTCCGGAAGCCGAGTTAAGCGTTCGATTGGTTGGCGTGGAAAAAATAAAGCAATCAATACAGAGAAGCATGAAGACGAGCATGAATTACTTGTTCAACCAGGAAAAAAGCTTGGGATTTCACGAGGTTGTGGATGGAGACGAGTACTCTTTCAGTTTCCAGTTACCGGAAAACGTGCTTGAAAGAACTTCTGCAGGCGACATTGGTTCAGCGAGCGCTAAAGTAGCTTCTTCCAGAAGCGAGCACGAGGGTTATTCTTCGCGAAGGATAGACTGGTACTTGAAAGCCAAGCTAGAAACAGAAGATGGGAAAAAGATTCAGAAGAAAGAGATAAAAGTAAAGTAGATTTTTTAGTGCTCCCACCGGGATTTGAACCCGGGTCGCAGGCTCGAGAGGCCTGTATCATTAACCGGACTAGACCACAGGAGCGTTTTCTTCAACCGGTTTTTTGTGAACTAAAGTATTTTATATGTTGCTAAAGTAATATATTCTCGGGTTCACTTTATGAGCTCCCTTCCAAAAAGGAGTGATTTAATGAGTTGGGAAGGCAGAAACATAATATCGATCGACGAATTCTCGAAAGAAGACTTTTACCGAGTCTTAAAAAACTCTGAAAAAATGATTGACCTCTTAGACAAAGGCACGCCCTTAAACGTTCTTCAAGGAAAACTGATGAGCAGCTTGTTCTTCGAACCGTCAACTCGGACCAGACTATCTTTTCACGCAGCCATGAAAAGACTTGGTGGAAAAATCATTGGTTTCTCGGACCCGAGAACCAGCTCCAGAAAAAAAGGTGAAACAACTTCAGACACAATAAAAATGGCGTCCGCCTACTCAGACGTAATAGTCATACGGCATCCGAACCCAGGAGCTGCAAAGTTGGCCGCCGAATCCGCAGAAGTTCCAGTCATAAACGGAGGAGATGGATCGAACCAGCATCCTACGCAAACGCTTCTTGACCTTGTGACAATCCAACAAGAAAGGCCCCCCTCTTCTTCTGATTCAAACATAGATGGCTGTAAAGTCGCGTTCGTTGGAGACCTAAAATATGGGAGAACAGTTCATTCTCTTTGCACGGCACTAAAAAACTTTGACACGAGCTTCAAGTTCATCGCTCCAGAAGAACTGGAGATGCCGAAAAAATACAAGGAAGGAACAGATTACGAAGAAACCAACGAGCTCGAACTCTCTGACGCGGACGTGGTTTACGTTACCAGAATCCAGAAAGAGCGTTTCCCTCGCCCTTCCGAGTACGAGCGACTTAAAGGAACTTACGTGATAAACGAAAACGTGATGAACGAACTCAAAGACGATGCTATCGTGATGCACCCGTTACCAAGAATAAATGAGATAAAGAGTACGGTTGACTCCGACCCGCGAGCAGTTTACTTCAAACAAGCTTTTTACGGAGTGCCAACCAGGATGGCGTTGCTTGCAATGGTTACAGGAGCACTGGAAGAAGGTGAACTAATATGATGCTCGTAAGACACATCAGGAACGGCACGGTCGTCGACCATATAAAGGCAGGGAAAGGCCCAGGAGTAATGAAACTCGTCAAAGGAGACACTGAAGACCCGGTGGTCTTGGCCATGAATGTTTCGAGCACGCGTCACGGGAAAAAAGATATCTTGAAACTGGAGAACGTTTACCTCGATGAAGACACTCTTGATTTAGTGTCTTTACTGGCTCCAAACGCTACAGTGAACTTGATTAAAGAAGGAGAAGTAGAAGAAAAGAGGAAAGTGAAACTACCTTCAGAGATAAAAGGCGTTTTGAAGTGCTTCAATCCGAAGTGCATAACCAACCAGGAGAGAGAACCAGCCGAGCCCGAGTTCAAGGTCTTGAAGAACCCGGTAAGGCTTAAGTGCAAGTACTGCGGAGAAGTTTTCGCTGAGAAGTTCTTTAAGAACGTTCAGAAGCCATAGAAACCCAGTAACTGTCCGGTCGGAACCCGAGATCCTCGTAAAACAAGAAAGTTGGATCAAAAGCATTGACAGCAGCATTGCAGAACAAGAACTCTTTTTTCTGCATGTTCCGCAGAACGTAGTTCATTAACTTTTTTCCAACTTCCCCGATCCTGTGCTCTCTTTTCACGTAGAAATCGTATATCCCAGCTCGCTCTTCTTCTAAAGGAAACCAGACAACTGTCCCAACACTTTCTCCTCTCCAGTCAGAGCACCAGCTCACAAAAACATCGTTCTCAAAATCACTCCATGGTTCCAAGTTCTTCTCAGTTGAAAAAAAGTAGTCTTCACTTCCTTCATCGTACTCGTGCTCCTTCAGAGAACACTCCAGCGACACAGTTTTTTCTTTTACGGAAAAACCTTTTCTCTTGAAAAAGTTTACTGATCCTCTGTCACCGCTCTTCAAACCAAGAAATTCAGTAGAACCGTATAACGGAGGAAAAGGACCTTCTCTGTTTCCGTAAAACGGAGTTTCAAACTCTTTTCCAACCCAGATTCGGCCTTTAAGGTTTTGAGTGCATTTTTCTAGGAGTGTGGATCCGATCCCTTGTTCTCGGTGTTCTGGATCAACGTATATGAAGCAAACGAAGTTCTCGTCTCCTTCGTCTAGGGAGTGAGAGAACCCGGCTAGTTCTTTGTTTTCTTTGCAGAGAAAGAAATGGCTTTCGCTGAACTTCGGGTGCTCTAGAACTCTTTTCCTGAACTTTTCTTCCGTTACCTGGTTTCTGGGAAAGTTCTGGTTCCAGAATTTTACGAGTTCCGGCAGGTGCTTTTCCTTGAAATTCAGGTACTTCATAAAATAAATAAATACCTTCACGAGTAATAAATGTTATCAAGGGCCCGTAGCCTAGTTCGGATAAGGCGACTGCCTTCGGAGCAGTAGATCGCGAGTTCAAAAAAATGGATTGGAGTTCTCGCCGGGCCCGCTCTCAAATTTTTTTGAAGGTCTTCTGAATGCAGTTCAGAGTTTTGTGGTTATTTCGCAGCCGTCTTCTGTTACGATTACGGTGTTTTCTGTTTGAGAGACGAGGTCTTTGGCTTTTAGAACGGGGTAGGTTGTGAAAACTTCTTTTTGGACTAGTTCTTTCAGTCCTGCTTTTAGTTTGAAGCCTTTTGCTGCCTTGGTTAACCATCTTTCTGCAAAAGGATACTCTTCGTAGTTTTTTGCGAGTTCAAGTATTTTTCTTGCGTGCTGGTTTCTTACGGGTTTTTCTTCCTTTAAACCGAATATGAGGGTTTTGCTTCCTGAACTTACTTTTCCTCGTCCTTTAGTGGCGAAAGGTTCTATGGCTATGACCATGTCTTCCTGTAGTTCGAATCCAGCTGTATTGTAGTTTGGGATTGTTAGTCCGGTGTGGACTATTCCTTGCACCATGACGTGTCCTGAAAGGTTTTTTATTGGTTTGAATCCGTGCGATTCTATTGTTTCTTCAATCTTTGCTCCGATTTCCCGGGTTTTTGCTCCTGGTTCAACCATTTCTATGGCGTTTTCGAGTGCTTCTTCAGATGCTTTAACTAGTTCCTTGTTTTCGTTTGTTAAGTCGATGGTTCTTGCGCAGTCTCCGATGTATCCATCTACTTGAGCGCCTACGTCGAGTTTTACGATGCTTTCTCCGAATTTTTTATCGTCTTCTGCTTCTGGCGTGTAGTGCGCTGCTTCTTCGTTAAGAGATAGGTTGACTGGGAAAGCTGTTTCTGCTCCTTGTTCATTTATCTTGTTTTCAACTGCTTCGGCTACTTCCAGGAGTGTTTTGTCGGGCGATATCTTCTTCTTTCCGTGCTCGAGAGCTTTCCTGGTTATTTTTCCTGCTTCCAACCATTTTTGTTTTTCTTCTTCGTCCATTCTTACCATCTACCTAGTTTGCTTTGTTTTCCTTTGTACTTCAACTCATTTTCTTTTATTCCTACTTGTTTAAGTATGTTCGTGACTGCAGGAAGAACTTGGTTATCTATGTAGTACTGCGGGTCCGGATTACGGTTCTTGATCAGTTCCATAGGGTAAGCTCTTTCCGAGATGCTCCCACCGCCTTTTGTCACGATGTACCTGATGGTCATGCCTGCCTTCACTTTTTTCCCGGCTCGATCTAGTTTTTTTGCTGCTTCAACGTGCGGTCCAGTGGTTTCGTAGCTGTCAAGAGCTTTCTGCATTCGGGTGTAGATCAAGAGATCTTCTTTTTTCACGTTTCCTTCTCTGAGTTTTTTGATGGTTTCTTGCACAGTCTTCCTGGCTTTTTCCACGTTTCCTTCAAGAACTTGTTTCAGGGCTTTCCTCTGAGTTTCTTTTGCTATGTTCGCCCAGTCTTTCCTGACGACTTCAAGTCCTTTCACTTCCATTTTGCCGTCTTCTGTGATCAACGCGTATCTTTTTTTGGCTGCTCCTCCTCCTTTTTTGGTGACGAACAGGCCTCTTGGGAAGAATCCTTCTAGTTCGAGTTGCATTGGGTCCGGTAGCTTACTGTTGTATTTCTTGAGGAATTTTTCTACGTCTTTCTTGCTTTTACTATCTCTTTTTAGCATAACTGAGTCTGTATCGCCGTAGATGACTTCGAAGCCTTCTTTTTCTGCTTCTTTTATTGCTTCTTTTACGTATTTTCTTCCCCATGCTGTTATGGCTTGAGCGCATTCTCTGCAGTACCAGCGGGCGCGTATGTAGTCCATGTAGCCGAATGAGGCGTTTGCAATGATTTTTAGTGCGGTCTGTCTTGCGTTTAGGCGTCGGTATTCGTCGGTTTCTAGGTCTAGTTCTTTCATTTTTTCTTTTATTTCTTGTCTTTCGTCTAGAAGTGTTTTCAGGGTGCTTGGGATGAGTCCTGTTTCTTTTTTGCAGAATGTTTGTCCTGTTGGTGATTTGTGAGGGTTTTTGCAGCAGTTGCAGTTCAGGGTTTCAGGGCTTATGTTGTGCGAGAGTGAGAGGGTGGGGTACAGTGATTTGAAGTCGGCGACCACGATGTTTTCGTGGAGTCCGGGGTCAGGGTTTTTGACGAATCCTCCTTTTATTGTTTGCCTGGCTCTCATTCCGATTTCTTCGCTTGATGGCTTGTTTGGGATGAGGTATCCTTCTTGTTTTGATTTTGCTTGAAGCATTTCTTCGACCATTTTGCTTGCTGAGGATCTGGAGGTTTCGAACATGGTTTGCGGGAGCAGTTGACTTAGTTGTTTGAATAGTTCGATCATTTCTTCGCCTATGGTGTAGCAGGCTTCTGAGTCAGAGAGCGAGTACTCAGCTATTTTTTCGAGTTCTTTTTCTTTGTCCCAGTTTTTCCATAAGTTGTTTATATCTATTTCTGGTTTTTCTTTTCCTGTGAATGCTTTGTAAACGTTTTCCAGCGTGTATCTTGGTAGGTTAAGGCTGCCTATGGTCTCTAGGAATGTGGCTCCGGTGTAGCAGTCTAGGTGTACTTTTCCTGGGACTTTGGTCTTGTAGCCGTCTCTTGTTCTTCTTAGTTTTATCCATTTAGCGAGTTCGGAGTCTGGTTTTCTTTTTTTGAGGTACGGGAAGTCGAAGTTGTCTGTGTTGTATCCGTAGATGATGTTATTTGACCTGAGGGCTTTTTCAAGTTCTTCTATTAGCTTGTCTTCGTTTTTAACGGTTTTAACGAAGTCTTTGTTGATTTTTTTGCAGGTTATAACTTTTCCATTGTTTTCTGTGTAGTAAGAGGCTGCTATTACTTTGTCTTCTTCTGGGTCCGAGATTCCTCTTTTGTTGTAGGTTTCTATGTCAAAAGCTACTTTGGTTAAGTCAAATTTTTTTTGTTCTATTGGTTCTCCAATTTTTTTAAGTTCTTTTCCTTTGTGGAAGTAGGTTCTGGGTTGCATTGGCTTGATGCCTTTTTCGAGCAGGAACTGTTTTGTGAACTTTATTCCGGTTTCATAGGTTTCTCCGTGTTCTCTTGCTTTTTCTTTCAGTTCAGAGATTTTTTTCGGATGATCCACGATCACTTTCAGGACTTTTTTTTCTGTTCTTCCATCAAGGAGTGTTTCTTCTTCCAGGTCTGCTTTTCCTTCCAGCTCTTTTTCAAGAGCTTTTTTGTCTTCAGGAACAGCGTAGAAGTAGGATTTGAAGCTGTTTTCTTCCAGTTTTTTTTCTTCTCCTGTATCCAGGTTTTTGAAGTACAGAGTTATTCCTGGTTTTTCTTCACTAGGATTATAGTCTGTGTCCAGGATTACTCCTTGAAAGGAATTCATCACAAAAATTTATAAGGTGAAGATGTTTTAATCTTTATGGTTCAGATGGCAAGAAGACACCACAGAAGATCAAAGGAAGACAAAGATAAGTCTAAAGCAGCTTCTATTCCTGACAGAGTCAAGTCTCTAGAGTCTAAAATAAAGTTGATGAATCAGAAGCTTAAGAATATTGAAAAGAACAATAAAGTAGTTGGTAAAACAGTTATAAGTCAAAAGAAGAACCTTGAGGACCTTGAGGACCAGGTTAGTAAGGGCGGAGGCGGTGTCTCTGAAGCAGATGTTGATCAGATAAAGGAAGAAATCAAGGAAAGTGTTTCGGAAGGAGGAGAAGTTTCTCCAAAGGAAATGAAAAGAATTAATGAAAAGCTCGAAGATCTTGAGAAAAAGGTTTCAGACCTTCAGTCCTCTGTGTCTGAAGCTCAGTACATCCTGGATACAGTGAACCCTATGGAGTACGTTACAATGGATCAGGTTAAAGACATCGTGGACAGGAGAATAAAAAAGAATTTAGAGGGAACTGAGTGAAGGCCTTAAGACCATCTGGTAAGGTTTTTTCGTACTTTCTTTTACAGTAGCTTTTCTTTGTCCCTCGGTACTGATTTCTATTGAAGCGTTCGCCATAAGTTCTTTGTCTAAGTCTATCTCGGATTCTGCGGTAATGCATGCTCCTATTCCCCATTCCTGGTTCTTTTTTATCAACTTGTTTATTTCTTCGTTGATTCCTTTTCCTTGATAGAATCTTTCGAACAGTATTTCGGCCTTGAGGTCTTTGGTTCCTTCTTTTTTGAAGTGTTGTTGAATTGATTTTATCACGCAGTATACCAGGCCTTTTTTTATTCCTTCGTCCAGCTCATTTAGTTGTATCATTGCGGTTCTTCCCATTTTTCTGAGCCATGGGGCGATGAAGTCTTCTGGATCGTTTTTTCCTTCGCTGACTTCTGGTGCCTGGTTTTCGATTACTGAAATGATTCTTTGAGCTCTTTTTGCGTGAAACCTTTTTTTCTCGCTGTCTAGTTTGTCCAGTTCTTTTTTCATTTCTTTGAAGTTGTCAGGGTTCTTGTCCAGTACTTCTGAAATAACTTTTGCAGTTTTTGAGTTGGTTCTGATTCCAGCTATTTCTGAGAAAGCTTTTTTTGTCAGGAGGCTTGGTTCAATGAAAACGTTTTCTCCTGGCTCGAACTTTTTTATTGGGAGCCCGATTGGCTCGGCTTTCATGTTGAATTTTTTGAATCTGCTGGTGTTAGTGTTTGGGTTTTCCAGGCGGCTGTACTTGTCTTCTTCGTTGAATATTATTGTTGGAACGCCGTTAAGCACGCTTCCTTCGAGAACGAGGTGCGCTGCGTGTCTTCTTTCTTCTTTGTCTCCCGTCACTATGGTTAGTCTGAATGACTCTGTTCTTTCCTGGGCTTTTTCTCCGTTTTTTTTCTTTCCTAAGTGGATTTTCTCGGTTTTCTTGGAGCTGATCATTTTGCCTTGAGCTTTTCTGATGATCATGCTTGGTAAGGCTAATGGTTCTCCGAAGAACCTTTGCGCTGTTTCTTCGTCGGCGTACTCAAGGTCCGTTAATTCTACTGAATACTTTCGTGAGTTGTTTATGAGTTTTTTCGAGGTTTCTTCGAGAGCTGAATGAAGATCTTCTGTTCCAGAGATGATTTTGTTTGGCTGGAACTCCACGTAGGTGGGCGTGGTGGTTATTATAACGTAATCTCCTTTGAATGCTCCAGTTCTTTTCTGGATGGCTAAAAGGTTTCCTTCCACGCTATCAACTAATTTAGACGGATCTTGATCCGAAGCATAGATTTGGGACATCATCAGGGTTGTTCCAACTATTTCATCTCCTTTTTTATCCAGTATGAAGATAAGTAGCTGTCTGTTCGGGTTCTCGTAGTAAACTATCTCGCTTCCGCTCCAGCTGCCGGAAAGCATTCTTTTCCAAGGCCCGTAAGGGAGTTGTAATTCAGTCATCCAATCACAATGAATGTAACAATAGTTTTTTAACCTTCGTGTTAATTTAAAATTACAGGGTATTTATGGATGACGAAAGAACAAAGAAATTGAAGAGAATAGTAAAAAACATGAGTTCTCAAGGAATGAGCGCTAAAGAAATCAAGCAGAACCTTGAGCAGATGGGAGTTTCAGACGATAATATTGACGAGATCATGAGCGAAGTAGAAGTCGGAGTCAAAGACGTTCACGAAGAAACCAAGAAAGTCTCGGAGAAACTGCAGAAGATGGATGAAACCAACGAGAAACTGGAAAAGCATGACGAGGACTTTGAAAGGCTTCACTCAAACGTTTCAGAACTTCATGAAAAGCACGGCGAGTTAAAGGATAGCGTTGAAGAAATCAAGGAAATGCAGAAGCAGCTTGATGAAGTAAAGGACGAGATGGATGAGATGAAGCCGTTGCTTTCAGCAATAAAACGACTTAACGAGAACCTATTAGACATAAACAAGAAAATGCTTTCAAAGTACGGGAGCTAATACTTTTCTTCCGAGCCTGACTCTTTTTTCCAAACATAAACAAGTACGATAACTGCAAGCGCGATAACTCCGTAAATCCAGAGATCTTCCGGGCCTGCTTCTTTTCTTTCTTTTCCTCCAGCCACGTTCACGGTCCAAGTATTGTTCAGGTTTTTTATGGTGCCGTTAGCAATCCATGTCTCTCCCTCTACTTCGCACTCCTCTATTCTAGAGAAATTTCCTTCATCAACGGTTACGCAATCATCAAAAACTTCTTCCAACCCAATGAAAGCAATATCGACTCCTTTGCTCAAGCTTTTTTCCCTGCAGTTATGCTCGTAGTCCACGTTCAAATAATCTAGATTGGTTTCGTTGAAATGCATGTAAATACTACAGTTCTTTAAACTGAGTTCAGAGCCAGTACTAGCGTTAGCCATGCAAGCGGTTAAGGAAACTTGGTTGAATTCGTCTAACTCGTAGTAGCATTCTGCGTCGGATTTGAAGACCAGTTCCTGGTTTGTGAATGAAGCTGGAGTTGGGCAGATCAAGTGGTCTGAGAATTGCTCGCAATCTTTTTTAGTGAAACCGAGTGCGGGAACAAGCATTCCAAGCAACAGTATGAAGATAACAAGTTTTTTCATTTAATCACCTTTTTTTTTATAGCCAAGGAACTTACTTAAACTTATTGGGAGGCCGGCAAGAACCCTGTTAACAGGTCTTGGGAAACCTGGAACAACTTTTTTTCCTGCGGGAGGCCCACCGTATTCTGGGAACGGGAGGAACTGTCGGATTGTTCCTGAGACTGTTTCGTCATCAAACTCTTTCACGGATTTTTCTAATGGATCAATATTGGGGATGCCTTTTCCTCCTGTAGCAGCTGACCACGGAGGACTCATCATGTGTGGATAGATTTCATCGCTCTCCCATGCTCCTGAAGGAGCTTGAATCAGCTTGTACTTCTTTTTTTTCTTTGTTGTTTCCTTTTTTGAAACTGTTTCCTCTTGTGTGCTGGAACCTATGAACTGAGCTATCACGAGAAACAGGAAAAGACCTGAACCTAGAGCTAGCAGTCCGAGAGAACTGTTCCACAGTCCTGTTCCGATCAAAAAAAAGCTTATCAGCCACTCAAGCATTTTATCGCCCTTTACCTCGGAATATTTTGTCGAGCATGCCCGCAAAAATTCCCATTCCAGATACTCCTCTTTCGTACATGTTTCTCATGCCTGCTTCAGGCCAGGCTCTACTCTGCCATTCAGGGTTCATTTTTATTCTCATGTCTTCTTGGACTTTGAACGGAGCGTTTTTCTTTGTTTCTATGACTATTGGTTCTTCTGTTCGAGCTCCTTTTACTGTGACGCCTCCTGCTGAAGCCGTTTTTTCTGTAGTTTGTTTTGCAAAGGCTGCGTCGAAAAGAACGGATAGCACTGTGATCCCGATTACTCCCATGGCTATGAATGTGTATCCGGTGTAGTAGCAGATTGCGCTCACGCCAACCAGTAATATGAGTTCGTTTAAATTCATTTTTTAATCACTTTTTGGTGGTTTCCCTGTGAATATGTGTTTCATGAATCCTACGATATTTGCAAAGGTTCCAACAGCTATTTCAAACCATGCTTTTCCTTTGTACTGGTCTGAAACCTTGAGTTTGAAGCTTGGAGGATAAAGATCTGGAGGTTCTCCAACGTCTTGGACCACGACTGGAGTTAGCACCTGCTCTTCTTCTTCTCCTGCGGGAGCGGCTTCTTTTTCCTCTTTTTTTTGCGTGGATATCATTGAGATAGCCATAAAGAAACTGACCACGCCTAACAACAGCGCTAGCCAGTGCATGTTCAAGTGAAGTGCTATCAGGATCACGATGACCATCAGTAAAACGGCTTTTGCTTCCATTACTTATCAGTCCTCGTCTTTATCTTTTCTTCTTCCTATTTCCCCGATTCCAAGTGATCCGAGAATCATTCTTGCAAGAGTACCCATTTTAAGCATCGGTCCTCTTCTGGATCCGAATCCACCCCAGCTTGGGTTCACTCCAATCCTCATCTTTGAAGGGTAAATCGAGTCTTGCTTGTATCGTCTTTTTACCACGATTGGCTTGACTTTTGGCCCGCTTCCGCCTGCTGGAGCAGGTTCTTTTTGTGGCTTACTAGCGTAAACGTATCCAATCAAAACAATAACTCCTACTATCGCCAGCCAAGTTATTTCTCTGGATAAACCTATTCCAATAACGATCAGCAGCAGCATCGTGGTAAATAAATCCATTACATCACCCGATTAGGCGAGTATCCTCCTGGTCCTCGACCGCCTGACTGGTGGTAAAAGTATACTCCGAGTATTGCTACTGCCAGTATGATCCAGACGTATTGAGACATCGAGCTCCACATGACGGTCACAAGGATTCCGATCACGAGCAGGAAACCGAGTCCAGCGGACCTGAGCAGGAATATCATCAAGGCTGCTAAGCCGATTACGGCCCAGGTTACTTCTTGGCTGATTGCTAGCATCAGCATGATGAGGAATACTGCTAGGGTGAACGAGTCCATTGTTTTACTCCTTTATTACTTGTTCGAAGTTCGGGAAGAAGTCTGATCCGAAGAACACTATCATTACTATGATTAGTATTATGAAGTGCCTGTACACCGTTAAGTAGGTTACGATTATTGCTATCATTATCCCTACTTTTTTTGATCCTGTGGTTCCTATTGCCCATTGGGTTAGGTACAGGAACACTATGAGGATCGCGGCCAGCTGTAGATCGGTCCAAAGTCCTGCCATGTAATCAGTTTAATTATTGGTTTTGCTTAATTTAAACTTTTATGGGGTGAATATGGCAATTATCCAGATTAGGCTGCTTAGCAGTCCTAGACTTGTTACTACGTAGAATGCATATAGTCCGATGGTTAATTGCGGTAGGACGAACACGAATATGTATATGAGCACTCCTGAAATTACTAGGGAGACCATTCCTTTTCCTACGATTCTTCTTACCCATGAAATGATCATTATTGATGCGGCTATCTGGAATAATAGTTTTAATTCGTTTGAAATGGTTATTGCTATCATTGGGAGGAATACGATTGCGGCTACCATGATGATGACTATGAGTAATGGGATTGCGATGAATCCTTTTTGGTTTGTTAGTTTGATTTTTTTCAGCTCCTTTCACTGGTTTCGGTATCTTCCGGCTCCTTTTTCTTGCATCATTCTTTTTTCAGCTTTTCCTTGCATCTTTTTTTCTTTTTGTAGGAGCGACCCTTTTGCGAAACCGAATGTGGTTATTAAGTGTGTTAAGTGGCTTAGTACTATTAGCCAGAGCACTCCTAGTGGCCCGAACAGGAACCATCCTGGGAATAGTACGAAGTATCCGATGATGAGCATGATGACGCTGGCGAGTGTTCCTCCTCCCAGTCTTTTTCTTACCCAGCCTACTATGAACACTAGTATTATGATTTTGAATCCTGTCATGATGAGGTTGCAGTAGGGGATGAAGTTGCAGGCTGTTCCTAGGTTGCCTCCCATGCTTTGGAATAGGTGGAAAAAAGGTATGTTGAGGAAGGGGATCATGTTTTAAATAGAGGGAGTCGTGTTTATAAAAGCTTTTTACTTGTATTCAGGATTTAAGGAAAGTTGAAGAAAAAAGATAGGAGGGGAGAAAGGGTGTTTGGCCTGGTTTCTTGCTCGTGGTTTAATCTGGTATTCCTGAAATGATTATGTTATCTACGTAGAGGTAGTCATAATCTCCTCCTGCGTTTTCTAGTTCAAATATTAGCTCATTAGTTGCTTCTCCTTTACCTAGGTCGTATGTATAAGTCTGCCAGTTCCTCGTTCTTTCAGGGCAGTCAGTACCTCCTTGAAAGCCTATTAAGGTGTCTAGTCCGGAACTGCCTTCCCATACTACCTCAGCGTGTTTATCAGTGCCAGCTAATGAAAATGCTAATCTAAACTCTATATTCACGTCCTTGTAGCCACTAAGATGCATTGTATTCGACACGCTAGCAGTAGATTGGGAACTGCCCCCTATTTGCATGTACTGACCGTCTCCTGCAGGAAGATCTTGGCACCAGGTCACTGGGTTTCCGCTCATCAGATTTCTGTAGGCGCTTCCATGTGCATCCCAATCACTAGTAATACCCTGGGTGTCGAAATTCCACTCGTCTATTATTTCTCGTGTAGATCCTCCTCCTGGGATTATCTCCACAGGTAATGTGTCTGTAGCCGTGTTGCCTTCGTCGTCGGTTACTGTAAGAGTAACAGTGTAAGTAACAGCGTAAGGACGGGGTAAACTGTAACTGTGAGGGGCTACTACACCGGTTTCTGTTGGTGAACTGTCCCCGAAGTCCCATTCGTAGAGGACGATGTTTCCGTTCGGGTCGTCGTACGAACCGCTTCCACTGAATGTAATATCCTCGCCTTCGATTGCAGTATCCTTGTCTGAACTGGCTATTGCTGTTAGTGTTCCAGTTGTTTTAATGTGTTTGTCGCAGCTTAGATTGTTGTAGGTCCCGGTTCCTGAAAGCACTGCCACCAGCTTCTTATTTGGATCAATGGGGTGGGTGGTCTGGATTTCTTTGGTGGCTATGGTCCCACCAGATATGTTCCCAGTGGATTCAGGGGTGTGCGGGGTATAACCTGCTTGTATTCTCCTGCAGTTATTGCTTAAATCGTTTGTTGGCACGTGGTAGAAGGATATCACTCCAGTTTTTGCGCGACTGCCAGTGTTCTCTATTTCTACGTCTACGTTTGTGGCTCCTGAGAGACTGTCTTTTGTTGCTTTAGTCATATTCAGCTTGCCGGGTTGTTCCGAGACGTAGATTGTTGCCGTGTCCGTGTCCTTCAGTCCATCGTTATCGGCTACTGTTAGTTCTGCTTGATAAGTTCCTGCAGTGCCTATCGAAAAGGAGGGTCGTTCTTCATCTTCAATGGTTTTTATTGTTGCTCCGCTGAACTTTATCCAGTCGATTCTCACTCGGTTATCTGTTTTTATGGTTAGGTTATGCGATCCGCTATCCTCTATCTTAATCTCTCCTGCTTCTTTTACTCCCCAGCTATTTGAGTCGATTTCTGTAGATGCTTTTTCCTCTCCATCTATTAATATATCGAGGTGGACGTTATTATTGCCTTTTCTTCTTCCTCTTACAGTCACGTTCAGTGATCCATTTATATCTAGCGCATAGGTTGAATTGTTGCCTTCAGGCAGGTCTAGGTAGAATCCTTCGCTGGCGTCTGATGCATATCTTAATTGTGCATTATCTAGGTCGCCCGTGTATTCTTCAGCTTCTATTTTGCTCATGTTAGTAATAGTCCAGTTGTAGGAGTCGATTACCCCGCCTTTCAGGTCGTACGAATCGCTTCCGTTCAAATCAATGGTTTCTCCGGTTCCGACGGACTGATCTTTTCCAGCGTCAGCAGTAGGTTGTCTTGCAGTTATCGTGCTGAAGTCCGTTGTTTGTTTCTCGTTTCCAGTGAAACTACTTTTGTTGTAAAGCCAGAATTCTGCAAGGTTTTTGATCAGTTCTTGTCTGTGGATACCCAGATTTTCTTCAGTTACTTCAGCGTTGTCGTAGATTAGTCCGGTTTCAATAACTCTTCCTGAAGTGAGCTCTCGGACATTGTAGTAACCTAGTACGGGATCAGCTTCTTTTGGGCTCGCGTAATCTATTTTATCTACTGCTCCTGCTTCACCTTTTTGGAAGTCTTCGTAGTCTAGTTCGTAGTAGTGTCTTAAACCTGTTCCTGCTACCGTCTTTCCTTCTATTGAGCTCGTATTATTTCCTACGTAGCTGATATTGGTTTCTGCGTAGCTAAAGAAGTCTTCCAGCATAGGATCCTGGAATTCAGGTGTTCCATTTACTTTTCTTTTTCTTATCACTTCTTCTAAAGTGTTCAGGAACTTTTGTTCCGAGTTCTTGTTTTTGAACGCGAAGTATCTTCCGTAACCGCTGTCAGGTCTCAGCCCTTTGTCATAGTTTAGTGCAGCCATTCCGTAGGCGTACCCAACGTCTTTATCGCACCAGTCGCTGATGCTTTGGACGGTGTAGTTTACGTAGGCATCCCTGTTTTTTTGAGTGTACTCGACTTCTACTATACCGCAAGTGATGTGGGTGTCTGTTGGCATCACGATTTGTCGAGTTGAAGGATTGCTTTGACTGATTTCCGTTCTTTCTATGAACCCGGTTGGTGTGTTTCCGTCGTAGACTTTGTCTGCTTCTACGTAGACTTCGTTTGCTCCTGCGGTTATTAGGCTGTCTCCTCCGAAAGCGTAAGTGTAGCTGGTGCCTTCTGAAGAAGATTCTGCGTCGTCTGCTATTGCCATTGCAAGCTGTTGCGCGTCACAGAGTCGAGTTATGTTGGTTGCGTTTTTTCCTTCTCCTGTTGCTATTTCGCACGGTGTTTTACCTGCTCTTCTTTCAATGTCTTCTGGAGCGGTTGTTTCTCTTGCTATCGGTTTTCCAAACGCTACTTCTCCGGCCGGGATGGTTCCTGGGCAGGCGAATGTCACGCTTTCTTTTTCTTCTTCTCCTCCTACTTTGGCGTGCAGCCATGAGGTTCTTGTTCCTCTGCAAGTGGACCCTGCGCTTCCATCCACTTCTATTGTCGCGTATCCTTCGTTTCCTGGAATTGGTAATCCTTCACACTCCATTGATTGGGTGCAGGTTGGATCTCCGTTGCTTTCGTATATTTCTGTAACGCGTGGACTGGTTCCGTAGTATTTTTTAACCCAGTAGTCCATGAATTCCAGTGTCGAGACATTTATTTCGTGGTTCCAGTAGTTCGTGATGTTGATTCGTTCACTTTGTTCGAAGGTTCCGTGATTGTTTATTCCTTCGGTGAAATTGAAGTCGTCGATTTTGCTTAGTTGTATTTCTAGGTCTACTCCCCCTACGAAGTAAGCGGTGTTCATTTCTCCGAATCTTGGGCTTCTTGCGGTTACTTTAAAGTTTTTTCCTGGGTTCAGGTTCATGTTTTCTGCTATGAAGGCGTTTCCTTCGATCATGTTTTCGTAGTCGAAGTAAGCATTTTTTTCTTCGTCGTCGATTCCTTTTCCTGATAGGATTACTTTCTGGCTTGGTATACCGTTTTCTTCTGGTCCGAGCGCGGTTCCTTCGTCCGTGTTTCCTGCGCTGTACCTGATTACTTTTACTGCGATTAGGTTGGCTGACATGTCTATACTGTTTTCTTGCTCGTTGACGTTAGCAAGGTTCAGGTTTTTGTCAAGTGCTTGTAATTGAGTGTCGAAGTCGACTAGTCCGTGGTCGTAGGTTGCTTGACTCCATTTGTTTGGTTCTCCTGGTCCTGGATAGTTTCTTTCTTCGAACAAGTAGGTTTCCATTTCACTGTTTTCTTGGGTTAGTGAGGTTGAGTCTCCTTTTGCCATTGCAATTACAAATTCTTTTTCTCCTGGTTTTACTGTAATGTTTTGGTGCATCAGCTTGGTTTCTGGTTCTCCGAGTGCTTGCGTCCAGTTTACTTCCATCAGGCGATCCGTTGCTTGATTGTATTTCTGTTGCTGGAGCATTTTCTCTATGTTGTAACCTTCTACGGTTGTTCCAGCTCCTTGTGTTCCTCCTATAACCCAGTCTCCTGATGCTTCGTGTTGTTCGAGGCTACGGATTTTTCCTAGGAGTGGTAGTGGACGCACGTCTATCTCAATTTCTTCGCAGTTGTTTGACGAGCTGTAGTCTCCTCTGTATTCTCCGTTTTTGTGATACAGGGTGCAGATCCAGTAGCTTTGATTGCTTTCCAGCTTGGGTGTTCTGAAGTTCACTGAAGTGGATGAGTCTGCAGCGATGTTTTGAATTGTTTCTGGTCTGATTCTTTGATTTCCTTCGGGGGAGTTGTTCATGATTTTTCCTGGTTTCATGACTAGATTCTTCGCTTTCCAGCCAGTACTGTGGGAGTTGAATTTTCTACCTTTTTCAGCGAGTTCCGTTACATTGCCTGTCGTCTTGTAGAATCCTCCGTACTCGTCTGTTGATAAACTATTAGTCCAGCCGGTGGCATTAATCCAGTCTTTGCAGTCATCTTCACTTAAGCTGCAGCTGTCAGCCGGTACCCAGGCTCCTCCGTTAGTGCCATTGTAAACGAACTTGGAACCTGAAGAGTTTGTAACGTATACTGGTCTTTCTCCTTTCCAGGCTACTCTTAATCCAGCTCGCATGTAATTGTATAAGGGTCCTCCGCTGACTCTGTCTGGGATAGCGTTTTTTGTGGTGTCGAAGATAATTGTGGATCTGTAAGCTTTGTCTGTGTTACTTAGCCAGTCCATTAGTCCTGCACCAGCTTTCTTTTCTTCAAAGTTTCCGTAGCTGCTTTCTTCGCTTTCTCCGTAGTCGGGGTCACTGAAATAAGCTTTTCTTGCTGGCGGCTCGAAGTTCATTGCGTTGAACTTAATTTTTGTTGAGTTTCCTTCCCATACTTCGTCTGAGTAGTCGAGGTCTGTGACTCCGATGTCGGGGAACGTCTTGTTGGTTGCCGCGTGAACTGTTAGTTCTTCCATGGAGTTATCGTGTTCTTCCAGCGTAGTCATTTTTGTTCCTTTTTCTTCCATGAAACCTGTTTCTGCTGTCACTTCTGTGGCTGGGGGTGTGGTCGGTGTCCAGGAGAATTCAACAGTTTTTGTTCCGCCTTCTGGTATGGTTCCAAGCGTAGCGTTTTTCCAGGTTTTGCCTTGAATTGGTATTGAAAGGGTTAGGTACGGTCCAATTCTCGTGTTTCTGTTTCCTGTTTTTATGTTCGTGTACTTTGCTGGTTTGTTTCCGTTGTTTGTCACGGTTGCTGTGGTTTTAACTGGTTCGCCCACGGCTATTTCTCCGTCTTCTGCGGTAGTTTCCATGTTGTTGATTTCCACGCTCGGGAAGTCGTGCACTTTGAATTCTTGCGTGTCTTTAAATCGGGTTCCGTTCACGGACGTGCTCGCGTGTACTGTGTAATTCCCGGTTTCTGATGGTGAGTACAGGGCGTAGAACTTTTTTGTCTCGTTGAAGTAAATGTAGTTGTTTATTGGAGTCATTCCATTGGTGTTTGTGCTTTCTATCGTGAAGTTAGAGATATCTTTGACTGAGGTTCCTTCTATTAATACTTCTGTGTCCTTAGTTATGATCTGGTCCGCGGTTGGTTTTTCTATCTTGATAGGCAGGTTCATGTCGTAGAACTTGGCCCAGTAGTCTCCGTTTTCTCCGTGTTCGTCTCTCATGTACAGTTCTAGATCTTTTTTTGTTTGTCCTCGGTTTTCTAGTTTCATTATTGTTGCGAACTGTCTTCCTTTTGCTATGTTATCTAGTTTCATTGATGGAACTGTTTCTTCTGTGTGGTCGTATATCCTTCCTGCTGAACTGAATTGTGATGCAGTGACTACTTTTCCTATGAGGTTGCTTACAGGTGTTTTCTGGTCTTCGGAGACCTCAATTACTTCGAACAAGTGCTTGTGATCGTAATTTTGGTCGTTCAGGACGTTTATTTCGCCTGGGACGGTCTGTGTTCCAACGAGGTTTCCTTTTATTTCTGCTGACATTTGCACGTGCAGGCTCACGAGCTGGTCGGAGTTTATGCTGTATTGTTCTCTTCCGTTTGTTGCGTCTGCTGGCGGGTTAACTAAGTCGTTGTCAGTGTCCGTGATTTCATAGATTTTTTTGATTTGGTTTCCTGCTTCTTCTATTGATCCAGAGTAGCTGTTAATGCTTAGGTCGATTAAATCGCCCTGGCTTTGCACGGAGATTGGGATCGGGTAGTCGTTAGTGCTTTTTCTTGCAACTCCTCTGAACTGCGTGTAGAATGTTCCTGCTTCAGAAATTGGTTTTTCTAGCTCGTTTTCTCCTTGCTTGTCTGAAGAGAGCCAGATGTTGTATAAGTAGAAGTTATCGTTTTCGGTTTCCCATAATTCGCTCGGCTGGTTACCGCTTATCGGGTAAGTTTTGGTTTGCCAGGTTTCGCCGGTTGAAAGAACTGTGGTTCCGTCTTTCTTCCACTCGGCTTTGTAGTTGATTCTTGCCGTGTCGCCTCCTGTCTTGTATCTGACGCCTAGAGGGATTTCCATTTGATATACTGTTGGTCGGTCGTAGTTGTTGTTCAAGTCTAGTTCAAAGTACTTTGATGCAGAGCTCAATAAGTTTGAGGGGGGTGTTCGACCATTGAAAAGGAATTGGTTTGACGTCCTCACGTTCCCTACTTCTGGATTCTCTCTCAAGAAATTTCTTCGGTCCAGGTTCCGAATGATTATCGGAGTCGTGTCTATCTCGCTTACAGTTCCTTGGTCACCTGTCCACATCCTGAAGTTTATTTTAGTGAACTTCTCTCTTGTCTGGGGGTCGTAGTAAGGTACTTCAAGTGCGACTTCTGCAGTGTATTTGCCGCCTTGAGCAAGTGAGTTTACTCCTTGACCTTGCTCGTTAACTATTTCCATGTCAAAATCTTTCTCGAGTTCTCTTAAATTAACGGAGTATTCTTCGTCATTTTCCATGGTGAAAGTGGTTGTGACAAGCCTGTACTCCTGGTTATTTTTTGTTGCTTTCGCCCTCAAGTAAATCTTGTTTCCCTTAGTTACAGTGAACTCGACTTGACCTCTCCTATCACTGGTTTTTTCCCCGAGCTTGTATGGGTCGTTTGGAGTGTACGTGACGTCCCACACTTCAACGGTTACTTCGTTTGCTCTCGCTCCCTCTACTTTCGTGGGAACGGTTAGAGTAAGCTGAGGAGGGATGATGTTGACTTCTTTTTCAGTGTTCTTGCCTGCTTCTACTGTGATGGAAGCCATGCTTGTTCCATCGTAAATTACTTCGTAGGGGCCGCCAGCTTGAACTCTTCCTAGGTCGCATGAACCGTCTTCCTGGCTGGTGCAGGACTTGAATTCTACTCCTTCACTGTTCTGGAGTTTCAGGGAAATGTTTTCAAGTGATTCTCCTATTCCTTTCTCGTTCACGACTTCTGCGGTCACGAGTCCGGAGTTCTCTTCGTCTAGTGGGGGCATGTCGATTGCTGTGTCTGTTTCTCCTGTTACTGAAGTGCTTTGAGGGATGAAACCATGTTTAATGATGTGAACGTCGTAGTTTTCTTTTGCTAGAACGAATTTTGCATTGCCATCGGAGTCGGTGATACCGGTTTTCAGGAGTTCACCATCTTGCTTGAGCTTTAGACCAGCGTTTGGAATCGGTCCGTTTTCTCTTGGGTTTTTTACTTTGATGTTGGTTTTGAACCCTTCTTTCATGTTCACGGTTACGTCTCTAGTGCTCAAGGCAATGTAGTTGTTGTTCGTTAGGAAGGGCCTGTGAACGTTTTGCATGTCTTCAACGTGGATGTAGTACTCGGTTTCTTCTGGTAGTATAATGGTGGCTGTACCGCCTGAACCTGTTGTGGCTTCTACTTTAACGTTTCTGTAATCGAAGCCTAGTTTTTCTCCGTTCTCACCTGCAGCGTAAACTTTTGCTGTTGTGAGTGGGTCTCCTGACTCTTTTTTAACGCTAACGTAAGTTTCGTATGTTGTATCTGCTTCTGGAGGTTCTGTGGTTGAGGTTGGTGCCGAGGATTCTATTGTGGTCTGTGTCTGGGTTTTGGTGAGTTCTACTTCTCTGTCATCGTTGCTTTCGGTCATTAGTCGGTCCATGCTTCCTTCAAACCTGTGTTCTTCGCACGTGATTTGCACTTGCTGATTTTTTTGCGGGCATTGAGCGCCTGAAAACCAGATTTCTTGTGTTCGACTGATCCTGAAGCTTGTGTCGGTTGGGTTACCGTTCTCGTCTAGTACTCTTACTTGGCACCCGTTTACTTGTTCTCCTTGTTCTCCTACGAGCTGGGCTTTCCGGATTTTGTTCGCTAGTTCGTCTAGACAGGCTTTTTGTTCACCTGTTTTTCTACAAGTTAGGCTTACCCGGAAGGACCGTTCTTTTTCAAGCTTTAATTGTTTTTCGAATTCACTGCAACCTTCTTTGTTTACCTTGACTGTTATCTCTTCTTCTTTCGGAACGCTTAATCCCACAGAACCGTCTGCCTGAGTTTTGCCTGAAGTTAATTCGCTTCCTTCCATGAACGCAGCTACTTCCGCGTCTTTAACCAGTTCTCCTGCACTACTTACTTCCACGGTCAGTCCTACTTGGTTGGATGGAGCAGTAAAAAAGTAGACTGCACCCAGCACTACGAGAAGAGAGACTCCAATGATAACTGGAACAGGTACTCCGTTTATTTCTTTGGAAAGAACTCCAGTTTGGCCTTTTTCGTCAGTCACTGCCTGCTTGAACAGGTTAATTAGAGATTCGTCTTTTCTTGGTTCGTCTTGATTTGAATTCATTTAAGGCCTCCGGGAGCCAGGTTGAATGTGTTTCATTGACTGGTTTAATTATATTGTATAGGGGTTTATAATTATTAACTACAAACTGTTCTTAACTTAATTCTTTTCAGGCGAAAGTCAATATTGCTACCGTTTCCGCAGCAATCGTTTGTGAACTTCACTTTCAGGTCAAGTGGTTCTTTTTCGCTTGCGTTAATGTTGCGTGTTACACTTTTTGGCGTGCTTCTGGTGAAGCTGCTGTCAGTTGTGTCGGAGTCTGGGAAACCATAGTTTTTACTGATGCTCAAGCTGTTGCTTTTCAACCTTGCTTTTGCCTTTCTATATAGACAATAAGGGTAACCGCTTCCTGAGCACGTTCCAGATGTAGCGGTATTCTGTTTTCCTCCACCATCAATAATCGCTTCATAATCCTTTTCTTCCGTGGAAAAACTTCCGAGCGTAGTATTTGAGCCGTAAACCCTCCATTTCATGTAGTCACCTTGACCGCAAAAGGCCTCCCATGCGGGGCATTTATCTCCACTTCCACCGCAATTCCAGTCCCCGGGATAATCGATCCAATTTATGAAGTTGCCAGGTTGATCGCCTTCTGTACGGCAGGATAAGTCGCTTCCTCCTGAAGGCCAGCACCATCCTTCACTGTCTACAGTGTTAAAGCACTGTCCTTCCCATACGACGTCCCATGGTTCTATTGTTATTTCTTTCTCACCTGTTACTCCCCACTGCTTGGCTTCAATTTTTCCTGTCCAGTTACCGTCGTCACAGGAATCGTATGTTACTTCGTATGACCATCCATAGTCCTCTTTTTCTTCGAAACTTCCCCCGTTGGTGTTAGAGGATTGACTCGATTGACTCCATCCCCCACAACTGCGGATTGTTGACCAGTCAAGATTTTCTACTTCATCTCCGTTCTCGAAGAACCCTGACACTGCTAGACCTATTACATCTCCTGTTCTGTAAGGAGGTTCTGGAGTGGCGGTTATGACTATTTCGCTTATTCCATTTATCGTGAGGCCTTCTCCGTTGGTGGTGTTGGCTTGTCCTGTATCCCCGTTTTTGTCGGTTACCTTGCACTTGTAATCCCATCTTCCCGTGTAACCATCAGGCAGATATGATTGGATAGAGGGATATTCCGCGTCTTTTGTGTAAGTAACCTCTCCGCTACTATCTGGTGATCCTGGATCCACCGCGTCTTCCCAACCGTTTGTGTCCGGCCCATTTTCTTCTAGGTCAACGGTTAATTGATCATATTCATCCTCACAATCTCCTACTTCACATGTTACAGTGGTGCTTTCTCCCCAGTGTATTGAGTCTCTATTGGCGGGCAAATCTATTGACAGATCTGTTACTTTCGGTTTATTGTTTTTGATTGTTATTTCTGTTGTTCCGTTAGTTCGGTTCCAGTCCTGATCGCTAGCAATACAACTTAAATCAAAATCTGCTTCAGAAGCACCGCCTAAAGGAAAGGTGTGTTTCGCTCGGAGCGGATCAAAAACGTTGTAATTTTCTCTGCTTCCTTGGGCAGTGTAGTTTTCTCCTTCTTCGTAACTGCTCAATAGCCCGTTTTTCAGTCTCTTGTTCTCTGGGATGAATGTATTGCTTTTAGCAGGAATGGGGAAGTTACCTTCTCTTGCTTTCGTCCAATTAAAGTAAAGCCAGTAGTTCAAGCTATTGCTCTCCACGTCTTTAGCAGAGCAATTAACTGAAGCCTCCACCGGTCCATTAGCTTCGATACTAGCGCCCGGCCTGCATTTTCTCCATATTTCAGCAGGTTCTACCGCTATTTCTATCGAGTTTGGTTTTATCCAGTCGTCTGCATCCGGGTCGCCGGGGTCCTCGAGAGCAGTTGCGGTTGAGGGCCATGCGCTCAAGCTGGATGATGATGGGGGGTTTGGATCGAGCCTGAGTTTGTTCCTGTGCCTGAATTCACCTCCGCCTAGTAAATTCCAGTTTCCGTCTCTGTAGTGTTCTTCCGTGAACCCAACGTCTTTGAACCAGAACAATGCAGGATTGTTTTCATCGAAGTTGTACCCTCTGTCTTGGAATTCACAATCTTCATCTGAAGGCAGTGAACCTATCTCTCCTCTTTTTGCAAAAAATCCTTTGTCTAAGCTCGAGAGGGAGGAGCAGAGGTTACGGAAGCTGTCACTATATATGTTGTTATCTCTGTACTTTATTAGTGCGTCGAAGATTGCCCAGGAACAAGCCTGAGAATCGTTTTTTCCAGTGGATATATTGTAAGAATTGTTGTAGCACTTCCTTCCAAGTTCTCTTAGTTTGTTTTTCGCTTTACTCTTCTCCGGTGGCAGGAAGTAAACATCTAATCCAGTGAAGTCAGGGATTTCACGGATTACTGCGCCACTTTTTGCTTCGCTTGATGCGTTTCCAGCTACATCCACATTCATGTGGGTGGAGTTAGCCGGTGTTTCTGTTCCCTGGACTTCAGGGTTGTATAGCGTGGTATTACAGGTTATGTTCAAGTTATCGACACCGCTAGCGATTCCATTATCCTTCATTCCTCTTACTGCAGTCATAAAGAGCGCTGTGGAGTTCGGTAGCCAAAGTGTTTTTTCAAGGAGTTCCGAGTCTAATGGTAGTTTTTCCCAGCTTTCGCTTCCTTCCAGTGCTTTGTTTTCTGCTGAAGGGTAAAAAGGATGTGTGTGATAGCTTAGTGGGTCGTTTCCTCTTAGTATTTCTGCTGTACAGTTCGTGTATTTATCCCAGTATCCGTCGTCAGTTATGTTGAACGTCACGCCTGGGTTTATGTTAGTGCTAACGTTGTAGTCCTCGACGTTCGTGTATTTTATTTTTGGTGCTTTGCTGTCAAGTACTATAGTGGATTCTCCACCGAATTGGTCTCCAGTAAATTTTTCCACGCACCCTACTTCTATTATTTTTTCGTTCACACCTTCTTGTATGTTCATCTCGTTGATCAAGCTCGTGCATGAGAAGTTCCTGAACAAGCACGTTTCTTCTCCATGAATCCTTTTGCACTGGTCTGTTTCATGAGTTCTCTCGCAGTTCCTAAATCCACTAGCTTCTTGTTTCTGGATGTAGCAGGTTTCTGTTCCAGTAGGGGAATACGTTTCGATTGTTAAATCGGATCCGGTTCCGAATTCAGTGATATAGTACGTGTTGCCCCACTCTTTTTCTTGTTTTCGCACGACGGGTTCTTCAAGGAGTTGAAGGAGGATAAAGGACTGGTTTGGATCGTAGTAAGTGCCTTGGATTATCGTGCTTTTTTTGTTACCGTGTTCGTCTTCGCATGTTATGTTAGCGTTTTTTGAGACTGGTTTGTATTCGTCTGTGTTTGGGTCTTGATTTTGTTGGATGAATTCGTCTGGGAAGGTGATGTTGCAGCCTTGTTTGCAGTCTTGCTTCACTTTTCTAGTCCAAAGATCAGTTAAGGTACATTTCTGTACTTCGTCCGGGTTCTCGAAACCGGGTACTAGTGTCACGTTTTTGTTCATTGTTTTGTAGGATGTGCCTGTGTTTGCGAAGGCTCCGGTTGCGTTTTCGAGGTAGATTGTTGAGGTTACGTCGGTGTCCATTTCCACGGTCATTGTGTTCACGTGTGTCCAGGTGTTATTCTCTTTGCAGGTTATTTTTAGGTACCTTGTTTTTGTTTCTCCTGCGAGTGTGTAGCTGAAGTCTTTTCCGGATTTTGTTTTTGGGTTTTGTTTGGTTCCGAACCGTTTTGGTGTTTCGGTCCAGACACTGCATTCATCCATTTCTTTGTTCAGTTCTACTGTTATGTCGGGCGTGGAGGTTTCTAGGTTTTGGTTCAGTAGTTCGAAGCTGGGGTATGATGGTGGTTCAGTTGCTTCTAGTGAGTTCAGGTTGACTATCATGGTTTTTTCTGTGGTTCTTGAGCTGATTGGTTTGTTTTTTCCTGTAATCCAGTATTTGAGCAAGTTGTTTATAAATTCCGGGTTTTCTGTTCCTGTTCCAATGGTTCCGATTTCTATGTTGGTTTTTTCGTCTAGTTTATCGATTTTGAAGTAGCCCGTTTTTTCGTAGGTTTGGTTAAGCCAGTCGTATCCGATTCCTGGTTTTTCTAGGTGGTTTTGGTAGTTTATTGAGTGGGCTTCAGGGTTTTCTTGTCGGTGTTCGGTTCCGAGTTCTCCAAGTGTTTTCAGGTCGATTGACTCGCTTTCCTGGGTTAGCGAAACGGATTTTATGGTGCCTGTAACTTCCTGTCTTAGCTTAGGGTTTTTGTTCAGGGTGCTCACGAAGTAGTAAGGCATTTCTGGGTTGCACCATGGTTGTTCAGCGCTTTCGAGTTCTACTGTTTGTTCTTGTTTGTTTATTTTGGCTGTTATTGTTCCGCAGGAAGCGGTTCCTTCTGTTTTCATTCCTGCTGGTGGTGTTAGTTCGCTGATGGTTTGAGGGGTTACTTTGTCGTCTGCGAGTGCAAAAGTTTTTTCTGCTGTGCCTACGGTGTCTTTGTAACTTTGGATTATTGCTTTGCTGGCTTGTTCTGAGTCGCATAAGTAAGCTGTTTTTGCGTTCTCACTTGTGATGAATGCGCATGAGTCTGGATTTATTTTTTCGGTTTCTCTGAATACTTTCAGTCCTTCTATTCCTTCTGGTCCTGTTTTTTTTCCGTAACTTAGTTTTATTTTGTATTTGTCGGTGCTCGTGGTGCTTCCTGTGATTGTTTTGATTTCGAGTGTTGCAGTTCTTTCTTCTGGTGCCTCTTCGCCTAACGATGCTCTTAGCTCGACTTCTGCGTTTGACATAGGGCTTATTTCGTTTGGCGTTGTTGTGGTTTCTAGTTCGTATCCTTGAGCTTCTTGTGTTATGGTTGCTTCTGTTTTCGTTAGGGTTTTCCGGTTGTTTTGAATGTTTATGTTCCGTGTTTTCACCGGATGCATAGGGGTTAATGGTATTCTTATTGGGTTTGCAGGTGATGGAGTGAGTTTGATTCCTCGGATTAGTTCGGGTTTGCTTAGTTCGAGGTTTTTGTGCTTAACTTTTACTTTGGCTTGTCCTGGATCTGTTCTGCCTAGGGTTCCGTGGAACTGGTTTTCGTGTTGGTAGCTGGTGTAAAGAGGGTTTTTCCTTCCGTTTGGGAGCGTGATGGTTGCTTGAGTGTTTTCAGTTAGCTTTTTTTCTTTTGAAGGAGTTTTCTGGAGGAAGGTTACGAGGACTGAGTCTGTTGAGGTGCTGAGGTAGTCAGTTGTTCTTCCGTTTCTAGTTATTCCTCGGGTTCTAATCAAGTAGTTTGCTGGAGTGTGTTTTATTTTTCTCCAGGTTTTTCCATTCATTTTCAGTGTCATGTCGTGCGCTGAGGTTTCTTGGGCGGAGCCCTGGATTGAAATGGTTTTTGTGTCCCCAGGTTGTATCGAGGTGCTCGCTGGGTCTATTGAGAGTTGTGTGAGTTCTGGGTCGATGCCAGTTAACTCCACGTTTTTTGTTTCGTCTCCTGTGTTCCGAGCTTTTACTTCTATTTGGATTGGTCTGCTTGTCCCGTCCAGTGAACTGGTTACAAGAGGTTCTTTGTTTACGTTGAATGGGATCCATGTGCAGGTTCCTTCGTAGCCTGGTTTTGGGCAAATCTCGGTTTCTGTTTTTATTGAAGCTTCTATTCCTTCTACTGGAGTTTCTTCTGGGTTTGTTTCTCCACCAATGAAGTAGTCTAGTGCTGGTTTCTGGAAGAACTTGATTGAACCTATTCCACGGGTTTTTCCTGTTGTTTTTATCCATAGCTCAAGCTCGTTTTCCAGGTGGATTGGTTTTCCTGGTTTTAGTATTGCTTTGGTTCCTTGCAGTTGCTTTTCAGTCAATTCTGTTGCTGTTCCGTCTTCTTGGGTTATTGTTCCGCCGTATTTCTTCATTTCAAGACCTTTTCCAGTGTTAATAGGTATGTTGTACTCGAGTGCTTCTGTTTTTGCTTTTGCTTTGAAATGAATGTAGACGGTTTCTTTTCGTGAAGCTGAAGTGCTTTGCCGCCATAGGTATTCTTGTGCTTGTTTTTGTTCGGATAAGCCTGCAGAAAATCTTTTGAAAACTTCTCCCTCAGGATTCTCAATCACAGGAATTTCACTGATTTCGATGGTTTTTTCTTTCCAGTTTTTTTCCTTGATCCTGTAATGGATTTTTGTGGTTCCTGTAGCGGTTTGTTTTGCTTTTATTGGTATTGTGAACTGCAGGTTCTGCGTGTTGGTTACTTGAATGTACTTGAAGGCTTCTCCCGTGCTTGATCTTGAGCCAAGAGGATAGGATTTCCTCACCAATATTCCGGCGTTTTCGGGGAGGTTGTTTGTTTGGAGGGGTCCTAGTTCGATTGGTGTTTGTACGTCGTTGTCTAGTTCTCCTTGTTCTCCGGACCATACTTCGATTTTTCCGGTGCCTTGAGTTGTTATTTGGATGCTGTCTCTTGCTTTAGGTTGTATTGTGTATGGAGCGGTTAGAGTTATTTCTTTTTCTTCGGTTAGTTTAAGCGTTTTTTCAGTGTCTTGTATTAGTGTTAATTTTGCTGTATGAATCCTCATCTGCTGGTATTGTGCTTTTATGCTTATTTTTTGTCCTTGATACATTTCGAAGCTTGTGGTACCTTCCGAGTTTGTGTTTTTTTCTTGTTCTCCTGCTGTGACTTTCACGTTTTGTTGAGGAACGCCTTCTACAAGTGTTTTAATGGTGAGGGTTACTTTCCTGGGGTTTACTTCGATTGTTTTTTCGTTAAGTTGATTGGCTTTGACTTCAAGTTCATCGAATTTCTGGGAAGTTGTTTGTCCTGGAGCGTACGCTCTTATCCCGTATGTGCCTGTACCTGTGTTTTTCCATTTGCATACTCCGTTTTCCTTGGTTTCGCATTCTTTGTAAACTATTCCTTCATGCATTAGTTCTATTCTGGTTCCTTTGAGCGGTGTTTTGGTCTTGTGATTGATTGCTTTTATTTTAGCGGTTCCTGTTTCTTTGGTTTTTTCGAGCGAGATTCTTGTTTTGCTTCCTCCTGTAACGGTTCCTGAGCCCGGGTAGTAATCTGGGTGAGTTGCTACGACTTTGTAGTTTTCTTCTTCTTCGAGAGCGATGTCTGCGACTCCGTCTTCAGGTTTTGTGACTTTGAGCACTTGATTGTCTTTCTTTATTTTCACTGTCGGCATTTTGATTGGATTGTTGTTTTCGTTGACTATTGTGATTTGGGTTTCGCTGCCTTTTGAGAGATAGAAAGGGTTTGAACCGCTTTCGCTGGCTGTTTTTTTGTCAGAGGTTTCTGGTGAATATCTTTCTTGTGGGTCCTCGTACCTTAGGAAGTACTTGATTCCTTTCGGTAGTTTTAGTGTTACTTCTCCGTTTTCGTTGGTTATGCCTTCGAAAACGGTGTTATCGCATTGAGTGCTGAGTTTGGTGCCTTCTTTGTTGACTGCTGTGACTTTGATTCCTTGGATTGGGTTGCCTGAAGAGTTTTCGATTGTTTCGGTTTGAGTTACTAGGTTGCACTTGGTTGCTCCTGACTTGATTTTCTTTAAAGTGATTTCTCCCTTGGACTTTATTTCTTGGACGAGTTTTTTGATGGTGTTGGTGTATGTGTGTGAGTCGCATGAGATGTGTATGAAGTAGTTTGCTTTGAAGCAGGTGCTTGGATTGATTATTAGGGCTTGTTCTTTTTTGTTTATTTTCCATCCGATGTCTTTTGGTTCTCCGTTTTTGTCGGTTACTCGTAGGACACAGTTTCTTGGTTTTGAGTTGTCTGGGGTTTGCATGTATACTTTTGGAACGTTTTCGTTTATGTCGAGGCATCCGGTTAGTACGTCTTTGTTGCAGGCTAAACTTATTTTCAGGATTTTTTTTGGTGTTGTCAGCAAGCTTTTTGGTTTGCAGCCGGTTTTTCTGGCGGTCACGTTCAGTTCTTGGTTTGGGACGTTTAGGGTGGTTTTTCCGTTTGAACTGGTTTTGCCTGAGACTGTTTTTTTGTTGAATTTTGCGGTGACGTTTGCGTTGGTTAGTAGTTGGTTGGCGCTTGAGACTTCGACTGTCATTTGTGTTTCTGCTGCTCCGGCGGAGGAGAGCAGGAAGTAGGTTAGGAGAAGTAGGGTTGTTAGTGTGAGGAGAATTAGTAGTAGGAGGCTGGGCACGTGTTTGTCTATTGGGTTGATGATTTTGTAGATGGGTATGTTTTTGTTTTGGAGTTTGTCGAGGAAGTCGTAGTATTTGTCTTCTATTGTGAAGTACTTTTCTTTTAGGTTCATCTTCAAACTAGTTAATTAAACAAACGTCTTGTATTAAAAAGTTTCTCTAATAGAGAAAAAAATTCACTCTCTGTTTTAAGGTTAGCTGGACGCTTGTTTGGGTCTGATGTTTTTATGTGCTCCTCTGAGAAGAAGGATTTGATTCGTTTTCTGTGTTTGAATGCTTTTTTATAGGCTCTTTCTTTGTGTTTTCATCCGCATTCTTCTCCGTTTCCTACTACTGGCGCTTGATGTTCCTCCCAGCAGTCTAGCGGGCCCCCCCTCAACCATCCCACGTCTTTCTCATCATCATCAACATCAGTTATGAGTATATCGTTCTGCCAAGGATACTGGGCGTCTCTATACCAAATTGATTTTACCCCGCTTCCCCTGGCGTAAGGCGCGCCATAGAGGAACATGTCATCTTTGTCGTGTGGGCCGCTTATCTTTTCTTTAAGCCCTGAGGTGGCCCCTTCAACCAGTTCAGGAGAAAAGAAGTAACAGTCAGCACTGTCATCTGCTCCTTCAGTGTCGCCCGGATTCGCTGTAGAAAAACAGTAAGATGCAAGATCGGCAACCCAATTGGTGGCAGTGCTTGAGTCAGGAGGAAGAAGGTAGATGGGTAACTGCCCTTCCTCTTGATCATCATTATCAATATAGGGTACATCTTCATCGGTGGTACACTCTTTATAATCACCGTAGTCATCAGGAGGTTTTTTCTCCAAGAAGACTCTTCTATTGTCCCATTCTACTTCTCCAGCGCAGGTTATAGGATGAAAAACTTTTTTTTCTCGGGTGTAATGTCTTGAAGAACAGTTCACTCTAATATTCTCAATGTTCTCGGTGGAAGGTTCCTCGTTCGAACATTCGTCGTTCAAACCAATCGAGTGAGAAACGAATTCCGGCATCCTCCACCACCATCCACCGTTGTCCTTCCCACCGGTGACCTTCTTTTCTTTAATTCCGTTTTTTTCTGTCCACCCTTCTATCTTTTCTTCTTTCCCTTTTTTCCAAAGTTTCTCTTCACCTGTTTGTTTCAAAAAGGTTACCTCACAGCTCAAGGTTGGATCCAAGTGCCCACTGTCTGTTATTTTAAATGGCTTGACTCCAAAATCCCTGATACCTCCAGTTGTCTCACATGTAGTCACATCATAATTATATGTCTCTATTTTACCTAATTTAGGTGCTGTCTTGTCCACGATTATGTCAGGGATGTTTAGGTTTTCGGTTGTTCCTTCTTCGTTTTTGCATTGGATTCGTAGGTTGCCTTTTCCTCCGTCGGAAGGGAACTCATTTATTCCTTCTTTTATGTAGCCTGTGAGGTCGCAGGTCACGATTGGCTCCAGTTCTCCGTTTTCTTCGCCCTCGTTTTCCTGTATGCAGTCCAGGGCGTCAGTGTTATCGTTTTTTTTTGATTTTGCATCCAGCGTATTCGTTTGGCATGTTGAGTCGTATGCCGAGTGTTAGTTCTTCGCTGTTTGAGTATATAGTGTTTCCTTTCCATCGGAATAGTTCGTTTGGCAGTTTGTCTTTGTCGCCGGTTCCCGTTAACTGCTTTCCTATTATTTCTGAGGGGTAGTGGACTGAATCTTCCTCCAGTATGTATGAGGACATCTTATCTGAGGTTGCATAAGTAGCGGATTTTGTTTTTGTGTTTTCGTTTCCGTGTTTGTCTGTGCATGTTACGGTTATCTTGGCTTGCTCTAGTCCGGCTACTTCGATGCTGGGGAAGGTGCACTCGTATTCAGTTTCTTCTTCTGTTGCGGAAGGGGTTGATGAGACGGAGCAGTCGGGGGAACCTCCTGATGTGGGGTAGTACTCTTCTTCTTCTATATGTTCTTCTTCGATTTGTATGGTACCTATTTCTGCTTGTGTTACTTTGCATCCTCCTTCTTCCATGTAATGGTCTGTTGCCTTTACGATGAATTTTGCTGGTGGATCTCCGCCAGGGGTTGCAAGTCCTTCATCGTAGATCAGTAGGCCTGGTTCTGACGGTATGTCGATTTTTGGTGCTTTTCCATCTATAAAGATATTCATTTTGTTTATTGGGGTCCATAGCCATTGTTGGTTTCGGCATCGGATTTCTACTGTTCGTTTTTGTTTTTCTTTGGTTGTTTCCCATTCTATTCCATCCTCGTAGACTAGTTTGTCTTTTGGGTTTTCTTGTTTTAGTTCTAAATTTTCTTTTCCTAGTTCTAAAAGTTTGTCCGTTGATATGCTGATGGGTTCGCCTTTGTCTGCTGCGTTTATTATGCATTCTTCTAGATTGGCATTTGTGTCGAATGCTGGGTGGACCGTTTCACCAGTTCGAGCGCTTTCTATCCCTTTTGGCTTTGGCTGTTCGTTCAGGAAGGTCAAGCCCGTGATTTCTGGTGTTTTGAAAGTGGTTTCCACGCTGTCGCATGTTGTGAGGTCGTAGACGTATGTACTTGGTTCGATTCCTTTTGGCGAGTTTCCGTTTATCCAGAGCGATAGGAGGTTGTTGACGAAGCAGGAGGTCATTTTTTCGCGGGTTCCTTGATCTGTTCCTTGTTTGTATACTATTCGGATTTGTATGTCTTTTCCTCCTCCTCGAAATGTTCCTTGTTGGTTGTAGTACGCTGTTAGTGACGGAATCGGTTCGTTTTTGTTTTTGTAGTAGTCGGTGATTTTGTCCTTGATTCCTTGTTCGAGGTCGGAGCCAGATAGTTCTTTTACTCCGAATGTGATTTGGTTTCTTCCACTGGGTGGAAGACCTTCTCCGCCTGTAAGGTAGTTGAGGAGGTGGGTTCGTGCCGCTTCCCTGAATTTATCGAATCCTTGGAATCCGGTGGTTTGTAGTGTTAGTGTGCTTTGGTAGCGGTCTTTTAGTCCTTCGTCTTTGTTTAGTAGTCCGGTGACGAACCTGTTTTGGCTTGAGTCACACCAAACTTTTGGTCTGTTTCTTACGGTGGCGTTGATTATGCCTGGTGCGCTGGCTGGTTTTTCTAGAGTGATTCTGTTGACTCCGCAGGTTAGGTCTGTTGGGAGCGCTAGGTTTCCTTGGCTGGCTTGTTTTTTTCTTGTTGTAGTTGTTCCTAGTCCGTAGTAGTTACTTGTTTTTGTGAGGGTGTTTGGGGTTATTTTTTCGTTTGCTGTTGCGAGTGTGAGTGTTGTACTGGTTTTTGGTGTGTTTTTGAATTGTTCAACTTTTTTGAGGAGTGTTAGTGAGGTTTGTTCTGCGTCGCAGAGTGTTGCTTGTCCTGGTAGTGCTGAGCATGAGTGTGGGGTTATTTGGTCTTCTGTTCCTGTTTCTCTTTTTGTGACGTATGTTGTGCCGAGTGTTTCGAAGCCTGGAGTTGTTTTTCCGTAGTTGCAGTTGTGTTTGAAGTTGTAGGTCTTGGTTTTTTTGCTTCCGGCTTGTTCTGGTTCTGTTTCTAGGGTTATTCTTGTGTGTTGTGCGTAGTTGTTGCATTCTGGTGTTCCTTCGTCTGGAAATACGGGTTTGGTTTCGAGTATGACGTTGGCTTTTCCGTTTACGGGAATGTCTATGTTATCGTTTTCTTCTACGTCGCATTCTCCGCCGCAAGATATTGTGCTTCCGTCTGCGTTGATTGCTTGCATTTTATGTTTTGTTTGGTAGATGTCTTCTGGTTGTTTTTGTGCTGGTTGTCCTTCAGGTGTTTCGAGGTGTTGGTGTACTTCGTCTAGTGTTAGTGTTATGGGTTGTTGCCAGTAGTTGTGTATTGTGGCGTACGTCGTGCTTTTTTGTTCGGGTGTGGTTGTGAATGTGGTTGAGTGATCAGTTTTTTCTGGTGTGATTGCGGTTCCCTGTATTTTTATGGTTTTGTTTATTGTTCCGAATCTTCGGCTCTGCGCTCTTAATGTGATTTGACCGGTTTCGAGGTCTAGTCCTGTTTTTGTGAATTGTTCTGGGTTTTCGGCGATGTCTTGTGTTAGCCATTTGTTTATGATGCCTGTTATTTCGATTTCTTGGTCTCTGTTTTCTGTTTTTATTTCTGTGATTGAGTAGGTGTTGTCATGGGTTTCTTTGTTGATGGTTGCGGTTATTTCTTGGTCGTGTTCTGTGATTGGGTTTGGGTAGGTGTTCATTCGGTAGGTGGCTGCGGTGTGTTCGATGGTTTTCCAGGTTTGACTGTTTAGTTGTATGTTGATTTGTTTTTTGTTGAGTGTGTTTCCTTCTCCGGTTAAGGTGAATTCTTTTTGTTGTTGTGGTTGGAGGGTCATGTTTTCGGTGTTTTCACTGGTTTCTTTGAGTCCGTTGGGTTGTATGTTTATGTTGAATTTTTGTGTTTGGTCGCCTGTGTTGTTGAACACTGTTTTGATTTCGACTTCTTTTGGTTCTCCTGTTAGTGAGGAGGTTGGTATTGGTTGTTTTGGAGTGGTCCATTCGCATTTTTTGTTGCGGCATTGTTTTACTTTGGTTTGAGTGTGTCCTATGATGTTTGGTATTGTGGTTTGTTGTTGTTTTGGTGTTTTGGTTATTTGGTAGTTGAGGGTGTTGGCTTGGTCTTCTAGTATTTGTAGTTCTGCTGTGGTTGTTGGGTTTTGGGCTTGTAGTTGTATTGTGGTGTGGAGTATGTTTCCTGGTTTGAGTTGTGGTGTTGGGCTGCCTTCTGAGATGGTTAGTTCGGTTGGGAGTTCTGTTTCTGCTTTTGTTTCATAGATTTGGGTTGTTCCTTTTATTTTCTGGATTTTTCCGTTGTATGAGAGTGTTTTTATTGGTTTTTGTCCTTGCATTGGTGGGTAGGTGTCGAGGGGGATGCTGTATTGGTTCATTTCGTATCTTGGTAGGGCTTGTAGTTGTAGGTAGAAGATGGATCCTTGGGTTGTTGAGAGGCTTTGTTGCCAGGTGGTGTTTTCTGTGTTTTTTTGGGTTGTGAATCCTGCTCTGTATTTGTGGAATTCTGGGTTTTTTGTTTGTATCCATTTTTGTCCTTGGGTGATTGTGATGTTTTTTTGTGCGAAGTTTTGTGTGTGGGAGTAGATTTCTTCCCCGTTTTGGGTTTCCCATGTTGCTCGGTAGTGTATTGTTGTGTTGGTGTTTGTTCCGTGTCTTGCGAACATCGGTAGGTTGATTGAGTAGGTTTGTGGTTCTTCGTAGTTGGTTATCGTGAGTTTAATGTATTTGGATGCTGTGGATGGTTCTTTTCCTTCGCTTGGGTTGTTATAGTGATAGGTGTTGTAGGTTAGTGTGGTGACTTGCGGTGTTGGTTGAAGTTTGAATTGGTAGGTGTTTATTGGGTTCAGGAGCACGGGTGTTGCGAATGGATTGATTTTTGTGCCTGGTGTTCCAGTCCATACTTCTACTTCGGCTTTTCTGTAGGTTTGTTTGGTTTTGTTGTTCTGGTACGGTAGGTCTATTTTGAGTTGGGTGTCGAAGGTGTGTCCTGATGTTGCTTGTTTTGGTGTTTTTAGGTGTATGTCTTGTTTTACTTGTTTGAGGTTGATTGTTTTTGTAGTGTCTTGTTGTATGGTGAATACGTTGGTGATTTGGGGTCCGTAGTATCCTTTTTCGGACTGGTATTCTGTTCTTAGGAACAGTTTTTTGTTTTTGTATGTGTTGAATCGGACTTTTCTTGTGCTTCCTGAGTCTTTTTTTGCTAGTTTTTCGGGTTGTCCGTAGGTGGTGTCGAATAGGGTTACTTCTACGTTTTCTTGTGGGTAGTTGTTTACTTTGGTTCTGATTGTGAGGGTGACGGCGAGCGGGATTGCTTTCAGTGTTCTGTAGGTGGTTTCTCCTGGTTTTATTGTGGTTTGTGTGTGTGTTTGCCAGTTGTTTTTTCCGGGTGCTCTGGTTTTTAGTGTGTAGTTTCCTTGCAGTAGTTTTTTGAGTGTGCATGTGCCTTGTCTGTTTGTGGTGCAGGTTTTGGTGGTTATTCCTTCTAGGTTTATGGTTTTTGTTTCGACTTGTGGGAATGGTTCTTCTATTCCTTTTGCGTTGACTGTTTGTATTTCTAGGTTTCCTGAGTTGTTTTGGTTGAGTTTTTTTAGTTGGATGGTTTGGTCTTGTGCTCCGGTTAAAGAAACTTTTTTTGGAACGTAGTTGTCGTGTGTTATTTCGAGTGTGTATTCACCGTTTTTTTTGAGGTTGAAGGTGTGTTTTCCTTGGTGGTTTGTGGTTGTTTTTTGTCTTAGCTTGTTGTTTGCTTTTAGTCTGAGTGTGGCGTAATCTATTGCTTGGTTGTTTTTTTGTTTTTGTATTGTGGTGGTGGTTGGGAATCCTTTTTCCATTGTTATGGAAACAATTTTTTGGGGAGTGGAGGTGTACGAGGTTGATGTGAGTGCTGTTCTGTATCTGTTCTGTGGGTCTATGGCTTTTAAGTAGAATTTTGTGCCTTGTTTTATTTCTAGTTTTGCTGTTCCGTTTTCTGTTGGGTCTGTGTATATTTCGTTGTCGTATGCTGGTTGGATGGGTTCTCCTTTTTGGTTGGTTGCTTGGATGGTTATTAGGTTGATTGGTTTGTTTGTCTTGTTTTTTGTTTTGATGTGGATGGCGTAGGTGTTGTCGTGGTTGTTTTTTGAGGTTTGTTCTTCTACGTCTGGGATGTTGTTCTGGTTGTCGTCTACTATGGGTCCTTCGGCTTGTGTGTCTGGGTCAAGCGAGTCTGCTACGTTGTCGAGGTCTGCGTCTGCTTCTGCTTCTGGGTCGATTGGGTTTAGTTCGATTTCTCCGTATGTTTGTGCTTCTTGTATTAGGGGTTTTGGGTTGCTGTGGTATTGGTGGTGTTGGCAGTCGATTTGGATTGTGTGGTTTTGTGTGAGGCATTCGTTTGGGTCGAGTATTAGTGTGTTTTCTTGTTGTATTTTCCAGTTTGTGTCTTTTGGTTCTCCGTTTGGTTTTTTGATGGTGAGTTGGCAGTTTTGTGGTTCCATACTTCCAGCTGGACTGGTTAGTAGGGTGTGTTCTAGTCCTTCTATGATTTGGATGCATTTTCCGGCTTGTGGTTTTCCTGTGGTTTTGCATTGGAGTTGGAGGATTATCGTGGTTTTTGCTGCTATTATTATTTGTTTTGTTGTTTGGTTGCAGTCAGTTGATTTTGCGGTTATTTTGATTGTTTTTCCTTTTAGGAGTTGTAGTTGTGTTGTTCCGTTTTGTGTGGTTCCGGATGCTATTTCTTGGTTTTGGTATAGTGCTGCTACTTGCACTTCACTGATTGATTGTTTTTGCTGGTTCTGTGTTTGTATTGTGACTGGAATTCTTTCTTCTTGGGTTGGTGCTGCTCCTGGCATTAGGAAGGCGTGTCCGAGGATCGCTATCGTTAGTAGTAGTACGAGTGTTGTTAGGGGGAGTGTGGGTATTCCTTTTTCTTCTATTGGGTCGATGATTTTGTAGATGGGTATGTTTTTGTTCCAGAGTTTGTCGAGGAAGTCGTAGTATTTGTCTTCTATTGCAAAGTACTTTTCTTTCAAATTCATACTATCGCTTGCCTTTTAGGTTCATACTATTGCTTGCCTTTTAAGTTCATATTATAATTTACCTGAAAGGAGCTTCAGGTTCTTCTGCTATTGAGACTATGCATACATAGTCGTTGCATGATTCAGTACATATTGATAGAGCGCCGGCCATGGGTCCTCCTGCTCCCATGTCTTTTCTGCCTCCTTTTGCGTTAATTATGTATCTTCTTGGGCTTTCGTCGTCTTTTCTGGATATTTCTCCGCTTTCTGGTTCGCATATTAGTGCGTCCCACTTGTCTGGGAGAGCTATTTTGAAGGCGAGGCAGCCAGGGCATACCATTGCTGCTCCCAGTTCAGTGGCTACTCCTAAAGCCTTCGGCGACGCCCACGGTTTTTCAGTACTGTACTCGCATTCGTCTCCTGTTTTATATCTTCCTGCTACTTCTTCTACCGCTGGACCCATCGTATGCTCTATGCTTACGTATGCCGCTCCTCTGACTACTGTTAGTCCTATTCCAATTTTTTCTGCTGCACCGGATATAAATCCAATTTTTGCAACCCGGGAACTTAGTGAGAGAGGGTTAGTAACTAAGTATGATAATTTTGATAGACCTCTCTTTAGTGCGCCTTTTCCGACTGAACCTATGCCCTTCCCGGCTGAAGCTATGCTCTTCCCGGCTGAAGCTCCCTTATAGCCTCCGGCTTTCACAGCTCTCCAGCCTTTACCTCCCAACGCTTTCACTAGTCCTTTAAGGGATGATCCGGAAGCGGATTCGGTTTCTATTGTAATTTTGGTTCCTTCTTCTATTCCTTCTTCCATCCCCTTACTCCATTCTGGTACTGATATACGGAACTCTCCTCCGACCGTCTCCGTCTCTCCTTCCAGGAAGTTGAACAGTTTGGTCGTTTCTTCTCCGCTGACCGCCTCTCCTCCGGCCGTCTCTCCCGCGTCCCGGCTTCCGTGCAGGAACTGGCGCAGATAGTTCGCTTTTTCTTCTGTGAGCGTCTTTTCCATCGCTTCGCTGGATGCCTTGCTACCTTCTTTAGTTGATGCTTTTGAGCTTTCACTGGTAGTCTCTTTTGCAGCTTCCCTGCATCCTGTTCCTCCAGTTTCGGCGCATGCAGCTGATGCTGCCCTTATTGCTGCTTGTATTCCACCCAGGCAGATTCCTCCAGTAGCACAATCTATGCTCCAGCTTGGTATTTTCATGTTATGTAACCTATTTTTAACGGCTTTTGCGATTTCGCCTTTTTCGTCTTTACCTGGTTCCACGACCTCCATTGAATCCTCTCCTGTTACTACGACGCTAATATAGACGCCGTCTTCATCGATGTCTGCTCCACTCGTATGATGTTCTTTCAGTTCTATTGATCCTTCTTCTCCTACGTCTCTGAAGCCTGCTTTTTGTATCTCTTCTGCTGAAGAATCTTTTCTGACTAATTTACAGGCTTTGACCACGATGTCTGAAACTTCGGTTGCGTCTATCCCTTTTAAGCCCTTTCCCGTATCTTCTATATTTTTTATGTTCCTGTTAAGAAGGCCGTCCCAGCAGTCTATGGTGACTGGGTTACTCATGTCAAGTAGTAGGAGAGGCCAGTGTGCTGTTTTGTCGTCGGTAATGTTTTTGTAGTCGCAGACTACTTTTGCTTTGTTTGGTTGGTTTTTTACTTGTGTTTTTGGTTTAAGTTTGCACCCGTAGCTTAGGTAGTCAGCTGCTTCTGCTCCGAAGTTTAGTCTTGCGTCGCATCCGCCTATAGGGGTGTACCTGTCTGTTACTGTGAAAGAAATTTTTGGGGACATGTCTCTTAGAGGTCCCTCGTTTTCTTGTAGAACCAGCTTTCCAAGAGGGTTCATAGAAAGATCGTTTATTCTTGGTGGGTTCTGATCCCAGATTACTTTGAATGTTTCGGTTCTGGTGTTATCTCTTCTGTCTTTTCCGGTTACAGTGATGTCGTTCACTGAATTGTTCACCATCTTGATTGGGCAGGTTACTTTGTGTTCTGTTAAGTCTCCTGGGGTCACGGGTTCGGCATTACAGGATGTTGATCCGAAGCTATTACTATCGTCGGTCATTCGGCCTGTGTGGTCTTCTTTCCAGTAATCGCTTTTTACATCGAAAGATTCTTCTCCTTCTTCTATTCCGTCTTCGTCTGTTACCCTGAACGTGAGCTTGAATATTCTACTGTCTTCACCGTTTTCTGCTCCATTGCTGTCTGTTGGTTCTGCTCCATTGCTGTCTGTTGGTTCTATTATATCTCCAGTTGCTTTTATAGTGAAACCTCTTTCTTTAGAGATGATTGTTGCAGGGTTGATATCTCTTTCTTTTACTAAATCTGAGTCTGTTTGGTAGATTCGGAAGGATTCTTCTCTCACGTCAGGCAGGTCTGGGAGGGCGAGAGTTAGGTCTTCCGGGAGCTTGAAGTCAGGTACTTGCTGGCTCCATTTGTATAACTTCATTGTTTTTCCGTCTTTCGTGAGCATTTCTTGTTCGTTGCCTGCTTTGTTCCTACAGTATACTTCAGTCTCAATTTTTTCTGTAGCCATTTCGTTGGTGATGACTGGGGTTTGGAAGTGCACTGGTGTCGTGTAGAAGAATATTCCTTCATTTGCTGCTCCTTCTGGGAATGGACCGCAGCTTTCTTCATCCTTTTCGTCTTCTTTGTGTATGGTTGTGCATCCGCATCCGTCGTCTTGATAACCGTTCGCGTTCTCGTCTTCATCGTTGCCACAGATCGTGTTCTTGGTGGCTTCTGCTTGCATTTCTCCTTCTGTTGGTTTGTCGTAATTTGATAGTTCCATCCAGCAGTAGTCTGGTTGCGAGTACCGGCTTCTAACGTTTTTAATTGCTCCAAGGTTAGGGAATCTTTCGGATTTAAAGTCAAGCGTGTACAGGCTGGGTAGTGCTGGAATGAGTTTTAGTCCTGATTCGTCGAGCACTATTCCGTCTCCTTTTTTGTGTGAAGGTACTCCGTGCTCGTAGCACCAGGCTCTTGCTGTTTTAATTCCTGAACCGCTCAGTATTTTGAAGTCCGCTAGAACGGTTTTTTGGTCTCCGAATGGTTTGAATCCTGAGACGTTTTTTCCTTCGGTTTCTTCTCCGTTTGGCTTGACGTTCACGATGGTGCAGTAGGATATGTCTCCATTTGCTTTTATTTTGGCTTTTAAGTCTGTTTTTCCTGTTAGTTCTTTGTTTGGTTCTCCGTAGAAGTCTTCTCCTTTTAGCTTGAATTCAGTGATTTCTGGTGCGGTCAAGTCTACTACTTGTTCTTTGTTATCATCGTCTGCTGGGTTGTAAATGAGTCCTTTTTCTCCGTTTGCTTTTACAGTGAAGCTCCAGGCTGTTGAACTAAATTGAGCGTTTACTGTGTCTCCGGATGCTAGTTGCGCGAGTCTAGTCATGTAGAGCGCTCGGTATTCTCTGAGCTCTTGCCTAGTGATGCTTGACACGTTGTAAACCATGCCTATTTTCACGTCGTTGAATTGGTTGACGTTCAGGTAACCGATTGCGGGTTGAGTGAAACTATTTCTAGCGAATTCTGGGCATCCTGCAGCGTTGTTTAGCGCGCATTCTTTGTAGTATATTTTGCTGCTTGCTGCTCCTCCTGTTCTGGATGAGATGAGTGTTCCTGGACTGATTCCTTCTGAGTCGTATGAGAAGAGCATTGAGTTCTTGATCTGGTTTCCTTTTTTTCTTGCTTCTTGAAGTCCTTTTACCATTAGTTCTGCGTCAGTGTCTTGAGCGAACGAGTAGAATTTTCCTAGGTTCGGTCTTAAGTCTCTGTTGTAGTTAAGTAAACTCATGAAGTACGTGGCCATTTCTTCGTTGCTTCCTGTTCTGCTGCACCATGTTGCGTCTCCTGTTTTTTCGAAGTTGATTTTGACGTCGTTGTCGTTGTTGATTTTTTCCACGGTTGCTTTTATAACTCCGCAGTCTATTTTGCCGTCGAGCACTAGGTCTGATGCAGCTGTTTTTGCTGCGCTTTCTTTTTTTCCGTAGGCGTTGATGATGTGGTCGAAGTCGTGGTCTTTAGCTATTTCTCTTAGTTCCAGGGCCGTTAGCCTGTCGTTTCCGAAGGCGTAGTAGTACGTGTGGTTTACTACTTGCCGGTGTTCTAGCAGATCGTCTGCCGCGTCTCCTAAAGCGATTCCTAGTTGTTGAGAGTCGCAGATGTAAGCGTATTTTCCTTGTCTTGTGTCGACTGGGCAGCTGAACCTGTTGACGAGCGCGGGTGACTCGGTTTCTCTTATGAAGTAGCTTTTAACGGTTTGTATCTGTTTTTCTGGTTGTTCTCCGACCGTGCAGTTGAATTCGAAAGAGTAGTGTTTGGTTCCAGGCACTTCTTGTACATCGAGATCGATTACTGAAACTGGTTGTTGTAGCCTGCATTTGGCGTCTGTTGCTTTGCCAACGATGCTTATCTTTGCTTTTCCTTCTGGCGGTATCGTGATGTTGCTTGTGTCTTCAATGGTTTCTTTTACGTCGTTTCCTCCGCTGTAAAACGTTTTTGCTGTTTGAGTGATTTTGAATCCTGTTCTTTTTAGTTCTGATGCGCTCACGCTTATTGGTTTGTCCCAGGTGCTTGAAATTGTGATCGTGTTTGGTCTGGTCTCTTTTCTTATTGCCACGCTTTCTTGGAAGAAGTGAGGGAATTCTGGTTCGAATGAAATGCTTTTCACTGATTTTTCTTCTTCTATCTTACCGAATTTATCGCTTTCTGCAGTTATTTTAACGTTTTGTTCCAGTGTTTTTTCGGGGTCGATTGAGAGCGTGAATACGTTTTGTTCTTGCTGGTTGTCTAGGTAAGCGTATCTTGATTCGCTCCAGCCGGGTGAAGTTAATTTTACTCTGTTCCGTTTTAGCACGTTGGCTCCAACATTCTCTATTATTTGAGCGGTTTCTTTTGTTACTGTGATCCTGATTTCATCGGTTTGCTGGCTATAGCTTTGTTTTACTTTACCGTTATCGATTGGTGTGGTACTCATCTTGTAGTCTGTTGGTCCATATGTGACTTGAGCCCATGGTTCGGTTGGTTGTTGCGTGCCTTGTTCCCAGATAAATACGTTTAGTTTTTCGTTGGTTATCGCGGTTCCTTCTGCATCTATTTCGATTTCTTCCGGTGCTTCAACTTGCTTCAATAAAGTGTTTTGCTCGTTTTCAGTGAATTCTATGCTTTGACCGCCTTGGAATTTGACGTTCACTTTTCGGGATTCGCTTGCCTGTAGGTTTGTGATGAATTTCAGGTCTTTTGAGTTGGCTGGTAAGGTTTCTTCTTCTGGGTTGTACGAGTACCAGCAGTCGCCTTGTTGGTTGTCGTAGTGCCGGGTGCAGAAGTTTGATTTTGTGGTTAGGGCTGCCGTGACTCCGGAAACGATTGTTTCTTCTTCTTTTGATTTCCCGGTCACAGTGTATTCTAGGGCGTTGTTGAAGTCGTTGAATAGTGCAAGAGAAGCTTCTCCTTCTTCTTTTGCTTGCATTGTAATGGTAAATTCCACGACATCGTCTTTTGTAAGTGAGTAAGCTGGATCGGTTGACTCTATCTTGAAATCGCTTCCGCTCACACTAGTTTTTGGAATAGGTATCGTGCTACCTTCTTTGACTACTCTTCCTTCATAGCTAACTCCTTCTGCATTGTCCGGGATGTTGGTTACTTTCAAGCCCCATCGATCTGTTCTTGTTCTTGCCTTGGCTTTGAGGTGGCTGTAGAAGTAACTGTTTTTGGTGGTGCTTATTTTTTGTTGTGGTGAACCGGTTTTTGTTTCGGTTAGCCAGGAGCTGTAGGAGTAGAATGGTCCTGTTTCCAGTTCGTGGTATTGGTTGGTTTGAGATGGGAATACTTCTATTTGTTTTTCTTTCCATTTGCCTTGGTGAGAGGTTACTTCGTTTCCTTCTGGTGTTGTCCAGACTGCTCTGTAGCTTAGTTTGGTTTTTCCTGATGCCATAGCTTTTGCGTAGAGCGGGATGTCGATTGTGTAGGTGGTGGGGTCTTGGTACTGGGCTACATTGACTTTCAAGTACTTTGAAGTGCCTGTTTTGTCTGGAGAGGGTTCGGTTCCGTACGAGTATTCGTTGCTTTTCTTTATCGAGTCAATGTAAGGGTCTTGGCTTGCGAAGTCCGACAGGCTTACAGGGTTCACGACTACTGGTGTTTTTTGAAGGCTTCCGAGGTTTCCTGGAGTTCCTGTGAAGAATTCTATGTAAGCGTTCTGGTAGTTTTGCTGTACTTTGTATCTTGGAAGAGATAAGTGTAATTCTGCTGTTCTTTCTTTTCCTGCAATGATTTGGTTTGGTGCTTCGAGGTTTACGGTTTCTGAGATTGTTTGGAGTGTTAGTGTTTTTTCTTCGTCTTGAAGTGGTTTGAATGGACTGGTTTTGAGTGGACCGTATTTAGTTCCTTGGTTGTCGACGAATTCTGCTATGAGGAATATTCTTCTTTCTCTGTCGACTGTGAACTTTACTTTTCTTGTTTTTCCGCTCTGCCTTACTCCGATTCTTTCTTGGTAGTTCTGGTCCCAGAGTTCTACTCTTACTCCTTGTTTTCTTATTGGTCTATCCACGTTTTCTGAGTAGATTTCGGTTTTGACAGTTATGTCTCTTTGTGCGGGAGTTACTTCCAGTTGTTTTTGTGTGGTGTTTCTTGCACTGATTGAGAACTGGTCGAACTTCTGGTATCTAACTCCCCCGGGCGGCAGTGCTTTCAGGAAGTAATCTCCTCTCATCACGTTTTCGAAGTAGGCTCTTCCGTCTGGTCCGGTGGTTTTTTCCATCCAGACAGTGTTGTTTTTGGTTGAAACGAGCTCTAGCTTCACGTCTGAGAACGATTCTTTAAGATCGTGACTGCTTTTAACGTCAACTGTAAGCGTTCCGGCTTTTGTTTGGTCTATTTCTTCGAGGTAAACTGTTTTTGTGCCTCCTCCTTGGAGTTGAACTGATTTTGATCCGTATTGAGGGTGTCTGACGTTTGTAGTGTATTGCTGGTTTTTTATGAGTGTGGTGACGAATTTTCCTTCTCCGTTTGTGTATCCTTGTGTTATTGTTTTTTCATTGGTTTTCACGGAGATTTTCGCGTTCCTTATCGGGTTTTGTGTGGCTTTTTCTTTTGCTATGATCGTGGTTTCGTATCCTCTGCTTAAAGTGACTGAAATGGTTTGTTGTGCTTGAGTTGAGGTTGCGGTGTACATGTTGTCTGGCGAGATAGATTGGTACGCTCCTTGCGGGTCGTTGGCTTGGATCCAGAAGTCTTGTCCTGAAGGAAGTTTTATTATCGCGTTTCCGTTCGGTCCTGTTGTTGTTTCGGTCACGGTGTTTTCGAAACCGAGGTCTAGTTTGTTTCCTTCTTCGTCTACTGTTTTGACTACGATTCCTTCGAGTGGTACTCCTTGAGTTGACATTGTTTTAATGTCAGCGCTTATGAGGGAGTGTGCTTCTTCCCCTTCTTCTTCTTGTTCTGCTTGATCTGTTTTTTCTGTCATCTCGAGGGATCCGTATAATGAGAGTTCTTCGAGCATTGTGCTTATTGTTCCTTTGTACTCGAGCGTGTTACAGTCTATTATCACATCTGATTTTTTTGGGGGGCAGGTGTCTGATGGCTCGTTTATTCTTAGTTTCCCGTTGGTTGCGTTCCAGTTTAGGGGTACGGCTCCTCCGTCTTTTTTGTGTACTCTTACTGCACAGTCTTCTGGGGGGAATCCTTGAGGTCCTTGTAGTTGAGTTACTTCAATGCTCTTGCTTATTCCGAAGCAAGCTTCTTCTTCTCCTCCTTCAGCGCACTGAAGAGTGAAGCTAAGAGGTAGAGCTTCTTCAGATGGCTTGACTGCTTCTCTATATGTTGTACAGCCTTCTGCAGTCACTTCTATTTTGTATGTCTCGTCAGAATTTAGGGAAAGGCCTACCATCCCTTCTTTGTTGGTCGTGCCCGATGTTTTCTCGGCTCCTTCTTGAGAGGCTTTAACTATTGCTCCTTGTCTTAATTCTCCGTTAGCGCTTATTTGAATGCCCACTTCTCCTCCTCCTGCTGGAGCAGCTCCCATGAAGAAGTAGCCGGCTAGTGCAATTATTATTAGCACTACTGCAATAGTTAAGGGGAAGCTAGGTATTCCTGCGTTTTCAATTGGGTCAATAATACTGTAGATTGGTATGCCGGCGTTGTCAATGGCGTCGGTCATGTCGTAGAACTTGTCTTCCAGTTTGAAGTATATATCTGAGAGAGACATTTGTTTACCTCGAGGTGATCGGTATTGTTTTTACTTATTAATTTACTTATTAATAAGGATTAAGTCATAAGGGGGGACAGTCAATACTGCTTTTTTCCAGTTCCTCCTCTTGGTTTATGCTCACCGAGTAATTACACTCTCTTACAGTGAAGTCTTCCATTGATTCTTCTTTTAACTGGTTTCGATCGCTCTCCATCTTGTTCGGGTCCGCGGATGAGTGTTCCCACAGATCATAGTTCTCGGGTTCGTTGTAACTTCTTTTTATCCTGAAGAAAGTTGCTTGAAAAACTTTTCTTGAAGGTTCTTGCCCTGGATGAGTGTGATTACTCCTGTAGAGCTCATGCTTTTCCTTAACTCCAACCAGTACTTTAGTTTCGCAAGTGAAGTTAACTGGAAGAGAATAAAACCACGGACAATTTTGATTACTTCCTTCCCTTTCTTGCGGGCAAGAATCTGGCCCATGAAACGCACTTAAGGTATCGTCTACATTACCGTAGTCTGAATGATTGGTCATGTACTGCGTTATGAATTGGCCGCACTCCCAGTTCGATGCGTCTTGATAATCTCCTTCAGAAACTGAAAAGAACTGAGTGCTTGTCACGTTCAGCGTGTACTTAGGGGTTTCGTCTGTAAATCCTAAACCGATTTTGACTTCGTCGTTCTCGTCCAAGCTCTTCTGAATTTTTTGTAGTGCGCTGAGCATGGACGAGTTTCTTCTCTCGCTGTACTTGTGAGTAGAGTTTATTGCTGGCGAGATTTCTATTCCGTCTGAAGGTGGGGCGCCAGTACTGAGATTTGGGAGATAGTTATGGCTCTCTGAATACCGGCCGTCGCTTGGTTTTCTTAAGTCTCCTCCTGGTTCAATGCTCTCTGCGGTCCAGTAAAGTTTTTCTAGAGCACTTACTCCTGGTTCTATTCCTGAAGAGTGTTTTGTTAAATTCCCGTTCACGAAATGCTTTAATTGGTCCCAGCCTAACTCAGTGGGTGTATTATCTATGGACCATCTGCCAATTGGCTCACCTCCAATTGGCTCATCTCCAGCTTCTTCAGAACGAGTGTAATCCTCGACTGGTTCTCGGATTATGTCGGCTCTCATCCCGCTCGAGTCCCTCCAGTTTGGAGGATCTCCACCCCACTCTTCTTTGAAGTCTTCTAAATAAGTTTTCAGCTCTTTCGTTAAATTGATCGGTTTATTGTCAATGCTCTGGTTGAATCCTGTTCGGTACTCAGTACCGTACTCCACCCTGTTTGGATCGGCTCCTGCGTAACGCTTGTGAACCACGTAATTATAGTGATACCACTGGCTTCCATTACCCCAACCCTCTTCTATTGCGCCTTTTTCCCCCGGATGATCTTCAGGGTTTCCTTCTCGCCCTCCAGGGTCTTCTGCTAGTCCTCCGGCGTTGTGCCAGGATTTGTTCATCAAGGTGAAGTTCTGGAAGCTGTTCCCCAGATGAAATGCGTAAAGACCGTAAGGCTCTGTAGTCGTGTACTTCTTCACTACTGGGTCTGCGTAAACCTTGATAGAGCTCTCGTTCGTTTCAACTATCGCAATCGGCCTATCCTTTATCTTAGTGAAATTAACTGTGAATTTTATCCGCCCGTCACTGCACTCTTCTTCACCACAATCAAGCAACTTTCTTTCCTGCAAAACATCCCCCATACCGGTGAAGTCTCCCGGCCTCACATCCATAATCATTCCTCGCCCAACAACATTTTCAACAACTGCCTCCATAGTGCTTTCAAGCAAAGTTACTCCTCCTAACTTAGCTCCTAAAGTTTCACCAAGCTCGTGAAGGGTTCTGTTAACGCAAACATTCCGGTTACTACCTTCGTAATCTTCATGCATTGTGTCAAACGCTTCATTGACTTCTTTGTTAGTGCAGTTATAAGGAGGAACAAGTATCACCATCGTGTCAGATTGCGATAGCTTTGAGTTTATCTCGGATCTGAGGTGCCCGACCGTCCTGCTCTTTATCTCTTTCGACATCCCAGCCATCTTAGAGGTTCTGTAGCTTTGGATGAGGCCGGCCATGTTCACTCTTTCGTTCTGGATGATTGAGGCAATGATGAGCATCGCGATTGCTATGATGAGGGCTCCGACCATCGGGGTGAACACGGAGAATCCTTTTTCATTTGTTTTTTGCCAGGTCTTCATCTTGATCCCTCTTTATATTTCTTTGTAATAAAAGGATGGAGGTACCACACAGCATAGACTCCAAGAACCGAGACAAGCAAAGTGATCCTGAAAAGCACTGAATGAAGGAAAACCAGGGCCTTGAAACCGAACCAGGTTCCACCAGCCAGAGTTAAACTTATTCTTAGCGGGTTCAGAACCAGGAAAACAGAAAAAAAACTAGTGATGGCTCCAAAAATTCTTTTTCTCCACCTTCTGTCAGCGGTTGCCAGGATTGCTGCGACCAAAAAACTTATCTCGATGTCGCCCGCGCAAAGTGGTTCAATCAGTGCTTTAGTTCCGTTGAAACTTACTTGCGGTGGCGAGCCTGCGAAGAACCTGCTGCTTACGCCTAAAACGTTCAGGAAAGCTGAAGAGATCCTGGCAGTTATTTCCTGCAGAATTGGAAGCATTAGAGGAAGGATCAGGAAATATATTGCTCCTGCTCCTGCTAGTGTGAGGAAAAGGAATTTCAGTCCCTTTATTTGTTCTGATCGGTCTTCCAACATCAACATTTAATAGGATGATTGTTCTTTTATTTCCTTAGTAAGTATAAAGAATTTTGTGGTTATAAAGAATTAATTATATATTGTGGTGATGCCATGCCTGCTGACTATCATGTTAAGACTGAAGGAGGAAAAAAGTACCTAGTCATAGACTGTAGGTCTTCTCCGTACGGTCCGAGCATCGCGGACTATCCTCAAAGAATGGCTGAAGCCATCCAGTATCTAGGTAAGACGGATGCAGACGTACTCGTTCTCGCAGAAGTTTACGAGAGAGTTTACGACGAAGAACAAACCTCCTTGCTCAAAGAAATCTCGGACCTGATCCGACAGTTCCGAGTGAAAGGAGTCTGGGCCGGCTCGATGATCAAGGCTGATGAATGCAATAAACCTCACTCAGAAAGGCATGACACGGTCGTGAACATTGCTTCAGATCTGTTGAGAACCGATCCAGTCAAAGCTTACGTCAAGTTACTGAAGATACTGAAAAGGGAGAGGAACCGAGCCAAGAAACTTAAAGGCACGGACAAGAAATGCAGCAAAAGGTACATTAAGACACTTGAGTACATCAAGTCCAAGCTGGAAGCAACTGAATTGATACAGAGACTGAAAAAGTACTTGAGGAAACTTAAGGAAATGCCTTCAGGCAGAACCATTTACCACTCATTATTCGAGGCTCAGCTGAAACCGTCGTTCATTGGCTCAAGACTTGTGTTCGAGCTACCGGAAGAAATCGAGCTAGTGGACCAGTACACGATTAAAGGAAGCGAAGTCAAGATCTATAAGCACCCTGAAAAAGTAGAGTACTTGTACCACATCGATCCACCGGAATACTCCTTAAGTCCGGAACACTACTTCTTGATGAGCAAAACCAAGGAAAGAGTCAGCACTTACCACCCGGAAGGAATGAAATTCACAGACATATCAAAATCAACTGACTACTTCAAAAGAATTTACGAAACCACGATAACCGACATAGCAAACCAGAACGACATAGAAATCAGTCCAGAAGAAACCTCTGAATTAGCAGGAATCGTTGCAAGATACACAATCGGATTCGGAATAATGGGTCTTCTGTTATCTGACCAAAGGCTTACAGATGTCTACATGGACGCACCGCTCGGTCAAAAACCTGTTTACGTAGTTCACGGAGACTACGGATCCTGCCAGACCAATGTAATTTTCTCGCATGACGAAGCAGAAAGCATTGTCTCCAGATTTAGATCACTGTCAGGAAGACCTTTCGACGAAGCACACCCCGTGCTCGACATGGATCTAGTGAAGTACCACACCAGAGTCGCCACTATCGGGCAACCACTATCGCCTGATGGAATCGCATTCGCTCTAAGAATTCATAAAGAAACTCCTTGGACTCTACCACAATTCATCGAAGTTGACATGGTCAGCTGGAAGCTGGCCGGACTCTTATCTTACTTGATTGACGCGCAGGCCAGTACTTTAGTTACAGGCAGCCGTGGAGCTGGAAAAAGCAGCTTGATGATGAGTCTCATGCTCGAGATCCTGCCGTCATTAAGGATAATCACTATCGAGGACACGCTTGAAATTCCCGTAGGATACATGAGAAAAATCGGTTTCAACATCCAGAGATTAAAGACCAGGAGCCCTATCAGCGCTGGCGCAATCGGATCAGAAGTCAGTCCTTCAGACGCGCTAAGAACCGCTCTAAGGCTTGGAGACTCTTGTTTGATTATGGGAGAAGTTCGATCCAAGGAAGCGCAAACCCTTTACGAAGCCATGAGAGTCGGAGCCGTCGGAAACGTTGTGATGGGAACCATTCACGGAGAAAGTGCTTATTCGGTCTGGGACCGAATCGTTAACGACCTTGACGTGCCAACAACTTCTTTCAAGGCTACGGACTGCGTTGTTGTGTGCGCTCCAGTCAGGTTCAAGGGATCTATCCGCAGGCACAGAAGAGTCGTGCAGGTCACTGAAGTTGGCAAGAAGTGGAAAGAGGATCCTGAAGCTGAAGGCGGGTTTACTGAACTTATGGATTACACTCCAAAGACCGACAGCTGGCACATCAAAAAAGACACGATACTCAACAACTCGCCGTTGTTCGACGGGCTTAGTGATGAAAGAGGAATGAGTAAAGAAAGGATTTGGGCGGACATACTTCACAGAGGGAAAGCCAAAAGATTTCTTGTCGACATGAAGCAGGAGTACAGTATCCCTGACTTGCTTGAAGCTAAGTACACTGTTAGAGCCAACGACAAGTACACTTTGATCCAGGAGAACATGAGAAGGGAGCTGGGAAACGTTGATTACGACAGAGCTCTTGATGAATGGAAGGACTGGGTTAAACAAACCTTGGTTAAAGAACTTGTTTCAAGAAAGAAAGCCGAGCAAAAAGCTGGAAAAAAAGGTGAATGAATGCCTGAAAAAAAGAAGGATATCTACAAGCTCCTTTCAGAGACAGCAGAGTTCCAGAAGAGAGAGAAAGAAGAAAAAGAAGAAAAAAAGGAACACTGGTACGTCAAGCTCTGCAAATTCACCGGCAGCATAATGGGTGAACAAGCAAAAAACGAAATGACAGAAAAATACAAGAAAGCCCTTTCATTTCTTGAATGGGATCTCAATGCAAAACAATTGAATTCAGCTCCTTTGTTCGTCGCGTACGTTGGATTTTTCTTTGCATTTATCTGGGCAGTACTTAACTACGTTTTCTCTACCATGTTTCCACCAATCCAGTTAGCAGGATTCACGCTTATCGGGCATCCGCTAGGGATGGGTATGGGAATAACGTGGTATTTTGCTCCTTTTGTAGTAGCGATGGGTGCAATGTACTACGTCCAGATTTTCCCGATGAAAGCGGTTGAGACCGAGAAAATCAAGTCATTGACCTACATTCCTGAGATAGTGAACTACCTGGTAATGTCCATGAAGGTGAACCCTAATCTCGAGAAAGCTCTTAAGTTCGCAGCAGAACACGGTCAAGGAAAAGTAGCTCGAGACCTGAAGGAAGCGCACTTCAAGATCCAGGTGGGCGAGTACCCGTCAGTCGAACAAGCTCTTGACAAACTCGCGTGGAAATGGGGTGACTACTCCGAGGAATTCAAGCACGCTCTAATGCTCATCCGCAGTTCGGTAATGGAAAGCGATGAAACCAAGAGAAACAACTTGCTCGACAAGGCAGTCGAGGATGTTCTGGATGGAATAAGAGACAAGATGGACATGTACTCCAGGGCACTGCACCAACCAAGCATATACCTCTATTACTTTGGAGTACTCCTCCCATTACTTCTTATAATCGTCATACCTGTCGGAGCTATGATGGGAGGAAAATCAATAGGATTCCTTGCATCCCTTCCAGCAATGATAGGCATATACAACATCGGCATACCAGTAGCAGCATTTCTCTTAGCCAAACACATACTTAAAAGTCGTCCGCCAACAAGAGAAATACCCCAAGTCCCTCAAGATCTTCCTGGGCTCCCTAAAAAAGGATGGACAAAAATAGGAGACTCTCAACTACCAATTCTTCCCATATGCGCGGCGATATTCATTGCGATAGCAGTAGGAAGCTTTTTTGCAGGACCAATAATTAATCCTAAGCCTCCTTCATGGGAGCAAACATCTCACACTCCAATAATCAGGTACGGTGGACCAGTTGTAGGTTTAGTGGTCGCTGGCTCGATTTACCTATGGGCTAACAACCGTGACAGGCGCAAAAGGCAAATGGAAATAGTTAAAATGGAGCAAGAATTCCAGGACTCGCTGTACGTGCTAGCGTCAAGACTAGGTGAAGGCAAACCAATAGAGGAAGCTCTTCGACACGCTGCAGATTTCCTTCCAGAATCAAAGGCTACAAAATATATTTTCAGCCCTACTTACCATAACATATCGAGTATGGGCATGACATTAAGAACAGCGTTGTTCGATGAAGCTTACGGGTCTCTTAAGAACATCCCTAGCGATTTTATTAAAGGAACGATGCGCATTGTTGCAGACTCGATGCAGTTAGGCATTCAAACCGCAGCCAAATCACTAACCTCTCTTTCCATGCAGATAAAAGACATGCAAAAAGTCGAGAAAGACATGAAGAAAATGCTTGGAGACATAACTAACATGATGAGCGCCATGAGCATGTTCATCGCTCCAGTAGTCCTTGGCATAACAATAGCTCTTCAAGGAATCATTTTTTCAGCAATGGAAAGCATGGCAGAATCAGGTATAGGGGGATCGGGTCGATTAGGGCAAGCGGGATCAGGAGCAGCCGGAGCAGGCATGATGAGCGGGTTCCAGATGCCTTCTTTTGGAAACAAGGAAGTGATCGAGATGGCGGCATCCTCTGAACAACTTTTAGTAGTAGTAGCTTTATACATGGTTGAAATAGTTATAGTTCTCATGTACTTCGCTTCACACGTCAACGAAGGGAATAATCCTCTTGCGTTCAAGATGGCTGTAGCAAAAGCCTTACCAATATCCGTATCAATCTTTTTTGCAGTAGCTTTCTTCGCGATGCAAATAACCACAATAGGATGACTTAAATGGACAAAAAAGGCCAGGCGTTCAGCGTTTTCAAGATACTTCAAGGAGCAATAGTTGCAGCGATGATGCTGGGCATAATATACGGAGTAATAAATACCGTGAGACAAGAACAGCCCGGATCAGACCTGTTCACCGTCACCACTGAACTTCTTTCAAGCGCTTACGCAGCAAGAGGTACAGGCCAAACATACACGAGAGAAGCGAACCTCGAGCAACAATCCTTCACCACTGGAGCAGTTAAAAACCATGCAGGAATAGGAGTGGATGTACATTTCTATTGTGACAAGCCTTACTGCCTTGAGCCTGGTTCAGACGACTACAACGATAAATGTGAGTACAGAGAAGGGGGCCGGGGCTGTAAGGAAATAAGTTTTAGGGCCGGGGCACAGATACCTATTTGCGTGACCTGTCCAGCTGACTGTCAGGTGTTCTTTGGAGAACACGTCTGCGGGCAGAAATAAAGACAAAAGTATTTAAATGAAACCCGGATATAGTAATGCAGAGGTGCCGAAATGATAAATAAAAAAGGCCAAGCTTTCGATGCATTTAAGTTACTGATTGCGGCAGTAGTAGCAGGATCTATTCTAGTGATTCTTTTGCAGATAATCGCAGGAATAACTATCACGACCAAGAAACCCGTTCGAGTTATGGGGCAAGAGATGAGCTCTGTTTCAGCAGGAGGAATGTGCTCAGTAAGCAATAATAAGGTGGAATTCACCAAAGGAACACAGATACAGTCAGACGCAGTAGCAGTTAAAGCAGGCATGAACAAAGGAAGCGTTGACTTCTGCTGTGGTGGTAATGGGTATAAATGCGGAGAATACGGTTTCGGAAGTGAGCAGGGTTTTGATTGCGGAGGAGGGCAGCTAATGATCAATCAAGACATTCAGGGTAACATACGAGCTTGCTGCCCAATCGAACAAGGCGAATCCTGCACAATCGGGTTTAAAGCAGCTAGATAGAAGGTAATCCGCTATGGATAAAGGAGATGTGAACTGGACACCGATATACTTAGCTATACTAGCAGCCATAGCCTTGATACTGCTGTTCAGCGTTATCAAGCCGATGTTCCAGGGAGCAACATCTTCTGTTTCTTCTTTATCTCCTTGATACAAAACTTTATAACTCTCTTTTTCATTACTTTTCTTTAATGCGTTACGTTAATAGAAAAGGTCAGGAAGAAGCACCTTTCGCACTACTTTTAGCAGCCATAATGCTTGCAATGGTTATACCTCTTGCCATGCATCTTTTAACCAAGTTCCAGCAATCAAGATGCAGACAAAGAATTGAGAACAACATGGCTAAGATGGCAAGAGAAATGGAACTGGCTGCGACACTTGGAGGAGGCCAAAGAAGGATACAGATAAACTTAGCTGCTCAATCTTGTCCTGGACTGGAAGTAGGCAATTTCTCGATTAAGAGCAGGTCGGAATCAAAGTGCTTAAAGGTTTGTAATGACCCTAACTGCAAGCTTTTGGTAGCTGAAGCAGCAGGAGAAGAAGGAAGTGTAGTACTTCCACCTAGGTGTATTAGGATACCTGTGAACGTTGAGTTCCGTACGGACTGTGGTTTGATTCCTGGCGACGTTGGTTTAGCTGAAGGAGTTGTACTTCGAGACGTTGGGAGCGAAATAACTCCAGGAACCCATACTCTCCTGGTAAGAAAAGAAGGATACAAAGTTCGGATGTGTGAAGTAGTAGGGGAAACAAGATGAATCGAAAAGGCCTTGGGATGTGGCTGCTCTCAAAAGTTGTTATCCTGATCTTTTTGACTTCACTCATTCTCGTGCTCTCGAACTTTCTTGTCATATACCAACAGAAAGTCGTTTCGGACACAGCTCAAGGAAGAACTCGTTTGTTAGCAGAAGTAGCAGATTCAGCAGCATCCTACCCTTCTTCATCTGATTCTATTGCCTTAAATCCATCCATAAAGATCAAGGACACAGAAAGAGACTACACAATAGGAGTAAAAGAAGTTGAAAATGACCGGCTGGTTTTTTCCCTGGTTTTCAAGAACTTCAAGAACATAACAAAAATAAAGCAAAGAGGAGGATTTTCCGCAGCATCAGCCATAATCCTCCCAAAAGAAGTGGAAAACATAAAAGTGTTCAACCGGACTAGGAGGGAGTACAGGGAGGTTCTAGGAGGTCAAACAGGAAGTCAAACGCTTCTAGTAAACCCAGCGGTTCCGGTTGGAGAAGAAAGAGAGAACGCAATACTGTTCATAAGAAACAAAACAGTTTTCTGCGTTGGAGCAAAACCCGCGGAATCAGAGACAAAGACGATGATGACTGAACTAGGAGGCGCGTGCACTCGTGGCCAATGAAAAAGGATACCTTGGACCGATTGGAGACGACTTTCCTGCAATCTTTCCAATAGCCTTCGGCCTCATTTTTTTCTTTGGATCCATAGCAGTAACATACGATACGTACACGCAGAAAAAAGACCTCGGGCAAAGCATGCGAGCCAACCTATTGCTTTCCAGAGGCGTTAGGAGAGAAACCATCGTGAACGAGGAGTACTGGAGCGAAGCATGTGGTTTCTTCCAGGGCACTAAAGCTAACTACGGTGTTGGCGGGTACATGGTAGTTAGAACCGAGGAAAATGAAGTTATGGATCTTGACGGAACTGGGTTGTTCTGCTATGAAGAAGCCAATGGGGTCTCTGGTCCTGACGAAATTAATCCATCTACACAGAGAGGGAAAAGAGTCACTTTAATGACGTACCCAGTAGCCGTGGAAATAGGAGGACAAACAGAAAAACAAACGCGATTAAGGACTTTGGAGGTGGTTACGTGGAAGTGAATGGACAAGCAGTAGTTATAGACGCACTTTTCTTCCTCATGATCTGTGGAGTCACTTCAGCTGGATTGATGTGGGCAGGATCAGTTTACGGAGATACTGCACTCGAAGGATATCAGCACATGTACTTGAACGACTTTGAAGCAGGAGCCATAAATGCTCTTAGCATGACTGAATATAAGGTGGATGATGGGCCTCTAAGAGTTTGGTTGGATGAAGTAGGGAACTACATGCTAGGGGAATTCAACAAAACCAATCCGAGGTACACGGAAGGAATCGAGGGACAGTGGGAGAGAGCTTGCAGTGCTTCTCCTGCGCCAGTTCTTCTCGTACTTTCAACAGAAGATAGCAGGGTGCCGGAAGAGAGGCGTACCGTGCGCCTTGCTTGTGGAAGACTGCTTGATCACACATGGGGATGCGACGACTGTGGTCAAGGATGTGAGGAGGGAGACGTGACTAAATCATTGAACGAAACAACCTTTATCCGGAATAGGGGATATGAGTGCCATATAAACGAGTACAAGTACACTTATTTTTCGTCACCCATCCGAACAAAGAACTGTGGTCTAGTGATATGTGATCTTCAGGCAAAGATTTATTACTAACTCGCACCTAAATCCAATCAACCGAAACCAACAAAATTCAGTAGAGGTAAACAAATGTTACTGGAAGCGTACTTCACGTTTTTTCAAATGACCATAATGAAAGGCGAAATGTTCACAATAGCTGTGATCTCCTTCATGCTAAGCCTTCCAGTGTTCGCTGCAGTCGTGCTCAGCACAAAACTAATGAGAAGAGGAAAAGAACTCAAAATAGCTCCAAAAATAATCTACCAACTAATACTTACAGAAGTATGGCTCTGCCTTGCCATGTTATTCGAAGCAATTTGGTACGGTTCTTTCGAACTATCTTACTTTTTGCCAGCACTGGAATTTGGAGCAATCGTTTACTTCACGCTCGTGCTACCGCTCAGCCTTGTATACTGGAAGATGATGGAGGGATACCAGAAACTTCCATGGCATTTCATCCAGTACATTTTTTCATTAGCAGGAACCACAATATTCACAGCACTAGCCATCCTTGTGTTCAACATATTCCAATTCGCAACTTAACCTTATATTGCAAAGAAACCTAAAAAAAGATGAGTCGTATGCTCTTCCAAAAAAAGATTCCTGTACTCCTCACCGCAATAATGCTAGTCTCTACACTCTCACCAATAGGAGTAATGGCAAAACCAGAAGACACCACGACAAATGCAACAGCCAATCCAGAAGAAACACACCAAGGTACTTTCTGCGCCTTATCCGGAATGGAAACCCAGGAACTAAGCTACGAAGAAAGCACAGCAATCCAAGGAATAGTAAAACAAGACGTAGCAGCCTCAGCACAAGAATACAACCAGCAAAAACTACTCGAAAACCAGACAACGAAAACAGACCGACAGAAAACCGCTGAAGACTACAACCTCTACTTCATGGGACCGGACGGAACAACCTTTTACTCCAAAATCATCGGAGACAAAATAAACCGAAAAAGATACGGATGGCTCATCGGCACCAACATAGACGGAAGAGTCGAATACGCAGGATTACTTGGCAAAAACCTCCCAATGTGCGGAAAAAGCCCGATAAACAAAACAAGCGAAAACGTCTGCATCTCCGGAGGAGACGTAGAAAAAACCAAGCAATACATGAAGGAACTCGAGTCCGCTAGAACCAAAGCAGACGTGATCTCCACGCTAGTCGGATTCGGGGGGATGGAGGGCCTTACTCCAGCAGACATAATGGACGTGGACCAAACCCGTTTAATGTCCACCGAATTCACTACCTCGATAGCTACAGGAGGATCCGGCAGCGTATTCATTTTACCACAAGCCTTAACAATGTACGTTGCATCCATGAAAAGACTGGACATGGTCGATCTAGTGGTCGCCTTGGCCGCCATGCCATCCGGGTTTGTAAGTAAATCAGGTTCTACAAGACTTGGAGCTTTAAAGTCCAGTACGAGTTTCGACGATGAGACAGTGAAAATTGAGAAGGTTATAGGGAGTACAGGAGGAGATGAGAAAATAGCAAGGCTTCAAGCAGGTACAGTGAGGAAATTCTTATTAGACGTGGAAGGAGGAGCAATGAAAAACAAGAAGGCTTACAAAGTGGCAGCTAAGGCAGCTTCTGAAGGAGATAACGCCAAAGCTGCTAAGTTGTTGGATTTATCAGCAGAGGAAGCGGAAAAAATGGGGGACGACATTGCTGTTTTAGCGAGAAAGGAGGCAGATAAGCTTGATGAATTAGAGAGATTTGCAAGGTCAAAATCAGCTGGCAGGATGACCGGAGAAGAACTTAAGGGTGTTATGGAAAAGTTAGAGAGAGGGGGGTTTGGTGGTAAGCTTAAATCTCCGGATCCTCTTATAGATGGAACCTCTATTAAGCTTAGTGACGCAGAGTATTATAAGGGACTTCCTGAAGTTGAGGGGATAACTAGAACTAGAACAATGGCAAGTCTAGACGACTTAGAGAAATCATCTAAAAGAGCTTTACATTTAAGAAGAACTAGTTTAGTAAGCAAAATACCTGGAGTGAAAACGGGTGAGGAAGCCGGTAAAGAAGCGGTTTCAGCAGGGGATATAGCTAGATTTTGGTCAAAAGGAGGAGATACAACTCTTGCAGAAGTACTTGGGTTTGGAGGTTCAGGAGCAGGAGTTTCTCACTTCTCAAAGTACGCTGCAGGAGGAGCAGCAATACTCGGCGTTGAACGATTCGCTCTAGGAGCAGCAGAAGCCGTCATCAGCGGATGGGGAAGAAAACTAATTCTCGTTGCAAGAGGACTTCACTACGCAAACGACTTACTGCTCAGGAAAGGATACTTCAGACTATCTTCAGCAGGCCTTTCACTCCATTACGAGAAAAACGAGACCGGCAGCGCATTCAGAGACGAATCCGTACTACTCTTGTTCGGCAAAAAAAGAGAAGTTAAAGGAATAAAAGAAGCAGGAGCAGGAGGACCCCTCGGAGAAATGTTGTTCAGCGCGCTCGGAAAAGTCACCAAACAAATAAAGCCATTAGCCCAGAAAGCAGGAAACCTAGGGAACGTCATGATGTTCGGAGGAGTCATGTACGACCCAAGACAAAAAGTAATCGAAGTAGAAGAAGAAAAACCAAGAGGAACAACACAAATAGAAGCCTTAAGAACACCTACAGGCGACCAATACACTTTAAACATCCGCGAGTGGGACAACCACGTTTTCACAGCAGTAGAAGACCCAGCAACCATGACTGAAGACGGAGCCCTAACAAGTTCACTAGGTTTATGGGCAAGCAAAATAGACATATATGCCCACATGTATGATCAAGAAGGAGTAAAAGGACCATTTACAGTACTTGACCCATTCATACAAAAAATAGGTAGTTGGGGCGTTTTCTCGCAGCTACTGATATCTCAATCAGCACTTAATATATTCCTAGCGCCTGGATCTGCAGCGGCAACCTCGAAAACTCTTAGGTTGCTTGGAGCACCATTAGGAGTAGTTCTTACTTCAAAAGCTTCGATACTTGCAGGTGAAAACTTTCTGACAGCGAAAACAACTTCGATGAAGGACTTGTCCAAATGCATGGAAGAAAACGAAACCTGTGAACGAGATCCTTGCCAAGAAAGACTTGCATCATGCATGAACCAAGAAGGCATGGGAAGCACAGGATTCCTAGGAACCACTATAGCTAACTACATGGTAGCAAGTCCAGCAGTAATGGGAGCAGCAGCAGGAGCCACGGTATACATGCTTCCAATAGCAGCAGCAGACATAGCTCTATCAATATACAAAATGAAGCTAAGAAAACGTTGCCTTAGGGACCTTGGAACCTGTCAAGAACACACTTTCACGATCTTAGGAGCAGCACAGTACCAGAGCCCTGACCTCATTAAAGAACAAGAACAATCCAGTCAAGTCAAAAGCCTGCCCGGACTCAAAAATCTTCCAGTAGAAGATTTCTTGAAAGGCACGGCAATGGAAAACATTACCGGGCCAGCAAGCGAAGTAAGCCAGCAGCAGCTGAACGTTCACTCTGAATCCAAGCACGCTTCAGGAAGAGTAACTTTCGACGACATGTACTACGTGCACTTGAGCGACGCAAAAATCAGCTGGGTAGAATCAAAGTTCCCAATAACATTGTGCCCTACCAACCCAGCCATAAAAAGAGCTAATAGCTCTGAATGCGTTTCAACTCAAGGCGAAATCCTATCGGTCGGCGGAAAAACGATTGTGAACAATTCACTCGTTCCATTCAAGTGGATGGACACAGAAATGCCTGGCCTTGTTATCCCGAACACTGCTATTACTATAGACACGACTCAGACTTCTTGCGCGATAATGACTACTTCACCGAACGGCAGGAAACTTCAATTCAATCCAACTCTCGAGAACGAATTCAATCAAGAAGGATTCGAGGAACTGGAAAGAATGTTCGGAAGACTTAGAGACATAGAAACTGAACAAGGAGCCATCTACCCGTCAATGGATTACAACGGAGACTACAGGCTTGAACTAGACGAAGAAGACGGATCGTTCTCGTACAGCAACAAACCCGTAAAGCTATTAGGTAACGGGAAACTCGTTTTCAACGACTTCCAGGAAGGAAAACGAAAACTTGACTTCAAGTCCGCCGTGTTCACAGGAGGAACCATAGTTAAGAAAGGCGACCTCATCTACGTGCTTCCTAGGTACTTCAAACCAGGCATGACGGGAGAAGACTGGAGACAAAAAACGCAGGGAACGCCTCTAGCCAGCTCGACCGGAAGAGCCCTTGAACAGAAGGACGAGCAAGGAAGAATCATTGGAATAAGCGGAAAAGACACTAATATCCCGGGCGGGGAAAAGCTTGGAACCCTTACGCAAATGAAGGCAGAAAAAGATTTGAACGGGGACGGAGAAATCCAGGACAACGAACGCTCTGGCTGGAGATTCTACAAAAAAGGTAACAAAACTCTGTTCGACTTGATAGCGAACGGAGAAAAAGAAACCTATAACTCAGATCAAGTGGAAGTAGACAAAGAAGACGGGACCATAAGCGTTTACGAGAAAGACAAACCGCACGTTGATGCAAACAAATTAAGAGAAATAAGCACGAAGGTAGACTCGTTAGGCAGAACACTCATGACCGTGAAAGACGAGGACGGAAACAACATGGTCGAAGAAGCACTAGTAACGTACCTCAAAGGCTCCGGAGGGGCCATACAATACGATCAAGACAACAACAACTACGTTTTCGTTAACGGGCAACCAGTCGAAGTGAACAACGACTTCAAAGAAAACGGTTTCAACGCAGTAACAGGAGAACCAGAAGCACCGTTCCTCGAACCATCAGCAACAGAAGCAGGAGAAACATTCAAAGGAGCAGCCAAAGAAGAACAAGGACCACCAGTCGTCCCAACACTACCAAAAGAACCTTTACCAGCATTCCTGTACATAAGCACGCTTTTAGGAGGATTCCTTGCAATAAGCCGTTACTTCTCCAAAGAAGAAGAGGAGTGAAAGAACCGTGAAGCCAGTGAAAGACTACAATTACACAGACTCAGTCAAACACTTAGTCAAAAAAATGAATGAATCCGGCGGATTCCAGTCAGCCAAACTAGGGAAAGCAGCCAAAATATTCAAGAAAATGACTGAAAACCCGGATTGCACTACTTTCCTCAGCTTCCCAGCATGCATAGCAGCTACAGGGACTCGAGGCATACTCAAACAACTCGTTAAACAAAAAAAAGTTGATTCCGTGATCACAACCTGTGGAACGCTCGACCACGACCTAGCCAGAGTCTGGAAAGACTATTATCAAGGAAAGTTCAAGTCCGATGACGCGGAACTGCATCAGCAAGGCATTAACCGACTTGGAAACGTTTACGTTCCAAACGAATCGTACGGCGAAGTCCTCGAGAACAAGATTCAGTCCATCCTCAAAAAAATCTACAAGGAAAAAAAGGAGTGGAGCACGCAAGAACTGATCGATCGGTTCGGAAAAGAAATCTCGGACGAAGAAAAAGCTGATGAATCCTTTGTTTACTGGTGCCACGAGAACGATATTCCGATAACGGTTCCAGGGTTCACGGACGGGGCTTTCGGGTCGCAACTGTGGATGTTCTGGCAGAAAAACAAGCAATTCAAAATCAATGCATTTAAGGACGAGCACCAGTTGAGCGACACGGTCTTTGAAGCAGAAGAAACAGGAGCTCTTTTGGTTGGAGGAGGGATTTCAAAGCATCATGTTATATGGTGGAACCAGTTCAGGAACGGTTTAGATCATGCTGTTGGAATCACGACCGCTAACGAGTACGATGGAAGCCTTTCCGGCGCCAAAGTATCTGAAGCGGTTTCTTGGGGTAAAGTAAAAGAAGAAGCTGATTACATCACTGTTCACGGAGACGCTACAATCCTGCTCCCGCTGGTCGTTAGTCAAGTTCTTTAACTGAAATCCTGCTTCTAAATTCCTTTCCAAAACCAAAGATTTTTGGGGTAGTTCACACGCTTTTTGTAACGTAAGGGAAGGCAAACAAGTTATCTGCAACGTGCAGCGGTGGTCTTGCAACATCTACTTTCAAGTTACCGTTATCATCTAACAGTTCTTCGTCTGCATGAGTTTTAACTACTTTCCCGATAACGATGACGTGGTCTCCAGCTTTTTTTGTTGTTTCAACCATGCACTCCAGGCTGGCAGCGCACTCCGGTAGCAGCGGTGGCTTGACTTTGTCTGCTGGACGGGTTTTCAGACCTGCTTTTTCTATATTGCTTTTTTCTTTGTCCCATTTTTTTCCTGCTTGCCAGATTTGGTTTAACTGCTCTTCTTTCGGTATGTTCACTATGAACTCGTTCACTCTAGTGATGTTCCAGTAACTGTGTTTGTCTGGACCGATTGATATAGCAAGCATTGGCGGGTTAAAAGAGACTGGAGTAATCCAGGAGAATGTTGCAACGTCTTCTCTTCCTTTCTCGCTTATGGTCGTCACTAGAGCTGTAAGTTTTGGTGACATCAGTCGAAAGAAGTCTTCTTCCAATTTTTTCACCTGTACATCGGTGATTTTTTCTCTGCTTTAGTGTACTCTTCTTGCCCGGATTTCAGTTGCTTCATCAGTTTTTTGACCTTGGAATGGATTTTTTTTGCTTCCTTCTTGAGTTTGGTTGTTTCAACGTCCAGAGAAGTTATTTCGTTCAGTTTCTCGAGCAAGTGAGCTGCTGCTTTCGGGTCCGGGTAATCGTGAGAAGCTTGAGCTAGTAGGCTAAGAGCTGGGAACTTCTTTTGAGTGCACTTGGCCATCAGAACGCCTGAGACTCCTGTGGTTATTCCTTCTTGCACTTCCTCTATATCGTGTTTTTTGAGGGTTGATGCGGTCTTGTTTGTGGTGGCCATTCCGTAAATCTGTGGTTCTTCAGATGGTTCTTGTCCTGTTGTCATTCCAGCTAAAGAAAGTATTTGGGTTATTCCGTTTTGTTCAACCCAGTTCAGTATTTCTTCTGAGACATCGTAAACTGTTTTTGTGGGTATAACGAATTCTGAGAAGAGCAACAAGATTTTTTTGTCTTTATTGATGTAGATACGGGTTGGGAATGTTGGTCTACCGTTGTGTATTGATGCAATTGGAGGGAACTTGTCTGAAGAGATGTAACCGATTTCTTCCATTCCGTCTTGCTCGCTTAGGTACCCTACTGAAATTGTTCCAACTAAACCGATTCCAGGGAATCCTTCAACTAGAGTGTAGCCATCTAAATCGATGTCTTCGTCAACATGAATTTTTACTGTCATTATTCCACCGCTTTTTCAATTAAAGTAATCAAGTTTAACTTAAAAAGGTTTTTATCTTCCTTAGAAGAACATAGTGAAAACGGTTTTCGTGACGTGAAACAAACCAATTGAAGCAGGCAAAAGCACTGCGGCGTAAATAAAGGCCTTGTGCAAGTTGTTCTCCTGCAAAGCCACGAAAACGCTTGCTATCAAAGCGTATTCAATCAAGTAAATCTGGGTCCCGAGCACAGCGTTCTGTGTCACTGCCTGCCTAACGCTTTCTTTCATTCCCATGCCTAGAGAACCAAGTTTTCCTAGCTTGAGTTCCTGCACTAACCGCGTCAAGCAACCTAGAATCATCGGAACCAGTCCGCCACCAGCTAAAAGCAGAGTATACTTCTCTATTGCGGTGTTAGTGCTCTTCTCCTGTATTGCTTCTGCCGTCTCATTGATATCTTCTGCGGTTTCTTTCAGCATCTTTGATGGGTTTCCACCAGCTTCGTGAGCTTTTAGCATCGTGTTGACTGCTCTTTCAAGCACTGGTGATTTGCTGTCTTTTTTCATGCTCTTCAGAGCTTTTTCCGCGGTTATACCGTGCTTTATCTGGTTGCTTACTTTCTTGAACTCGAGCGCTAGTTCGCCTGAACCCTGGCTTAGCGAGTGGATCACTTGCTCTAATGTCATGAAACTGCTTAAGGAGGCTGCTTCGAATAATGTGCTCGGTAGTTCTTCTTCTATTTTCTTCTTTTTCTTCAGCTCATGGAACTTGTCAAACATTTTTCATTCCTTCAAGTAAACAGGTTTTTTGTGATGGATCACGCCAAGAACAATAACGTTTATTGCTGGAAAAACCATTGCCGGGATCAGCAGGGCCTGTAATGGGCTAACGGTTTTTGACATGAAGAAGCTTCCGAGTATGACGTACGCTTGGAACAGTGCTGGCAGGATGGCTGAGAGCGAGATGAACAGCAGCGAGTAAATCATGGCTTTTCCTGAGTACTCTTTTATCTGGTTCTTCTGCTTTTGCACTAGTTCGTTAGCTAGTTTTTTCAGGTTCTGTTGCCCGCCTTTTTCGTAAGTTAGGATTAACTGCATCACGGTTCTTTTCATTGTCTTGGAACTGGTTTTTCTTCCGAGTTCTTCCAGGCTCTTGGTCAACGGCTTGTTTTGCTTCAGGCAGTTTCCCAGTTCTTTTGAGAGCAATCCTTTTTCTGGACGCGAGTTCTCAAGAGCTTTCTTGAAAGGAATTCCTGTGTTCAGTTGAGTTGCCATTAATCTCAGGGTCGTGGGCAAGTCTTTTTCCAGCTCTTGAGCTACCCACTTCTTTTTCGCATGAGGATAGTGGTAAGTCAACACCCCGCTAACAACCCCGAGAACCAACGAGGATGCAAGCGAGTGACTTAATGAAAGGAAGTGAATCAGGAGGCTAGGGCACAAGACCACGATAATCGCGCTAACTCCAACGGCAACTGAAAACCATTCTCTTGCACTGCAATCTAACCGAGCTTCCTTCAATTCTTTCGAAAGACTTTCACGTTTCTCTTCCGGCAAGTGCTTGCTCGTCCAACCAAAAACGTGCCAGAACTGGTCAATAAAACTCATTGAACTCCTCCATGGCTTCAGCAAAATCTTTTGAACTCTTTTCAATTGCTTTACTTCTTTTATTCAGCTCGTCTTCAAAACAATCCAGGAACTTTTCGGACTCTTCCGCCACTAGCTTGCTCTCATTCTTTTTCCAGCTGTTATTCCCGTGATCGAATTCAAACACTTTGTTCGTCTTCAGGCCTGGAAGCACTTCCGTGACTCCAGTCACTTTCCTTTTTTCTTTCAAGCCCTTTTCTTGATTTTCCCATCTTTCTTGACTGATCACTAGATCAACGGATTCTAAGTCAGCTTTTTTGACACCGAGCTTCTGCAAACGCGTCAGAGCTTGCTCCGCGTTCGTCGCGTGGAAAGTCGAGAAAGAGTTCTTGCCTTGGCCTGCAAGCATGGTGTTCAGCAAGGCTTTTACTTCTTTTTGGGTTCTTACTTCGCTTACGATAACTCGGTCTGGTCTCATTCGTAGGGTGTCGTTCACGAGACTGTTCATTTGTATGTTTCTTTCTTTGTTTGAGGTGAGGTAAATGCAGTGGTCGTGCATCACGCGCAGTTCAGGTGTTTCTTCGATGAGTATCAACCGCTCTTTTTTCGGTATGAATGAGGTTAGCGCGTTCAGTGTCGTGGTTTTTCCTGATCCTGTGCTTCCGATGACTAGAGTGTTCTGGTTTGTTTGTATTGCGATCCAGAGGTACGCGAGAAGTTCAGCGTTGGCTGTGTTGAGCTCGATTAAGTGTTTTGGTGTGAACAGTGTTTTTCTGAATTTTCTTATGGTTATCGACGGGTTTTTTACTATGGGTGGGATGGCTGCGTGTAGTCTGGATCCGTCTTCCATTACTGCGTTCATTCTTGGGTTTTGTAGGGTGATTCTTCTGCCTAGTTTTTGCCCTATTTTGTTTATGAGTTCTTTGATTTTCTTGTTTTTCGTGAACTGCAGGTCTGTGTCGAGCCAGCCTTTTCGGGAGTGAAAGATTTTTACTGGTTTGTTGCATCCGGTGACTGCGATTTCTTCTATTTCGTTGTCTTCGAGAAGAGAGTCTAGTACAGAAGCTCCTTTGACTTCTTTTTCCAGCACGTCTAAAAGCTTTTCTTTTTGTTTTTGCTCTAGCGCTATGTTGCTTTCTCTTGAGCATTCTTCGAGCACTGAAAGCAAGTCGATGTCTTCTTCTTTAACCCATTCTTGGTGTACTTTCTGAACTTTTTCAAGGAACCGTGCTTCTGAAGCTGTTGGCTCGTAATGGCTTGACTGATATTTTCCTTCAGTTTTTTTCCAGCCAAAGATGTTTTCAATAGTTTTTTCTTCTTCAAGAGTTTTTTCTAGCGCGAGCGCGTTTATTGGACAGGCTTTAATGCATTCTGGACTGCCTTCGCAGAGATCGCATTTCTTGGCTTTTCCGTCCTCTATGACTATTGCGTTCCATGGACATGCTTCAGCGCATTTTCCGCAGCCAGTGCATTTTTCTTCGTCCACGGCGTAGATTCCGTCCATCACTTCTTTGAAAGCGTTTTCTGGACATGCTTTAACGCAATCTGGTTCACGGCAGTGCCTGCAGTTCATCAGCTGAAATGAACTTGTTTTCGGACATTTTTCAACGCAGTTCCTGCATTGAGTGCAGGATGACTTGGTCTGTAGTTTCACTCTCTCCCCTTAGTTCAGTTAAATTTTCTCGGTACTCTGAATTTATATATCAATATCACGTTACACTAATATGTTTTATAATACTTTTCCTCTTCCGTCTTTCATCTCCTGCATTTTGGAGTGGGGGCTTCTCGGCGGTCAAGTTAAAGTTTTGGGATCTTGATCTCTTCTCCTGTACTACACTTTATTGAGTTGTGTTCGGCCTCGATAACGTATTTTGCTGGTTTTTCTGGAACTAGATTGAATTTCCATGGCTTCACGTTTCTTTTCATGTCAACGACTTTTTTTTCTGAGTCAAGGAAGATCAAGTCGATCGGGAAATGCATGAAGAAAGTGTGAACCGCTGCTAAAGCCCGGCTTTCTCTCGTAGCTACGAGCACTAGTGGCTTCTTGATTTTTTTCCTGAACATAAGGCCTACTGCTTTTTTCCACAGGTTGTCTGCAATTTCAGCTTCCTCGAGCTTCATGGGTTTGTGCCTTCTTGTTTTTGTAGGGTGGTTGCAGTCAGCTGGGTAACGTTCGGTGAATAGTCTGAGTAAACTAGTTTGTCCACGACTTTGTTAGGGTCTAGGGTGATGTTGTAATAGTAGAGGTACTTGTCACCGCTTGAGATTCCTGTACAATTTCCTTTGAAGATATGTTGTTCTTCGCCTGTGGTATTGTCTGTCCAGTCACCTGGGTTATAGGAGGACGTTTCCCAGGTTCTGTCGGTGTAAATTACTGAGAAGCCGGTGATTCTGTTCACGGTGCATGTTATGTTCACGTAATCGCTTCCTGACTGGTCCGAGTAAACAGCGTACCTTGATTTATATAACCCTGCTTTAGTATCCGGTGGAGCAGAGCAAGTAACGTTCACTGAAATGTCGTTGCTCGTGTTCTCGACGTACGTTGGTTCAACGGAAATCACTTCTGTCCCATTGTACCCGGGCATGTTTTCTGCTGTGATGTTCGTGTTTTCCCCGTCCACGAGTATTTTGAGGTTGGTTTTGGTCAAGGTGTCTCCTTGATCGATTGATCCGCAGTCCAAGATTGAAGTGTTCCATTTTACTTCTTCTACTTTTTTTCCTGTCACGGTCACCGTCCAGTTCTGGTCAGCGAAAGCAGTTATTTCATCGATATCTGTGGCTTTGATGTTCCATTCGAATGTTTTCGGTAGCTCGAATCCAGCGTTCGTGAAATTGAATTCGATTGTGTGCGGTTGCTCGTTGGTGACGTTGGTCTGGTTTTGTTTTCTTGGTCTCCAGGTTTGTTTTTCTTTTGCGTAGCTTATGTTCACCTTACCCATTTCAGGTGTTTCTAAACTCGTGTTTGTCTTTAGATAGGTTTTGAACTTTATGTGCCTGCAGTTCGGCACGCTCGAGATGTTAGTGTACTCGGTCCAGCTTCCGTCGCCAGAAGAACAGTTCTCGAAGTAAGTGACATTGGTGGATGTTACTGGTTCTTCAGAAGAATCGTATCTCCATACTGTAGTGTCATTAGCTCCTGCGTAAAGTGATTCTTCTCCGTCCTCGTCCCTGTCTCCACTTTTGAGGTCCCAGATTGCTCCTCCCCCGTTAGAGCTTACAACTGCTTCTGTTTCCCAGCCCACGGGAGAGAGACGTATCTCGTAAACGTTTTCGTCTCCGTTTCCTGCGTAAAGACGTTTTTCTGTCTTTCCTTCTATAGGTTCGTAAACTTCTAGCGCCAGGTTTATTTCGGTTCCAACGCTCGCTATAAGTGTTTTGGAGTAACTTCCTTCTGAGTATTCTATTTTGTAAACGTCTGAAGATCCTGTTGTGGCAAAAACTTCGTCTTCTCCATCGTTATCAGGGTCTCCGTAAGCTAGAGCGCCCTGGTAGTATGATTCGAAGCTAGTGGTTCCGCCGACTTCTCCGAGATTGGTTTGACTCCAGCTACTTCCATCCCAATCAAAAGCCGTGGCGTTCCAGACAGAGGAATCTCCTTCCACAGAAAATACTTCGTCTTCATCGTCTTCGTCGATGTCTCCTGTGACAACGCCAAGAGCGTAGGCGCCCACGTCACCCATTGAAGTTATATCCCAGGCCGAGCCATCCCAGACTGCTTCATAGATGTAGTGGTCATCGTGAGCTAAGTAAACTTCGTTTGAGCCGTCTCCGTCTTTGTCACCGATAGCTACTCCTTCAATCCAGTCCGATGATCCTGGGTCTAGAGTTGATTCCTTAACCCAGTCGCTTCCGTTCCAACCATATTCCTCAGCGGTGTTATCTCCTTTGGCCACGTATACTTCGTCTTCTCCATCGTTATCTCCGTCACCAAAAGCTATATCCCGGTACTTATATGAACCGGAGCTACCGATTGTGCTCGTGTTCCATTGACCACCGGAATAGTTTGCTTCAACTAAGAAACCGCTAGTGCTATCCTTTCCTCCAGCCACGTAAATTTCTTTGATTGTGTCGTTGTCTCCATCTCCTACGTCCACGCCTCTTGGTTCGTTCGGAACTGAGAACAAGCTTTTATTGGACCAATCCGTTTTATTGTCCACGTAACTTACTTCTTCAGAGGAAGTCCAGTTTACTTCTTTTCCTGCATCGTGAGCAGGTGACAGGTAGTACCCACTTTCTTTGTAGTCTCTTCCGAGTGTCATATTCTGGTAATCTATTGAAAGATTGTACTGAGTTGAGTCTGCGGTAACCTGCTCGAATCGTAAAGCCAGGGAGGAATTGTCTGTAGAAGCATTCATAAAATCTGATGGATTTGCTGTAATTGCACAGGTATTCTCGTCACATGTCCTGGATTCGTAAGTTGTTCCGTCTGAAGTTGCAGTAACCGTTATTCCTGTGTCAACCCACTCTAAATTCGTGTAATCGTAGATGTAAACATTATACCCGTCTCCTCCTGAAGTCCAGGCGTTCAAGTTGATTTCTAGCTCTGTGACTGTTGATGGATCTGTTACTGGTGTGGAAAGGTTTTCGACCGCGTCCAAGTAGTAGTACGGCGGTACTTCCTCTTCGCTTATCTTTTTTGCTGTCCCGTCGTTCGTGGTTGTTTCTTCAACTGTTCCTGAAACCACGTTTCCATAGGTTATTTGCTCATCGAAAGCCGTTGCATTTTCAGGGTTTTTTAGCTCTAGCTCTAGGAAGTCTGTGGTGTTCACGTACTCTCCTCCTTCTGCTTCGCTTTTGTTCTCTATCCACCAGGATTGAGTGGCGTTCTCGGTCATGTTGAAGTAGAGCTCGGTTTTGTTTATGTCGTAAGGCATTTGAGGGGTGTAATTGAAGGTGACTGGATCCACTTTTTCGGAGTTGTCTGACGGTGAGTTAAGCACCATACCCCCTGTTTTCTCGAACTTTATTGTTTTCTGAAATACTGCTGGACTTACGGTAGCATGGACACCGCCCAGGCTTATATTGAATTTCATGAACTGGCAGTCGCCTAGGTCATCCATGGATGAAACCCAGCTCCAGTTACCAGAATTAGAGCAGTTTTCAGCGTAACTGCTGCTAGCGCTTGAGAAGCGGGGTGGGAATGTGGTGCTGTTTTCTTGCGAGAGGAAACCGAGTTTTTCTGTTCCATCAAAGATTTTTGATTCGTAGTAACCTTCATGGACGTTTGTTTCGTTCCCGTAGGCATCGAAAGCTCCTTTAAAGGATGAGTTAAGCCCTTTGAAGTACCAGCCCATCCCCCCAGGCGAAGACAGGTTTGCGTCGGTACCGCTCAGCTCCGTAACTAACTCGTTTCTTTCGTTGTAGAATTTTGCTATGTGCTTATCGTTCGTGGTCCAGTTAACGCTTGCTCTGTACCAATTACCCTCCTCTGGGATGATACTGGTGTCTGAATCGATTGTGTATACGTCGGAGCTTGAATCGAACCATACCAGGTAGAAGCCGCTATCACTATTGTACATTATCAGAGCGCAATAAAAGTGATCGTCTGGGTGCACGCCGTAGTTAAGTCCCGTGTTTCCTGCAAGGTTCTTTATTTTCATCCATCCAGTGTAAGTGTTCCCTTTTTCCGTCATATTCTCATCCGAGGATATAGCGTTCCACTCCGTGGTTGTTGTCTCCATGATTTTCTGCCCGTGCGTCGCGTTTTCTGAGTCCACTGCTTCTGACCCTCCGCCTTGGTATTCTTTTACGTTTCCGTCCTCGAAACTGTCTATGACTTTTTCTATACCGATGTTGTTGAAGCCTACGGATAGGTTTTCTTTGACTGTTCCTTCAGCCCATTCCTCGTCTTCGTCTACAACAAAAGCTGAAACACCAAAAGAAGTGGAGTTCTCATCTATTTCATCGAGACTGCCGGTGGACTCTACTCTTGCTTCCCATCTCCCTCTTTCGTCTTTAGGGACGTCAGGAATAGTGTAGTTATACTCAAAGGTCTTTCCGTTCGTGATGTTTTCAACGTGCGACATCGAGTTTTCTACTACTTTGTCATCATTACCATTGTAAAACGATAGGTTAGCTCCCTCGATGTGGTCTCTTCCTGTATCGTGCGTAACATTCGCCTTAACAGTTATATTGTCGTCCCTCCAGTGAAATTCTTTGTCAGTTCCGTCTTTAGCGGTCAAGACTGGTCTATGAGTGTGAAGAAGTTCTTTGACGGGGAATATTAGGTCATCGTGGTCCGCGTAAGCACTGTCCTCGCAAGTTACTCCACTTTCACTGGTGTAGTCTGCGATAACTCTGACTGAATGCTTTCTGATAACATTATCGAGGTCGAACAATTGCGAGAAGAAATGAAAACCTCCGCTAGGACAAGATTGAGTGTCTATTATCTGCCACTCCGGGAGTGTGGAGTTACTGTAGATAAATCTAACGTATGAACCATCGCTGTAACAGTAAGCCCAGGCACTAATGTTCACTGTGTGACCCCTGCCAAACTTAGTACTATTTAAATCAGTTAATGTAATGTTTTCGTTCGACTCATCGTCTTCGTAGGTTCCAGTGGTTCCGTCAGCGCATTCGCTGTCTATTGTGTTCGGTTCGTTTGGTTCAACGGTTCCTGTTATCTCGTCTCTGGATTTCAGCAGGCTTGAGTTAGCCACGCAAGGAGAACTACTGGAGTCGCAGCAAGGAGCTCCAAGCCCAGAATCGTATGTTGCGTTCGTTCCTTCTGCTATTGCTGTTAACGCGAGAACTATTACAAGCATAATGATTAATTTATTTTTCAGCAACCTTTACACCTCGCTGCAATATAGTAAGCGTTTTTTGCATGAACTTGCGGTGAATCTATCACAACCGTGCTGTTGTCAACCTGTACAGTGGATTCTTGAGTGCTTGAGTTAACCACGTAAAACGGAACTTCTTTATTCTGCGTGTGTGTGGTCTCGTTTGAATCATACCATTCAGTGTACCCGCAAGTTTCTTGGCTTTGGTTGTACACGTTTGAGTAATTAGCGTTGTATGGTAAAGGAATTATTTTGATCCATTCTAAGTAAGGGTTTATTAACTCTATTTTTCTAGCTATTGAAGTGTAGTAATCGTGTTCCGTGGCTGTGAGCGTCCAGTTTCCAAGTATCTCGTTGTTTTTGAACGTGAAGGAGTTGTTGTATTCTCCGTCTGAACCTGTTAATCCTTCTGAACCGTAGTCTTCTTGTTTTTCTGATGGATCCCGCACGCCTGCTTTTACTTCCGTGTCTACGGCTTCGTTGTACCAGTCCTCTACATTTATACTGTAGTTTACGGTTTCTCCTTCCACAAAAGTGGTTCTTTCCGTACCGCTCTCGTCAGTTATGTTCAGGCTGATGTCTCTCGGTCCAACTTTAAAGGTTTTTTCGGTTTCGTCTTGACTAGTGTTTCCTTTTACTTTCCAAGTTCCTTTTTTATCAAGGCTTTTGTTGAATTGGCCTGTATCCCAGTTAACATTGCTTAAGTTTGCTGTAGCGGTGTTATAAATATCGCCTGTGTTATTGTAGAAGTAAAGGTCTACTTCACTGCTAACGTTTCCTGTTACCATGTAGTACGGTTTTTGTCCTTTCTGGAAGACTCTAGTCGGGGTCGAAAAAGTTGAGTCATTAAAATAATATATTTCAAATGTCAGTATGTACTTTGCCTTAAGGGTTTTATTTATCGTATCATCCCCTGAACTAAGAGAAATGTTACAGTCCAGCGTGTAATTATATTTTGAATTCTCAGCATCTGTTTGCTCCGATTCACAGCTGATGGAAGCGTTGAAACCATCTTTTTCTGCTTCTGCTGCAAGCTTGTCAGCTGTTTCATCTATTAAACTTTTATCTCTAGTGTACGCGTAATCTTTAAGAGATGATCTCAGGCTATTCTCAATTGAGTTGGCTCTTTCAGTCAGTTTGTATCCAAGAGCGTGGCCTAAAGAAGTTTGAGTAGTTTCAGAAAAGTAGTAAGCTATTCCGATCAAAGTAGAGAACATCATTACTAGTGCGACTGCAAAAAACTGACCTTTATTCATCTTAGTCGGGCGGGGGGGGATCGCCTTTTCACCTCTTCTATTTTTCCGTTTGCTCTTTCTAACAATCTCAATTTCTTGCTCTTTGCTGAAGCATGAATTTTATCGCCTTCAATGTCACGTAGATGGAAGTAACCGCTTCTACGCAGACCAAATATAAAACATTCTTTTCCTTTGTAATCTACTTTATCGAACCTTTTAAACCCATTCACTTCCTTTACAGTATTACGTTTTTTCTTTCCCCCTTCCGAAAAATTTGCTTTGAATAATTTGCGGTTTTGTCGTCTTACTTGTTTGGCTTTATGGATGTGTTGAGAGCGTGTGTGGTTGTTTCCGCCTGCGATAACGAATGCATCGTTAACATGAGATTTATCTAGCCCTAGTTCAATCCTATTTTTCTTCGTGATGTAGCCGTAGGTATAATCACAGTTCAATTTGTCTACGATTTTCCAGCGGATGGTGTTCATGAAGGCAGCTGATTTTAGTGATTTTTTTGCTTTCTTTTGGATGCTTGGATGACCGAATTCTTTGGCTGTTTTTTTGCCTTTGTTTTGGTTGCAGTTGTGGCATGAAATGGTTAGGTTGGATACTCGGTCGGTGCCGCCGCGGGATTTTGGGGTTATGTGCTCGACTTCTAGTGGGATGTCAGTTTCCCCGCAGTAAGCGCACTCTCGGCCCCACTTTTCTAGTAAGTATTCTTTTACTTCGTATCCTTGTAATTCTCCTTGTTGGTATTCTGTGCCTTCGATTTCCGGGTTCTGCATTTTCTGTGTATCGAAAGTTGCTACCTCGATTATAGTTTTAGTTATCGGGAATATTTTTTTTAACTGGTTAACTAGCTTTATGTGGCTCTGGAGTTTGTGTTCTAATGATGGTGGTAGCCATCCGTCTTTTTTGCCTCGGTTGTCAAATCTTGGCTCCCGATACCATTTTCGACTTCTTCTGTTTCTACGGTACATCCTACGTTTTTCTAGTAACCTGGGTATATCTTGTCTTAATTCTAGTTCGCCTGCTAGTAGTTCGGTTTTTTCTGTTACTGTGCTCCATCCGATTTTGGAGTATCCGGCGTCTACTCCTAGAGTTATGTCTTGTTTTGCTTCTCCAGTAGGATATTTAAACTGGATGGTAAACGGTGTTCGTTGGACTACTTTTGCTTTTCCTTGTTCTAGTAGTTTCCGTGCTTTTTGTGGTTTTGTTGGCATAAGTGGTTCTCCGTGCATGTTTAAGACAGGTACTCTCGAGTCCTGTTCGCTCTTGCCAGAGCGTGGGTTCTCCTCGGAGTTGTTATCAGTCAGTACTTTGCTAGGCTCACTAGGAGTTGCCTCCTTGTTTAAAGTCTTGCTTGTAGGGCTAGAAGCTGGAGAAGTACTTCTAGGTACGTTCTGTAACTTTCCTGATAACTTCTGCATTTTCTTATGCCTCCTGATCAACTAATTGCTCTTGTCCCTTACGGGACAAGCCCCGTCCTTCAGGGCGGGGTAGTTGACCGCCATACCTGAATCACCACCTTCCTGAAAGATCCTGTTTTGTTACCTAGGACGCAGGAGCTGGTTGCCACGTCCGTTTCTGCTTTAGGACCGCTAAGCACTGGGAGCGAGTAACCAACTGTTTTATCAACTGTTCCGTTTTTTAGCACCGCCAGCCGGAACTTTGTGTCTGCTGGTAAAGCGTATTTCAGTGACTTGTTTATTGGATGCATGTTCCTGGAGCTGAAGATAAGTGCTTCATGTCGTTGAGAGTTGCAGGCCATGTTCTTCAAATCCTCTGCCATACGATTTATTGTTCCTGTTTTTAATTGAGCTCTTGATCGAGTGCTTGTCGTCTGGGTGAACATAGCAAGGAAACTAAGAAGAAGAGATATAACTAGTAAGGCTTCAAATATTCTTACAAATCCTTTCACCATACCCATAAAGTGAGCACCCCTGCGTAATACTCGCTGTTTTTGTAAACGTACACCTGTCGGTTTATGCTTGGCACGCTAGGTTCATGGACGGCGTTGCACTCCCATTCCTCGTGATCTGTTTCCACTTTCATGCGGAAGTTAAGTCCGTTGAAGTAAGGAGATCTGATTTCCGAGCAGCTTTCCCCATCTATTTCATCCAGTTTCGTGGCATTAAGTGTGTTAGCTTGAGTCACATTGCTCAGGTATGTTGCGAACGCCATGTCCGTGGCAGTGGAGAACGTCCAGTTTACTGGTTCTCCTGGTGAGTGCATGAAGTGGTTTGACATCGCCTCTGCTCCTTGCTGCTTGAGGTCGATCCTTTCTGACTTTATGCTGATAGATTCAGATACTTGGTTAAACGTAACCCAGAACATGGCTAGGAATAAGGTTACTGCGAATATGAATTCTATGCTAAGGTTTCCTTTTTTCATTTTTTTCCTCGTCAGCTGGTAGGAGTTTGCATGGCTATGACGTACTGGCCGTTTCTGTAGGAAGTGCTTACTTCCAGTTCAGCGGATTGTGTGACGGTTATTTTGTTTTTGGTGATGGTTATTTTTCCTTCTCTGCATGGTTTGCAGTTTCTTTGGGAGAACTTGATGTCGTCTGTTGTTATGTCCTTGTATTTTGGTCTGTTTTTGCTTTTGGCTATTTCTCTTACTTTTTCCGCTATTTTTTTGGTTGAGATTGTTTGGGTGAATGTTAGTGTTTTTGAGAGCTGTCCTCCTCTGAATCCTTCGACTGGTGGTACCTCGATTATGTTGTTCGACATTTGCATCATTGGTCCTGGCGGTTGGATGAAGAAGAACACTCCGAGTGTTACGCTCACTAGGATTATGCTGTGTTTTATTCCTGCTGTGATTCTTCCTGTTCCCATTTTTCCTGATATGAGTCCTGCGAAGAATGCTTCTATCAGGCTCACGTGGTACAGGAGTTCTCTGAATGCTTTTTCTGATATTTCGCTTCCTCCTCCTCCGAGGAATTGTCCTGCCGTCTGTATCTTTGGAATTGCTGGCGCCAGTGTTTCTGCAAGCATGACGATGATAAACAATAGCAGCAGGTAGATGACATAGATGGTGGCTGTGTAGACTGATAGTTTGCTTTTCCTTTCTTCTTGTAGTTCTTTCAGTTTCTGTAAGTCAGCTGAAATGGTTTCAAGGATGCTTGTTATGTCTCCTCCGGATTCCTGAGCTGCTGTAAGTATTGACACGGCTCTTTTTATCATATCGCTTTCTACTCGGTCTTTTAGTGTTTCCATTCCTTGTTTGAAGCTGTTTCCCCAGGACATTTCCATTGCCATTCTTTCAACTTCTGGCGATAGTTGCCCGTAATCGTTTTCTGAAGCGTTTTCGACTGCTTGTGGTAAAGATATTCCTGCTCTTCTGAATTCTGCAAGGTCTCTTAGGAATCCTGGGAAGTGTGTTTCTATGCTCGTGATTCTTTTCTGTTTCCAGTAGGTGAGTGCGGCTATTGGACCGAATATAAGGAAGAAGTCCGCGATTATGATTGGTAGTATGTCTATTCCGAGTAGTAGGGCGATTAGCGTGACTGATACTGTTAGGGTTAGCGCTAGCCAGGTTAGTTTCCATATTCGTGGAATGTTTTCTATTTTTTTTCTGGCTTCTCCGAGCGCTGAGTACTTTAGTTCTTTTGCCATGTTATAGTCCTGTGGGCTTGCTTGATTCTACTATGGTTAGGAATGCAATTGCTGCTATTGGGATTCCGATGTATGTTACTGTCTGAAGCAATAGTTTGACGGGAATGGGTAGTCCTCCCATTATTCCCATTATTGATACGAGGACGAACATCATTATAACTCCTGCTACGAAAACGGTTGAATAAATTTCCGCCATCATAGATAGGGTTTCTATGTATTTTTCTTCTTTTCTTCTCTGCTCCTGCAATAGACTTGCTGCTTTTTCCGTGAGCACTTCCCTTAGATCTCCTCCGGTTCGGATGGTTGCCACCATTGTCCATAAGAGGTCTTTCATGATGTTAGATGGAGTGGTCTGCGCTTCTTTTGATATTGCAGTTAGAGTGTCGTATCCAAATACCTTTATGTTTCTTGCTATCCTTTCACAGGTTTTGGCTACTTCCCCGTATTCCTTGAATTCTCCAAGCATGCGAAAGATTTCCGAGGGTGGCACTCCTGTTCCTGCTAGGGTTGCCAGGTGTGTGGCGGCGTAGGGAGCGTGCTGATTGAGTTTTCTTTTAAGAGAGTTGATTCTGGTTCTCGGAAAAATTAAGTAAAATAGGTACATGACTCCTCCTGAACCTGTCACGATCGCAATATCAAGCACGATTGATCTCAGTAAAGTGTTTCCCACCACCACGTAGGCTCCGAGCAAACCTAGAATAGCTATAAGAGGAAGCACGAGGATAAGGGTTAGCAGGAAAGAAGAAATGTATTCTGTTGGCGTTAGACCAAGCTGTGCTTTTTCAAGAGTTGGCCCTAGCCTTAGGAATATCTTCTTTGTTTTTTCTGCTGGTTTTTTTAGCAGTGTCCTGGCGAACAGGCCGTATCTTTTTGAAAAAATCATCTCAATTGGGCGTGGAGGCCCTGTCCTTCAGGAGGGGAACGCCTTTTCACCTCCTCGATTTTTCCGTTTGCTTTTTCTTCCTCCAGTAACTTCCGTGCTTTCCAGGGTTTTGTTGGCATAAGTGGTTTTCCTTGCATGTTTAGGACAGGTACTCTCGAGTCCTGTTCGCTCTTGCCAGAGCGTGGGTTCTCCTCGGAGCTGTTATCAGTCAGTACTTTGCCAGACTCACTAGGAGTTGCCTTCTTGCTTAGAGTCTTGCTTGTAGGGCTAGAAGCTGGAGAAGTACTTCTAGGTACGTTCTTTAACTTTGCTGATAACTTCTGCATTCTTTATGCCTCCTGATCAACTAATTGCTCTTGTCCCTTACGGGACAAGCCCTGTCCTTCAGGGCGGGGTAGTTGACTCAATTTCATCTATTTTTTTGAGGACTTCTTCTGGGTTCGAGTAGTACTGGGATATTATTTTTCCTACTTCTTTGTACTGTCTTATCTCCTTTTTTCTCATCCATTCTATGATTTTCTCTCTTCTTTTCACTTCCTTCCAGATGCTTTTTTCTTTTATCCCCTTGTCTTTTATGATGGATTGGAGCATGTACGATTTGTCGGAACTGAACTCGAACGTGTCGTCTGAAGCCCTCCATTTCATTATCGTGTTGGTTATTGGTTTTCCTTTTCTCATTCCAATTATTTCCACGAGCTCCTTCATTCTCCTGACTTCTATTCCTTCTACTCTTGCTTTCGTCAAGATCATGACCATGTCAAGGTGCTGTAACAGGCCAGTAGGCAAGTCGATTGGAGGAGTTATCAAACGGTGCAGCACAGCGTCTACAGAGTCAGCGTGGATTGTAGAAAGTCCAGGGTGTCCAGTGGCCATGGCTTGGAACAGAACGTAGGCTTCGGCTCCTCTTACTTCTCCTACGATTAGTTCGTCAGGTCTTTCTCTTAGTGCTGCTCTTAGAAGGTCTTGCATTGATACTCCGCCTTCTCCTCCTCTGCTGAAACTGCTTCTGACTACTTTTTGCGTCCAGTGTTCGTGAGGTAGACGGATTTCTGGCGTGTCTTCGATGCTGACTATTTTTCGGTCTTGCGGTAGGAACATGGATAGTGCGTTAAGCATGCAGGTTTTTCCTGATGCTGTTCCTCCGGAAACCAATAGTGTTTTTTCGTATTCGAGCGTGAGCCAGAGGTACGCTGCTACGAGGGGGGGGATGGTTCCGAAGTTTATCATGTCTGTTACCGTGAACGGGTCTTCGCTGAACTTACGTATGGTGAACGTTGATCCTTTCATGGCTATGGCTTTCTCCGCTGAGTACGTTGCTTGAACTCTAGATCCGTTTGGTAGCGCTCCGTCCAGCAGAGGGTTTGCTACAGATATGTGTCTACCGCATTTTTGTGCTAGTTTGGTGATGAATGAGTTGAGTTCGTCTTCTTCGAACGCGATGTTCGTGGATACGGAAGCGTATTTCCTGTGATAGATGTATATTGGGATTCCGATACCGTCGCACGAGATGTCTTCAATTGTGGGGTCGTGCATAAGCGGCTCTATTTTCCCGAGACCGAGGAAGTCTCTTTTCATGTAGTACAGCAGTTTGTCTCTTTCTTTTTCGTTAGTTTCTATTCCATAGTTTTCTATTGCCTTGTCTGCTTTTTCGTCAAGCATTTTCCCGGCTTTTTCTCTTTCAAGTTTTCCTGCTTTGACATCAACCATTCCCATGACCAGATCCTTTAATGCCGCTAGTTTCTTTTCCTGGTTTCTTGTTAGATCTGGCTCCATCAGCGTGTAGCGTAATTTTTCTTCGTCTTCATCCCAAGTAAGATTAGCGTAAGCGAAAGGCTCTATCAACGGGTAAGTTTTATCGATTTCGGTTAACTTAGGCGGTTTCCACTTCGCCACCATTTTCGAGACGTATTCTTCTGGTATCTCCTGCATTTCGAGCGGAAGGTTCTTTATTTCTTCTTCACTGGCTTCTGAGATATCTATTCCTGATTTCTTTTTTTCTATTTCTGCGGTGCTACCGGTCAAAGATTTTGACAGAGTACCTTCAACGAATTCTTCTTCTTCTTTTTTTCTTTCTTCTTCCTCCATTCTTTCAACGTAGCTCGTAAGCTCATCGTACGCTTTGTCTATCTCTTCGGGCGAAGGTTTCTTCCCCTTCCCTTTCTTTAGTTTTTTAAGTCGTTCTCGCGCTTTTCTCAAAGCTTCTTTTGGTAAAGCCATTCTTAACATCCCAGGATTAAGTTGTATCCAGAGGTTTTGTTCAATTGAATGCAGGTTATGGGCGGGTGTGCCACACCTTGGTAATATACTTTGCTAGCATTTAAGTATATTGGTTGCCGCGAATAAACGTCGTTCCATTTGTTCGATCTTGCTTCAGCGAACAATACACCTGAAGAATTAACGATTTTGACTCGATAACCGCCTTCAAAACCACTGACTTCAGGAATACGAAACTTTTTGTTCACAGTGGTCTTTTCATCCAGGTACTTCACACCATCAATAACTTGAGAGCTCATGGTCTGAGCAGAACTCGTTAAAATATCCCGCATCAAGCGCTTTTTAACTCGCTCGCTGAAACTGTTTGAAGCATAAAAAAGACCTAGAACCAGCAACAAACCTAGAGCGATCCTTATGACAAATCCTACAGTCAGGATCTGGCCTTTGTTCAACATATTTGTACCTCTACTTTAGGCTTGGATCCGGAGTAACCGGTTTTTCGCAAGATCAGTTGCACGCTCGGTCCGGATCTTCCGGTGCACGCTCCTGAATTCGTTAGCTCTATGTCATTAAAGCAAGCCATGGCCTCGAACCTTTGAGCGGTTTTGAAACCGGTTGAGCCTCGGAAGACACGAGTTTCAGGTATTTTAACCATTTTTATTCCTGTTTCAGTATCTTTTGATACGATACAATCTTTTGGACAAGAATCGGAGCAATCAGCGTCTCTTTGAACGTTTCCTTGGTACTGGGAGGCAGATAACTGTCCTATATACTTTATTGAGTTCTCGGACGCGTTCACTTTCATTATTCCTTTATTGTAATTCAGGTCGATTACGGTCGTGAAGTTAACGTCTCCGTTAGCAACGTTCTCGACGGCGTTTCCAACGCTAATCATCTGGTTCTCCATCCTGATGAGCAAAGGATAATCCTCTATTTGACTCATTTGATTACTCGCCCAGATGTATGAACCGATAGCGACAGTGCTAACGATAGCGATTATAATGACGTAAGAAACTATTGGACTAATTCCTTTCTTATTTAGCATCAATTAAAGCTAGTTCAGTAAGGTATTTAAATTTTTTTAACTAAAACTTTTCCAGGTGTTCCAGGTGATTCAGTCAATAGGTTTTATCCCTGACGGGAACCGAAGATACGCGAAAAAACAAGGAATAAGCTTAGAGGAAGCATATCAAAAAGGAGCTAAAAAAGCAAGAGAAGCAGTAGAATGGAGCTTTGCCTCAGGAGCAGAAGAAGTAGTGTTCTGGACTCTTTCAACCGAGAACCTGGACAGAGGGACCCAGGAACTGGAAAAGTTTCTCCCGTTACTCGAAAGAAACTTGGAAAACCTCGCCGACAACCAAACCATACACTCACAAAGAATAAACGTGAAAATAAAAGGAGAACTTCAAAAACTTCCTGAAAGTCTTCAAGAAACCGCTAGACAACTGCAGAAAAAAACCCGAAACTACAGCAACAAAACCCTTTACCTCGGAGTCGCTTACGGAGGCAGGCAAGAAATCCTTTCAGCAGCCCAAAACCTCTCAAAAAAGCAGGAACCTGTTGACGAAGAAAACTTTTTCTCAGAACTGCAAATCAAGACCGAACCAGATCTCGTGATCAGAACCAGCGGAACCAAAAGAATGTCCGGATTCATGCCCTGGCAAACAACTTACTCTGAACTAAAGTTCCTCGACAAATTCTGGCCAGAAATCACTGAAAAAGACCTGGAGAAAGTCGTGAACGAATTCCAATCCAGGGAAAGAAGATTTGGGCACTGAACACAAGATTTATAAATCTCTGGAACTTCTTCAAAAACAATGGTAATCAAGTCAGTAGTCATAGCACTCGGAGGAAACGCGCTCATAAAGCCAGGAGAAAAAGGCACAGTAACCCAGCAACTGCAGAACCTTCAGTCAACAGCAAACCAGATAGCAAAAATGGTTGAAGAAGGACACGAAATCATCCTATCGCATGGTAACGGGCCTCAAGTAGGAGCTTTACTCATACAACAAGAAGAAGCAGAATCAGAGGTTCCAGCACTGCCTCTAGACGTCTGCGTCGCCGACAGCCAAGGAGAAATCGGTTACTTGCTCCAGCAAACACTCTCAGAAGAACTCGACAAAAGAGGAGTAAAAAAAGACGTTTTCACCATAATTACTCAAGTCAAAGTCGATGAAAACGACCCAGCATTCCAGAACCCAACAAAACCTGTAGGACCATTCTACACAGAAAAAGAAGCCAAAAGACTTTCCGAGCAGAAAGACTGGAACATCAAAAAAACCTCTGGAGACAAATACAGAAGAGTTGTCCCTTCACCAGACCCAAAACAAATCATCGAAGAAAAACCAATCGCCAGAGCAGCTGAAGAAAACATAGTCATAGCATGCGGCGGAGGCGGAATACCAGTAATCGAAACCGAAAAAGGCCTCGAAGGCATTGAAGCAGTTATAGACAAGGACCTGGCCTCGGAAAGGCTGGCGCAAGCCTTCGGAGCCGAACTACTGATAATCCTCACCGACGTAGACAAAGTATTTCTCGACTACGGCACAGAACAACAAAAACCAGTAAACAAAATGACGACTGAAGAAGCCAAGGAATACATGGAACAAGACCAATTCACTGAAGGAAGCATGAAACCCAAAATAAAAGCAGCAATCAGATTCGTTAAATCAGGAGGAGAAGCCTGCATGATAACTTCACTAGGAAAAGCAGAAAAAGCCTTGAAAGGCCAGGCAGGTACAGTTATCACCGACTAAAAAAACCATTTAAACCCTCTTTTTCTCAAACAAATCAATGAAGAACAACTTTGTTGACATCTACAACTGGAAGAAACAAGACCTGGAAAAAATCTTTGAAAAAACCGCTGAACTCAAGCAAAACCCGTTCCAGAAACACCTAAAGAACAAGACAATGTCAATGATCTTCGAGAAACCAAGCACCAGGACCAGAGTGTCCTTCGAAACAGGCATGACGCAACTAGGAGGCCACGCACAATTCCTAGGACCCGAGCACATGCAACTAGGAAGAGGAGAAACCATTGAAGACACGGCAAAAGTCTTATCGCGGTACGTGGACGTGATAATGGCTCGACTGTTCGAACACCAGGAAATGCTTGACCTAGCTAAAAGCGCAGAAATACCAGTGGTGAACGGTTTAACGGACTGGCTTCATCCGTGCCAAGCGCTAACGGATCTGTACACAGTCAAAGAAAACAAGGGCTTGGACGTTACCCTGACGTACGTTGGGGACGGTAACAACGTGTGCCATTCTTTGATGCAGATCTGCTCTAAGCTGAACGTGCCTATGAAAGTTGGTTGCCCGGAAGACTACGAGCCGGATCAGGAGATACTGGACAGAGTCAAAACCACGGAAGTAATGCACTCGCCGGAAAAAGCAGTTAAGAACGCGGACGTGGTTTACACTGACGTCTGGACAAGCATGGGGAAAGAAAAAGAAGCCAGGAAAAGAAAAAAAGTTTTTCCACCGTTCCAAGTAAACCAGAGCCTGCTAAAGCACGCGAACAACGATGCTATAGTCATGCACGGTCTTCCTGCACATAGAGGCCTCGAAATAACTAGTGAAGTGATGGACGGGGAACAAAGCGTTGTATTTGATCAAGCGGAGAACAGGATGCATTGCCAGAAAGCTTTGTTGCTGGAACTGCTTAGCTAGTGATTTTCAGACCGTGCTTCATCAGCTTGAGCGCAAGAGCAGGTCTTTTAGCCAATTCCTTTAACACGGTTCGCGGATCGTCCATGTGAGCGTTTTCCAAGATGTTCTTCAGCTTTGTCTTTTCAACTAAATCAAATATGTCGTCCAGTTCATCGAAAGACGTTCGATTAAAGATCTTCCGGATCTTCAGGTGCGCTTCGAGCTGTTCCTCGAATTCTTTCCGCCATTTTCTCTTGTAGTCCGTCAAATGCTTTCCTTCACCAATTACTTTTCCAGCGATTTTAGCGCACTGCCCGCCGATCGCAACTCCTCCACCAGAAAAAGCTTTAACTTGTCCTGCAGCATCGCCCACTAGAACGGTTTTTTGCTCTGGGAAAACAGTTTCTTTTCCGTCGTATACTGGGATCAAGCCCGAAGCTGTTTTTTCTGGCTTGTAATTGATTCCTTGGTCTTTGCAGAAGTTTTTCAGCGCTTTCTTAACGTTTCCTTGGTCTCGACCGAGTCCTACTCGACAGTGCTTGTCTGAAACTGGGATAATCCACGCGAAAAAGTTGGGAGCGAATTCGCCGAAGAAAAGATCAACTGAATCCATATCGTGCTTTAAATGCAATAGAGCCTGGAAACCGTAAACGAAATCGTGGTCGATACCGAGTTTTTCAGCTACTTCTGACCCAGCTCCGTCCGCACCCACAGTGATGTCCTTGTTGTTCTTCCTCCATTTTTTGCCGAGAACGACTTCGGCTCCTTCTGCCTCGGCTTCGTCCGCTAGGGTTCTGTCAAAAACTTTTCTGTCGATCACGAGCGCATGAGTTTCTTCTTTCTCAAGAACCAGTTTCTTGTCGCTCGGGCTGTGTAGAACTGCTTTCCTGCACTCGTTCAAAACACTTTCAGAAAAAGAATTACTTATGTTCTCTAAACCTGTTTTGGAAACGAGGCCAGCGCATTTTACGGGTTCACCGATCTGTGAGTGTTCTTCAAAAACTTTAACGTTTTTCCCGCGCTTGGCTATCTCTCTCGCACAAATTAATCCAGCTGGACCTGCGCCAACAACTTCGATCATCATTAAACATTTAATACAATCATTTTTTTATAACTTGTTTCCAAAAAAATAGTTAGATGACTCAACAAGTTAACCTGCCTCTTGAAGACAACTTGATGCAGAAAATTGATTCAGTGCCCGGAACAAGAAGAGAAACAATCAAGAAACTAGTTAAAAACGCTTTAACAGACCCGGAAGTTAAAAAAGCTTTCTTGCTTACCGGTGGAAAAGGCACTCGCTTAAGGCCGTTGACTAACAAGAAACCGAAGCCTTTAATCGAGGTAGGTGGCAAGCCAATAGCTGAAAGAGTCGTGGAATGGCTCAAGAGATACGGAATAGAAGAAGTTGTTTTTGCCACGGGTTACAAAGCAGGGATGATTGAAGGCTACTTTGGAGACGGATCTGATTACGGCATGAAATTCAGTTACTCTAAAGAAGAAAAGCCTTTAGGCACAGGAGGCTGCCTCAGGCTCGCTCAAGACCAGCTGGACGAAACCTTCCTTTTCGTGAACGGAGACCTGTTACTTGACTTTGATTTAAGCAAAATGATCAGAAACCATTACACGAACCCAGGGATCATCACCATGGCGCTGAAAGGAGTTGAAGACCCGTCTAGGTACGGAGTCGCGAAACTCGAGGGAAGAAGAATCTACGAATTCATCGAAAAACCTAGTAACCCGGAATCCAACTTGATAAACGCTGGAGTCTCGTTAATGGAACCCGACATATTCAACTACATGAAACCAGGAAAATGCTCTCTGGAAGACGAAATGCTTCCGGAAGTCGTTGAAGACGAACTAATGTACGGCCATCCAATAAAAGGAATGTGGCTGGACATAGGTACTTTAGAGGCACTGGAAGAAGCCAGAAAAATGATCAAGTAGTTACTTTTTCCAACCTTAGTTATAAATCTACGCAATAGAAGGTTATGAAGTCCTAATAACAGAATAATACATGCTCGAAAGAGTACTCATTCCTCAGATAACTATCGATTCACTAAGTCCTTAGCTTGTTCTCTAGCTTCCTTCAAAATCTTTTCCTCACCCCCAACTTTCCTGTTCTCCATGACCACTTTACCATTCACAATAGTTGAATCCACGCAAGAACCATTAACAGAATAAACCAAGTCAGAATAAAGATCGTGTCCAGGACAGGAGGACTCCAACCCCAAATCTACTACAATCAAGTCCGCCAACCAACCTTCTTCAAGAACTCCCCCATCTAGATCAAGAGCACGATAACCATTACGCGTAGCCAACCGCCAAACTCTTTCTGCAGGCAACACTGTTGCATCCCACAAATTGTTCTTCTGAAGCAAAGACGCGAACTTCATCTCCTCAAACAAATCCAGGTTATTGTTCGAAGCAGCTCCATCCGTACCTAAACACACGTTAACACCAAACTTATCAAGCCAAGGAAACGGCATCACGCCACCAGAAGCTAATTTCATATTAGAACACGGATTATAACTCAAACTAACACCATTACTTCCAAGAGTTTTGCACTCCTGCCGCGTCAGCCAGCAACCGTGCGCAGCCAGCAAACGCTCGTTCAAAACACCTAAGTCATTCAAGTAAGATGTTGGTCGCTTACCAGTATCTTCAACGCACTCCTCGTTCTCTTTCCGAGTCTCGCTCAAGTGAGTGTGAACAAGCAAATCCTTTTCTTCAGAATACTCTTTGATCCAATCCCATCCCTCATCACTTACCGTATAAACGGAATGCGGTCCCAAAGACGCTTTAATCAATTTCTTACCTTCAACGCTTTCAACGAATTCCTTGGTTTTCTTTATCTCTTGCTCGCGCTTGTCGGCATCGTTCAAGTCAATGAAACCGTAACTCATCACTGAACGCAAACCAAGTTCTTCAGCAGCTCTGGCAGCGTCCTCCATATGAAAGTACATGTCAGCAAAGACAGTGGTCCCGCTCTTGATCATCTCAAGACACGCTAACTTCGTGCCCAAGTAAACGTCTTCACTCGTTAGCTTCGACTCTACTGGCCAGATTTTTTCTTCAAGCCATTCTTGCAGTTGCATGTCGTCTGCGTAGCTTCGGAGTAAACTCATCGCTCCGTGAGTGTGAGTGTTTGCCAGTCCTGGTAGAACGGCTTTCCCGGTCGCGTCGATGACTTTGTCGGCTTCAGTTACATTAGTTCCGATTTCTTTTATATGGTTTCCTTCAATGTAAATATCTTCCGAGTTTTCTGCGTCTTTAATCAAAATACTCATTCTTGATTCCTCACAGTTCAATCCAAAATACTCATTCTTGATTCCTCACAATTCCATCAATTCCTTGAAAACTTTCTCGACCTCTCCCTGATTCTCTTCAACTTTCTGCATCAGCTGCTCGTAAGTGAACTCGCCCTCAATACTGTTACCGAAATTGTCAACCGTGCAAAGAGAAGCGTAACGCATGTCCTGCTCCTGCACTAAAGTAGCTTCAGTCGCTGTAGTCATCCCAACGATGTCAGCGAACCTCGAGATCAACTGGACTTCAGCCTTTGTCTCCAGCCTTGGCCCGCGAGTTTGGGAGAGCACGCCTTTTTCAAAGACCTCGTTTTTTGAAATTTTTGCCGCAGAAATTATTTTCTCTCGCAAGCGTTCATCGAGCTCTGGAGTAATGTGCTTTATCTCGTTGTGAAAGAAAGTCTGGATGTTTAGAAAGTTGATGTAGTCGTGCGGCACCATAAAACACGGTGGCTTTATCTCTTTCTTTAGCGAGCCGCATGAACTGATTCCAATCACTTTTTCTTCCTCAAGCTTCTTCAGCGCCAGGGCATTTGCTTTGAAGTTAACTTGGTGCGGTGGAATTCCTTCTCCGTGCCTGGGAATTACCCACGTGTCCTTGATTCTTTTGGCTTCGACCACGCCTTTATCGGTCTTTACTTCTTTTGTTTTTGCTTGCTCGAGCAGGTCTGATCCAAACAAACTTGTTCCGCAGATTAATCCAGTCATGTTTACACCTCTTTTTGTTTAACGTACCAATCCATTGTTTTGTTCACGCCTTCTTTCACTGGAACGGATGGCTTGAAACCAAGTTCTTTCTTGATTTTTGTGATGTCAGCGTAATTCTTTTTTATCTCGCCTTTACGCGCTTCTCCATGACGCACGTCTGGCACTTCGTAACCGTGTTTCTCGCTAATGTCTTCCAGTATCTTGATTAGCTCGTTTATTGAGGTTTCTTTTCCTGTAGCGAGCTGGAACAACTCAAAATCATCTTCCAAATCGTTTTTCAACGCCATTCGGATGCCTCTGCAAACGTCTTTAACGTAAACGAAGTCCCGAGTCTGTTTCCCGTCTCCGTAAACCACGAGCTCTTCTTCGTTCATTGTTCTTTCAATGAATTTGCCGATAACGCTATCTTTATGCAGTGATTGAGGACCATAAACGTTCGAGAAACGTAGAGCAACACAGTTTAGTCTGAAAGAGTTTGCGTAAGCACTGCAGTAAGCTTCTCCTGCTAGCTTGCTTGCGCCGTAAGGGGATAATGGTTCTGGCAACGTTTCCTCGTTTAGTGGGGGTTGTTTTTCTCCGAGGGCTGCTGCTGAACTTGCTTGCACGAACTTGTTTACTTCTTCTTTTTTACAGGCTTCGAGCACGTTCAGTATTCCTATCACGTTTATTTTAGCGTCTTTCAACGGGTTTTCTACGGATTCAATGACTCCGACTTGAGCTGCTAGGTTCACGACGTAGTTGCAGCCTTTCACTGCTCTTTTAACTCCTTTCTTGTTTCTGATGTCTCCTTTGATCAAAGAAACTCTTTTTTTATCGTAGTTATCGAGTTCTTTAATTTGTTTAAAGTTCCCGTGAGAAAGGTCGTCGAGCACGACTATATTCCAGTTGGTTTTGTCCAGTAGGTGTTTGACTAGGTTGGTTCCGATGAATCCTGCTCCGCCTGTAACAAGTACTTCTTTCATAGCTGTTCACCAACTTCTCTTACAGTAATGTCTTTTATCTTAAGTGTTTTTTTCCTGGACTTTCCTCCTCTAAGTATTTTGACTGGTTTTCCAAGAATTTCTTCCAGCTTGTTCAACAGTTCTTTGTTTGCTTTCCCGTCTTCTGGAGGGGACTCAAGCTTTATTTCAAGTCTGTCGGTCCAGGGATTAACCTTCTGTATTCTGAACTCGTTCGAGTTCGGGTTAACGTTCACTTCCAGTTTCACTCCGTTTTTTGATTGAGTTAATGCAGCTGCATCCATTCAAGTCACCTTCTGTATGCCTGTCCTCTTTTTTCCGCTGCTGAGATATGCATACCTTTGTTTTCCTGGAAGATTGTTGCATCCATGTCAAACCACTACGGTATACTTGATTATACTGCGGTATAAAGAGTTTTGGTTTTTACTTGCTTTTTTTGCTGATGAAGTCAGCGAAATCAGTTATTCTTGGCTTGTCTAAACTGCATTCCTGGCTGTACGACCAGAAACCGTGATCGCTGTGATCACCGTATTTTTCACCAATCAATTCCATCCCGTGATCCGATAAAACAAGCACTTTTTCATCGTTCTTCTGAGCTTCTTCTACTGTTTCATCCATATCTCGGTAAATGGTTTTTATCAAGGTTTTGTTCCCGAACATCAAGTGCCCTAGAACGTCAGCAATGCTGATGTAGAACAAGAGAAAGTCGTGGTCTTCGTCCAGTACTTTCTCGTACTCTTTCTTAAGTTTCCTGTGGTGCTTGAAAGCGTGTTCCTTGTACTCTTTCTTGATTTCCTGCTTTTTCTTTGGGTCGTCCGTTGAAAAAAATTCTTTCATCAGCTTTCTTTCTTTCTCATGCTGCTTTCGCTCGTACGAGAACCCTGGCAAGTCAATGACTTTTGGATTGTTGAACTCGGAGAAGAAAGTGTCTTCCAACGGTATTTTTGTGTTCCACATTTCCTTTTTTCCTTTTGACAAGATTTCTTTTTCCTTGTTTTCACCGGTCATGAAAGATGACCACAGAACCATTGTTCTTGGTTCCTCGAACTCCGAGATATCGGTTTTTCCGTAACTAGCTTGCTTCAAGTTCTTGAAACCAAATTCTTCGACCAGATCATACTCTAGAGCATCTATTGCTATCACTATCATTGTTTCACTCCCGTTATTATTCCGCCGGCAACAGTGTCTTTTCTCTGTAGCACGAACCTACCGAGTTCTGGGGTCTTGTTAAAGTCTTCTACCACTACTGGCTTCGACGTCTTTATTGTAACGTTCGCTATCTGCCTGTTCTCGATCTTGTCAGTGTCTTCTGAAATCAGTTCAAGTGTTGATGAATCAATAACTTCTTTCACGTGCACGTCGCACTTCTGTTCCTCGGTCGCGCACTTGAAAACAGTTCTCTCGCTTTCATCAAACGGTTTTTTAGATAGCCAGAACAAGTGGGCTTCGAACTCGTCCGTGACTCTTGGCTTTGAATCGTTTCCTGCAACAACGTTCCCTCGATCCAGGAACAGCTTGTCTTCAGTCATTAAACCAATGCTTTCTCCAGCAATACTTTTCACTGGGTTTTCATCAAACTTTTTAATTTCCTTTACACTGGTTTGTTCTCCTGAAGGAAGAACTTTCACGTCCATACCTTTCTCGAGCGTTCCACTTTCGATCCTGCCTGCAGCAATCCTGTTTTCGTTGAATTTGTACACGTCTTGAATCGGTAGCCGAAAGTCTTGATTTTTAGCGCTTGGTGGTTTTTGGAACGAGTCCAGTGCTTCTAGCACGGTTGGTCCGTTGAACCAGTTCAGGTTATCTGTTTTTTTTGCCACGAAGTCTCCTTCTTTTGCTGAAATCGGGATCACTTGGTTTGGTTTGATTTCGATTGAGTCCAGGAACTCGAGCAAGTTTTTTTTCACTTCTCTGTATCTTTCTTGGCTGTAGTCTACTAAGTCCATTTTGTTTATTACGACTGTGACTTGGTCGATGCCGAGCATACTCAGGATGTACGCGTGCCTGCGTGTTTGTTCTTGCACTCCTTCTTCCACGTCATCAATCAAGATGGCGGCTTCTGCGTGGCTGGCTCCTGTGATCATGTTTTTGATGAATTCTACGTGTCCGGGTGTGTCGATTATTGTGTATTTTCTTTTGTTGGTTTCGAAGAAGGTTTGTGCTGTGTCTATTGTGATGCCTTGGTCTCTTTCTTCTTTCAGGTTGTCCATCACGTAACCAAATTCGATGTCTTTGCCTAGTGCTTTGCAGGTTTCTTTTACTTCCTGGTATTTTCCTTCTGGTAGTGAGTTGGTGTCGTAGAACAGTCTTCCTATCAGCGTTGACTTACCGTGGTCAACGTGTCCAACTATAACGAATTTCAAGTTTTCTTTTCTTTGTGGCATTTTAACTACCTCTTTTACGTATGTTTTCGAAGAAGTGGTTAGTAGATTTGTATCCCCCAGTTAGTTCTTCGATTTCTCTTTGTTCTTTCATGTTATGCCTCAACCTGGGCGGGAAGAGATTCAGAAGCCTTGGTTGTAAGCCGTGTACCAAGCCAGTCAGCTCCGACGCGAGCAGCATAGACGAGATAATTGAGGAAGTGCACGAATCAGAAATCGGAGAAAGAAGACTACTGCTGTTGCGAGCATGTATCCAAGGGCCCTAAGCTTTTGCATTGCGTGAGCGCTTTCCTTGTCTTGAGCTCTTCCGCT
>JAGXON010000029.1 GCA_023659865.1 Candidatus Diapherotrites archaeon LH_S9 | reverse complement strand
GTTCGCTAGCGCGGTTCTTCTGATGTATTCTCCTGCTCCGTACTGGCTTCTGTTGAACGAAACGTCTTTGAATTTTGCTTCGGTCTTTGTTCCAACGAATTCTCCTCTGTACTTTTTCTTGTTCGTGATCTTTGGTTTGTTGCTCTTAACATCGATCATTATGTCCATTTCACGAACTTTCTCGTTTTTTCCAGTGGACGTGATAACCTTTGTCGGTTTTCCAGTAGTTATCTGAGAGTATAGCGTGCATCCGGTGCAACCGATTCCTTGCTGTCCACGGCTCTGAACGAACCGGTGGAACTTTGTTCCTGCAAGCATCTTCGCGAACACTTTTCCAACGTGCGCTTGCGGTATTCCTGGCCCGTTGTCTTTTTCTATGACTTTGTAGTGGCTTTTTCCTAGTCTTTCTAGTTTTATTTTTAGTTCTGGGAGTATGCCTGCGTCTTCGCATGCGTCTAAACTGTTGGTTGTGTATTCGTGCACTATGGTGGTCAGGGATCTTAGTTTCCCTGAGTATCCTAGCATCTGCTTGTTTTTCTTGAAGAATTCTGCTACGCTATGTTCTTTGAATTCTTGGAATAATTCGTCTGCTTTTGGCATTCATATCATCTTTTGTTTAATAAATCTGTAAACGTTCGAGTGTTTGCTTCCTTGCGCCAGTTTTTTTATGGCTTTGGTCGCGATTTCTGTTCCTTTTATGTCTCCTATCACGTTAACGGTTTTTTTGTCCGCTGTGATGTATGTGTTCGTGTATTTTTCTATTTTTTCTTTTGCTTTTCCTTTTCGTCCGATTATCCTTGCTTTCTGTCTTTTTGTTTTTTTTGCTGACCCTAGAAGGTCTTTCAGGTTTATCGTGCGGAGGTAGATGTCTTTTTTTGCTAATTCCAGCGCGTGCTTGGGTTTAAATTTTTTCCCGATGGCTTCCACGATTTGCTTTGCCTTTATTGCCTTGACTGGGTTCGTGTTCTCGTCTCGAATAATGGTTACTTTTCCTGTTTTACTGTTTATTTTGAGTTCGGCTCCTGTTTTCTTTTCTATGGTTCTTTTTGTTTTTCCTTTGTTTCCTATTAGTGTCCCTATCTGGTTAGTTGGGATCAATAAGAAGTCTTCGTATTCCATTCTCGTGCTCTTCTGAGTTATCGTCAATCATTTCAGGAACAAAGCAGTAAGGGCAATTGAAATTGCAGCCAGCGAAGTAAATGCCTGCTGAAGCGCCTTCGAAACCGAAGTCCTCAAGCAAGCTTATCTTCCCGCATCTGAAGTTCATTTCGACACCCCACTCAATTCAAGCACACACAATTTAAATTACTTTATCC
>JAGXON010000028.1 GCA_023659865.1 Candidatus Diapherotrites archaeon LH_S9 | reverse complement strand
AGTACTTGTCGGAACTGGCGGACAGCACTAGCGCGGAAACAATAATGATTTCTACTGACACGCCTGAAGGAGAACAGTTCCTGAGCGGCTTTGGGGGAATAGGAGCCATACTAAGGTTCAAGTGAAGGAAAAATGAGAAACTACTCGATAAAAAAAGAGCCTGAAGACTTTGTCGTGGAAGAAATAACTCCGAGCGGCAGAGTTCTCGAGGCTGGAACAGAAGAAGAGTTCGAAGAAAGCTCGGGCGAGTACCTAATTTTTGTTTTAGAGAAAAAAAAGTGGACTACAACCAAGGCATTGAAAGAGCTTAAGAAGCGTTTGGGCGTATCGCGCAAGCGATTAAGTTACGCTGGAACCAAGGACAAACAAGCCATAACCACGCAAAAAGCAAGCGCTTGGAACATCTCAAAAGAACAGCTCGGGACCTTGGGTGTGAAAGACATCACGCTGAAACCGCTGAAGAAAAGCGATAAAAAAATAACTTTAGGCGATTTAAAGGGAAACAGGTTCACTGTTAAAGCAACTGGAGTTCAAGAAATTTTTGAAAAAGATTTTTACCCAAATTACTTCGGGGAACAGCGTTTCGGTAACCGCAGACCGTTAACTCATCTAGTAGGGAAGAAAATCGTTCGCGAGAGGTTTGAAGACGCTGTCTGGATGTATTTAACGAAAACTTTTGAGGATCGAAAGAAGACCGAGAGCCAGAAAGCTATTGATGCCCGCAACCAGCTTGCTGAAGAAAAAGATGTTGAAGCTGCACTGGATTATTTTCCGAAGTACCTGGATCTGGAGCGCACTCTGCTCGGTCACTTGAATCAGGATGAAAATGATTTTGTTGGAGCATTGCGGAAGTTACCGCGTAACCTTTGCTTGCTTTTTGTTCACGCTTACCAGTCTTACTTGTTCAACAAGGTTTTAAGAAAGCGTTTGAAGAAAGGTCTGGAGGAAAAGGAAGGCGATATCTTGAAGGACGATGTTCCAACTGGTGCTTTGTTTGGTTACGAGTGTGAATTGGCTGGCGGTGTTCAGGGAGAGATCGAGGAAAGCGTTCTGGAGGAGGAGTGGGTTGACTTGAATGATTTTAGGATCCATGGCGTTCCTGAACTGAGTTCGAGGGGGGAGAGAAGAAAGCTTTTCTTGGAGTTAAGTGATTTGAAAGTGCTTGAAGAACTTGGTAATGGTTTTGTCGTGCGCTTTAGTTTGGGTAAGGGTTGTTACGCTACTGTTGTGCTGGACTTGTTGTTCAGCGAGGGCAGTGAACTGGTTTATTGCGAGTGAATTAGTTGTGTTAGTTCTTGGTTTGTTTTTTCTAGTTTTTTTAGGCTTGATTGTATT
>JAGXON010000027.1 GCA_023659865.1 Candidatus Diapherotrites archaeon LH_S9 | reverse complement strand
AAAAAACAAAAACATCCCGGAATACAAAAAAGGCGAGAAAGTAAACGACTTGTTTGTCGTTAGATTCAAAAAACCCGTCAGAGAAACCAGTCAAGGCAAATACTGGTTCGCCCTCAAACTACAGGACGCTGAAGGCGACACAATGCTCAAGTACTGGGGCGACAAAAACAAGGAAGAAGTCCAAGAACTCTACAACACCATACAAAAAGACTCAATAATCCAAGTCAAAAAAGGAGAAGTAAGCGAATACAAAGGCAAAAAACAAATCTCCGTCAACAAAGGCCAAGGAACCATAAAAACAGTTCCCAGAAACAAAATCAAGATCTCTGACTTCATTCAGACCTCGGAAAAAGATTTAGATGAAATGAAAGACAAGCTAGAAAACCTCATAAGCTTGATACAGGATCCGGACCTGAAGAAAATCGTTAACGCTTTCTTCGAAGACAAAGAATTCAAAGAAAAGTTCGTGAACTCGCCAGCAGCCATGTACCACCATCACGGCTGGGTGCACGGCCTGCTAGAACACACTCTAACAGTCACAGAAATCGCTGTAGACGTGTGCAAGCACCATGAAGAACTCAACAAAGACCTCTTGATTACAGGAGGCTTGCTTCATGACATCGGGAAAATCAAGGAATTTGAGACCACGACACAAATAAAGGTTTCAGACCAAGGAAACCTCTTAGGACACATCGTCATGGGAGTGCAGATGGCCACCAAAAAAATGAATGGTTTGAACGTGCCTCAGGAGCTTAAGGATAAAGTGCTTCACATAATTATCAGTCACCATAATGCAAGAGAGCACGGTTCGCCGAAGACCCCTAGTTTTCCGGAAGCTCTTGTCATAGCTAAAGCAGACGAAATAGATGCTCTGACCACGGAAATGATTCACTTGAAAGAAACTGCTGAAACAGAGGACAGCTTCAGATACAGCAAACACTACGGTAACATCTACTTGAAGTAACTTATTCTGAGTTCTTCAAAGAACATGGCAACAGAAGAAGCTGTCATTTTCTTACTGTTTCCAGCGAGTACCAGCTAGTTTTTCCAGGCTTCGGGATTACACTTGATTAAGGTACACGTTTTCTGGATTCGTAGTTTGCGCTCAAGCCAAGTGTTGTGTTGTTGAGTTCCTGACAACTAGAGATTTAGTGAGGGCTGGTTCCTGAACCGTCTCCTTTGAAGAAAAACGCTGAGAAAGTCCAGTTGCTTGTTTTGATTGTGTTGTTGAATAGTTAACTTTCTGGGTTTGAGTTATGCATTGATAGTTTTTGGTCCGATCAGAGTATCGGTAGCATCGGTTCCGTTCACTTTGTAAGTGCAATTAGTTAACAACCCTGTTTCCTTGCGGGTGAAGAAGGTTC
>JAGXON010000026.1 GCA_023659865.1 Candidatus Diapherotrites archaeon LH_S9 | reverse complement strand
GTTCCCCCACTAAAACTAGGGAATATAGGAGTACCTCAAATAGAAGACGAAGAAAAAATAGCAAATTTAGCTCACGAAATAAACGCTCACGCAATGTGCGTTCACTTAAACACCGCTCAAGAACTAGCGCAACCAGAAGGGGACACAGAATACAAGAAAGGACTTGAAAAAATCCACAAGCTAAGCAAAGAAATCCCAGTAATCGGAAAAGAAACCGGTTCAGGAATGAGCAGAAAAGCAGCAGAAAAACTGAAAATGCTAGGCGCTTCAGCAATAGACTTAGGTGGACACGGAGGCACCAACTGGGTCAAAGTCGAAGAATACCGATCAGAAATAGACACACCAATACAAGAAATTGGTATACCTACAGCAGCAAGCATAATCGACACTAACTCCGTTAGCATGCCAAAAATAGCTACAGGAGGAATAAGAAACGGAGTTCAAGCAGTTAAAGCACTGGTTCTCGGAGCAGATCTAGTTGGAATAGCGTTGCCGGCACTGAAATGGCAGCAGCAAGGCCAGCTAGAAGAAAAACTAGAGCAGTTCGTGACCGAGATAAAGAAAACAATGACAATAATCAGGTGCAGAAACATCAAAGACACGAGAAACATGGACGTAAGCCTGCACAACGAACTGAAAGAATGGTGCGAGAACAGAGGAGCAGACCCTAAACACTACGCGAACCGAAGGAACATCCACAACCTTATATGAGGCAAAAAATGAAGGAAGAACTAAGAAAGTACGCTCTGAAGAACGCTTTCACTCACGAAGAAGCAAAACCAAAAGCAGTAGTTAACAAAGTGCTCGGAGAAAACCCTGAACTAAGAAAGAAAGCTAAAAAAGTCTTCCAAAACTCAAAAAAAGTCATAAAAGAAGTAAACCAAATGAACAAACAAGAAATGGAAAAAGAAATCCAAGAAAAATGGCCGGAACTACTGGAAGAAGAAGAAAAAGAAGAAAAAAGACTTAAAGATCTTGAAGGAGCCGAAAACGGAAGATTCAGGTTCGCGCCAAACCCGAACGGACCTCCTACACTCGGAAGCGCTCGAGGAATAGTGATAAACAAAGAATACTCAGAAAGGTACTTTCGGATTGATCAAATCGTTTCCTGCGTGCTTAGCCAGTATCTCGTTGTTTCCTTTCTCAAGGATTTCCAAGTTCATACAGTTCTTCAACCGCATTTTATCGCCTTCCACGAGTTCTCTGGCATCGTTTTCACTAATGTAGAACCTGTGCGTTCCTTCTTCGATCAAGTAATCTCTGTAACCTCTTTCGTTAAAATCCGGGTGCAGAGGTACCTTCACTTCTTTTTCAGGACATTCTTCTGCTACAACGGCGATTGGGTTTTTAACAAAGAAGTATCTATTCGATTCTTTTTCCAGTTCTTTCTTGTTGTAAGAGTAAAGGTTGGTAAG
>JAGXON010000025.1 GCA_023659865.1 Candidatus Diapherotrites archaeon LH_S9 | reverse complement strand
GGATTAAGGGGGTTATCTGGGATGCTCTTCTGTTGATTGTTCCGATTAGCGTGGTGGCTGGGATTCTTTTGTTTATTTTTTCTGATCAGTTAGCGTCTTTGTTTGGTAAATCGGATTTGTCTTTCCTTTTCAAGGTTTTTGCTATTTATTTGCCTATTCAGGCCTTGCTGGTTTCTTTCAGGAAGATTGTTCAAGGTTTTCAGCGGATGAAGTACTGGCTTTACGCAGAGGTTTTTGCGGATAAAGGCCTTAAGTTGGTTTTAACTGTTGTTTTTGTTTTTCTTGGGTTTGAATTGTTTGGTGCGGCTGCTGCTGTTTTGATTTCTTCTTTTGTTGCATTCTTAATCTTGTTTTTCTTTCTGCAGAAAAAAGTTTTCAGGTTGATCAGATCTGAAGTGAAGGCTAGGCACGATTTCAGAGAATACTTGACTTTTTCTTTACCTCTGTTCTTATCTTCGAGTATCACTGCGTTTTCTGGCAAGATCGATACGATGATGCTTGGTTTCTTCCGCACTTCTGCTGAAGTGGGTGCTTATAACGTTGCTCTACCTTTAGCTACTTTACTAACTCTTTTTTTAGTGTCTTTCAATAAGATTTTTGGACCAATGGCTTCAGAGATGTTTGCTAAAGAAAACATCCGTGAATTAGGTTCGTTGTACAAGTCCACGACCAAATGGATTTTTATGGGTACTTGGCCTTTGTTTTTGGTTTTGTTTTTGTTTTCTGAGCAAGTTATTCGAGTGTTTTTTGGTTCTGAATACGTTTCTGGTGCAGTTGCTTTGAGCTTGCTTGCGGTTGGTTATGTGGCGCATGCAAGTGTGGGTGCTACTGGTATGTTGGTGATAACTTCTGGCCGGTCTAAGTGGAATTTGTTCAATACTGGTTTGATAGCTGTTTTGAACTTCGTTCTGAATCTGATTTTGATTCCGTTGTATGGTTTACTGGGTGCGGCGGTTGCGACAGGTTCCGCTCTTTTTTTCGTGAACTTGATCAGACTTGTTGAAATCAAAAAGTTTATCGGGATTCATCCGTTCAAAAAGAGTTTTTTCAGGCCGTTTTTTGCTGGTTTTATCTCGATAGGGGTTGTTTTTGGGTTTCTTGAACTGGTTTTACCAGTTGTTAGGCCGGTTCATGCTTTTTTTGCTGGAGTTTTCTTCCTTGTGTTGTATGCTATCCTTGTTTTTGTCTTTAAATCCTTTGAAAAAGAGGATTTGGTTATTGTTAGGGCTTTAGAGAGAAAGTTAGGGGTTTCTGGTTATTTAAGTGAGTTATTTGAGAGGTTTTCTCGCTAGGCGTGATATTTTTTTGTTTTTTCTTTGAGGGTTTTTTTTGAGTTTTTCTTCAACTCTTTTTTTGTCACTTTTTCGTTTGTATGGTTGTTTGGTATCTTCTTTTTTGTCTATAGTGTATTTCCAGCTACCTTGGATTAGGGTGGCTTTTACAGGTTCTTTTTTCCTCTATTTTTACGAGAAGATTCTGGGGGGGATTAATCTAGTACTTGTTTCATTATTTTTTCGTATCC
>JAGXON010000024.1 GCA_023659865.1 Candidatus Diapherotrites archaeon LH_S9 | reverse complement strand
ATCCAAGCTGGTCTTGAGGTACTTCTACGTAGATGTCCTGGATTGGCTCGAGCAGTAGAAAAAGACAGCGACAACACTCCATGGTACAAAGGAAAAACAGTCACAAAACTCCTAGACGACTTAGAACCCCTAGAAAAACCAGTCGACAAGCCACTGAGAATGCCAGTCCAAGACGTATACACGATCAAAGGAATTGGAACAGTACCAGTTGGCAGGATCGAAACAGGAACAATGAAGAAAGGCCAAAGCGTTGTCGTAATGCCTTCAGGCAAAACAGGCGAAGTAAAATCCATCGAAATGCACCACCAAGAGATGGACGAAGCCGAACCAGGAGACAACATCGGAATAAACATCAGGGGGATAGGCAAAAAAGAAATAACCAGAGGATCCGTAATCGGATCTACAAACAACCCACCAACAGTAATGAAAGAATTCACTGCACAAATGGTTGTACTACAGCACCCAAGCGCAATAACACCTGGATACACGCCAGTATTCCACTGCCACACATCCCAAACAGCATGCGAAATAACCAAAATCCTGAAGAAAATGGACCCAAAAACAGGAGAAGTCAAGGAAAAAAACCCAGACTTCATCAAAACAGGAGACGTAGCAATCGTCAAAGTAAAACCAACCAGACCACTAGTCGCGGAAAGCTCCAAAGAAATACCGCAACTAGGAAAATTCGCAGTAAGGGACATGGGCAGAACCGTGGCAGCAGGAACAATCCAAGAAATAACTGAAAAAGAAGAATAGAAAGAGAAAACCCACCAGGCCCTTCTCTTTCTTACCTCCATTTTCCATGAGTGATCAAAAATGCAAGTAGCAACAGTAAAACTTACCGGACCAGACTACAATAAACTAGAGAACGTCTGTAACCAGCTAGAAGACATATGCGAGAGAACAGGCACAAAGCTAAAGGGACCGATTCCTTTACCCACTAAAAAACTAAAAGTACCGGTGAGAAAAAGCACTAACGGTGACGGATCAGAAACCTTCGAACAATGGGAGATGAGGATACACAAAAGACTTCTACACATCGAAGCCGACGAAAGAACACTAAGACAAGTAATGAGAGTTCAAGTACCGGACGAAGTCCAAATCGAAATCGAACTAAAAGAATAACTCCTTCTAAAACTCTTTTCCACAAAACCAGCAGCCTGAAAACTAATAAAAACTCTTGAAGAAAAACTATACACAAGCGGAGGTAGCAAAGCCCGGACAAATGCGCTGGTCTTGAGAACCAGTGGGCTCACGCCCTCGTGGGTTCAAAAAAAAGTTTTTGAAATTCCCACCCTCCGCGCTAAATTCTTTTATACTTCACTCGAGAAAAAAATAATGATGAACCCCACCAAAATCCTCGCCCTCATCCTCCTGATAACAACCACTGCAACAGCACTAAACTGCAAAGACATACAAGTAAACCAAACCACGATCTCATTCACAAGTAAATGCCCAGGCCAAGACAAAACAGTTGTCTACCCCTCAGAAGAGTTCACCGTATGCGGAACAATCACAGAAAAAGGAGTTCCCGTAACTCAAGGAGAAATACACGCAAGCAAACCAGGTCTCATCGAAAACCAGACCATTCAAGTCATTAACGGAAGATTCCAGCTACAAGGAAAATCACTGATAGAGCAAAAAAAAG
>JAGXON010000023.1 GCA_023659865.1 Candidatus Diapherotrites archaeon LH_S9 | reverse complement strand
GAACTAAAGAGTGGAGGTATTTTGGTAACCATGCAATTCACAAGGAATCTTCTCCGGCTGTTGCTAACGATAGAATCTACATTGGACCAGACAACGGTTATGTGACTGCAATCAAGCAAGGCAAAGAAGTTTCTTGGAAGACGGACGTAACCCCTAACACTGACAACGATATCATCCCCAGTTCTCCTGCAGTAGCTAACGATGGAACTATTTACGTAGGATCTAATAACGGAAAAGTTTACGCTCTTAACTCAGATGGCTCGATAAAATGGACCTTTGATACCGGAAAAGGTGAACTCGAAACTTCTCCAGCCATCGGAGACGATGGAACTATCTATATCGGAAACCCACAAGGTCATTTTTCCGCTATAAACCCAGACGGAACCGAGAAGTGGGTTTATAACACAGGTGAAGCGATTTCTTCTTCTCCAGCAATTTCCGACAATGGAATAATTTACTTCACTACAGATAGAGTTTCTTCTCCAGGAGTAGGAAAGCTCTATGCACTGGACACGAATGGAAACCTTTTGTGGAAAAATAGTGCAGAAGGAAATAATGTTGATGGATCACCAGTAATTGGAGGCGATGGAAAAATCTACGTTATTGGAGGAATTCCTGATAAATTATACGCTTTCGACACCCAGCCAGTTCCGTCTGCACCTTCAGACAAGACTGCAAAAACCGGTGAAGAAATTACTTTCAGCGACGAAGGATCCAGTTCCCCAGAAGGCAGCATAACATCCTACGAATGGGATTTTGACATGTACAGGGGCTGGGGCAACTTTGCGGCTTTTATAGCTGACGCAAGCGGAGAAACCGTCACTCACTCTTACTCAAGTCACGGAAACTACAAAGTAGGACTGAAAGTGACCAACAGCAAAGGAGTTTCAGAAATTGAAACATTCAACGTAGAAGTAAGATCCCCGCCGAACGCGGACGCTGGTCCAAACTTAACCGAGCCTGTTGACACCTCTGTAACATTTGACGGAAGCGGTTCGAACGATCCGGACGGTAGCATCGAATCCTATGAATGGGAATTTGGAGACGGTTCAAGTTCAACAGAAAGCGATGAAACAACCTCTCACACTTACACCTCAACCAGTACTTATACTGTTACTCTTACAGTAACTGACAACCATGGCTACACAGATGAAGACACAGCATCTGTGTTTATAGGTTACCCTCCAGTAGCTGAAGCTGGTTCAGATCAGTCTGCAGACATAAACGAAATCGTTCAGTTCGATGGACGCGGTTCGGACGACCAGGACGGAACCATCGTATCCTATGAATGGAAGTTTGGAGACGGAGGAACTGCAACCGGTGCCACGCCAAGTTATCAGTATTCTTCAAAAGGAACTTACGACGTCGAGCTAACTGTTACCGATGACGACGGATTCCAAGACACCGACAGTCTTACAGTAATCATTGGAAACGCTCCAGTAGCTTCCTTGTATCTCGTTGTCTTCGTCGAGAGCGAGGAAGACGGAAAGTTCTCCGTTTTCTTTGAGGTCTTCTCGAACTTTTTGTTCGTCCTGCAGCCGTTGCCTGGGTTCCAGGAGCCCGCCGAAAGAGTACTTGAGATCTCCGTTCTCGTCTTTCTCGTACACGTATTCCTTTGTTTTCTTAAACAGTTTCTCGTTCTCAGGATCCAGTTTTTTTATCTTCATCCTCTTTCCACC
>JAGXON010000022.1 GCA_023659865.1 Candidatus Diapherotrites archaeon LH_S9 | reverse complement strand
TTACAAAACTCTTCAACAACCCAAAAAGCAAAAACATAAGAAACACAAACTCTCTCTTTGATAAAATAGAAAGAGGTTTATAAACTTTTCAAAAAACTTAAACAAAGTAAGAATCCCTCAGGATAAACACGAAAAGACAAAAATTTATCCAAAGCGAACCAAAAAAACTAGTAGTTAAAATAAACGCAGGACACTTATGACACTTATTTAACACGACTGCCGAGAAGTCTTCTTCCGAAAGCTAGGGGACGAAAGCCGGAAGAGGAAAAGTATTTATAAAATACATGAATGTAACGTAATGTTAACATATAAGTTCAGTAATGTTGACATATAAATTCAGATTATATCTAAATGAAGAGCAAGAAAAAAACTCTAAACATACTACATAGAAGTTTAGAAGACGTAGGTACGGTACAGACCGAAGTCACGCCTGTGGAGACAGAACCTCTGTTTGTAAGAGCAGGTTCGGTCGTGGAATCAGGAAGCTCCTTCCAATATAGGAGTAGTTCACTGCCAACCTAACTACGGATGAAAAATGATGTTGCTTGAAGACTTTGAAGAACTTGATGAAAAAACAAAGAACTTCCTCGTGAAAAGGATTATAGCCATAGGACTCCTACTGATATTCGTGGGCGCCCTCTGGGCAGCAAAAATAGCTGACTTATTCCAATTCCAGTACCTAATGCCCGCAGTACTGATAATCGGTGGAGTTTTTTCCCTAGCAAAAGGAATACTTTTCTACACGAGGACAAAATGAAAAACAAGTGTTCCAGAAAAAAAGTTTCTGAAACGTTTTCCCAGACAAGCTACTACTTTGGAAAAAGACTAACGCAGTCTCCAGAGGCTAAAGCATGAAAAAAGAAACAAAAAATATTTTAAAAGCGTTCTTAACAGGATTCGTAACCATTTCAGCAATAATGATCTTGATGCAGGTGCTCTCACCCTTGCTAGGTCTGGAAGTTGGGTTCTCCACAAGCTTTACTCTAGGGAAACTCCAAGCGCAGAAAGTGCTCACTCTATCTCTCTTCGCTCCAATTGTCGTCGGCCTGATTTTTGCTCTAGTGCAGTTCGTTGAACACTATCAGTCAAAACTCGCTGAATTTTATCATCGGTTCATGAAAACTGAGGAAGCAAAAGAAATAGAATCAGTGGCAGTCCACGGAGTATATGGAGCGGTAACAGGGTTCATCATGATTTCTTTGCTTCTAATGCTGTTGGTTGGCGTGGAAGGAAGTTACTCAATCCCGTTTCTCTTCAAGGCAAGCGCAGAAGAATCTAGTGTGACCGGAAGCACGACTGTGATATCGATAACGACCGTGATCGGGATGATTTACGGTTACTGGAAGTCAAAAGAAACAAGTTAAAGCTTTCTTCTCTCGCTCGAGAAGTATTGAAAAACTCTTTTATTCCTGAACTGACCTAAGATAATTCAATGGATTTAAAGTACTGCGCCAGATACCCTTTCTCCAAAGAAACCAAAGAGTTTCTAGAGCAATCTGAAATAGATTTGATGGATCCAGAAGTTCTTAACGAGGCCGAAAGAAGAGTTAAAAGTCTTCTGGACAAACTTAGCGGGAGCTCCACGTACGAAATTCCAGCGAACGAAAAGTACTTGAAAAGAAGTATTGCATCGTACGGTATAGCAAAAGCACTCGTGTCAGCAACAGGAAACAGAGCCCTTAAAACGAAGTACGCGGCAGCAGAAGCAAAAAGATTCAGAAGATTCCTTGAAGAAAACCCGTCAGATATACCAAAAATCTGTAATGAAATGAATATAAAGATAAACGGCGGGAAAATACCTGTACTGC
>JAGXON010000021.1 GCA_023659865.1 Candidatus Diapherotrites archaeon LH_S9 | reverse complement strand
ACTCACCGACATGAACCCGTTCAAATTACAAACAATACTCAAAAACTCAAGAGCAAAAACAAAAGCAAAACCAGGCCAGACCGCACCAAAAGATATCGCGGCAAAAAAAGGCAACACCGGCTTGTCACCAGGACCAGTGCTCGGAACACTTAAGAGCGTTGGAATCCAGGCAATGATCTCCAAAGGCTCCATCAAAATCAGAGAAAATTCAGTCATAGCAGAAGAAGGAGACGAGATCACCAAAACAGAAGCACAAGTCATGAGCCAGCTTGACATAGAACCAATGGAAGTAGGCATGAGTCTAGAAGCAGCCTACGAAAGCGATCAAGCAATACCCGGAGACGTGCTCGACATAGACACAGACAAATTTGCACAAGACCTGAGCACAGCATCTCAAGCAGCAGCAAACCTATCCGTGAACGCGAACTACTTCACAAAAGGATCCATGCCAGCCTTGCTGAGCAAAGGATTCGGAAACGCTTTCAACCTAGCAGTTGAAACAGTTCACCACACCCCGCACACGGTCAAAACACTGCTGCAGAAAGCATTATCTCACGCTAAAACAATATCTCAAATGGAGGAAAATTAATGGAATACGTATACGCAGCCCTACTACTTCACGAGCTAGGGAAAAAAATAAACGAAGACAACATAACCAAAGTAATAAAAGCAACAGGCGAAGAACCAGACGAAGCAAGAGCAAAAGCCCTCGTAGCAAGTCTGGAAGAAGTAGACATCGAAGAAGCAATCTCAAAGCCAGCAGTAGCAGCGCCAGCACAAGCAGCAGCACCTGAATCAGCTGAAGGAAAAGAAGAAAGCAAAGAAGAAGGCGAAGGTGAAGAAGAAGAGGGCGAATCAGAAGAAGAAAAAGAAGAAGAAGCGGCAGAAGGCCTAGGAACCTTATTTGGTGAGTAAAAACCACTCCGCGAGGAGGATTACTTTGCCGATAAAAGTCGTAATAATGGGAGCTGCTGGAACAGACTTCCATGTCTTCAACTGTCTTTACCGAGACAACGAACAGTACAAAGTAGTTGCTTTCACAGCAGCGCAAATACCGGACATAGGCAACAGGAAATACCCGGCATCACTAGCTGGAGACCTTTACCCTGAAGGCATACCAATAAAACCAGAGAAGAACCTGCCGGAAATAATTGAAGAACACGACGTCGACGAAGTCATCCTAGCCTACCACGACCTATCCTTCGACTACGTGATGCACAAAGCAAACTGGGTCAACTACCTAGGCCCAGACTTCAAACTAGTTGGAGTGAAAAACCATACCGTTCCATCAAAAAAACCTGTTCTAAGCGTTTGTGCAGTCAGGACTGGTGCAGGAAAAAGTCAGGCAGTAAGATACATCTCCAAGTACTTGAAAGACAAAGGCTTTAACTCAGCAGTTGTCAGGCACCCGATGCCTTACGGCGATCTCGAGCAAATGGCGGTCCAAAGATTCGACGAATACTCTGATCTCGAGAAAGAAAACTGCACGATAGAAGAAAGAGAGGAATACGAACCCGAAATAGCTATCGGTAACACAGTTTTTGCAGGAGTAGACTACCACAAGATACTCGAACAAGCCGAAAAAGCAGGAGACCTCGTTCTATGGGAAGGTGGAAACAACGACTTTTCTTTCTACAAACCAGACCTACATATAGTCATAGCCGACCCGCTCAGAGCAGGAGACGAAATAGGATATCACCCTACTGAAACAAGTTTACGCATGGCAGACGCAGTAGTCATAAACAAAGAAAATTCGGCAACAGACAGACAAATAAAGACCGTTACCCGGAACGTAAGACAGATCAACCCAAACGCCAGAATCATTCACGCTAACTCAGCAGTCACGGCAGAAAACCCTGACGAAATCAAAGGAAAAGAAGTCCTCGTCATCGAAGACGGGCCCACAATAACTCACGGCGGG
>JAGXON010000020.1 GCA_023659865.1 Candidatus Diapherotrites archaeon LH_S9 | reverse complement strand
TGCGTTTCCGCTGGTTGTTCCTGAGTCGTCTACTACTAGGTTGTTTACTGATCCCGTTGACTTACCGGCTGATGTTGTGTAGCTGTAGTCGTTTGCAGTTATGGTGAGGTCTTGGATTGGGTCACTGAAGTCGTCTACTGTCATTTCTTCGGTTCCTGCTGGTAGTTCTCCGCCTGCTGGTTTTCCGATAAAGGTCACTTTGTCTATTGCGCCGTCCGGTATGCTTAGTCTTGCATCCCCACCGTCTCCATGCAGCTCGACTCCTGTAAGAGCGCTGGGATCACTGTAGACCATTTCCTGTTCGTCCGCTAGTTCTACGTCGCTTTTTCCTGTGTTCACTACTGTGCTGCCTCCTGCCGATATTTCTATTCCTGGGTAGTCATCGCTTGGGGAGTAAGTCACGTTGTATTCATTACCGTCACCGGTAACAGTTTCCGTTACGTTGAAAGAAGTTGAATTGGTTCCTGGATTTATCGCTAGCTCGCCATTTATCGATATCTCTGAGTCAATCGCTTTGATTGCACCTGGTCCTTTATCTGTCTCCTCGTAGGTTTTTTCTCCACTGTAGTCCACTAAAGCATCGTATTCAGATCCCGTACCGTTTACGTTCACTCGTATATTCACTAGGTCATAGCCTCCGTTACTAGGCATTTCTACATCCGTAAATTCAACAGCGTCCGGGCCACCGGTAGCGTCAGTGTCTACTGGAGTTCCATCTAGGTTTTCTTTAGACCAACTGGTTCCTACCTCACTGATTTCTAACTCGTAGTCACTGCTATCTGCGAGACTCTCGTCGATCTTCCAATCGGAAATCCCTGCAACTACTCCATCACCCAAGACGATGTAGTCATTCACGCCGTCGTCAAGGTTCAACACTGTGTCAGCTTCATTGTAGACGAACGTTCTGATGAACGTGCCGTCATCGTCTTCCTGCACTAATTGGAAAGAAGTTTCTCTCTCGTTGTAACTGTCAGTGTAGGTTATGGTGTCCCAAACTTGGTCGCCTGTGTCTGATGACAGGGACACATCGGTTCTTTCGATAGCTTGGGATGATTCGTCGGTTCCCTTGTAGTTGACTTCGAAGTATCCGTTCGGTCCTTCGATAGACTTTGCTTGGTCGTCGAAGTTTACTTCACCGTCTCTGTTCAGCTCTAGTGCTATTCTACTAATGCAATCACTTGTGCCTGAGCAGGATCCGGTTTTTTCCACTATTGCGTCGTATCTGTTGTCTAGCTCGAATGCGTCACCGTCTTCCAGAGTCACTATGTTGCCACCCATTCTGAGTTTGGCTGAACCACCAACTCCTGGGGTATAGCTTTTCATTGCTGCTTGCAAGAACACTAGGAAGTCTCCGACTTCTTGGTCTTGGTTGTCGGCAGTGTCTAAAGAAAGCTCTTGAGTGTCTCCTTCCGGAGTGGTTACATCAACTGTTGCGTAACCAACGCCGTCTCCTGCTTCGTTCAGGTCTGCTGATTTCAGCGTCACTGTATAGGTCTCGTCTCCAACAGTTACGTCGGCTGATTGACCGATACCAAGAGTTTTCGTTTCTCCTTTCACTAGCTCGATTTTACTGTCCGTTGGAGTCCACTCGTTAACCAAGTAGTCTTCACCAAGGAACGTAATTTCCTTGCCTGCAACTTTTTCGTCTTCACCAATATTTACTGCTTGGTCGAACTCAAGACTGTACACTATTGAGCCGTCGTCTGCGTCCAGGAAGATGTCCGCATAGTCGTCTCCGTCTTCATCGTACGCCACGGCTAGCTCGTCGCTGGTGTCGATGCTTTCGTCGTAGTCGTAGTCAGTGTCGCCGACTGTCAAAGTGTCTCTCACTAGGAAAGTGTTCGGATAAGTCACTGTTGTTGTCAGATCCCCGTCTTTGTTAGGTACTTTCAGTGTTTCTCCGGAACCGGTTTCAATTGCTCCTCCGCCGGTCTCGA
>JAGXON010000001.1 GCA_023659865.1 Candidatus Diapherotrites archaeon LH_S9 | reverse complement strand
CTGGAGCAGAAGTCAGCAAGTCAAAAGAAGTCGAGGTAAGGTACGATAAAGAAGAGTGCGTTGTTTGCTCCAGGAAGAGCGGTGGGTACTACGAAGCTGTTCTACAGTTGAGAAGCGGTTCTGAAGAGGAATTAGGAAGACTTCTAAATTTCATCAGGAACGAGGTCCGTTCGATGTGTCAGGAGGACAGGATGGCAGAGGTTTTTCGAGTTATGAGAACTGGACACGGTATTGATGCGGAGATGGGTTCCAAGCAGGTCGCGAAGAAAATAGTTTCAGTTGTTAAGAACAAGTTCGATGCAGAGGTTAATGAGAGTTATACTCTGGTCGGTGTTGATGATAGTGGGAAAGATAGATATACTGTGACTTACTCTGTAAGAGTATGATTTAAATGGCGGATGTTGATTTTGGCGAAAACTTTGATGAAGCAGACAAAGAGACTAAAATAAAGATTTTGGACAAGGTTCTGGAGAGTTATGACAAGAAGCTGGAAGAAGCGAGCGAAGAAGAAACTGAAAGACTTGAAATAAAGAAGAATTTGGTCAAAAGGATTAAGGAAAAGTACTCTGGAGAGGACTAGCTTTTTGGGACGAATTTGTATCCGTAGTTGATTTTTCCTTTTTTCCCGTCTTCAGAGATTTTTCTCAGAACTTCTTCTACTTCCATTCCTATCTCCATTTCTTCAGGGTCGACATCGGTTATCTGGGCCGTTACTTTTGTACCTTCTTTTAACTCGATTATTGCAAGAACGTAAGGAGTCTGGTCTTCGAAGCCTACTGGAGCAGATCTTATTATCGTGTAGGAGTATATTTCTCCTTCTTTGCTCATTTCGTGGCCTTCTAGTTTTCCGTCTCTTCTGCAGTTCGGACATATTATTCTCGGCGGGAAGAAGTGTTCTCCGCAGTTTTTGCACTTGTTTCCTTCAAGCCTGTATCTCTCGGGAAATCTTCTCCATATTCCAGGTAAAGCTTTTCTGTGAGTCATTATCGTCCTCCTGACAAGATATGAAGTATTGCAGTAGCTCCTGAGCCACCAACGTTGTGTGTTAAGCCTACTTCGGCTTCGTCTACCTGTCTTTTTCCTGCTTCTCCTCTCAATTGTTTAGTGATTTCTATGGCTTGCTTTATGCCTGTTGCTCCAACTGGGTGTCCGCAGCCTTTGAGACCTCCTGAAGTATTGATCGGTAGTTCCGCGTTCAGGTTGAATCTTCCTTCTTCCATTGCTTTTCCTGCTTCTCCTTTTTTCACGAAGCCCATGTCTTCCAGTGCACACAGTTCAGCGATTGAGAAGCAGTCGTGTACTTCAGCTAAGTCGATTTCGCTTCGATCGTAACTGGATTTCTTGAACACTTTTTCTGTTGCTACTTTTGCTGCATTGAGTCCAGTTATACTCTTTCTGTCGTGTACTGCTAGTGAATCCGTGGCTTGAGCTGATGCATCTATCCAAACAGGATCGTCACAGTATTCTTTTGCCACTTCCTCGCTTGCGAGCACGGTAGCAGCGGCTCCGTCTGTGATAGGTGAACAATCCAGCAGCTTTAACGGGTCAGCTACTTTAGGTGATTTCATGACTTGTTCTCGGCTCACTTCAAACTGGAATTGAGCTAGAGGGTTTTTTGCTGCGTTCGCATGATTTTTAACGCTTACTTCGGCCATTTGTTCTTCTGTTGTCCCGTATTCGTGCATGTGTCTTCTTGCTATGAGTGCATAGAGGCCTGGGAATGTTGCTCCGTTGAATACTTCCCATTCCTGGTCTCCTGCTCCTCCTAGTGTTAAGGAAGCTTCTTCTGTGCAGCTGTCAGTCATTTTTTCGACTCCTCCAGCTACTACTACGTTGTATTCTCCTCCTTTGATGGATAAGTATGCTTCTCTGAGTGCAAGACCGCCTGATGCGCATGCTGCTTCTACTCTACTGCTTGGGATTGGATTGAGCCCCATTGAGTCTGCTATTACTGCGCCTATGTGTTCTTGTCCAACGAATCTTCCTGCGCTCATCGAGCCGCCGTATATTGCGTCTATTTTGTCTCCAGTTATGTTGGCGTCTTGGATTGTTTTCAGTCCTGCTTCTGCTATCAGGTCTCGGAGTCCTTTTTTCCATCTTTCTCCAAATTTTGTCATTCCTACTCCAATTATTCCTACTCTGTCCATTTTTTACCTCTTTAGTTTTCTTGCTAGTTTTGTGTATTCTCCGTAGTTAACGTATTTCTTTCTTTCCACGAACTTTTTTACTGGTCTTGGGTTGTTCGCGTGTTTTTTGACTTTTATGCTGAATGAATCTGATCCTGCTCCTGATCCGAATGAAGTAACGAGTATTTTTTCTCCGGGTTCTGCGTCATCGAGCACTGATGCAAGCCCGAGAAGCGTTGCTCCTGAGTAGGTGTTCCCTACTTTTCTGACAATTAGGCCTTTCTCTATTTTTTCTTTTGGTATTCCAAGTTTTTTTGCTGCTTTGGTTGGGAATTTTGTGTTCGGTTGATGGAAAACAATGTGGTCGAAGTTCTCTAGCTCTTGGTTGGTTTTTTTGAGAAGTCCTTTTGTTGCATTGATCACGTGACGGAAGTAAGCGGGTTTTCCAGTGAATCTACCTCCGTGTTCAGGGTAAGGTTGTTCTTTTCTTCTCCAGAAGTCTGGAGTGTCTGTTGTGAATGAGTAGGTGTCTTCAATTTCTGCTATTCCATCTTTTTCTCCGATTATGTAGGCTGCTCCTCCTGCAGCTGCAGCGTATTCGAGGGCGCCTCCGGGTTTGCTCTGTGCAGTGTCTGCTCCTATTGCCATTCCGTAATCTATTTTTCCTGATTCCACTAATGCCATGCAGTTTTGCATTCCTGCTGTTCCTGCTTTGCATGCGAATTCGTAGTCTGCTGCAGTCATTTCTGGTGTTGCGCCGATTGCTTCTCCTACTGTTGCTGAAGTGGGTTTGACTGCGTAGGGATGTGATTCGGATCCTGTGTAGATGGCTCCGATTTTCTGAGGGTTTATGTCTGCGTGTTTTACTGCGTTTCTTGCCGCTTGAGTTGCTATTGTTATTGTGTCCTCGTCTTGATCTGGGACTGCTTTTTCTTCTAGCCCGAGCTTCTGCTCTATGAGTTCTGGATTTTTTCCCCAAACCTTTGCTATCTTTCTTATCTTTATTCTGTTTTTTGGGATGTATGCTCCGTATCCTAGAATGTCGCTCATGTTAAAAGATTGTCTTCGTGAATTTATAAATCTTTTCCTCGCCATACGTCGAACTAATTTTCAGGCTGTCCTTAACAAAACCAGCGAGAGCACGGCTAAAGCTATTGCTATTACTCGCGTGATCGTTATTTTTTCTTTGTAAACTACTTCAGAAAGAACTATCGCTAAAAGAAGTGATAATGCTATTATCGGGAATATTATAGAGGCTGGGCCGGTTTCTAGTGCTATCATTGATAAGTAGAATGCTGTAAGGTTCAGGACACCTATTGCTGCTCCTATTTTTATTGCTCCTTTCTTGTTTTTTGGTTTTCCTTTTTGTTGAGTTAGAAGGTAGGAAGGAACTGTTGCATAAGTGTAGGATACTGCTATGAACAGAAGTGGAACAACGTTTCCTGAAGCTATTTTTATGAAGAAGTTAGAGATTGCTAGAGCGGCTGCAGCACCTACTGCCATTAGAGTGCCTTTTCCAACTTTTTCCCTTTCCATCAAAATAAGTATTGCGAATAAAGAGAAGAAAATTCCGATTATTCCTTGGATCGAGATGACTTCTCCAAGCAAAGTAATTGCAAGCAAGGCTGTTATTGCTCCGTGTGTTCCAAATATGGGGAAGGCTCTTAGTGAAGCAGTGTGTTTCATTGACTCTAGCTTAAGCAAGCTTGCTGTGAGGAAGAAAGTGACTTGGATGATTGCTATTCCAACTAAAAAAGGAAGATTGGTTACTTCCAAGGGAGACGCCAAGAAGATTATTATTGCTAGGATGGCTCCTACGAAGAAAAAAGAAAAAACAGTTATTTTCGAGTCGTATTTTCGTTCGCCAGCTACTTTAAGAAGAAAATTCTGCAGGCCAAAGCAGGTCATTGCTATTAATGCTAGTGCGAACCACATGGACTCACTCAAATCTTTTCAGTTTCTTTTTTATCTCTTCTGGTTTCATCTGCGTTGTCAGTATCGGGATCTTTTCCACTTCTGAAATCTTTCTAGCTATTTTGTCCTTCATTTCGTCAAGGCCTTGGTAAACGACGATGTTTGGCCTGAGTTTTGTTACTCTGATTGCTACCATCGGGCTTCGTCCTACACTGACTTTTGTGAATATGAGGGCTCTGTCGGTTGAGGTTCCATATATTTTTTTGAATTCTTCTACTGGAAGCTGTGTGATGGCTTTCAGGCTGTCTATTATGGAGTATCCGGTTATTTGTATGTCTTTTATTCTTCTTTTCCCTGTTTCTGGTTTTGCATTGATTTTTTCCGCGAATTCTGTGGCTTTCACTCTTTTTGGGAAGTCTTTTACTTCAAAGAATTGAGGAGTTTCTTCCGTCATCTTGTTTATTATTTTACTCCCTCTTTTCTGATCTAATTCTAGGAGGGCTTCAACAAATCTTTTTATGACTTTTATGCCTGGAGATCTTCTCCTGTTGCTCTCGTAGTCGCTGATAGTGGAAGGGGTTAAATCCAAGTATTCTGCTACTTCTGTTTGCGTGAAACCGAAAATGTTCCTCCATTTTTTCATGCTTGCGCCTGGGTCGGTTGATAAAGTGATTTCTCCAGCTATCTTTTGCTGTAGTTTTTTCATGTTTTTAGTTAGAGAACTAGTTTTTTAATATTTAACTGTTTCGCCAAGAAGTCTACTTCCGAAATCAAAGATTTTGGTGGAGGATGAATTGGCACAATGTTTATATAGCAGTTGGTAATAGGGTATGTGTATCATATGCCATCAAAACCAAAAAGTTACCACGATTTCGATAAGTCCTTCCCACACTGTATTCACATTGACCTATCATCCAGTCATGTATAAAAAAGCATCGTAGAAACGTATTTACCAACAAAGATATAACAAACGAACTAAAAAAGAGAGGACACGAGTATTTCAGAAGGATTTGTCTTACTACAACAGGACAAGCAACACTTGACCAACTGAAAAAAATACGTAGAAAGTCAGGGAGAGAAAAATAATGCACAAAACCTACAAATTCCGTCTGTATCCATCGAAAGAACAAGAAGAAACCCTATCCCACAACCTCGAGATCTGTAGGTATGTTTACAACACTCTTCTTGGATGGTTGAATGAACAGGACGAGATAAATAAGTATGAGTTACAGAATAAGCTACCGTCATTAAAACAAGAACACCCTGAACTAAAACAAGTGTACTCTAAGGCTCTGCAGTATGAGGTTCACCGTTTGTTCCATAATCTTCATGCACTGTCTCAATCAAAGAAAAAAGGAAACAAGGTAGGAAGACTGCGTTTCAAGTCGAGCCAAAGTTTCAAAACAATCCATTACAACCAATCCGGCTTCAAGATACTGGAAACAGGAAACCGCTTAGATAAACTACACATTTCTAAAGTCGGCAATTTACCGATGAGGATGCACCGACCTGTCAAGGGTGATATAAAACAAGTAGTTATCAAGCACTATCGGTCTGGCAAATGGTATGCTTCTATCATGGTGGAACAGGAGAACGAAGTTGCTGAACAGCCGATAGAGAAAGCTGTCGGTATCGACGTCGGGCTAAAATACTATTGTTCTGACAGTGATGGTCGACAGTTTGAGAATCCAGAGTACTTAGAGAAGTCGGCAAAGAAACTTGAACGCAGACAGAAAAAGCTTTCAAGGATGGAGCACGGTTCGAACAACAGCGATAAACAGCGTGTTCGCGTAGCTCGACAGCACGAGCGAATTGAAAATCAACGCAATGATTTTTTGCACAAGCTTTCACACTACTATGTCGATAACTACGATTTGATTGCGGTTGAAGACCTAAACATCAAGAACATGACTAAAAACCCTTATCTTGCGAGAGGGATAACTGATGCCTCGTGGAACAAATTCACAGAGCTGCTATCCTACAAGGCTGAAAGAGCTGGTAAGACAGTAATCAAAGTGAACCCACAAGGCACTTCGCAAGAACACAAACACGGCCAAGACATCGACCGTGACTACAACGCCTCACTAAACATCTTAGAAAAAGGAATAGATAAACTAGGGTCGGGACGACCCGAATCTACGCCTGTGGACACTAAACCTCTACAAGAACTGCAACACGTTCCTGCAAGTCAAGTGGTTGAATCAGGAAGCCACCCCCAAAATCTTTGATTTTGGTGGTGGTAGTTCACCGAAGTTTCTTTCGTTAATTTGTTGAAATCAAGGGATTGTTATTGGGAGGACGGTCTTTTTTCCTTCGAGTCTCTTGGATTTAACGAGCACTGTAATGTTCGCTTCACCTTTTTCAGCGCTATTAAATACTTTTGAGTTCAGTAAGAGCGTGGTCTTGTTTTCTGGAGGCAGTTCTAGTTCTCCTGCTTCTGCCGTTTCAACGTAATCGTTTTCACGAATTTCAGCGAACAAGTTATTCACTGTCTTTTCTCCCTGGTTTTCTACGGAGATGTTAACAGCCCACTCGCTTCCTGTGTTTGCTTGCTTGGGGTATCTTGCTTTGATGTCTAGTTCGGGAGCGTTAGGTGATCCAGTGTACTTAGGCAGAAAGTAGACTATTCCAGATACTACTGCTATTGTGAATATGATTAGAACGATTATGGAGTTCAGCGATACGATGATGTGGCGAGGAATTTTCATTTTATCTCCTTTTTGTTATGATAACTTTTAAATAGTTTACATACTTATATTTTTTGCCGAGGATGATAATTTGGCTGAAAAACCAAAACTGCTCAGAATAGTTACGGACATGAGAAGCAAAGGACTTTCCGACAACGAGATTCGCAATAATCTGAGCCAGATGAGTTTATCTGACGAAGAAGTAGACGAAGTAATGGAAATAGCTGAAAAAGACGTCTACGCCAAGTTCAAAGGAGAAATGTCCCAATTCATCCAGAAGAGAATAAAGGACAACCGAGACATGATCGATTCAATGGTTGAAGACAAGTTAGAAGAGGAAATGGGGGATATAGAGGATCAAGTTTACTCTCGAGCTGAAACAAAAATGGGGGAGTTTGCGAGAAAGATGAATGAAAAAATTGACAACCTCTCACTCTCCACGAAGAAAATAAGAGAAGAGAACGTGAAACTAAGGAAAAAAGTTGAATTGCTCAGAACAGATGTTGATAACCTCCTAGCAGGACCTTCAAAACTCAGGCTTATCGTTGCAGTCGTATTCTTTATTTTTGGACTGTTCTTAGCTGGTCACGCTGTTTTCAACGTTACTCCTCAAGTTATGGCTCTTGACTTCGGTTCTATAACTGAAGGAGTTATACTGATGGTTACTGGAGCAATGTACTTGCTCACTTCAGTTGTTTTTGTGACTGTTGGAGTTTACTTCACTGGCGAGCCAGGCGGATAAACTCGCACAAGAAAACTTTTTTGCAGATGACAGTATTTTTTGATGAATTTGAGTTCAAGGAAAAAGAAGGTGTTTACTCTCCTAGAGAAGACTCTTTCTTGCTAGCCAAGGTAGTGAAAAAACATTCAGGTAAAGGCAAGCGAGTGCTGGATCTTGGGACTGGTTCCGGAATCCAGGGAATTGTTGCAGCCTCTAACGGCTCTGAAGTAGTTTCATCTGATGTTAGCGAAACTACTCTGAAGCTGGCTGAAGAGAACGCAGGCGACCTGCAGACATCTTTTGTTCAAAGCGATTTGTTCAGCGAAATAAGCAGCGAATTCGACCTGATATTTTTTAATCCTCCTTACTTACCAGGAAAAGAAGGGCATCAGGACCTTGACGGGGGCAAGAAAGGTAGAGAGCTGTTGGACAGGTTCCTGAATCATTTTAGAGATTATTTGGCTGACGGAGGCAAAGCTTTTTTTGTGCAATCATCCTTAAACGACTTCAGGAAGACAGAAGAAATCCTTAAGCAAAAAGGAATGAACTTCTGGATCGAGGAAGAGAAAAAAATCCCTTGGGAAAAACTAAGAGTGTACGGAGCGAGTGAAAATGGGCGTTGAAGAAAAGATAAAAGAACTGGAAAAAGAAATCAGGGAAACTCCGTACAACAAGGCCACGATGCGTCATGTAGGTGAACTTAAGGCTAGGATAGCTCGATTAAAGGAGAAAAAAGAGAAATCTTCAGGCGGATCGACTCAGGGGTACGCTCCGCAAAAGACTGGAGACGCTACGGTGCTCTTGACTGGATTTCCGTCCGTTGGGAAAAGCACGATACTTAACGAGTTAACAAACGCGGAACCAGAAGTAGCTGAGTATCAGTTTACTACTCTTGAGGTTATTCCAGGCATGCTCACGTATAAAGGAGCCAAGATCCAGATTTTTGATGTTCCTGGGATTATTATCGGAGCCGCGAAAGGGAAAGGAGAAGGAAAAGAAGTTCTTAGTCTGGCAAGATCAGCTGATCTGATCGTGATTGTTGTTGATGCCAGCGAGCCCGACCGATTAGAGAAAACTGTTCAAGAGCTCGAAAAAACAGGGATCAGGCTGGATCAGGACCCGCCTGACGTCAGGATCAGGAAAAGAGGGAGAGGGGGATTAGAAGTGAGAAGTACAGTGGAACAATCCAATTTGGATGAGGAAACTGTTAAAGCGTTCTTGAAAGAGTACGGCGTAATAAATGCAGTGGTCACGATAAACGAGGACCTTAATTTAGAGCGGTTGGAAGATGCTGCGAGGAAAAACAGGAAGTATCTTCCTTCAGTCAAGGTTGCGAACAAAATTGATTTAGTTGATGAAGTGAGCGACGATTTTGACATAGGAATAAGCGCGAAAGAAGAAAAAGGTCTTGAAGAATTAAAAGAAAATATTTTTCAGCCTCTTGGGCTCATAAGGATTTACATGAAGAGGAGGGGGGAGGACCCGGATTACGATGAGCCTTTGATAGTTAATCAAGGCGCCAGTATCGACGAAGCAGCTGAAAAGATTCATTCAAGCTTTGATGAAGCAAGAATTTGGGGTGAGAGCGCGAAGTTCGGCGGTCAAAAAGTAGGATTGTCTCACGAGCTTTGTGACGAGGATGTTGTGGAGCTGAGGTGATTTAACATAACTGGCGAGAAGTCTCCTTCCGAAAAGTGGGGGGGAAAGAGTTAAAACAAGACAAGTCAAAACAATTCATTGAATCTTGTGAGAAAAAGCAGTGAAAAAATCTTGTCTAAGATAAAACGAGCTAGAGGAGTTTGAGTGACGATGGGTGAAGAAATAGATCTTTCAAAAGAAGGTTTTGAACTTTCCGAGGAAGAAAAAGAGGAGGAGAAACAAAAATCTTCGGAAGAGCTTAAAGAACAGCCTGATGAGGAAAGCGAGGCCCGGAAAAAAAGCTTGAGGATAGGATCAGTGATAGTTGCAGGGATTGTTTTACTTTTGATAGTGGGGTACGCTGTTCCTTTTCTTGTAGCAGAAGAACCTACTGAATGCTCTAAACCTTTTTGCCTGAGCAAGAAAAGAAAGTGTGTTAAAGGAGAGTACAAGAGTTCTTATGCAGGTACTGAACGAGTTTACACAATCCAGAGAGGGATCGGAGAGTGTATAGTTTTTGTTGAATCAAAAAAGGCTTCAGGAGAAGAAGAGGGGGGTATGAAGATGAAATGTGTTTTTGATATTGTTGGAGGAGAATCTCAGGAGGTAAGCGATTATTCTAATTGTGAAGGAGATCTGGCAGAGGTTTTAATGGACTAAATGTAGTTTTTTATTGCTATACCAAGTCCAAGAAGCACTATTAGTCCGATCAAAACTATTTCTATGTTGTTTGACCCTCCGACGTTCATGTCGGTGGAAGAAGAGATAACGTGAGTTTCTTCATTGAACTCGTAACTTACTCTTAGAACGATATTGTAATTTCCTTCAGACGAAGGTTTTGCTTTTATGTTCACTACCTTGCTTGAAGATTCTTCTGGAGCCATTTTTTCTTGCTTGCTTTCAGATCCAGCTATTTCAAGAAATCTTTCTCCTCCGAAAGCGTTTACTTTTACTTCTACATTGTATACATCTGTTTTCCCGGTGTTGGTTATCCTGTACTTGAGTTTTGTGGTTTCTCTTGGATCGATCGTGCTTGGATCAGTTTCCAGGCTCTCTATTTGTAGAGGGTTTTCCTCTATCCCGATTTCTTTTTCAAAATCTCCTTTTATAGTATAGGTCCCGGGGTAAGGTGGAGCTTTCAGGGTCAGGGTTTGAGTAAAGTAACCTTGTTCCAGGTTCTCTATCGATATCTTCTTTGTTTCACCGTTGAAAGCAAGCTCTAATGTTCCATCGAACGGAGCGTGCTGGGTTACCTCGACTTCAAACTCTTCTGAAGTGAACACGTGCTTTTGCTGTAACTCTAAAGAAGCTGCAGAAGCAGTTAAAGTCATCAAGAGACTAGTAATCATAATAATCGTAGTCTTCTTCATATTCTTCACCTCCTCTATGACTTATTACCCAGATTACTATTAATGCTATCACCAAAACAAAGAAAGCTAGTCCCCAAATCGAGGACACGAAATTGGCCAGTATCTCGCCGATACCTTGAGGTTCAGACTCTTCTTCAGGACAATTGGTTCCCTCGAGCTTTCCAGCTTGTTCTTCCGCGTCTTCAGCGTAACTGAAAGCGTTCAAGTATCCTTCTTTTGCTGCATCGTACTCTGATTCTTGATAAAGGGTTTTAGCTTCCTGATAAGAGTTTTGAGCTTTCTCCATTTTGTCTTTCATTTCTCCGAAGTTCTTCTGAGTTGGGATATCGAGTTCCGACGAGCAAACTTCTAGCTTGTTCTTCAGCGCTTCTACTTTTGGTGATGTTTGTTCTATCAGGTTCGTGGCCTCTTCTTTCCTGTCTTCAACTGTTTTTTCTGATAAAATTTCTTCGTAATTGCTTTTTCTCCTTTCTGCTTCTTCCTTTGTTTTTTCTTCGGATAAAGTGGTTTGGAACCAGTTTTCCCACTTGTTCAAGGTTGATTCCATGCCAGGCAGAGATCCAGGTATCCGGGATATGCTTATGCCTGAAAGAAAACTGTTCACAGCCTTTTTTTGGTTTAGTTCAGTGTCGTTCTTTGATTTGAAGTCTGAAGCAGATCCTATAAATTCTTGGCTCTCGTTCTCGTAAGCGTAAGCTTTTTCTATCATGTTGGCTTTTGCCGTTAGCACGTCCGAAAAGTCTCTCTTCCAGTTCTCCACGTCCTGAGTTGAGGAACTGCTTTCCAGCAAGGCTTCTTCTGATTGCTCTAGGTCTCCTTTCTCGTTCGAAAGTTTTGAGAAGGCACTGTCCAGTTCTTCAGCTGCTTTTAAGAGCGAGTCTGTTTCTTCAGAAAGTTCTTCCGGTAGGTCCTGCTGCCAGGTTTTTATGTAACTTACCTGTGATTTAACGTCTCCATGCATCCTGGATATGGTTACAAAGCTTTTTCCAGGATAGCCTTCGCTTTCTTTCTGAGCCCTAATGTTCTTGATAGAATAATAAACAGAAAAAACAGGTTTGATAACGTCTCCAGAAGCCATGTCACCTTTTTCCTGATCTACAGCCACCCAAACTCCTTCTTCCTCAAATTCGTAGACGAAGTAGCTTCCGTTGCTTACTTTTATAGTGTACGAGTGCACGCTGTTCGGGGAACCTAATTCAGGGAATTCCGAAGCTACCATGTTCCCAGCTTTATTGAAAGAAACGGCCGCGTACACTGCTGAAGAGATCACCAGCAATGAAGCCAGTAAAAAAACTTTTTTTCTCATCATTTCAAATATTCAGACAAGCTATAAAAAATTGATGCCACATTAACACAGTGATGAACACCAAAGTAATTTTTGTAGAACCTCAAACTTCCGGCAACATAGGGTTCATGGCCAGATCGATGAAGAACTTCAGGTTAAACGAGCTAATTATCGTTAATCCGTCTTGCGAAATCGATGGAGATTCAAAAGCGAGGGCGATGCACGCAGAAGACGTTCTGAAGAACTCAAAAGTTTTCGGCAGTCTTGAAGATGCTTTGAAAGAAGTAGACATTAGTGTAGCCACGACTTCGAACCCGAAAGGTCTTACTCCAGAAAAAGTAGCTGAGAAGTCCTCGGAAAGGAAAGGGGATATCGGCCTGGTTTTTGGAAGAGAGGATATTGGTTTGACCAACGATGAGATAAGGGAGTGCGATTTGGTTTCGTACGTTCCTGCGTCTGAAGAGTACGGTACGTTGAATGTGAGTCATGCAGCAGTCATATTTTTTTATGAAATGTTCAGGAAAGAGACTGAAGAGAAAGAAAGAGTCAGAAGATCGGATAAAGAAGGATTGATTAATTCTTTCAGGAGTTTAGCTGCATCTGAAGAGATTGGTTTCCGTAATCCAGATAATGCAACGAAGATGTTTAGAGACGTTGTTTCAAGAGCTTTTGTTACACCGAGAGAGGTTCGGACGATGAAAGGAGTTTTTGAGAATGCGAAGAAGAATTTATGAACAATCCTTTTAAGTTAAATGGGTTTAGTAATGAATGATTTTTATGGGCTTCCCTTGTGAGGAAAAAAGAACTTGAAGAAAAAAAGATGAAGAGGAATCTGAAGAAAAACTATCAAAAGAACTGGTTGAGGAAGAAGTTTTCCTAGAAAAAGAAAAAAACTAGGAGGAAAAAAATGGAAGAAGAGAAAGCTGAAGGACGTGAGGAAACAGGAGCGGAAACGAAAGAGCTATTAGAGGAAATAAAATCACTTAGAGACGAAGGATTCACTGAAGGGGATATAAAAAATACTTTGAGAGAAATGGGAAAATCCAAGAAAAAGATAGACCAGATCTTCGCCTTAGTTGAGAAGCAAGAAAAAGAGCCAGAACATATGGAGAAACCTCAAAAACTAGAAGAAAAAACTCCGAAGCCAAAAAAAACTTCTGAAACCGAGGAAGAGCTGGAAGAACCCGCAGAACTTATAGAGGAAGAAGAATTCTCACTAGAAAAAGAAAAGTCTGAAAAAGAAGTTGAAGAACCAGAACCTCAAAAGCCTTCAGGACAGACTTCTCCTGAATTAAGGATACAAAGAACTCTAGAAAGAATAGAGAAAGAGATAAAGGGCTGGGAAGACGAGACAAAAGAAAATTCTCAGAGAATAAGGAATTTATCGAACAGAATGAAAGAGCTTTCTTCCGAGAAGGAAGAATCCAAAATGAAACCACGGATGAAAAAACTTCAAAAAGAAGCTAGAAACCTTTCAGATAGTTTGAAAAAACTCAAAGGACTTAGAAGCACACTAGAAAAGCATGAAGAGAACTTTGACGAACTTTACGCTTCCGTAGGGAAAAAAACAACCAAGTTAAGCAAAATCAGGCAAGACCTGAAAAGAATGAATAAAGAACTTGAAGGATGGGAGGAAAAAACCAAGAAAAACAAAAAGAATCTTTTCAGAGCAAAAAAAATAGTAAAAGACATAAAATCAAAGAAAACAGAGCAAAAAGTATCCACATTAGCTGAATCCCTCTCAGAAGTCACAGAAGAACTCGAAGAGATTGAGGAAAGAGAAGAAAAACTTAGGAAAGAACAAGAGCAAATGAAAAAATTCGACAGAGAGCTAAAAGATCTTGTCAGAGAAGGCGTGCAAACCATGGTCTCAAAAGAAAAATTCGAGAAAGAACTCGAAGACCTGGACGAACTAGAAGAAGTTCCAGAAGAACGCGTTGAAAAAGGCCTCAAGCAGGTGAGAGAAGAACTTGAGAAGATTGCAGGAGAAACAACCCCAAAGAAGAAAAAGAAAGTTAAGAAAAAACCAGAAGAAAAAAAAGAAAAGTCAGAGGAACCGGAAGAAAAAGGAGAAGAGCCAGAAGAAACTGAGGAAGAGGCGCCTGAAGGCACTGAAGAACTAAAGAAAAAAGCCGAAAAAGAAGAGGGAAAGAAAGAAACTAAGAAAAAAGAAGCTGAAGGAAAAGAGGAAAAGGAGGCTGAAGGAAAAAAGGGGAAGGAAGCTGAAGGGAAAAAGGAAAAAGAAGGAGAGATAGCTACTGGGGGCGTTCTGAAGGAAGAGATGAAGAAAGAAGAAGAAATGATAGAAAAGCCAAGCGTAGAAGATGTTTCTAGAGAAGAAAAAATAGAAGTCCCGGACAAAGTAAGAAGAAAAGATCTTATAAGCAAGTTCAACGAATTCCAGAAGCAAGTAAAATCAGCATCAAAACCTGATCTAGTTTGGAGTAGAGGCCAAAAAGAAATAACAGCTTACGCTGACAAGATGCTTGAGACCAACAAAGAAAAAATCTCGGAACTTAAGGAAAAAGATGAAGAAGTCTCGAAACTGAACATGATACTCAGCAAAGAAGACCTTGGAATAGTTTCGCTTGAATCTGCAATTGAAGGACAGGATTTAGAAAAAGCACGGAACTTAATGTCAAAAATAGTTGACCTGCAAAAACAATTCGAGCAATTACAATAGTTTCAGTAAATCCAAGTCCAAACCCTCTAGTTTCTTAAGCTCTTCCCAGTTCCTGTCCACATGATCTTGAATCGTTTCAACATCGTCTTCATCCAAGTGCTTGAACCTTTTCTGGCCTGAAAGATAATCTTTTACAGGAATCCTCTCACTAGGCTTGTAGCTAATCGAGAAATTTCCGTCCTCTATCTCGTAAAGTACCCAGGCTCCCGACTCAACGGCTTTCCTACCCTGATCTATTGTTTCACTAGTGTCAAAACCCCATCCAATCGGACAAGGGCAATGCACGTGAATATATTTCGGTCCCTCGACTTCAAGAGCTTTCTTAACTTTTTTCTTGAAGTCATCAAGATCTGCTATAGATGCAGTAGCAACGTAATTGACGCCATGCATCAGTGCAATGAAAGGAACGTTCTTCTGCCACTCGCTTTTACCGTGAGATTGTTTTCCAGCTGGAGTAGTGGTCGTAGAAGCTCCGAAAGGAGTTGCTCCAGATTTCTGGACTCCAGTGTTCATGTAAGCACCGTTATCGTAGCAAACGTAAAGAACGTCATGGCCTCTTTCCAAAGAACCACTGAGCGCTCTGAAACCAATGTCCACCATCCCGCCATCACCAGCAAGAGCTATAACATTGGTATCTTCTTTTCCTTGCTGGTTAAGTGCTTCTTTGATTCCAGCAGCTACTGAAGCCGCGTTCTCGAAAGTAGTGTGAATTAATGGGACTCCCCAAGCAGTTGTTGGGTACTGAGTTGAAACTACTTCCATGCAGCCCGTTGCTATAGTGAAAACACTGTTCTTGCCAGCGGCTTTTGTCAAGTGCCGTAAAGCCAGAGCGGATCCGCATCCAGCGCACGCTCGGTGGCCTGAAGCAAATAAATCGTCTTCCATTATTTTTCACCTCTGTTCTTCTGAAGTTTTCCACCTTTCTCAAGCAACCAACGTTTTACTCCATTTTCTTTGTTGCTCAAGGAATCGATCATGTTGTTTATGTCTTCTTCAGCTATGTCCGTTCCTCCAAGTCCAACTACGATATCGTGAACGGTTGTACTTCTAGGTAAAATGCTTTTAATTTCGTTGTATAGGGCTCCTGACCCGTGACCCATGGAAACGTTTTTCTCCAGTACTATGACTTGATCTTTTCCTTCAAGAGCTTTCTTGATTTCTTCTTCAGGGAACGGGCGGTAGCACCTTATTCTCATTAGGCCGGCATCGTTTCTGTTGTCTAGAGTGCTTTTGATGGTTCCGCATATGCTTCCCATTGAAACTAGTGCAGTATCTTTATCGTTTTTGTATTCTTCTATCAATCCGTTTCCGTAGCTTCTTCCGAATTTTTCCGCGAATTCGTCGTGAACTCTTTTAACGATTTCTTTGGACCCATTAACTGCATCGCTCAAGTCTTTCCTTAGTGCAGCGTAGGGTTTTGGGTACGCGAAAGGTCCTTGCGTCATCGGATTCTCTGGATCGAGGTAAGCGTGATCTGGATCGTATTCCGGTAGGAACTCCTGCACTTCTTCTTCGTCCGGGAGTTCTACTGGCTCGTAAGTATGGCTCAGGATGTATCCGTCAGTGCAGCACATTATTGGAAGAAGCACGTCCTCGTCTTCAGCTATTTTAAAGGATTGTATGGTCGTGTCAACTGCTTCTTGGTTGCTTTCGCAGTATATTTGAAGCCATCCATTATCTCTTTGACTGATTGAATCTTGTTGATCGTTCCAAATGTTTATTGGAGCACTTAATGCTCTGTTGACCACGTTGATGACTATTGGTAGCCGCATTCCTGATGCTGCAAACAGTACTTCAGTCATCAGCGCCAGTCCTTGCGAGCTGGTTGCTGTGTATGCTCTTGATCCTGCTGCTGATGCTCCAACACATCCTGATATGGCTGAAAATTCGGATTCGACTCTTATTATTGTTGCGTCTAGTTCTCCGTCTGCAACCAACTGAGCTATTTCTTCAGGAAGCTCGGTTGAGGGAGTTATCGGGTACATCGAGCAAACATCTGGTTTACATTTTTTTACTGAGTGAGCTATTGCTTGTGCTCCTTGTTTTACTTCCATTCATTTCTCCTCCTTTTCCATTTTTATTGCTTTTACTGGACATTCTTTTGCGCATATGCCGCATCCTTTGCAGTAATCCATGTTTACTTTTGCTCCTTCTTCAGTTATTCTTATCGCGCCTTCCGGGCAGAGTTCTCCGCATTTTCCGCACTTGATGCATTTTTCTTTGTCCACGTTTGGTTTGAATGTTCTCCAGGTCCCTGTCTTGTTCTTTTTGGACGACTTCGGATCTTTTATTGTTCCGCCTGTAGTTGTTTCAGTCATTTTTTCAGCTCCTCGTAAGCTTTTTGAATCGCGTTAGCGTTTTTTTCTCCTATTTTTCCTGGGTATTTTTCTTTTATTGCTTTTTTCAAGGATTCTGGTTTGACCACGCCTGTGGCTGCTGCGAGCGCTCCCAGCATTGGAGTGTTTGCAAAAGGTTTCCCTATCTCGTCTAAAGCTATTTTTGTTGCATGGATTGTTTGCACGTCTCCTGTACTCAGATCGAGTTCTTCAGGAGTTCTTTTCGTGTTCACAACGATTGTTGACGGGTTTCCTTCTTCAGTGTCTACCACGTCCATCAAAGTGGAATCCAGGACGACAACGTAATCTGGTTTGTATATCTGTTGTCTTGTTTTTATGTACTCGTCACTTATTCGTGTGAATGCTTTTACTGGTGCTCCTCTTCTTTCAACTCCAAAGAAAGGGAATGCTTGACACCATTTTTTTTCTTCGCTGGCTGCTAAGCCAAGGATTTCGGCTGCGGTTACTGCACCTTGGCCTCCTCGTCCGTGGAACCTTATTTGCTTCAATTGATTACCTCCAGTTTTTGTTTATTTAGGAAAGTTGTTACTTATTTATTATAGTAACCCCTTGAATTGTTGAGAGGATTTCATGGAAAAATATTATTACACTTCGGAATCAGTGACTGAAGGACACCCGGACAAGATAGCTGACCAGATATCTGACGCGGTTTTAGACGAACTCATCGATAGAGACCCAGGATCCCGAGTAGCTGTTGAAACGCTTGTGACGAATGGCATGGTTTTCATGGCAGGAGAAGTAACTTCTGAAGCAACCATCGATTACAATGAAGTCGCTAGAGAAACCTTGAAAGAAATAGGGTATACTGAACCTGAATACGGTTTTACATACGACTCTTGCAACATCTCGAACTCAATACACCAGCAGAGTTCTGACATAGCTCAAGGAGTTAACTCGGAAGATATAGGGGAACAAGGAGCAGGGGACCAAGGGATAATGTTCGGCTACGCAATCGACGAAGCACCGGAACTGATGCCTTTACCTATAACTCTAGCTCACGAACTGTCAATGAATCTCGCTGAAGCCAGAAAAAAAGAAGTCCTCCCGTACCTCAGGCCTGACGGAAAATCACAGGTTACTGTAGAGTACGATGACGGGGAACCAAAAAGAGCTGAAGCAGTAGTGATCGCAGCACAGACAGAGCCAGACGTTGAAAGAGAAACGCTCAAAAAAGACGTTGAAGAAGACGTTGTAAAACCAGTTCTCGGCAGTTACTTGGATGAAGACACCAAGATTTTCGTTAACGAGAGCGGAAGATTCGTGAAAGGGGGTCCACCAGCCGATTCAGGCTTGACAGGCAGAAAAATCATTGTCGATACTTACGGAGGAAAAGGATCTCACGGAGGAGGATGCTTCTCCGGAAAAGACCCGTCAAAAGTTGACAGATCAGGAACCTACATGGCCAGGTACATAGCCAAAAACATAGTGGCTTCAGGACTGGCAGACGAATGCGAAGTCCAGTTATCGTACGCCCTAGGTGTTCCTGAGCCAGTAGGAGTTCTGATAGATACCTTCGGAACCAGCGACCTGACGCATCATGAAATAAAAGAAATAGTTCAAAAAGAATTCGTGCTAAAACCAGGCAAAATAATAAAACGATTAGATCTCTTAAGACCAATATACAGGAAGACAGCTTGCTACGGTCACTTCGGCCGCAACCTGCCAGAGTTTTCCTGGGAAACCACGAACCGTGATTTAAAAGAATACCTTTAGGTGAATTAAATGTTGAAGAAAACTTTGCTGATAGCGATGCTCCTGATTTCAGGAGTTATAGCAGCTTCCTGCCAAGATCTCGTGGAACAAGACAAGTATGTGGATGCAGGAGACTGTTATAAGGAAGCCGAACAATGGAATGACTGCCTTTACAATTACTTAAAGGCAGCAAGGAAAGCGGAAAAAAAGTATCTGCCGATGAACGAGCAAGGAGAAAGGTATATAGCGGACAACTCCGAGAAACCGACGGCTCTGTACTACTACAACCCTTCAACGGCTAAGGTGAACACTTGCTTATCGAACTCTGACTACTACGACCTGAAGCCAAAGATGGATCAGTACTACGATTGGCTGATGTACTACGCGACCAACCCTGCTGAACCACCTTTCAACGTGGAAACAGAAGTTATCGAAGTGATGGAAGAAGAAGTAGCTCCTGAGATGCCTCCGGAAGAGAACGTTAGTGCTCCAACAGAGAACGAGACGGAAAAAGGATGCTTCTGCGCAGAATACTGGGATCCAGTTTGCGGAGTGAACGGAGAAACTTATTCCAACAAATGCTTTGCTGAATGCGATGACGTTAAGATAGCTTACAAAGGAAAGTGCGAAGAAGACAAGGCAGAAAACAAAACACAGCCAGAGACTGAAGAACAAGAAGACGACACTTCACTCCTCTTTATCGGGGTCATCAGTGCAATAATCGTAATTGGTTTAGCAGCACTGCTCTTATCCAGAAAAAAGAAAGACGTTTTTGTCTGCAGTGAATGCGGAAAAGAGTTCGACTCCGAGAAAGGCCTGAAAATCCACGTGGGCAAAAAGCACAACAAAGATTAATAAGTAAAAGGGGCTAAACTTATCCTGAACCAGCAACGGCTGATTCAACTACTCTAGAGAGGTGTACCAGTATGCCCAAGTACAATCCAAAGGAAATAGAAGAAAAATGGCAAAAGGAATGGCAGGAAGAAGACATCTATAGTTTCAACGTGGATGAAAACAAACCAGTTTACTCGATAGACAACCCTCCCAGCTTCACAAGCGGAACACTGCACATGGGTCACGTACTGAACCATGTTTGGATTGATTTTGCAGCCAGATACAAGAGAATGCAGGGATACAGCGTGCTATTACCGGTGGGCTACGACTGTCACGGTCTTCCAACGGAGATGAAGGTTGAAAAAGAATTTGATGTCTCCAAAGAAGACACGAAAGAATTCGTGAAAAAATGCGATGAATGGACGGACGAAGCCATAGAAAAAATGAACGAGCAGTACAAGGCTCTAGGATACTCTGCAGATTGGAACGAATACTACGAAACCCGTTCAGATGAATACAAGCGGCTTGTTCAGCTTTCGTTGCTTGAATTCAATGATATAGACAGGATATATCGAGATAAGCACCCTGTGCTCTGGTGCCCTGAATGCAATACAGCGTTAGCTCAAGCGGAAGTCGATCACGTTTCAATGGCAGGAGGATTATGGTACTTGGAGTTCCCGATCAAGGACTCAGATGAAACCATAACCATAGCGACCACGAGGCCTGAAATGACTCCTGCATGCGCCGCAGTCCTAATCCATCCGGAGGACGAGGAACACGCACACTTGGAAGGAAAGAAAGTATTGGTCCCGATGGTTGACAGGGAAGTACCAATAATTGCTGACGAGGACGTGGACACGGATTTCGGTACTGGAGTCGTCTACTTGTGCACTTTTGGAGACGAAATGGACATCAAGTGGCAGCAAAAATACGATTTACCTATATTCAAAATAGTTGACGAAGAAGGAAGACTCACTGACCTAGCAGGAGAATTTGCAGGTATGAAAGCCAAGGAAGCCAGAAAAAAAATGGCTAAATGGTTCAAAGAAAAAGGTTTCCTGAAGAAAAAAGAGGATTATCAGCATAACGTGCTCTGTCACGTGGAAAGATCTGCCTGCAAAGCTCCAATAGAGCTTTTACCGAAAAAACAGTGGTTCATTAAAGTACAGGACAAGACGGATGCAGTCAAGGAAGCGGCCGATGAAATGGACTGGTATCCTGGTTACATGAAGCAAAAACTTTTCAATTGGTGTGACTCGCTTGACTGGGATTGGATAATTTCCCGTCAACGAACTTACGGAACGCCAATACCTTTCTGGTTCTGTGAAGACTGCGGTAAAATAATCGAGCCAGACAAAGATGATTTGCCAGTGGATCCAAGAATAGATGAAGCTCCAGAAGAAACTTGCGAGTGCGGAGGAAAAATAGTTGGAGCTCAAGACGTTTGCGATTGCTGGGTAGACAGTTCCATAACTCCTTTAAAGGTATCTAGATGGAAAGAAAACAAGAATTACTTCAAGAAAGCTTACCCAAACTCAATGAGGCCTCAGGGTTATGAAATAATTCGAACCTGGGCTTTCTACACGATTTTCAGGTCCTTGCTCTTAACGGACGATATTCCGTTCGAGGAAGTTGTGGTCAACGGCATGGTCGCTGGGCCTGACGGCAGGAAGATGAGCAAGAGTTTTGGTAATGTCATACCTCCTGAAGAAGCGTTGGATGAACACGGAACTGATGCGCTTCGACAGTGGGCGCTGAACGCTTCTCTTGGAAAAGACTATCCTTTTTCCTGGAAGGAGCTGAAATACGCTGAAAAATTCCAGGAGAAGTACTGGAATGCCTCTTACTTTGTGGACATGCACTTGCCTGAAGAAGAAAAAGAAGTGAGCAAGTTAAGGCCTGCGGATGAATGGATTCTTTACAGGACTGACGAAGTCGTGGAACAAGCCACTGGTTTTTTGGATGATTACGAGTTTTGCAGGGCTATGAAGCTTTTGCGTGATTTTTTCTGGCACGAGTTCTGCGATTACTACCTGGAGATGGTGAAGTACAGGCTTTACAATACTGAAGACTGGAGGAAAGAAGCCGCTCAGCAAACGTTGCTGAACGTGCTTAAAAGAGTTACTTTTATGCTAGCGCCCTTCGTCCCGCACATCACTGAAGAAGTGCACGAAAAGTACTTGAAGAAGTTCACTGGACTTCGATCAGTTCACAAAGCATCTTGGCCGGAAAAACTGGATGTTGAAGCGCCTAAAGGTTTTGAGGAAGCTTTGGACGTGATTTCAGCTGTTAGGAAGTTTAAATCTGATAATGGTCTTCCGTTGAACAAGGAGATCGAGGAACTAGCAGTTTACAGTGACTTGCAGAACTGGGAGAAGGACTTTAAGGACACTTTGAATGCTGAAGAAATTGTTTTTTCTGAGGGAGAAGGCGATTTAGAGGCAGGAGAGACAAGTGTAGACGTTTCTATCTAGCTTCCTCTATTATCCAGTTTCCTCTGTTTTTTTTCCATTCTTTTCTTGCTTTTTTCACGACTATTTTTTCTTTGAAGAAAGGAGCGTTTAGTACGGTGCTCTCCCACTCTCCTCCTTCGCCAGCGATGTTCATTCCCTTCATTTCTTTTAGTTCTTGGACTGTTTCTTCAGTGATTTTTTTGCCGAGCCAGTCTTTTGTCAGGCCTTCTGCTGCTACTGCGCTGATTCTCACGTCGAAGTCAGCTTTTAGGATGTATTGCATTAGCGTGTTTTGTTTTTTAGTCCATAATGGGGCGAAGGACTTTATTTCTTGTTTGTGGCAGATGTTGTCCACTCTTTTTTTCTGGTAGCTGGACGCGACTGCTCCGCTGATTACTGCGTCTGGGTCAAATTCTTTTTTTGCTTTTTTAACGGCTTTTTCCAGTGCTTCGAGCTCTTCTTCTTTTTCTCCTGGTGTCTCAAGCTGGATTAACGGGATTCCTGCTTTTTTTGCCTGTAGTTCGATCAGCTTTTGGTTCGGGTGATGGAACATGAAAGAATGAGGGTTTTCTGTTTTTATGTTTATCAGGCAGTTTACGTTCCAGGCTTGATTTAGAGCCCAGTATATTGCGTAAGCGCTGTCTTTTCCGCCTGAGAATAGTGCTCCTGTTTTCATTCTATTTCGTCGAGCATTCCTTTTCTTCTTAGTTCTTGTACTTGATGTTTTCTGTATTTCCAGGTGATGTCGCCTTTTTCGTCTCCCTGTATTTTCCACGGTTCTACTATAACGTAGTTTCCTTCTTTTATCCACATTCTTCTCTGTGCTTTTCCTGGGATGCGGCACATTCGTGTTCTTCCGTCCGAGCATTCTACTCTCATTCTTTTTGCGCCTAGAAGGTCGTCTACTCTACCGATTACTTGTTTTCCTCTTGGCATCCTGGTTCTTTGCTTTTTTTCTTCGTCTTTTTTTGCCATTTTTTTACTCCTTTATCTTAACTATTTGAGCGTGTGGGATTCCATCTATTTTAAGTGTTTGATCTGGGTCTGCTAGACCGTTTTTGATTGCTATAGCAATTGTTTTTTCTCCTACGAGATTGATTATGTCTGCTTCCTCCAGATTTTCTGAAAGCTCTTCTTCAGTTGTTTCTTTTGTTCCGTAGAAGTTTTCTGTGATTTCTATTCGTGCTTTTTTGTCTTCAAATGTTTTTTCAAGCAGTTCTTTGTCGCATGCTGCTAACACGATTTTTTTCTGTTGTTCGTGTATCTTTGAAATCATTTGAATCACTTTATGGGTTTTACTGGGCTTCTTCCACCGCAGGATTCGCATCTCATGTAGGTTACGCCTTTCTGTGTTGTGAATTTGGTGTCTGGTTTCCCGCATTCTTTGCAGAGCACGTATTCGTTCACGTACATCTTTAGTTCTTTGTTGAGTTTTCTTTGCCTGAATTTTCCTTTGAGCAAGAGCCGACCGTTCTTCATTTCTGCTGGTACTCCGCATTCTTTTGCCAGGTACTTCATCAGGTGATCTGGGTCTCTTCTTAGTTTGTCTGCAACGTTTTTGAAGTTCTTGATGAATGTTTTTTTTCCTTGGATGTGTGAATCAAATTTTGGCATCTTGAACCGTGTTGATTTGCTTACTTCGTCCGGTACGTCTTTCTGGACTTTTTTCAGCATTTTTTCGTAGTCTTCCATTTCAAATCTCCGTTTCTTCTATTTCAGTATTACTTTCTTTGGTTTCCTTGGTTTCTGTGTTGTTTTCTTTTGTTTCCATGTCTTTTAATTGTTTTTGATGTAGCTCTATCCAGGCCGGGTTTTCTAGTTTTCTGACGATCTCTCCGTTCAGCACTATCTCATCCTCTCTTTCTCTGACTTTTCCTATTGCTCTCACTAAATCTCCTTCAGTGATGTTTTCAGTCCATTCCGTATCGTCCTGGAAGAACCTTACACTAATTTCTCCTGTCTCGTCTTTTACTGTGATGGCTGAGAACTTGTCTGAATCGTATGTGTCTACCACGGTTCCTAGTACTCTGACTCTGATGAATTCTTCTCCATCGTAGATGAGTTTGTTCGGGTTGTAACCTCCTGAAGACGGGGAGTACTTTCCTTCTCTCAGGTTTTTTATCCAAATTCTTTTTGCTGGACTTCTTTTCATGCGATCACCCTATTAATTGAGTTCCTAAGTATAAAGCAAAACCAGTAAGCAATCCAAGCACTATCGGCGGAAGCGCAGGCATCGGCCTGCCTGGTTTTTTGTTCAGATAGATTACTAGACCGGTCACGCCAATAAGTCCTCCTATCATTGCAGCTATTGCGGGGACTATGCCTCCGTATCGCAGTATGCTCACTTCGAGAATTATCGGCATTATCAGGTCTCCGCCACCTATCTGGAACACTCTGTCTTGTGTGGGGATGGCGAGCGTGAACGCTAGTTTTTGCTTGATTATTTCTTTAGCCATTGTCACCATGTGTTTTGTTTTGAAAACTGCTACAACGTCATAAACGGCTAACAGCGATATGAGTATTAGTATTGGCCATATTCCTAGTGATGCTCCTAGTTGTGATCCTATTCCTATTGCTGATAGTGTTATTGCTGTGTTTTGAGTCCATAGGTTTCTTTTCTTGTGCCTTATTCCGGTGAGTGCGGCTGCGAGCACGAGCGCTATCATGAATGCCTGGCTTTGTTTGATGAAGCCCATGAAGAGTGTTTCGAAGAAGATTTCTGATCCGAAGAAAACGGCTATTAATTCGAAGCCTTTCATGAATCCTGAGAAGTATTTTATTATCAGTAGAACTATTGCTGTGACCACGAGAAGGTAGATGAATATGAGGGGTCCTGCTGCAGCGCTTGTTTCTGGCTCTAGTTCAGGTACTTGAATGAGTTTTGAACCTAGGTAGATCCCGGCTAACTGGATCGCTAGAAATATTGAGATTAGTTTTGGTGCTAGCTTCATTTTTTTATTGTCCTGCTATCTTGTATTCTCCGTGCTTAGGGGAGTATATGTCTCCTTTTTTCTTGAGGATTGAGAGCAAGTCATTGACTTTTTCGGGCTCTATTCCAAGTTCTTCTGCCTCGTCCACTATCTGGTCGTGAGTTACTTTATCGTATTCTTGTGAAAGATCTTTTATTGCCGCGTAAAGCGTTTTAACTTTGTCTATCTTGGATTTTGGTTTTCCTGTTGCGATTATGTCTATGTCCATCCTGCCTGTCTCTTGATCCACGCCAATTTCTCTCATCACGAACTTATGCAGCTTTATAGCTCTTCTCGCGTCCTCTAGCTGGACTTCTTCACTTAGTCTTCCTTTTGCTGAAGCTTCTGCTAGTCGAACGAGAGCTTCCAGCTGTCTTGGAGTTATTGGTACTGCTCCTGATTGTTCTCCGGTCATCCGCAGGTCAGTGTAGTATTCTTTAATTTTTCTTATTGCATCTTTCGTCAGAACAGGGTGGCAGTGCTTTCTAGTGTAAGATATGTATTTCCTGAGCAGGTCTATGTCGAGCACTGGCTCGATCTCTTGTATGGCTTTGTCAAGCTCGTCTTCTGAAAGTACTTCAGGGCTGTCGGTCTTGATGCCTGCTGCTTGATGAGAATTAAGGATGTGGTCCGCCATCTCTCGATCTCTTTCTTCGTCCATAACGTCTTTTATCGGGAATATCAGGTCGAATCTTGAAAGCAGTGTTGGAGGGATGTCGAATTGTTTTGCAGGAGGTTCATGAGGATCGAAACGACCGTACTTAGGGTTGGCTGCGGCCAGGACGGCGGTCTTAGCTTTGAAGGTTGTGACTATTCCTGCTTTTGCAACGCTGATGGTCTGTTGTTCCATGGCTTCGTGCATGCTTGACCTGTCGTCTGTAGTCATTTTATCGAATTCGTCGATTGCTGCGTGTCCACCGCTCGCCAGTACCAGGGCTCCAGCTTTGAGGGTCCATCCTCCTTCTCCGAACTCGTCTTTTTCTGCTGATGCAGTTAGTCCGGCTCCAGTAGCGGATTTTCCTGAAACAAAGATCCCTTTTGGCGCTAGCTGGTTCAGGTACTCGAGGATCATGGATTTAGCTGTTCCTGGATCACCGATTAAAAGCACGTGAACGTCTGGCCGTATGTTTGATTGGTCGGGGAACACCTTATTTTTTGTTCCACCGAACAACTGGAGCGCTATTGCTTCTTTGATTTCTCTGTGGCCGTAGATTGTTGGAGCAATTGAGTTGATTATCTTTTGATATATTTCAGGGTCTTTTGCTAGTTCTTCTATTTCTTTTTCTTCTTCTTGAGTGATTTCTATTTCTTCGAATTCTTTTTCGACTTGTTGAATGTGGATCGAGTCCAGGTAGATGTCGTAAACGGCTGAACTCTTTTTTGAAGGTGATCTGAGTTTTACGACTCCAGTAACTATCACTTTGTCTCCAGGGTAGAGCTTGTTGGTTAAGTCGTCTTCGAGCCATACGTCGATGGTTTTTGCTTGCTCTCCTTTAACCAGTGCTTCTAATGGTTCCTGTATTTCCATTTTTTGCATGTCTATGAATTTGCTTTCGTTTTCTTTGAGTTTGAAGTCCTTGCGTTTACAGGCGCACTTTGCTGGTTCTTTTAGTTTCCCGAACGAGTGCTGGTCTTGTTCAATGGTCTGTGTTCTTCCGCATCTGCGACATTCGAACACGCCTTCGTTTACTTTTGGTCTCACGTCTGTTATCTTGGTGATAACGCCTTCGGTGGCGATTAACTGGTTCAGGTGGTCGCTGTTGATATCTCGGATTAAGAAGGTGCGTTCTTCCGGGAGGTTGAAGAATCTGATGTTTGGAACTATCTCGTTGTTTTCTTGGTCGTGTATTCCGATTGCCTCGAGTTCTTCTTCTGCTCTTCTCAGCATTTTGTCTGGTTTTTCTATCAGTTCGTCTGCAGTGTTGTAATCGTAGGACTCGAGGTCGCTGAAGTCCATTTGAATGCTTTTCTTGTCAGGGTACTCTTCACCGATTTTTTCGAGCTCTTCTTGGTACTCGTCTCTGAAGAATTCTTCTAGTTCCATGGATAGAAGTTTATGAAAAAACGATTATTTATGAGTTGGTGGTCGGATTTCCAAACCCCTTAGATTATAGGTTTTGATGGATGTATTTTTCCAAAGTATTTAAAATGGGTTCCTGCATTAAATAAATCTAGATTAAGGGTTTCTCTGTCGAAAAAGGTGAAAAGAGGTTGAAAGATACTTTTTACATTACCACCGCCATAGATTACGCGAACGATAAGCCACACATCGGTCACGCTTACGAAAAGGTACTCACAGACGTAATCGCCAGATTCCAGAAGGCTAGAGGCAAAGACGTTTTCTTTTTGACTGGAACGGATGAGCACGGGGAAAAAGTTTTCAAGGCAGCTAAGAAAAAAGGAGAGGACCCTCAGAAATTCGTTGACGATATTTCAGAACGCTTCAGGAACTTATGCACGATTTTAAGCGTGGAGAACGATGACTTCATCCGAACAACTCATTCACGCCACGAAGAAGCTAACAAGAAAATAGTTAAAGCCATGCACGAGAAAGGGGACATATACAAAGGAGAGTACGAGGGATGGTACTGCGTTCCATGCGAAAGCTACTGGACGGACAAACAATTAGATGAAGGGAAGTGCCCGGAATGCAACAGAGAAGTAGAAAAAAAGAAGGAAGAAGGATACTTCTTCAGACTCTCGAAATACGAGGAAGACCTCTTAGAACTTTACGATCAGAAACCTGATTTCGTTTTCCCTGAAAGCAGAAAGAAAGAACTCTTGAACAGAATCGAGGACGGCTTAAGAGACCTCTGCATAACACGATCAGCTTTCGAATGGGGAGTTCCTTTCCCGATAGACGATGATTACACAACTTACGTCTGGGTAGACGCCCTATCAAATTACATCACGGCTCTAGGATACCCAGAAGGCGATAAATTCAATAAATACTGGCCTGCAAACGTTCATATGATAGGAAAAGATATCACTTGGTTCCATGCTGTTATCTGGCCTGCCATGCTGATGTCTCTTGGAGTTGACTTGCCTGAAACTGTTTGTGCGCACGGTTTCCTGAACCTGGGCGGAGAAAAAATGAGCAAGTCCAAGGGAAACGTCCTTGACCCGTTTGAACTCGTTGAAGCTTACGGAACCGATGCATTGAGGTACTCTTTGCTTAGCGGAGGATCTATTGGCGAGGACAGCGATTTTTCCGAGGAACTGCTGGTCAAAAAATTGAACAACGAGCTTGCAGACAACTTAGGTAACTTCGTTCACCGAACGCTCTCGTTCCTCAACAGCAACTTTGATGGAGGCATTCCTGAGAGAGAGGAATTCACTGAATCGGATGAAGAACTGGTGGAAGAAACCAGGAGAACTGTTGACGAAGCAGGAAAAGACCTTGAAGAACTAAGCCTTAACACGGCTCTCGAAAAAGTTATGGCCTTAAGCAAGAAAGGAAACCAGTACTTGAACGCTAACGAGCCGTGGAATAACGAGGGAAGAGCTCCGAACGTTTTAAATGTTTGTGGTAACTTATGCAAAAATATTTCAATAATTTTGTTCCCGTTCCTGCCTGACTGCGCTGAAAAAATCTGGGAGCAGCTAGGAATAGATGAGAGCATCAGATCCAAAGAATGGGAGGATGCAAAAGACTTCGAGTTATCAGATCACGAGATCGGTGAACCAGAGCCTTTGTTCAAAAAAAGAGATGTTCAAACAAAAGAAGAGGAAAAGAGGAGTCAAATATGATTGAATTTCAGGACTTCCAAAAACTTGATTTAAGAGCCGCTAAAGTAAAGAACGTTGAAGAAGTTGAAGGAGCAGACAAACTGTTCAAGATAAGTTTGGACGTAGGCTCCTTAGGGAAACGAACAGTAGCCGCTGGACTCAAGCCATACCTAGACAAAGAAGATCTTAAAGGAAAAACAGTCGCTTACCTCGCGAACCTTGAGCCAAAAGAAATGTACGGCATGAAATCAGAGGGCATGGTACTGGCCGGAGAGAAAGACGGAACGATTAAGCTGGTCGAGTGTGATATAGAGCCAGGCGCCAGAATACACTGATAAATTAGCTAGAAAACACCTGAAAGCACTAGAAAGGGAGAGGTCGCGCTTTTTTTTTGGTATTGTAGCTGGAGAAAAGTGGTCGAAAGGACCTCAATTTTTCCCAAGCTTTAGAATAAGTTTTTTGACGAGGTCTGCTGGCAGAGCGCTTTTTCCGGCTAAGGGGTTGTACTCGCAGACGTCAGCAGCAACTAACTCTCTATTTTTTATTTCATTCCATAGTTCTGGAAGTTCCAGTTCCGCTGCGACTGGAGTGCTGCAAGGAACGTTCTTGAGAACGTCCACGTCCACGGACAAGTAAACAGGGTCTTTTGCTTTCCCGAGCTCCTGGCTTTTCCTCCATTCTTCTTTGCTTCCGTCCACAACTCCTTTGACTTCCATTTTTTCTTTTCCTAAAAGCTCTGAAACTCTCTGGTTAACGGCAGCGTGAGATTCCTTCACTCCTTTCCAGTTGTTCAGGAGATCCCAGTGCCCGTCAAAACAAAGGTAGTCAAAACTTTTTTCTTCATTCAGTGCTCTGGCTATCGGAAAAGTTATTGAGTGCTCTCCTCCGAGAAACAAGAATTTAGCTTCTGGATTGATTTCAACAAGTTCTTTAACGGTTTCTTCAATGTTTTTCCAGGTCTTTTTTGGGTTGCCTGGAATCGTTTCCACGTTTCCGGCGTCGAAGAGTTTGACTTCCTGGAAAGAACCGTTATCTGGGTCGAAAGAACTTAAGTCGTTTACTTGGTGCCGGATTGCGGTTGGTGCTTTTCTTGTTCCTGGCGTGCCAGTGACTGTGGAGTCAAAAGGTATGCCGAGCAAGAAAAGTTCTGCTTCTTCCGGTTCTATGATGTTTTGCCAGATCAAGCAGTTCTGTCTTGTTTTCATGACTTTTTCCGGATGAGTTTTTTTTGTCCTAGTGATTCAAGGTATTCTACTTTCTCTCCTTGGTTCACGTCAAAGTCTGGTTTGTCTACTTCGAACGTGTTGTAGTCTTCCATGTCCATGATTTGGAGTTTGTTTCCTATGTCTGCAACTAATTGCCCGGTTTTTCTTTCCACGACCGGTATCTCGCATTTGGAGTTAACTGAGTCAACTATGTTTCTTTTTTGGTCGTCGAATATACCTACTGCGCTTATTCTTGCTTTTGTGGAACCGTGTTTTCCCGGTTTACTTTTCTGTATCTTTTTCACTTTGCATGGAGCGTTATCTATCAAAATGTAACTTCCTTTTTTCAAGTCTCTAATCTGTCCCATTTTCTTCGGAATCGAAATCACCTGCGTAATTCATAAATCCTAAGTACCAAGCGAGCGGTACTCCAACCAGTATTACGAACCAGTAAGAGAACAGTCGGTCAATTAAAGTGACTAACCCGCCGGTTACAGAGTTTATGTGAGCCGAGGAATAAATAAGTATCATTGCGCTCTCAACTATGCCAAGATCTCCTGGTAGCAGTGGGAACGAACCTATTATCGCAGAAAGAATGTAAGCAGTTGCAATCACTGCAAAAGCTACTTCTGCTCCAAAGGCTCTGAAAAGAACCCATGCCCTAGTTATTTCTGCTCCCCAGTACATTAAGGATAATAATATTCCAACGGACCATACTCTTGGATTTGAACCTATCTTTGCTATATGAGAATAGTAGTTAAGCAAAGAATCAGTCATCTTATTTTTGTAATGGCCAACAAAAGGAATTTTGTTTGTTATCCAATCATGTCTTTCAAGAAGGTCGACAATGGTCTTCGACTTTATCCTTCTACCGAAACACACGTAGATCAGACCAGTAAGTATCGCGAAAGAGAAGAGGGTTGCAATGATCAGTAAAAGAATTATGTAACCTGAGAGATCGAGGAATAGTACTGCAAAAGTTACTGAACCTAGGGCAATGAAAAGAAAAGCTGCTTGGTCCACTATTTTTTCCATCACTAGAGTTGCCATCGCGACTCCGAGGCGTGAATCAGTTCTTTTTTTCAGCAGATACGCTTTCAGTGGTTCTCCTCCAAGTCTGGTGCTCGGGGTCACTGCATTCAAAGCTTGACCCGCTAAACCTATTTTGCTAACGTTTTTCCAGGTGGTTTTCACTCCGGCTGCGTTTACAAGGTAGTTCCATCTAGTGAAAAGGATTGAGAGGCTTACTAGTTGAACGAAGAGAGCTAAGAGGATTAATAAACCGTCTCCTTTCATCAGCTTTGCTGCTATCTCTTGAGGTCCTAGTATCCAAAGGATTAAGGAGAGTATGACTGCGCCTACGATGAAAGTTGAGGCTATTGCTTTTACTTTTTCGTTCATTCGTTTTATTCACTGAACCCGAATATTTAATCTTTTTTCAAAATCATTATAAATACTCTTCAAGTAAAAAGAAATACAATTGTTTTGATTTCGTTCGTAGGTGATTTTTATTGTATTAGAAGAAGTTAAAGACAAGCTAGGGCTAGTTAAAAAACAGGAGAAGGTAGGCATATTAATAGACGGCCCAAACATCTTGAGAAAAGAATTCAACATAAATCTGAAGGAAGTAAAAGAAAAGATAGAGGATTATGGCACCATGAAGGTTGGGAAAGTTTTTCTCGACCAGTACGCGTCAGATAAACTCATCGAAGCAGTAACCACACAAGGCTTTGAACCAATCGTAACCGGCACGGACGTGGATGTGGCCATGGCTGCTGAAGCAATAGTACTAGTTTTCAATCCTGCGATAGACACAATTGCTCTGATGACTAGAGACGCTGATTTTCAACCGGTTCTGATGAAGGCCAAGTCCAAAGGAAAGAACACTATCGTCTTAGGGGTCGAGCCCGGGTTTTCCACAGCATTAAAAAATACTGCTGATGAAGTAGTAATGATGGGTGAAGTCGAAGAGGCAGAAGAATGAAGATACCTGTAGGTAAATGTTCGATAAAGAACAGGAAAATCGAGGGAGATTCAGCAATACAGGACCTGCTGCAAGTTCTATCCAAAGAAAAAACTGGATACATGACTATAACCCTGAAAGGAAGAACGGGGATGGAGGAAGGAATATTTGTAATAGAGAAAGGAAGGGTCATAGGAGCTCACTACGATTACTTGAACTACGAAAGTGATTACGTAGCTGAAAAAGCTTTGAAAAGGTGCTTGAACGCTTTGGACGCTGAACAAGGAATTTACGAAATTTACACTGTTTCAGGAGAACAATGCGAATTGATGAAAGTGTTCAACGAGGACTTCCTGCTGCTTGAACCCAGAAGCAAAGAGAGGACAGACGCCTCGATTCCAATGTCGTTCAGCTACGAGTACGAAGAAAACGAGGTAGAAGAAGCAGAAAAGACCAGGGAAGAAATACTCAAGCAATACAACATACCTGACTTCGAGGCCAAGACCGAGGAAGAAAAAGCAATAGAGTTCGAGAAAAAACTTACGTCAGGAGAACAATCCGCGGAAAAAGTTGAAAAGAAAATGAACGAGTACCTGGAGGAAAAATGATGGCAAGAAAAATAGCAATAACCTCAGGAAAAGGGGGGGTAGGAAAAACAACTCTTGCAATCAACCTAGGCCTAGCGCTCGCCGAATTCGACAAAAAAGTGATAATAGTTGACGCGGACATAAGGATGGCGAACATTTCGCTGATGCTAGGAAAAAAAGGAACACCAATAAGTCTTCAGGACGTTTTAATAGGACAAGCAGACGTAGAAGACGCTTTATACGAGATAAACGAGAACACGATGTACATGCCTGCTGCTTTATCGGAAGAAAACATCGAAGAAATAGATGGAAAGAAGTTCAAGAAAATAATAGACACTATTTCACCTAACGCAGACATTATACTTATTGATACGGCGCCAGGAGTAGAAGAAAGCACTTTAGCAGCACTTAATTCTTCAGACGAAGCCATGATTGTCACCATGCCGGAACCGTCAGCAGTTACGGACTCCATGAAAATGGCAGTAATAGCTGAAAGAAAACTCGGACTAGACATTCTGGGCACGGTAGTGAACATGAAAAAAGGAATGAGAAAAGAAATGGACAACGAAGAGATAAGGAAGACCGTGCAAACCGACGTACTTGCAACAATATCCGAAGACTCTGAAACAAGAGAATCCACGATGAAAGGGGAACCAATAGTTTTAACCAATCCACAGAATCCAGCGGCCAAGGCAATAATCGGGCTAGCGGCAGACCTGCTTGACGAAGAGCCTCCAGAAAGAATCAAGAAACCGAAGGAAACCAAAGGAATAATAAAAAGAATAAAAGAACTATTAAACTTATAAATACTAAATAAAACAAAACTCATCAATGGTGAAAAAAACAATGGTAGACAAAAGACCTTTCGACTTTTTGAACAACGCAATCGACAACAAAGTACTAATAAAGCTAAAGAACGGCTCAAAATACAGAGGAACGCTAAAGACCTTCGACGTCCACATAAACGCCTTCTTAGAGGACGCAGAAAAACTAGAAAACGATCAAGTCAAACAAAAACTAGGCTCTGTGTTCTTAAGAGGCGACAACATAACCTACATATCCCCATAAAACCGCTTGGGCCTGTAGCTCAGTTGGAAGAGCGCGTCCTTGGCGACGGAAGAATTCGACAAAGTGGACGAGGTCAGGGGTTCAACTCCCCTCAGGTCCACTCAGCTTTTTTTAGAAAAAAGCTAGCAAAAAACTGTATATGGATTCTGGGTCCGTGGTCTAGCCCGGTTTTCCGCGTTCCTTTGCGGGAAGGGTAGTTAAGACGTCTGCTTGACGTGCAGAAGATCCCCGGTTCAACTCCGGGCGGACCCATCCAACTACTTTTTTTGCCACTTACTGCATTAAACTGGTGATGACCCCTGAAAAACCTCCTTACCTAAAGAAGTTAAACAGAGAAAAGCTAGAGAAAATCTTGAAGATATGAACCAAATAGCTCCGAAGACAAAAAAACGTTTTAACCTTTTTTGTAGCCAAGAAGTCCACTTCCAAATAGAAGATTTGGCGGTGGGTAATTCACCTAACCAATTGCCGCCATTTCCTGTAAACGGTTTATTCTGTCTTCGAGAGGAGGATGAGTTGAAAAAAGGCCTCCGAGTTTGGCGAAGAATCCTTCTTCTTTCTTCATCGGGTCCTCTATGTACAGATGAGCTGTTGCCCCGTTCGCTCTCGATAACTTGGTTTTGTCTTCATCGAGTTTCCGCAAGGCACCTATCAATCCGTCCGGGTTACGCGCTAGGTCGACCGCGCTAGCGTCAGCCAAGTACTCTCTTCTTCTTGAAATAGCGAGCTTTATCAGCTGAGCGACAAAAGGCGATGCTATCACAAAAGCAAGTCCAATCAGCAGCATTACCGCGCCACCTTTTTTTCTTCCTCCTCCTGAAAAAAGCATCATCCGCAAAAACAGGTGCCCGAGCAAAACTATTATGCCTGTGAGCACTGCCGCAAGCATCATTACCCTGATATCCTCGTTTCTGATGTGGCTTACCTCGTGTGCGATAACTCCTTCAAGCTCGTCTTTATCCATTTTCTCCAATAAACCTGTTGTAACAGCTATTTTAGCGTTATCTGGGTCTCTGCCAGTTGCAAAAGCGTTCGGTGCAGGATCATTTATCACGTAAATCTCTGGTTTTGGAATTCCAGCTCCGATCGCGAGCGCTTCAACAGTGTTAAACAAGCGAGGGTAATCGTCTTCACTTGCTTTTCCTGCTCCACTAACTGAAAGAATTATTTTGTCTCCAGCGTACCAGCTTATCAGGCCCCATATTACGGCCACGACGATTGCTATTCCTGTTCCAAGTATCTCTGAACCTAGCCACAGTCCTGCTATCCAGCCGATGGCCAAGATCAGGATTATGAATATTGCAAAAAGTAGCCAGGTTCTTCTCTTGCTGTCTTTTACAGCTTCGTAGTATTCTTTTGGCATTAGAAGTTCACGTTAACTGCTTTTCTTTCTTCTTCTTCTGCTTCAAAGTACTCTTTTTCTTTGAATCCGAGCATTGCTGCCACGATCTTTGTTGGGAATAGTTTTGTTTTCTGGTTCCATTTCATCACGGCATCGTTGTAGAATTGTCTTGCGTAAGCTATTTTGTTCTCGATGCTTGACAGTTCTTCTTGCAGCATCTGGAAGTTCTTACTTGCTTTCAGGTCCGGGTAGTCTTCTGCTACTGCGAACAAGCTCTTTAAAGCGCTTGAAAGCATGTTCTCTGCTTCTGCTTTTTCTTTCGGTGTTTCTGCTTTTGTTGTTTTTGCTCTTGCTTCAGTCACTTGCTTGAAAACGCCTTTTTCGTGTTTTGCGTAACCTTTAACGGTTTCAACGAGGTTTGGGACCAGGTCGTGCCGTCTTTTGGTTTGAACGTCTATCTGAGCCCATGCGTTGTCTATTCTTGCTCCCAGTACCACGAAGGAGTTGTACATTAGCAGGAAAGCTAGTGCAATGACTCCGAGGACCACTAGGATTGCGAGAAGTATCCATACAATCATTTTGTTTTCACCTGTTCTGAATACAGAAGGCAGGTATTAAAATTTATCCTTAAGGTTTTTTGGGAAGGATTAAATATTTGAATCTTTCTAACTTGGTTATGCCTAATGAAATTGATTCAGAGGAACGTGATGCATTCAAGGACGCTTTATTTAACGTAGTAGAAACTACAACCAAGAACTCTGAACAAGTTCTCCAAGAAGAATTTGAGATAAATGAACCAGGGTTGAACAGCTTGCTTCAAGCAATAGAGGAAGAAGAAGGAAAATCCCCTGCAGCCGTACAAGACGCTTCAAACAGAGATTTAGATCCTGAAGAAATTAAGGAAGCAGCAGTACACCTTCTACATGTTTTTCATGGCCGGAAGGCTTCAGAAGCAATGAGGGATAACAGGGAATTAACTAAAGAAGACTGGAGGAACATTGCAAAAGTTATGATAGATTTCCCTTCAAAGATAGAGAAATGGAAGGAACGAAATCCCTTGATTTAGAGAGCTTTACAAAAAAAGTAGAGGACTAGACTTTTACCGATTAAGGCATTATACCAGCCCTAGAACCATTGCGATTCCAAGCCCTAAGATGATTGCTCCTGCGATTAAGTGCAGGTAGCGTATGTTGTTCTCTCTCCATTCTGAGACGTCTTCTATTGAACTCATTCCCATGTAAACGATTATGGTTATCGCTAGCATTGGAAGAACGAAGATTGCGTTGTAGAGTAACAGCGCTGGAAGAGTTTTAAGTAAACCTAGTGTGGATAGTACTCCTCCGGCTATGACGTAGGGGCCGATTGTGCATGGTAAAAGGAACAGCGTTACGAAAGCACCGACCAGGAAAGCGCCTTTAGGTGAAGTAATTCCAGAGATTATTTTCTTCACTTTCGGTCTTAGGAACTTCGGCATCTCCGTGCCAAATCCTCCGGGCTTGTAGTGCACGAAGTCCTTTAAGTTAAGTATACCAAGAACTATCGCTAGAACACCTAGAGCTTTGTAAAGCATTACTCTAACTGATGTTAATGCTTGAATCAACTGAAATGATTTCACTATAACTAGGCCGTAGAACAGGTACATGACGAAAACAGATGCAACGAACGCCAGTCCTGCCAGGAGTATGTTCCTCTTTTCTTTTGGATTGTAAGTGATTATTGAGATAAGCATGAGGCTCAGAACTGCTAGAGCGCACGGGTTGACAGCATCTACTGCAGCTAGTCCAACTATCTTTGGCAAAGTGAGGTCAGGACTGATCCTGGAGTAATCTCCTTGTGGTCTGGTGGCACTGGTCCCATTTCCTTGCTTTTCCAATCCTTTCCCATTCCATTGAAGTGTTGCTCCATCTATCTGGACGGCGTTATCAAAGTTAACGCTTTTTCCGGATAACGGGACTGAGGAAGGGCTTTTAGAGGTTTTGTTCATTTTTTCCAGTTCTTCTACTAGATTTTCCTCGAACAAGAGCGATTTCAGAACTTCGCTCGAGCTTGAATTATCAGGCTTGCCAAGGATTACTCTTTTGTTGGCCCAGATCTTGGGGTAGCCCTCGAGTTTTGATAAATCAAGGCTATCGAACTTTATTTTACCTATCGAGGTTGGACAAGCGTTTCCTTCGTGATCAGAAACTGATTTTTCCCCTTTCTGAAGTATTGGCCGATCTCCAACAAGTGAATTGTCTTCCCCGAATATGAGGGCAGGCACGCCTAGGCCCGAGTTATAATTTGAGTTGAAGTTGTAGAGAAGAGGTGCATTGGATTGTTTTTGGTATATCTCGTACTCTATTACAACTAAGCTATTGAAGTCTTGTGGGTAGTCTTCAAGAACTACCGGGTCTGCTTTAGCGCAGTGTGGGCATCCCACTCCAGTGAAGTAGGTTGTGCAAGTTTTTGCTGCTGTTGCTGCTGGTGCAAATAATATAAGTATCGTTAAGAGTCCAAAAAACAATTTTTTTAGATTCATCTTTTCTTACTTTTTGATCTTATTAGATTATATAAAAGTTTGTTCAGATGATCCATCTTTGAGCGATTATCCATAATGAAATTAGGATTGCTATCACAAGGATTATTTCTATTCCAGGAGTTAAGTTTTTCTTTTGTTCCAGTGCCTCTGATGCTTTTCCCTTACGCTCTTCAGGTATGTTAGTATCTCCGTACTTCTCTTCATGTCTTTCTTTTCTTTCTTCATCAGTTCTTGGCACGCCTTCAGGCATTTTAATCCTCCTTTAGCTTGTATTCTCCCCCTTCTACTTTTATTGCTTTTCCTTTGTACAGAGCTTCCGCTGCTTTTTTTCTTGCTGACGCCAGGAGCCTGCTGAAAGTTGGTTGCGAGATGTTCATTTCTTCTGCTGCTTCTTTCTGGTCTTTTCCTTCTGCATCAGATAAGTGTATTGCTTCGAGCTCGCCCACTGATATCGTAACCTCTTTCAAGGTGGACAGGGGAACTGCTCTTGGTTTGAAGTATGTGGCTCCTGGCTTTCTTCTTACTGTTCGTGGTTTTCTAGGTCGAGTCATGTTATTCTTCACTTATTTTGTTTATTCTCTCTTTTATATTTTCGAGCTCGTTTTTGAGCGTTTCCAGCTCTCTTTCCACTGCTTGTTTCTCCTGATTCAGTAGATTCGTTTCATCTTCTTTTGTCATCCTCTGAGCAGGTGCTCTTACAGGAGTTCTTGCAGGAGTTCTTGCAGTTGATGGGGCAAATCTTGCTCCAAATCCAGGTCCTCTTCCGAAACCTCGACCTCTTCCGAAACCTTGGCCTCTTCCGAAACCTTGGCCTCTTCCGAGCCCTCTTCTTGGTGCTGCTTGGGTGAATCCTGGGTTGTTAAAGCCTGCGCAGAACCCTAATCCTCTTCCTGTCATTGGTCCTTGGCCTCTTGGGCCTGTTCCGTCTCCAAATGGCATTTTTTGTTCACCTCCATAAAAACTTTAATGAATTTGTATTCATTATACTTTATAAAGGTTTTGGTTAGGTATTCATAATTTGGAGTCTTCCATGATTTTTTCCAGAATACTGGAGAACATCTTTCGATGTTCCTTGCTTTCTTCCACTACTGGTTTCATCTTCACCAGCGATTCCACGAATTTTTTGTCGAAAGGAATTTTTCCAAGGATTTTGGCGTCTTTTTCTTCTGCAAATTTTTCTATTTCTTCAGTGGATTTTTTGTTCAAGTCGTACTTGTTTATGATTATCCCGTAGCTTATTCCAAAGTGCTCAACTATTTCTAGAGCTTTTTTCAGGTCGCTTAAAGCCGCTGGCGATGGTTCGGTGACTGCTACAACGTAGTCACTGTCTCTTACTGAAGCTATTACTGGGCAGCTTATTCCGGCTGCGGAATCTGATAGGAGTATTTCTCTGTTTTTTTCTTTTGCTATCTTTTTTATGAGGTCTACTACTTTTCCTGAGCCTGCTTCTCCCATCTTCAGCTGTCCTGATACTAGAGGAAATCCGTAATCAGTATCTGTTTCGGTTAGAGTAGCGTTATTCACTTTTTTCAGTTCGAAGACGTCTTCTGGACACGCTATTTTGCAGGAGCCACACCCTTCGCACAGGAACTTGTTTATCTCCGGTATTTCTTTTTCTTCGTTCCATTCGATTGCTGAGAATGCGCACAGGTCCACGCACTTCTTACAGTTTTTTCCTCTGCAGTTCTCCGGGTTTTTCACAAAGGCTTTCTCGTTCGTGGATATTTCTTTAGTGCTGTACGGTCTCTTGTTTCCTAAAAGTATGGACAGGTTCGAGGCGTCCACGTCGCAGTCCGTTGTGACTATTTCTTTTTCTTCTGATAAGATTGCTGCAAGTGATGCTGTTATACTGCTTTTTCCTGTTCCTCCTTTTCCTGATAGTACTGTCAGTTCCTTCATTTTATCGCCTCCGCTATTTTATTTATTTGTTCGTGTTCGATCGGTTTTCCTGCTGCGTAGTCTTCCTGGATTTTTTTACTGTAAGGTATCCCAGTTATCACAGGTGAACTGAATTCTTCTGCTATTTCTTCAGTTTCTTTCTTGCTTGAGATGTCTGAACGGTTTATAACTGTTTTCGCTGGAACTTCGAGCTTTTTCAGAAGCTCTAGAATTAGTTTCAGGTCATGGTTTCCGAGTGGTGTTGGTTCTGTCACGGCCAGAGCTTTTTCTGCTCCTGTTAATGCTGCTATTACGGGGCAGTGGGTTCCAGCTGCCGTGTCGATTATGATGTGGTCGTATTTGTCTTCTTCTTTTTCCACGTATCGTTTTAAGGCGTTGACAACGAGGCTTGATTCCTCTATTCCTGGTTTGAGGTCTGCTTTCACTAAACTTATCTTGCTGTTTTCTCCTCTGCTTATCTCGCCTATTTTTTGTTTTGATTCCGTTATCGCGTTAACTGGGCACGTGTATTTGCATGCTTTGCAGCCAGTGCACTGGTCTTCAACGAGAAACGGAGTTTGTTTTTTTACTTGAACTAAAGCGTTTTCTTTACATGCTTCAGCGCATTTTCCGCATTTGATGCATTTTTCTTCATTTATTTCCGGTATCATGTTTTCAACGTCTTTCGTCTTCCGGGTCTTTATGGAGAGGATTAGGTCGTCGTCAGGACAGTCAACGTCTGCATCTACAAGCAAGACTTTATTTTCTTTTGCTAGTTGTGTTGCTAGGGCTGTTGCTACTGTGCTTTTTCCTGTTCCGCCTTTTCCCCCTGTTACAGCTATCTTCATTTTATTTTCTCCTTGAAATTCAGTGTTGAAATCTTTTCAATTGATTCACGTATATTGCGAGAGCGATTAATGATGTCAGGATTAATGCTAGCTTTGTTTTTCGCGTTTGTTTTCATACTCCTCCTTTTACCACAACCAGAACTGATGCTACTGCTATTCCGAGCAGGAAAGCTATTATTCCGTACTTCTTGCTTTTTCTTTCCGCTTCCGGCAGCAGGTGTGATGCTCCTACGAATGCGAGCACTCCAGCTGTTAGGCCTACCATTGCTCCTAGTTTAGGTCCTCTCAGCGTGCTTATGAATGGGTAACTAATTATTGCTCCTAGGGGGGTGGTTAATGCTGCTATCAGTATTGAGTAAATCAAGGATTTTTTTTCACTGAACCCTCCTTTAAGGAATAGTATGAATGTTATTATCCCTTCAGGAAATTCGTGGAATATCAGTCCTAGAGTGGTCATCACACCAAGGAAGGAGGATACGGTGAATGTTGTTGAGTATATTATTCCGTCAACGAATGAATGAAGCGCTATTCCTATTGCCGCTACTACGCTTATTCTGAATCCTCTTGTACATTTTTTTGTGTGACCGTGGCAAACGTAAAGGTTTATGAATCTGTCCAGAAGGAAGATGGATAAGAAACCGAGCAACATGAACATGGGACCGTATTCGTTCATGCTGAATGCTTTTGGAGCAGCTATCATGAATGCAGCTGATACTAGTACTCCTGAAGCAAAGTACATGAAGTAATTCATTGATTTTTCGCCGAATTCTCTGAATCTCCAGATGACTAGGACGCCTAGGCTGCAGAGAACGGCTGAAAGAAGACTTGCTGCCAGGATCATCATTAGTTTGGTCAATTTAATCCTCCTTTTCTATTCCGTAGTCTTTTCCTTTACCTGGTTTGCATGGATTGCTTTTTTCATCTAGTTCTTCTTCAACGAATTTTTCGAGCACTTCATCTATCTTGCCTTGAGCTCCTGTCACAATATCGATGTCGAACTGGTTGAACAAGGAAACTGCTCTTCTTCCTATCCCTTTAACCAGCATGACGTCTACGCCTTTTTCGTTGAAGAATTTCGGCAGATAACCTGGTTTGTGGCCAGGATTATCTATTTTTTGTTTTTTGCTGACTTCTTTTTCTTCGATGATGGCGATAGTGTATTCTGGGGCTCTTCCGAAGTGAGGAGCGACTTTTCCTGAGTCTGTGGGTATGGCTACTTTCATTTTTTGGCTCCTGATCTTTTTGTAGGTTCTTTCAAGAGCTTTAGCTGGTTTTTCCTTACTTTTTTTGATACTTCTTCCACTGTTTTTCCCTCGGTTTTGTATATGTCGGTGAAACAGTCTCTTAGCGTGTGGAAGCTTATCTCTCCGATTCTTTGCACTACTACTGCATCTGTTTTTTGCTCGCATAACTCTCTTGACAGCGATAATCCAGCTCTAACTTTCTTTTGTTTGTACTCGTTCTTCATGATTTTTTCTATTGTTTTTTCTTCTGGAGTGATGTTCAGGAAAACGATGTGTTCGCATCTTCCCAGGTGATTGCTCACCTCTGATTTCATTCCTTTATCTTCTTTTACAGGTATTGCAACTGTTCTTTCCTTTGGTTTGAATGGCTCGACTTGCACGGCTATTGATTCAAGTTCTTTCACGTTTCTTTTTGCTTTTTCCTCTATCTCGTCTGCTACTGTGTGAGCTCTTTCCACGTCGGCTGACTTACTTATCTGAACGTCCAGGTCGCCCAGGATGAATGGACCGGATTTTCTTAGTTTCAGGTTATTGACTTCTTTGACTCCGTTCACTTTTTTAGCTGCTTCTGCAACTTCTTTTTCTAGTTTTTTGCTTGGGCTGACGTCCATTAAAGCAAAAGAAGAGTCTTTAATGGTTTCGAAACCTTCTTTGAATATAAATAACGATATTCCTATTGTGACTACTCCTTCAACGTAAGGTATCTCTAGGTAAGTGCACACTATGGCGACGAAGACAACTAATGAAGACATTACGTCTGCAAGAGTTTCTTTTGCGTTCGCCAAAAGCGATGCAGATCCTGTTTCCTCTCCTTTTTCCCTTAAGTATTTCACTAGGTATCCGGAAACGATTGCTGATACTAGCGTAGCTCCCATTGCCAGGAAAGGCAGTTTTATTGGTTCTACAACCGAGAGCCTTTTTATACCTTCTATTGCAAAGTTGAAAGCTGCGTAGAGGATGAAAAAAGAGATTACGAACGCTGCCAGGTTCTCTGCTTTGTAGTACCCGTACTGGAACTGTTCATCGGCTTCTCTTTGAGAAAGCTTTAGACTAAGCCAGGAAGCAACCGCCACGACTAAGTCGACAGTGGAGTGAAGAGCGTCTGTGAGCAAAGCTATGCTTCCAGTCATCACTCCAGCGATTCCTTTCCCTGCAGCTAGAAGAAAAGTAACTATGCTCACTTTTCCTGCTGCGTCCTCTCCTTTCTTTAGGTTATCGCTCATTTTCTTCCTTGTCCTCTACCTTTTCCTTGTCCGGCTCCACCGCCTTGTCCTCTTCCTTGTCCAGCGCCCTGGCCTCTGCCTGCGCCTCTTCCAGCTCCTGGTTTTGGGCCCATGCCCATCTGGCCGGGAGAGTTTATCTTGTTTAGTTTGTTTTCAAGGAAGTTGTCCAGGTTTTGTTTCACGGTGTTTCCGGAGGCTTGGTATATCTCTATGCCTATTTTTTGGAGTACGTTGAATGCTCTTGGCCCTATTCTTGGGGCTATTACTATGTCCACGTCTTCGTTGCCGAGCGTTTGGGATGCCATTATTCCTGCTCCTCCTCTTTGTCCGACAGCAGGGTTTTCTATGGCTTCTGCTTTTCCTATCTCTTTTTTTCCTGTTTCTGGATCTTCTTTTATCTCGGCTATTATGTATACTGGGCATCTTCCAAAGATGTTACTTATCGTGCTGTCTATCGATTTTCCTGTTGAGGGTATTGCTATTTTCATTTTTTTACCTCGTCATTTTGCTTCCACATTTTGGGCAGTTTTTTTTGTAGCAGGGGACGCCTCTCTCGTGCGGTACTTTTTTCCCGCATTCAGGGCAAACGCATTGTCCTCCTGGCCCGAGGGCTTTTCCGCCTTTTCTTCCTCTTCCGTTAGTCATGATATGAATTTGTATTCATTATGGTTTTTAAAGGTTTTGATTACTTTTTGATGAATACTCTAATTTCGTGTGCTTCGCGAGGTTTTTCTGACTTGAAAAGGGTTCCGTCTTCAAAAGGAATGTCTATCTGCTTGCTTCCGTCTTTCCGGGCTTGTGCAGTGGCTAATTTTTCTTGAGGGAGGTTGTGGGTGGATTCCCATCGTTGAACAAGAAGAGGGATGCCCTTTTTTCCCCTTAAATTTGGGAAGCAATCAAAAACGTATGCAACAAGAATGGATGGGAACGCATTTTCAAAATTACTCAAACGAACAACAAAACGCGCCAAATCAACAAATATGTCTGGAGTATGCAGTTAGTGACAATCCTCGTGAGAAAGAAATGGCGTGGGGGATTCTAGAAAATGCTACGAAATTAAGTAATGTTTTTATGTTTATATAACACCAAAAGTAAAAGCAGGTGTTCATCATGCGTTTAAGTCTACTATTAGTTATCATTGGAGTTGTAGTTTTAGCTGGATGTGTTAGTTCAACTAATGTTAGTTCAACTAACTATGTTTGTTCAGATGGTTCAACTGTGTCGAATCCACAGGATTGTCCTCAGTCAACCAACGCAAGTTCCAGCGTTTCTGCTACCTCTAACAGTGACTCCGAGGCCAACGCAAATTCCAACGGCAACACCCATCCTCAAACTACTAATTCAAGAGCAAATCCATCTCCGATTGGAACTCCTCTAATCTCTAATTTTGATTTGTTCTGTGGAACAGGTTCAGCTAAGATAACTGTCACTGATATAAAACGCGGAAGTGCTGCATGGTCAATGATTGAAGAAGCCAGCATGGTAAATGAGGCACCGAAGCCAGATAAGGATTACATATTGGCGAAAATAAAATTTGAATTAATTTCTATGGAAGATGATGATGCATTTGATGCTACACATTATGAATTTGATGTAGTGTCAGAATCAGGAAGAGTGTACAATGAGTGGGGTTCGATTGTTGAACCTGACCCTCAATTTGGTACATCTCTCTATCCAGGTTCAGCTCAGGAAGGATGGATGGCATTTGAAGTAGATTCGTCTGATTCCAAACCTGTCCTTGCATTTGAACGAGAGGAAGATGGTGAAGTATGGTTGGCGTTATATGGTGAAGAGGTAACATCAAGTGATGACTTAAATAATGTAGAAGTGACAGGGGATTATGAAAGTACCAAACATACTATAGACAAAACTGTAGCTAGCGATGAATTTAAATTTACGGTTAAATATGCTGGATTTGATGGGGATGATTATAAAATTGAATTCGATGTTAAAAATATTCGTAATAAAACCTGGTATTTCCGACCTCGTTCTATTCTTATTTTAGATTCTGACAAACATCAGTACGATGTTTCTCCATGTTTTTCATGTGAGGTCGATACTTATAGTAGCACTTTACTACCTGGAGCAACTAAAAGTGGTTCATGGACATTTAAAAATATTCCAAAGGATTCAGGAACAGGTACATTCCGTTTTAAAGGTGGTGGATTCTTGCAAGATGAATTCGAGTTCAGTGTTCCTTTAAATTGAGAATATAACAAGTGGATTAGTAAATTTAGACGCAAAAATAGTAATTAGGTGTGTTATATGGATTTCAGTAAACTAAAACTGATTGGACTTGCAACATTTTTTGGATTCATATTAGGATTATTTTTGTGTATGTTGACAGGTATCGCCACTGTAGGTGCTCCCGTTTGGTTGTTTTTTATTATCCTTGTTTCGTTGTTTTTTATTAGTTGGATTGGATTTTCATACGGATTATATCGAGTTAATGACCTTCGAAGAATGTTTGGATGGGCATCAGTTGCTCTTGCAATTGAATTCTTTTTGATGCCAATTGTAGCGATAATTTATACTATAAATTATACTGCAGCTAATGTTAATGTAAGTGATGCAGCAGAAGTAATTGGTGCCGGGGTTGGCGGGGGGGTTATCACGATTATTGCGGGAGTAATCGGTTTCTTTTTAGGGATTGTATTTGTTATAATTGGTCACTTCGCATTGAGAGCTAAAGATAAAACTAAAAAGAAGGAGTGAAGTTTATAGTTTTAGCTGCCTCTTCCAACCCTCTTGCTTGAAGCAACGACTCCGCAGGTTCCCTGCCCAGTTCTTCGCATGCATTGCAGAACGCCATGGCAGCTTCACACCATTCTTTCTCTTCTTTGCTTTTATCCTGAGAAAGGTCTTTGTAAAGGCTTTTGTATCTCTTGTTCCAGAGCTCGTTAAGAAGTTCACTAAAGTTCTGGCTTAGGTCTTCTTTGCTTATAAATAGATTCACGTCCGTTTCTTTCTCGATCTGGTTCTGTACTTCCTCACGCGCCTTATTCGGTTCTTTTCCGAGTGTTTTTTTAATTTGAGTGGGCTGTCTTACTGAAAAATGGTATCGGGTGTTGTAGGTTTTTACTGTTCACTCGGTTTTTCCGCTTTCCCGCTATACTTGAATGAGACGTATTTATTATCTTCTTTTTCATCCAATTCTACGTTGAATCCTATCTGACTCATCTGCACAGCGTTCTGGATACGTCGTTGGTTAATCTGTTGCTTTTCTTGCGCAACGTCTCTGGTTTCGACTTCATTGAGTTCGATGGTCCAATGTTCTAAACTCAGTTGGTCACAAAGCCAGGGAAATAGTTTCTTATTGAATACTTCTTGCCCTTTTCTCATAGCACTGTTGGTTATAGTAATCTCTTGGCCTTCGTTGTTCAATCCTCCTACTCCTTCGAGGTTTCCCTGGAACAATGGCATGACTCCGTATGTTGAATCTACTTCTTTTTTGAGCCCGTTCCTCATTTCTGTGTACTTCGCAAAGTTCTTGGGGCCCTTCGGTGGCTTATCTCTATTCATGAAATAAAGGATATGTATTTTTTGCCAGAGAGGGATGACTGGGCTCCAGCCGTATGGTTCTGTCGGGCGGTATTTCTTCAGGTGTTTGACTTCATCATTACTGAAGTACTTTTTTTCCTCTCCCTTCTCCTTAACAAAATAGGTGGGGAGGGTCTCTCGTCCGCATTGCTCACAGTAATCTCTCTTTGTTTTTTTGCCCCTATGTTCTGGGCAGAATCTGATGGAGTCTCCTTTTTGGTCAGTAGCTGGCATGCCTCTATCGTTCTTGATTATTCTCATTCTGATTGGTTGCAGTTTAACTATCTCGTCGATTTCAGTGTTCACGAGTTTGCCGTCCGAATCGTGTTCATAATTCTTCTCTAAATATAAGTAAGCGGAGTCGTAAGCGTCTAAGTCCCATTCGATTTCTTTGAGAACTTCAGTAAGCGTTTGATTATTATAGTTCACGTCTCTTCTGAGCTGTTTCTTCACGTTTCTTATGCTGCTTTTGTCGGGTTTGGTTACTATGTTACCGCAGTTACTACAGATAGGTACGCCTTCATCGTTCTTCTGTTCGGGCTCGTGGTCGTACTCTCTCCCGCAGCTGGTGCAAATATATTCATACTTGGGAATGAACTCCCAGCCATTTTTAAATAACTCGGTCTGGATAGTTTGAAGAATATTGTTCAAGACACTGCTGTAGTTAGCAACATCGTATATATACCGGTCTTTATAAGGAAAATGTGGTATCTTGTAGTCCCCGGCATCAGTGCCGGTAGATGTGTCTTTGTGATACATGTTCTTGATATAGTTTACTGGTTTCTGTAGTGTTTCTTTAAAATTCATATGCATTCACTTAACTTTATATACTACCTTCTTTAAAATGGTTTTTCTTTAAAAACGAATTCCGACTATAGCGCCCCCTGTTCCAGCGTGGGATTTACTGCAAGCCAGCATCAACGAGCCAGCGTAATCGGGAGATTTTCGTGGGTCATTTATCTTAATCTTTTCTTTTGAGTTGAATTCGTATTGTATTTGACTTAATTGTTTTTCTAGCTTATCCTTGTTTTTCATGTCTTCTTTTAGTTGGATTCTCCCATCTTCGAATAAACCGCGTAGTTTCCAATAGTATTGCGCTTTCTTGTTTGTAAACCTGTGTTTCTCGTTTGTGGGACTTTTATTGACTTTCATAGCGTTTACTTGGAATCCTTTTTGCTTGAGGCGGCTAGCTACGCCGCTCCCAACCCCTATTGCGTCTACTACTAGGTATTCATGTCCTTCTAAGTGGTCAGCTATTTTATCCGCCGTTTCCGTGGTGTCTAGTCGTTCCCAGGATTCTACTTTTGTTACATTGACTTTATTATTGAGTTGTTTTGTGGTGGTTATAACTGTCTTATCTTCACCGAATTCGGCAACGTCTATTCCAACGATTTCCTGGCTTTCTTTTAGGTCGAACGGGTCTCTCTGGACTGCTTTCTCTTTCCAGGAGTGTCTAATCAGTCCTTGCTCGACAGTGTCTGGGAATTCCGCTTTGTATAGGACTTTAAAGGTTGTACTGTCGAGTTCTCTTCGTTGCTCTTCTATAACGTCTTCACTCACCCGTCCTTCTTCTAAACCAACAGTGTAAGGAACATGAATTTTTTTGAAATTAGGGTCGGTCCAATGCTCCCACATCTGATTATTTTTATTCAATGGATTACCGGTTTCCACGAGCTTCGTGTCAGGAGAATCTCCTAACACACGACTAATCTTAGAGCGATAAACCTCAGGGTCAATCAGACAAGCTGCATCGATTACCAGCAAATCCGTGCCATGACCCATCAGTCTCTCTGCTGGGCCCTGTGCACTCAATATCCTTAATTCACAGTCGTTAGTGAAAGTTAAGTGTTTACGGCTGACTTCTTTCTTAAGGGTCTCTCTTTTCCTGTTAGTCTTTTTGAGGGGTGAAGGTCCGAGCACAGGGCAGCCAGCAATAAGCTTTGCAATATAATCTCCCAGTATCTTGCTCTGCTCATTCGGCGCGACGACATCGATTTTTTTACCATCGTTCTCCTGGAGCCAGATATAGAGTAATATCCCTATAGCAATGCTCCACGTTTTTCCGTATTGTGTATATGCAGAGATCACTACTCGTTTTAAATGAGACTTTAATGCAATGGATTCTATTATATCCATTTGTCCTGGTGTTGGTTGTACATTAAATATTTCTTTAATTACTGCAAATCGTCCTTTCCTCGTGAGTATTAATTTCTCTGCTTCGTTTTCAGTAATTTGCTTTTTATTCACTTTTACTTCTCCTTAAAATCTTCCTTGTCAATTTTTTTAGCCGCTTCAGACAAGCGTTCCCTAAGATCAGAGCACTCACTATCTATTTTTTCAGGTGATTTTTCTATTCCTATACCATATATAAACTTTAGATAGTCATCCATAACCTTACAAGCTAAATAAGGTCTCTCCTGGTCAAGTAACTTAGCTATAGAACTTTGGTATAGAGCATAAGCATCCACCTGTATATCGTTTCCAATAGTGTCCCGTATTTCTTCCTTTATCCTTTTAAAGTCCCGAGATATCTGTGGTTGGGAAGCTTCATATCTCTGAGCTAATTCCGTCTGATTTACTCTACGGCTTAGGCCAGCATCTATGATATGTTTTAGTATTTCTGCCCTTCTTTCGTTATGGGTATAGTCTTCTGGGTCCTTGTCTTCCGGAATCGGAGTATTTTTATAAGTCATATTACTCACTAATTTTTTTGATTAATTTTCATTATCTCTTCTTAAAGTAATTTTTTTGTTTTCTTGGTCTCTAAATCTTTTAGAATTACGTACCTATACTTATTATCCAGTCCTTTCTTTTTAAACCCCTGGCATCCGCCGCGTTCACTGAGCTCTTTTTGCCGAGCCCTGCGCACTCAATATCCTTAACTCACAGTCATTGGTGAAAGTTAAGCGTTCGCTATTTCTTCTATTTTATTGAACCTGCCGATTGCCTCTAACGGCATGTACTCTGGCAGCAGGACCTCCTTGCTTCCCAGCATCAGCGGCTCATTCCTCCTCTGGAGCAAACAGCTTCTTCACCCACAAAACACCTCTGGCTTATTAGGAAGGGGATAGGGAGCTAGAGAATCCTACTGTGTGATAGTGTTGGACGTTTCCGTCTGCGTATACTGTTGATCCTTCAGTTGGTTCTGTGAAGACGTTTTCCATTTCTTTTAGCACTTCTTCGGCTACTTCAAGTGACGTGGCGTACACGAGGAAGTTCCCATAGTACCACGTGCGTTGGGGGGTATTCTTCAAGGTTTCCGAAGTCTTCAACGTATTTTTTGAAGGCTTTCCATTTTTCGTAGTGCAGAGCGCCGTAATGGTGTTTTGAATTTCTTTCCAGTGAGAAACTGGGTTCAAATCGAGCCATTTCTCCTTTTCCCTTGTTTTCTCGCTTATTTCTGGAGAGTGGATGTATTTTCCCGCTCTTTCCTCGTGGTCTTGACATCTTTCCGTTCCTCAGGCATACACAATATTTATGCAAAAAAAGGTTAGAAATAGCACTCCCCACCTCAAAACATTTATAAACTGCAATGTTTTTATATATTTGATACTTATGGCATCAGCAGAACCGGCAGCGGACGAATGTTTTTGTAAAAGTTGTGGAGAGATAATCAAAAAAGAAGCTGAAATATGCCCAAAATGCGGCGTAAGACAAAAGTCTGCTTCCTCACAAAGACAAAAGTTTGCTTCCTCACAAAAAGATAGAATGACTGCAGGAATTTTAGGAATCTTATTGGGTAGTTTAGGTATACACAAATTCTATTTAGGGAAAAATGCCTTAGGTATCATATATCTATGTTTCTGTTGGACTGGGATTCCAACTATAGTCGGATTTGTTGAAGGGATAATCTATCTATTTGCTTCAGATGAAGAGTTCCAAAAGAAGTATGTTGAAAAGTAGTTGAAAGGGTGGCTTCTTCTATTGAACATACATTTAAAGAAGTCTACAACGCGATAATTGAGTCTAAACGTTATCTTCTTTCCCATCATGAACCAAAGGAATACTATAAATGTATCCAAGTATGTGACATATTCATTTGTGCTCGTTGTTTGGGTATATATCTGGGAATAGTCCCCGGATTATTTTTTTCTGTTACCGGTGCTGTCATCCCAATCTGGGTTATTGCAGTACTCCCTTTTCCCATACTATGCGATTGGATTTGTTCTCATAAATTCAATAATTGGAGTTTTAATTGGTTGAGAGTGTCAACTGGAATTTTAACTGGTTTTGCATTTGTTTCAGCAATAACTAAGTTGTTAACAGACCCATGGTTATTTGAATTGTGGGCGATATTTGTATTCTATGCTTTAATAACAGGGATTTCTTTAAAAGTTTTGACACAAAATTAATGATACTAGTGTTGTCTAAAAAATAGGTGAAAATATCGGTTTTACTTTCAATCGTCATAATAGCTTTGTTAATTGAGTGCACAACAACTACCCCGTCTAGCGGTTATTCGTCTAACTCTGCTTCTTAAACACAAGGAAGTTTAACTGGGAAGGACAGATTGTGAACTTTAGGTAGTTCAGTATTTTTCCTGCGCGTCTGTTGCTGTGTTCATCCATTAGCTGTGAGTATTTTCCCATATCATTGGTAAACTCCTAATTCACCAATAGCGTTAACCTATTTTATTTATTTGATGATTTTCGGCTTTCATACATCTCAAGGTAAACATGACTATATAGAAACGGATTTATCCCACATTTTTAGTACCACTGCGGGAAATCCCATTGCTTTAGCTGTGGGATGAAAGCGCCGGTAGTATTAAGTTTTTGGTGCAAGTTTATTTAACTCGTTTGAATAAAAGTTGTTTCATGGAATTGGATGAAGAGATCTTGAACTGCACGAGATGCCAGTTGAGCGAGAAAAGAACTAACGCAGTGCCTGGAGCCGGAGACGAAAACGCAAACATAATGTTCGTTGGAGAAGCTCCTGGCCGGAACGAGGACGAGCAAGGGCTTCCTTTCGTTGGAAGAGCTGGTTCCGTGCTCGACGAACTTCTTGAATCTATTGATTTTTCTAGAGAAGATGTTTACATCACTAACGTTGTGAAGTGCAGGCCTTCAAAGAACCGTGACCCGACTTTGAAAGAGATTAAGGCTTGTTCACCTTACTTGGATCAGCAGATTAAGGAAATTGATCCAGAGGTGCTGGTTCCTCTCGGGCGTTTTGCTACCGAGTACTTGCTTGAAAAATATAATCTGGGAAACGAGAAAATCAGCAGGGTTCACGGAAAACGTTTTCAGGTGAACAGGCTTTCTGGAAGTCTTTCAATAATCCCAATGTTTCATCCGGCTGTCGTGGCTTACGATCCAAGCAAGAAAGATGTTTTGCTCGAGGACTTCAAAGAACTTCGGGACAGGGGTTAACTAGTTTCTTTTTGTGTGTTTGATGACGAAGAAAGAAGATTACGATATTGAGGCGAAGAAGAGGAGTCTAGAATGCGTCTTGTTTCTTTTTTCTTCTTCTTTTTTCTTCTAGTTTTTCGGATTTAATTCCTTTGTCTTTAGGTCTGCTTTTGTCTTTTTTTCTAACACTCCTAGATCTTTGTAGCCGTATCCCTCATTTCTTTATCCTGGCTAAAAGGAAAACCTCCTGAAAGCGTTAGAGCAAAAACAGAGGCAGAAAAGTTAGTTAAAAGATTAAAGGCAGTAAGTATATGAAGAAAAAAGATTAAAATAACATTTACGGGGTTCGGAACACTGCAGTTGCTTTGCAACCTTACCATTCAGGTCATATAACGCTGTGTAAACGGCTACGCTTCGTTCAAATCCGGCTTACGCCGAGCTTCTTTTACACTGAGAACGTTATACGCAATCGTGAACTACGAGCGACTATTGGCAGAGTTTACCTCTTCTAGAGGTCGCTAAGACTTCATCCGTGTGGATGAAGATACAGCGATCCCCCCCCTTAAATAGTAATGAACACTTACTAAATTAAGTAGTAAAAATGAAAATCACCATTATTTATGATAATACTGCTTATAGAAAAAGCCTTCAAGCTGATTGGGGCTTTTCTGCTCTAGTGGAAACTAACGGAAGGAAAATACTCTTTGATACAGGAGCAAATGGGGATATTTTGCTTTCTAATATGCAAAAGCTCGGAATTAATCCTAAAGAAATTCATGAAATATTTATTTCTCACCCTCATTTTGATCATGTTGGAGGTTTATCAGCTTTCCTTAACGTGAATAACGAAGTTAAAGTTTGGATTCCTCCTTCTTTTCCAGGGGTTAAAAATGTAAGAGAAGTCATTGAAGTAGAAAACCCCAGAGAGCTCTACGAAGGAATTTACTCCACAGGCGAGTTAGAAGGAATAGAGCAGTCGCTCTGTATTGAAACAAAGAAAGGGATTGTAGTTATAGTTGGATGCTCGCATCCAAGAATGACACATATTCTACAAGTAGCCTCTCAATTTGGCAAGGTTTACGGTATTATAGGAGGCTTGCATGGAACTAGGCCTGAATCTTTGGAGGACTTGGATTTGATTTGTCCAACCCATTGTACTCAATATAAGTCGGGGATAAAGTCTCTTTCTCCAGAGAGATATGTTGAAGGAGGAGCAGGAAGAGTAATAAAGGAGGACGAGTAATACGAACAAAAATTTCAAAACCTTGATTTTAGTTGGGATCTTGGTCTTAGCAGGAATAGGAAGTTGGTATTTAATTCAGACCAAAAAAGCAACTTCCCCAGAAATCCATATCGAACCAGAAAAAAAAGAGATATCTGAAGCAACCTTAGTCTCGGTTTACGATAACTACCAAGTAGATCCTGCTCTGAAAACTGCCTGGGGTTTCGGATGCGTGATAAAAACCTCTGAAGAACTAATATTGTTTGATACTGGAGGAGATGCAGAAACTTTACTTTTCAATATAGAGAAGAAGGATATAGATCCCAAATCAATTAATAAAGTAGTTATTTCTCATATCCATGAAGATCACGTAGGGGGATTAGAAGGATTTTTAGAGAAAAATAGTAACGTTACCGTATTCATCCCAGGTTCTTTTCCTAATTCGATCAGAGATATGATAACCAGCCAAGGAGCTAAATTTGTAGATGTTTCTGGCCCTAGAAAAATTTCTGATTCTGTTTATACCACTGGAGAGCTTTATGGGCCTCCAAAAGAGCAATCTCTAATTATAGATTCAGAAAAGGGATTGATAGTTATTACTGGCTGTGCTCATCCTGGAGTTGTAAATATTGTTAAAAAAGCCAGAGACTTGATGAAGGAAGACGAGGCATATCTTGTTATGGGAGGTTTCCATCATCCCCCTATAGCTGTGGTTAAAAAGTTTAGAGAACTTGGAGTAAAAAAAGTTGCACCATCTCATTGCACAGGCGATCCAGTTAGAGAGGCGTTTGCAGAAGAATACAAAGAAAATTTTATAGAATACGGAGTAGGAAAAACAATTGAGATTAAAAATAATTAAAGTATGTTCACTATATCTTCTCGCACTATCGCCTAACAATGGATTTGAGGAAGAAATCTATATAACTTTCACTGGCAATTCCGTTGACTTAAGTTCCTTGATCTTCTGCTCTGTTTCTTCTCTTCCGTCGTTCAAGACAATAACTTGATCCAGCTCTTCTTTCTTGAAAATATTCACGAGCTTCTGAGGAAACTTACCCCATTCTTCCGCCGTGCTAACGTTCACTCGCTTCATCCTAAGAAATTCCGCAGCCTCCTCCATAGCTTTATCTTTTTCCTGAATACTTCCTTCAAGCTCCTGAGGGCTTAAATTAGTTCTCGTGGAATCAATGACGTTCGCCAGCACTACACGCGAATTCTTTTCACTGACCTTGCTCAAGAACCTTTCCTGTTCCTCTTTACCTGTGAGCATCGGGATTAGAACCCAGTTTGTCTTCCCTTCTTCTTTTTCAGGCCAGTTCGTACTCGTGCTCTCTTTTTTCAATCAAATCCCCTGATTCTCTCAATATTTCGGTGATGGCTTTACAGAGGCCTGGATCTTCGTCAACGTTCTTCTGTATCTCTTCCAGTTCATTGTTACCGTTCTCGATCTGAGCGATTATCTTGCTCCCTAGGTCCTCAACCAACTCGTTCTTGACAGCGTAAAGATTTTTCTTGAAGTCCTTGACCGTGATTATCTTCCCGTTCTTCACTTCAGGCTTAAGGCTTCGGATCGCTTGCCCGATCTTTTTCTTGTTCGAAATCTTGACGTAACCTTTTTCAGCGATCTCTTCCTTGATCCCGCTACTTTTTCCTTCACTAGCTTGCTGGCCGAAGTACTCTTGACTGATGCTGTAAACGCCTTTGTCTTCGTACTTCCCTTTCTTGTAGAAATTGATTGCTCCCTGCTGCTCCAGATTCTTTAATTTATTTAACTGTTTTTTCGAAAGGTCTTTCTCGACTCTTTCCTTAGTTCTTTGAGAGAAAGGAATCGACTTCAGTTTCTGGATGACTTTCCCACCTTTCTTTGTCTTGCTCTTCTTTGTTCCTTTCTTTCTAGAGGTCTTTCCTTTCGGGTAAAGGACTGCAACATCTCCGTGAACTACTTCCACTTCCACTTCATCTTTCTCGGTTAATCCAAGCTCTTTAACGACTTCATCCGGGAAAAAAATACCTAAGTTTCCTTTAGCAGTCTTATTTATCTTAACCATCTTCCCTCAATTTCATGCTCCTGACAACATTTAAAGTTTTCGAGAACCAAAAACTAGTGGATGAAGAACTACGATTGCGTCAGGTGCAAAGGCACGAAAATGCTCTGCGGGAAAAGCAAGTGCCCACTCATACAGAAAAAAAGACAAGCCAAGAAAAAATCAGACAAGATAAAGAAAGACTTGTTCGCTGGAGCCCCATCAGTATTCATCGGCCGAATAGGTTACCCAAAAGTCTTTTCCGGACCAATGATAGCTTACTCAGGACAGCCCGACATCCTGGACGCGCCTGAACAATGGGGAGACTTCAACCTCAACGAACTGGTTGGAATGAGATACGACCTGGCTCGCGGAAAAAAAGGAATGGAAGTCGAAACAGCTCCAGATCCATCGTACGACCTGGTTTCTTTACAGGAAGTGGCCATGAGCAAAGATCCTGTGGACACTGAAACTCATTTCAGGAAAAAACCCTTACTTTCCACTAACTTCAGCGACGTTTCCCCGCCTTACGGGCCTTCAGGCAGCTTGAGCGATTTCAAGTTAACGGAGAACCCGTCAGTGCCCAGAAAAGTTGATAAAATTGTTTCCGACGATGACTTGAAGGCAGTTAAAGGAGTTCAAGAACTTTCAAGCAACGACGTTCCCGTGAGCAAAATCTCCAAAATATTCAGTGTTGGATTGCTCGGCGAAAGACAGAACAGGAAACTGGTTCCAACTCGCTGGAGCATCACGGCCACTGACGACATCGCTAGCAAAGAGATGACGAAAGAGGTCCGTGACTTTAAGGAAGTTAATGACTACATGGTTTTTTCTTCGGAGAAGTGGGGGAACAAGTTCTTTGTGATTCTGTTCCCTGGCAAATGGGGTTTTGAAGTGATTGAAACGTATGTTCCTGGCAACATATGGGTTTCTGAAGACGCTGAGCCCGTGTTCAAAACGGATTTCGAGAGGTATGACGGGCGCACTAACTACGCTGACGAGGTGACTGGTGGTTACTACGCTGCAAGAGTAGCGGTTACTGAAAAACTGCGCGATATGCGGAGACAGGCTGGAGCAATTGTTTACCGGGAGATAACTCCGGATTACTGGTGCCCGGTTGGTGTTTGGCAGGTTCGAGAAAACGTTCGGAACGCGATGAAAGAACCGGATTTTGAAGCAGACACGCTTAAGCAGGCTCTGGGTCACGTTCGGAAAGAAAGCGAGTTAGGAAAAGAGTGGGAGAAAAAAAGCACGTTACTCAAGGACTTCCGTAGCAGGGAAGCGCTCTTGAAGTACATCAAGGATTAGTAGTGATCTCCTCGTCTCTTCGTTCTTGTTCGTCGTTTTTTCCCCGGTTTTTTGGTTGTCGTAAACATAAAGTTTTTTAACTTCTAAAACAAAAATGTTAGTATGTTCGAGTGGTTTAAGAATTTGTTGGGAGACAGAGACCTTTTTGAAGGAAAACCAGAAAAGAAGCGAAGAGCTATGGACGTTTTAGGAGAAGAGACCAGGAAGGAAAAAAAGAAAAAAGCTGAAATAAGATCCGAAATAGGGTACAGAGGATTCTTTGAAAGAAAAGTTGACGTACTCGAGAACGTGGATAACTGGGATGAGGAAGTAAGAAGAAAACTTGCTCATCCTGACGTTTTCAGGCTTACTGGACCGCAATTAAAGCAGGTGCTGAAAGAAAAAGGCTACAAGTGGGCGAATGCAGAGATAAGGATGGACTTTGTTAACGAACATTACAATCTCTTTGAAAACGAACTAAAAGGTGTTTACGGACCTAATACCAGTCCTTCAGCTCTTGTTGAACGATTCGGAGAAGAAACATTAAGAGAAAAAATAGCTGATGCTTTCCAAAAAGATGTTGAACTAGGAGAGGTTTCTAACTACAGGCTTGTAAGGTACTTTGACGCTTCGGACAAAGATAACGACGACCGCCTCGAAGATTTTAAGCCTGATTCGGAAGAAACTGAAGAAGCAGTCTAACTTTCGGAAACTTCGGAAAAACACGCCCCAACCTTATTTAAATCAACCAAGAAAAGGAAAGAATATGAAAAAACCCTATTTCTCACACGACCAACCCAGAAAACACCAGGAACAACTACTTAAAGACGCGTACAAATGCATGGAAAACTCAAGAAACCTCATCTGTCACGCGCCCACAGGAATAGGGAAAACCAGCGCAGTGCTCGGACCAGCAATCACGCACGCCACAGAAAACAATTCCACTATATTCTTTCTCACGCCAAAAATCTCTCAACACAGAATAGCAGTCAACGAACTAAAAAAACTTTCAGAAAAACACGACCTCAAATTCAAAGCAACCGACGTCATCGGAAAAAAACACATGTGCGCAGACGAAATACTCGAAGACACGGACTCAGAATCCTTCTACGAAGCCTGCAAAAGAAAAAGAGATAACGAGGAATGCGATTACTACGCGAAAACAAAAGGATTCACCAAAAAAGAAAAACTGGACGCAAAAAAGAACAGGCAAGAAATTAGGAAAAAAACCAGCAACATAGAACGAGCCCAAAAAATAAAGAAAATATGTAAAGAACACGACATGTGCCCCTACGAATACACCGTACTCGAAGCAAACAACTCGAAAGCAATAATATGTGACTACTTCCACCTTCTCTCACCAACAGTGCGAGACGTTTTCCTAGCAAAAGTAAGAAAAAACCTGAAAGACGCTATCGTCATCATAGACGAGGCACACAACGCTCCAGAAAGAATAAGAAGAGTTATGAGCGTTACCTTAAACAGCTACATGCTGAAAAGAGCTTTAAACGAAGCAAAAGTCACAGGATCTAGCGTTAAAAAACCGTTAGAGCGGTTGAACCGATACTTCCACAACCAAGGAGACGAGATGGATGGAAAAGAAAAACTCTGCAGCAAGGAAAGCATTCCACTGCTCTCGGAAAACCAGTTGAACGAACTCAAAGAAACTGGAAAAACCTACCTAGAAGCTACAAACAGAGACAAAAGCTCCTGCCTCAAAATAATGAAGTTCATGGAAGAATGGCAGAAAGACTCGGACAAACACGTCCGAATAATGACTACACTGAACCCTGGGAAGTACTCACTGTCCTACAAATGCCTTGATCCAGCTCCAGCGATCAAGCCCGTGATCAAAGGAGCAAGGTCCGTGATAGCCATGAGCGGAACACTGACACCGCAAAAAATGTACGAAGACATAATGGGGTTCCAGGGCGCCGTGACCCGAGAATACTCTTCACCTTTCCCAAAAAGCAATCGAATGAATATAATATCGGATTCAACGACCACCAGGTACTCTGAAAGAGGAGAAAAAGAGTATTCCAAAATGTCAGGAGAACTGGAGCAAGTAGTTAGAGCTATCTCAGGCAACACTGCTATCTTCTTCCCGTCTTACTCAGTTCTACAGGAAGTAAGCAAGAGACTTGACGTCGATTCAAAAACTTTCGTCCAGAAACCACGATCAACGCCCGAGCAAAACCAGGAAATCGTCAGAAGATTCAAAAGAAACCACAATGAAGGCGCGCTGCTCCTGGCAGTGGCAGGAGGATCTTTATCCGAGGGAATAGATTACCCTGGAACCGAAATGATGGGCGTAGTCGTCGTAGGAATCCCTTTACAAGAAATGGATTTGGAAACCCAGGCACTGGTCGACTACTACGAACACAAATTTGGAGCAGGCTGGAGCTACGGCTACTTGTTCCCCGCAATGATAAAAGCCATTCAAGCAAGCGGTAGACTAATAAGAAACAAGTCAGACAAAGGAGCTGTCATGTTCATGGACAAAAGATACTTGTGGCAGAACTACCTCCAGTGCTTCCCGAAAGACATGCAGCTAACAAAGGCCGAGGACCCCGCCCGCGAGATAAAGGAATTCTTCGAAAGATAAACTTTTTTAAGCAAACTCTATTTCTACTTAATTAATGAGAAAAATCGAAGTTTCCACGGCATCTGGAGAAGGCAAAGCAATCGCTGAAATAGCTAACAGGGAAGGAGCAGAAGACTCCATGGTCCTGAAAGCTGGAAGTCCAGAAGGCGATAAAGACGTGGTAACTATAACAGTAGAAAAAGAAAAAGTAGACGAAATAATCGAGAAAATAGGGAACTACAGTAAAGAAGAAGGAATAACAACCGACACAAGGATCTGGAATGCTGAAAAGCCTTTCACGGGGATAGAGGAAACTGGAGAAGAATCCGAAAAAGTACCTTTCGAGGAACTGAAAGCAGAAGCATACCAATCAACATCAATAACCCTAACTTACATGGCACTCTGCGTGCTCACAGCTGCACTAGCAACTCTTGGCTTACTTCAAGGAAACGTAGTAGTCATCATCGGAGCCATGGTCATCTTCCCGATACTAAGACCGATAATGACAGTTTCTATCGGAACTATCGCTGGGGACCTGATTCTTTTTCTGAGGGGAGTAGCAGCAGTAGGAGTAGCGGTCTTCCTTGGCGCAATATCAGCTTTTCTAGTCAATTTGATTATTCCTTGGCCCCAGCTTAATCCATTGATAATGAGCATTTCTCAACTGGACATACTTACCGTTGCCATTGCTCTAGTTGCAGGATTCATAGCTGGAGTTTCCATGATCTCGGAAATAAGCGAGAAGCTTGCAGGAGTAGCAATAGCTGCTGCATTAGTACCTCCTATAGCTGCGCTTGGAATAAACATATTTTCTTTTATGGTCGGTAGGACTGGAGTTGACTTGATTGGTTCAACTGCTCTCGTGATTGTTGTGAACTGCCTGGCAATAGATATTGGGGGAGGACTAGTATTTTACTTGTCCGGACTTGTGAAAGTTACGGAAAAACTTTTCTCCACCCACATAAAAGTAGCTACATTGCTTTTAATTCTTTTCTCAGTACCTTTCGCTTACACCTCGTACATTTCTTTCCAGAAATCACAACTGAAGAACAATATACGCAGTGAAGTTAACGAAAACGTTGCCCTTATCAATGGTTCTTTAAAAGAATTCAACGTAGACTTTGATGAAGCTGAAGTGACTCTTGAAGTGCTCTCAACTCAGAGTCCTCCTTCAGGATTCAAGCAAAAAATCCAGCGAGATATCTTAGACGCTACTAACCGCGAATTCAGAGTGAGGATAACTTACATAAAGACTGAAGAAACTTAAGTCAAGTAACTTTTTATACATCAAGTGAGTTAATGAAACCAAATGGTTTACTGCGGTTTATGCAAATCTGAGAAAGAACCCACTTATCAATGGAAGCTTAAGGAAAAGAACGCTCAGAAAGAGCTAGAGAACGAGTACGTGATTTGCGACGATTGTGCTGGAATAGTTTTAAGAGAAATGACGAAAAGAGCACTAGGAATGAGATCAAACCAGGAGTTAGAAGAACCAGTTCTCTTGAACCGGGGCGGAATAGTTCAAGAAATCCTGCTTAACGATGAGAACGACTTAGAAATCGTGATAAACCTAAGTTTTGCCAAGGCCCGAAGATGGATTAAGAAAGCTAACCGGGACTAGAAAGATTTTTATAGTTTTTTGACCAACTATTTTCTATAGGTGATAACATGGTATGGGATCCTTTCGAGAAAATGGAAAGAATGCAGAAAAGAATGAATTCGATGTTCAAAGACGCTTTAGGTAAAAGATCTCGCGCGGAAATCGGTTTCAGAACTCCTCCGATCGACATCGTGGAAAAAAAAGACAAAGTAATAGTGATCGCAGAAGTACCTGGAGTCAAAAAAGAAGACGTCGATGTCAGGTGCACTGAAGACACTTTAGTGATTGAAGCAGGTTCAGAAGAAGCTACAGAAGAACAGGAAGAGAACTACCAATACAAAGAAAGATCAAAAAGCGTTTTCAAAAGATCCGTGTCTCTTCCCGCAAAAGTATTCTCAGAAAAAGCAGAAAGCAAGTTCAACAACGGAGTACTAGAGATCACGATACCAAAAAAAGAACGGGAAGAAACTGAAGACGAAGGCGTTCAAGTCGACATAGACTAGAATCAGTCTTCTACAACCAAGTAAGCAACTGAACTAACGTCATGAGAACCTAATTCAGCAGTGGCACTGACTTTGTATCTTCCAGCAGTAGCGTTCTGAGAAACAGTGAACGGGAGAAAAAACTTTCGGTAAGATCCAGCTCCAACATTACTTTCCTCTACTTCTTCTTCACCAAAAGTGAGTGCCTTGCTCTCAGGCTTTACTGAAACAGTTATCTCATCCAGGTCCTCATCGTAAATGTTGTTCACTCTTACTTCCAGAGTGGTTCCTTTTCCTGAACTCAAATCATTTTTACGGAAACTAAGCTCCAGAGGCTTTGTAGTGGTCGCGGTCCTCGCGGAAAACCCTAGGAACACGATCATCAAAATCATTATCAGTACTACAACTATTCTTTTCTTGTTATCCTGCAATCGATCCTTCAAATCTGATTTCCAATCTCTCTCAAAATCCATTTTAATCACTTGTAAGTCTTTCCTGCGCCCCATAAGTCAAGAGCTTTCTTCAGTTCCTCGCTGTCTTCAGCGTATTCCTCTACATCAATTCCTTTCATCCTAGCATCAATAGCTTGCCTCATAGCTCTTGCTCCAGCACGAGTTCCGTCTGGATGGCCGTGGATTCCTCCTCCAGCCTGAATAATGATGTTTTTTCCCAGTAGCTGCATTAAAGGCTGAACGAGTCCAGGGTGAAGTCCTCCTGAACTGACAGCAAAAACTGGTTTTATGTCTCTCCAGTCTTCTGCAAGAACGTGATCGTCCTCATGCTTTCTAACTATTTTGTTCTCTACTTCTTGCTCTATTTCCCAGATATCGGTTGGCTCTCCCTCCATCTTGCCGACAGCTGTTCCAATATGTAGTTGGTCAACGCCAATGAGTCTGGCGAACTTCGCGATCGTGAGCATTGAAATGCCGTGCTTCTTGTTCTTTGTCAAGGCAGCGTGCATTGCTCTGTGAGCGTGAATCCGTAGGTCAGGACCGTGTTTCCTTAAAGTCTGTAGCGCGCTCCAGCCAGCGGTGACTATGTCGATCATCATGTATCTGCCGCCTTTTTCTTTCACGAGCTCCGCTCTCTTCAGCATTTCCTCGGTTTCTGCGGTCACGTTCGGCATGTAGCCCTTTGTTTCACTGGTTTCTTCCTCTGCTTTTTTTCTTTTCTCCAGAGTTAGATCAAGTCTTTCCTCGAACTTGTTGAAATCCTGGTTCACGAGGTTCTCGTCATCTTTCACAACATCGCAACCCCCTTTCCAGGCCTCGAAGGCAATGTTAGCGTGCTGTTCTGAGCTCAGACCGACTTTTGGCTTGACTATTGTTCCTATTAACGGTCTTTCTTCAATTCCGAAAGTGTCTCTGATTCCTTTAATCCCGTATCTCGGTCCTTCGAATGCGTTGTCTATTGATGCAGGGATGTAAACGTCTTCGAGCCTGAGGTTCTTGAGTGCTTTCATGCCAAAAATGTTTCCAGCTATTGATGCAAGTGTTCCCGGAACATTCGTTTTTTCAAATAGTTCAGGGGGGTAAGCAACTTTTGCGGTGTTCCCGTCTATCGAGTAAACTCTTGCTCTTAATTTATCTCTTTTTTCTTTGTTCAAGTGCTCTACGTGCGTCCAAGTACCTATAGATGATTCTTTAGCGATTCTGTTGCAAGCTTCTTTCATTGAAAGGTTTTCAGAAGGTTCCACGCTGAACTCGCATATCAAATCCTCTTTTTTTGGCACGTAATCAAGGTCTACAAATTTGTTCATGAGTCTCACACTAATCAAAAAGAAAGGCTTTAATAAATTATTTACCCAAAAGATAGTAACATGAAAAAGTTACTAGCTTTGCTCGTGATACTTTCAACAGCGTTCGCAGCATGCAACTACGACAATATTTGTGATCTTTCAAAAGAAACCAAGTCTTGTCCAGACTGCTCAATATCCGGAGAAGTACAGTGCTATGAAGACGGAGCATGCACAGCTGGAGAAAAAGAACTAGGAAACTGCTCTGACTGCATTACCTCCGCGAGAACAGAGGAAACACAGTCTTTCAGCTCAGAATCAGTTCCTTCAGTACCAGTAACAGGGTTAATGGTACTAGGAGGCGGATTCGTTTCAGTAGGTTTCCTGGTAGCTATCGGGTTAGTGATTGCGTTCTTAATGCTAAGAGAAAAAGGAAATGGGACACCGCTCTCGGGTTAAACCCCCAACTATTTTAACTGAACTGAACCTATTACTCTTTCATGGGAGTCGATTTAGGGGACATTCTTCCTGCAAAAGAAACAGAACTAGAAGCACTGAACGGAAGAATAATCGCTATAGACGCATACAACACTCTTTATCAATTCCTAGCGATAATCAGGCAAAGAGACGGATCTCCTTTAACCAACTCCGAAGGAGAAATCACGTCGCACTTGAGCGGCTTGCTCTACAGAACCTCTAGACTTACAGAAAACGGCATAAAACCCGTGTTCGTTTTCGATGGAGAACCGCCTGAAAAAAAATCTGAAGAACTAAAAAAAAGAGTTAAAATCAGGAAGAAAGCCAGAGAGAAATGGGAAGAAGCCCTAGAGAAAGGAAAAGAAAAAGAGGCCAGGAAGCACGCTCAGCAAGCAACCTCGCTCTCTAAAAAGATGGTGGCGCAATCAAAAGAACTTTTAGATCATCTAGGAATACCTTCAGTTCAAGCACCTTCAGAAGGAGAAGCACAAGCATCAGAAATAGCTGAAGCAGGAGACGCTTGGGCTGTTGGTTCACAGGATTTTGACGTCATGCTCTTCGGAGCACCGGCACTCGTGCGGAACATGACTGTCACTGGAAGAAGAAAAATACCTGGCAAAAATGCTTACAAAACTATCAAGCCAGAGCTCTTGAAGTTAAAAGAAGTTGAAGAAGAGCTCGGGATAAGGAAAGAAGAACTCATAGAGATAGCGCTCATGATTGGAACTGATTACCACGAAGGAATAAAGGGGGTGGGTCCGAAAACAGCTTTGAAGAAAGTCAGGGAAGGAAAGAAAGCTGAAGAAGTTTTCGAAGAAAACGATTTGGAGGCAGAAGGTCTTGAACACATTCGAGAGCTTTTCAAAAACCCTGACGTGACCGAAGACTACGATATCTCGTGGGAAGAAGCCGACGAAGAAAACACTGTAGAATTCTTGTCAGGAGAGCACGATTTCTCTGAAGGAAGAGTTAGGAAAGCAGTTGAAAGAATTAAAAGGAACGTTGACTTAACTGGAAAACAGTCCAGGCTGAACAAGTGGTCGTGAATGGAAACAAAAGAATTCATAAAAGAGCTGGAGAACGCGTTTGAACAAAGAAACATGACTAGACTAAAAGACATCAGTAACAAGGCAATAGAAAAAGCTTCAATGACCTCAGAAAAAGAACTGGTTTACATATCAATAATAGCTTACGCTCTATACAAGCTCTTGTCCAAAATCCACTTTCAGGAAACAGAGAAATGGGGAAAGTTCCTGGAAGACGTTCGAAAAGACCTGAAAGAAAGCGTTAGAATGTCTAAAGAAGAAAGAGACCTGAAAGGCATTCTTAAAAAAGACGTAATTCGAGACATATACGAGATAGACGAAAACTACGGCAACTACGCCAGAAACATCGTGGACCACATTAAAGTAAAACAGGCATCAAGAGCCTACGCAATGGGATTATCTTTCGACAAAGCAGCTTCACTAACAGGAGCAGATTTGTTCAAGCTATACTCGTACATCGGAACCACTAACATCCCGGACATGAAGCACTCCGTGTCAAAAAAAGCTGAAAAAAGATACAGGGAAACCAAAAAACTTTTCGAGAAGGATGAAGATGAATAAAAAAATAATCTCGGACACAGGACCACTCATCTCCCTCAGCGAATGCTGCTTGCTCTGGCTGATTCCTGAAATAAAACCAGAGATATTCATCCCTCCAAAAGTCAAGGAAGAACTCGTCGACAAACCACTCAAAACCAAGAAATTCGAGCTAAAAGCAATTAGGTTATCCAAGTTCGTTGAAGAAATGATCGAAGTAGTCGGAGAAGAAGAAGTAAAGAAAGAAGCAAGAAGACTAAGCAACATGGCAAACTCCTTGTTCTCCCACAAAGGGAAGAACTTAAGCATCGTCCACGGCGGAGAAGCAGAAATGGTCGCACTACTGAAGGAAATGGACGCTCACGCCGTGATGCTTGACGAAAGGACAACAAGACTATTAATCGAAGATCTTAACATGCTACAAAAATACCTGGAAGAAAAACACAAGTTCCAGATAGACATGGACGAAGACAAAGCCAAGAAAATAATGGAAGAATTCAAGAACGTTTCAGTAATCCGATCCAGCGAAATAGTTGCCTACGCCTACGAACAAGGCCTTCTAGACAGGTACGGGGAACCAGAAAAAGTTCTTGAAGCAGCTCTTTACGGAGTAAGGTTCGCCGGATGCAGCATAAGCTCAGAAGAAATAAAAGAATACCTTTCTTTCATGAAATAACAGTAAAATTAAAAACCAGTTGGAACCTAAATTAAATATGAGAAAACAAGCGATCTTCGCAATTTCTGTCATCCTTATGTTCAGCACTGCAGCAGCACTGCAGATAACGTTTCCAGACAAGAAACAATTCGTTTCAGGCAAAACGCAATTCAAAGCAGAAACAGACTCCAATCCATCTCAAGTCACATTTAAGGTATTCAACTCCACTTACAGCACCAACACCACGTGGAACAACCCGCTCACGACCGAATTCTCTACCAAGATAAACACTGAATTTCTTTCCAACGGAAAATACTATTTTGAAGTCAAAGCAGACTCGGAAACCGAAGAAATTTACTTTTATTCCGATAACTCAGGACCAGAAATCAATCTGCTTTCCCCTGAAAAAAAATGGATCTCTCAAGACCCGGTGGCTCTCTCGTTCAACGCCACCGACGAACTATCGGAAGAACTCTCCTGCAAACTCTTCGTTGACAAAGAAGAAAAGAGAACAATCAGCACCAGTTCCGGAGAAGAAGAAAAAAACGAGTTCTTGCTACAGGAAGGCGAGCACTCCTGGAAAGTAGAATGCGAAGACGAAGCTGGAAACAAAGGAGAATCAGCTGAAAAAACTTTTTCAACAGACTTCTCAGCCCCGTCAGTTGACATACTTTCACCTTCAGCAAACGAACCTGTTAAAGAAGACTTTTACATTAAAGCAACTTCTTCAGACGAACTTTCAGGAATTTTAGAAGTTTATTCAACGGCAGGAGACACGGAAACCAATCTTACAAAAGACAACCGAGGCCAGTGGTCAACGCAGCTGGATTCAACTGAGTTCACGGACGGAGAACTCTCGATAGCAGTAAGTGCGTTCGACAGAGCAGGGAACAAAAGAACTTTGTCCAGAAAAATAATCGTTGACAACACGCCACCTGAAGTCAAAGTGCTTAAAGGGAATCAAGAGTACTCAGCAGCTGAAGTCGAAGTCAGGGTTTCAGCGAAAGACGAGTCAACGAACATCAGCTCCATAAAATTAGTTTCAGGCAATAAGACGGTTGAGCCCACGAAAGTAGCAGGTGAATGGAGCTACATGTTCAGAACACGTGAAATGGGAGAAGGAGAACACTCTTTCTTTGTTAAAGCAGAAGACGAACCAGGAAACATTAACTCTTCTCAAAAGTTTTCTTTCACTCTCGATAATACTCCGCCCGAACTATCGTTCACTTTTCCACTAGGAAAAAGAGTTTTTCAAGACCCAGTCAAAATAGAGTTCAACACGCCTGACGCTCTTTCAGAAAAAGTCAAGTGCTTCGTCAGAATCAACTCAAAAAAACACGCTAACTTCTCTTTGGAAAAACCGTTCGTCAAAAGCTTCGAAAAATCTTTGGAGGACGGAAACCACTCAATAAGCATCAAATGCTACGATAAAGCAGACAACATGATCGAAAGGAAACTGGACTTGATAGTGGATACAGAAGCCCCGGAAGCAAAACTGGAAGAAACACCAGAGTTACTGAAACCTGAAGAAAAAACAACAGTGTCCTGCAAGTCACAGAAAGCAAGCAAAGTCTGGATGAAGGTTGACGGAAGCAAGGCCTGTGAAGGAGAAAAGAATTGCAGCACAGAAATAAAGGGTTCAGGAGAAGAAACGGTTGTAAAGTGTTTTGCAGCTGATTTAACTGGAAACATTAATTCAACGGAGTTCACGATAAAGCCAGACAATTCACTCAACTTCCCGATGTCAGGAAAAGTCTTGAGCGAGAACAGAGGTGCACTACTTTTCTTCATGTTCTTCTTCGGATTCTTCGTGTTCTGGCTCTGGGACAAAAAGCTTTCAGAGTAATTTCCTGACTTCTTTTTTCTTTAAGGAATCCCGGCTATGATTCTCGTGACTTAAAGTAACGTCCACAATGTAGTTACCGTGAATTATGTTTCTACCTATCAAAACCTTGTGAGTCATATGGCTTCTGTCCTGAATGTTTGCTTTCACTTCGTAGACTTCGTCACCTATCTTTATCTTTGCTTTCTTTACTTCTCTCTCCATCGGCTCTGAGTAAGAAGGGTTCTTCACTTCCGTTGTATCAACAGTTTTGCCTAAGCCGACTTCTTCAGCAATTTTCTTGTCTATAGAAGTTGTTTTTCCACCGGTATCGAAAATCGCAGCTACTTCCTTCGAACCTTTTTCTCCGATTACAACGACTTTCTCGGTCAACCCAATAGTTTTCTTAATACAAATCACTTCTTTACTTTATCGTAAGTGAAGTCAACGATCTTTTTAGCTATGTTCTTGCCAGTAGCTTTCGTAATACCGTTCAATCCAGGAGAAATATTGACCTCGATTAAATAAGATTCTCCTTCCGGATCATGAAGCAAGTCCACTCCAGCTATATCGCAATTCGTTGCCTCGGCAGCCTTGAAACCAAGTTCTTTTTCTTCTTCAGAAAGACTGTACTTCTCCACCTTCCCCCCAGAATGCAGGTTAGCTCGCTTCTCCCCGTCTTTAGCAACTCGCTTGTAGCCATAAGCGTCGTTACCAATCACGAACACTCTTAAGTCTTCTCCAGGATTTTCAATAAATTCTTCGATGAACAAAGGCTGCTCAAGAGTGTGAAGAGTGTCAAACAACGAGGCTGCAGACGCTTCTGACTCGATGTACATCACGCCCTTACCTCCAGCTCCCTGAGGCAGTTTAACGATTAAAGGGAAACCAACTTCCTTCATTATGTCTCTAGCGATAGAAGTGTTCACCGCCATGTAAGTCTGCGGAACAGGCAACTTATGTCTCTTCAGCACCTCCATCGTGCTGAACTTGTTGTGAGCCCATAAAACAGATTGCGGGGAGTAAGGAAAGTAAATGTCGTGCTGGGAAAGAATTTTGCACATGTTGTAACCCCAGTCCTTGTAAGAAATGCTTATCCTAGGAAACATCGCATCGTAATCACCTAAATTGTTTCCCTTGTGCTTGACTCTGGTCTTGTCGTCCTCAACCGCCAGGCACGGTTTATTGATCGGCACGTACTGGACTCCGGAAAACTTTTTCTTTGCTTCCTCCATCGTCATCTTCCCAGAGTTCGTGATGTCAGGCCATCCTGTAACAAAAGCTGTTGGCATTTTTTCCTCCTACTTGTACTGATCCAGGTAAGTTTTCCTTGATTTCAGCCAGATAATTATCGCGACTATCACTGATATCACGACTAGAGCAATTACTGCTCCAGCCACTATCTCGGTTCCGGTTCCTTCCACTGGCATCATTTATATTAATGACCACTCTCTAATTAAAGTGATGTTGGATTACTTTCTTCTTGGACTCCTTCAAGGAATACTTGAATGGATCCCAGTAAGCAGCGAAGGATTCATCTCGATAATACTTCAATCCCTTGAAACCGAAGCAAACCCAGTAAGCCTTGCAATCTACTTCCACTTAGGAACAGCTTTCTCTGTACTGGTTTACTTACGAGAAGAAGTTAAAGAAATCGTTTCAAACATTTTCTCGAAAGACTTCTCCGGACTAACAGGGTTCATCCTGATTTCAACGATTTGCTCGATCATCGTCGGTTTTCCTTTGTACTTCTTTGCAAAAAGCTTTTCCGGCCTCGGATTGCTCTTGCTGTTCGGCGTAGGCTTGATGGTTACTGGAATAATGCTTAAAGGAAGGAAAGGGTTCAAACAAAAAGAAGAAATGGATTACAAGGACGCAGTTTACGCTGGAGCGCTTCAGGGACTGGCAGTAGTTCCGGGCTTGTCTCGATCAGGAGTTACGTTATTTGCTTTGTTTTCATCAGGATACGCTCCGGACACAGCGCTCAAAACAAGTTTTTTGATGAGCGTTCCCGTAGTGCTTGGAGCAGCGGTGTTCATGCACCTCGATTCATTTGTTTTCAAGCCAGTTTACTTGCTTTCACTGGTTGCCGCGTTCTCCACTGGCATAATCGCAATGCATTTCTTGCTCAGCCTGTCTTCAAGACTTGACTTCTCTAAAGTGTGCTGGTTTTTTGGCGCGATAGCTATCCTGGCTGCGTTAGGTGGTTTCTATGTATGAAGAAGTTTTGTTCGACTCGCTGAAGGAATGGAAAGAAAATATTGGGCTTGCAGGAATATCTCTAGCTTCTTACTTTACTCCACTACTAGTTTCATTTGCTTTCTTTCTCTTGTTCGTTCTTTTTGGAGGTGCTGGATACTTCTTGCTGAAGGGAACTGGAGTAGAAGTTTTCTTCATTATATTCGTTTCATTGGTTGGTTCACTGGTTCTTTTTGCTTTACTGCTTTTCCTGTCAGGGTTTTTCAGCGCCTGGTTGTTCATTTCAGCTAAGAAAATAGTTCTGGAAAAAGGTTTTGATTTAGAGGAAACTTTTTCTCTCGCTAGAAAAAAATGGTTCAGGTTCCTCAAAATGCAGTTAGGGTTCACGATAGTGACAGTAGCTGCTATTTTAATTGTTTCAGCACCTTTTGTCTTGCTCACAGTTTTTCTTGCTTTGAAAGAGTTTTTCCTGATCTCTATTGCGTCTGCTATAATCTTTATTGCGTCTGCTTTAGTTTCTTTCGCTGTCTTCGTGATCGCCTCGATCTTTATGGGTCTGTACTTCTTTCTGGGCTTGCCTGCAGTAGCTTTCACTGACAAGACATTCAAGCAAGTACTGTGTTACTTGAAAGAACTTCTTTCGTGGGAGCTCGTGTTCTTCTGGCTTCTGATAATCGGAGTTAACATAGCAGTAGGAGTAGGAGTAAGCGTTGTCTCGCTACCTTTAACTCTTGCGTCAATAGTGTTCCCGCCAATACAAATAGTTTCAAGAATATTGAGTTTGATAGTCGTGCTCGTTTTCCAGGTACCTTTCGGAGCCATCTACATCTCTAGAGTTTATTTTGAGGTATCTGAAAGCTCGTCGTGAAGGCTTATCAGTTCATCGAACAATTCATCCGCTTCCTCTTGCTCTGGAGGCATGTGCATTTCCATGAGTTCATCCATCAACTGGTTCCCGATCTGAGAAACTTTTATCGGTACCTCTGAATACTTGTCATGAATCAAGTTCCGTATGTTGGCTCCTTCTTTCCGCATGTTATTCCTGTAGAAAGGTATCCACGCAGGAACCAAGCTGATCACGGCAACGAACAAATCATTCCAGTAATCTACATCGATCTCTGTCCGAGTTTTTGGCTTTATTCTAATGGAGTTCTCGTAGTACTTCAACAACTTTTTTCCTTCTCCTTTCTTCAGCAGTTCGTCGTTAACCATCAAGTCCTTCAGGACCATTACAACGGTTTGAAGCAATTCCTGCAACTTCTTCTTTTCTCTGAACTCGTTCTTGTGCTTGTTAGCTGACTTCTTGATCTTTTCAATCAATTCAACGTACTTCTCGCTTTCTTCCTGCAGGATGTGCATGTTCTCATGAAGCAAAATGCCTTCCAAAGCAGTTCCGTCCTTCAAAACCCGTTGAACTATGTCCGACTCGTAATTGAACATTATCAGAGGCTCCTCTTCTTCGTTGAACAAAGTCTGGATAGCTGTTTCCTTGAACTCATCTGAGATAGCGAGAAGCAAACGAACTTCTTTCACTCCCAGCTCTCTCCTGACTTTACGCTCTATCTTTTTAACTTTCTTCAAATCTTCTTCCGGAACTTTTTCAGACTTGAAAGCTTCCATCACCAATCACTCCAGTGAACCAGTTTCTCTAAACGCTTCCTTGAGCTCGAAGGATTTTCGTCCGGGTAACCGAAAGCGATTAACGCGACCACGTGCTTGTCGCTAGGAACAGAAAGAATTTTCTTGACTTTGTTCTCGTCAAAACCCCTGATCCAGCACGAGCCCACTCCCAGAGACCATGCTTCAAGAACTATGTTCTGACCAGCAATTCCAGCGTTAACTGCGTTCAACTCGTTTTCTTCATCTGAAACGATCGCGATACTGAAATCCGATCTGCTTACAGGAGAAGACCAGCTACCGCTCTCTCCCACTTCTTTCTTCCAGTCTCTTATAACTATGAAATTCCATGGCTGACTGTTGAAAGAGCTTGGCGCCCACCGACCGGCTTCCAAGATCTTTCGAACGTCTTCTTTACTAACCTTCTTATCCTTGAATTCTCTGATCGATCTTCTTTCCTTCAGCAAATCCATTAAGTCGTTCATGATTACAACTCCTCTTCTATCACGTTATAATGGCTTAAAAGAAGTACTACTCCAACCACTAGCGGGACACTGCATATGATGACTGATTCAAATGTTTTCTCCAGCAAGTAAAATAGGCTGGCACCGGAAAAAGTCAGGAGCACTCCAATAGACATCTTTTCTTCCATACACAAAAAGTTGCCGGCAAAAGTATTTAAAGTTTTGGAGGTTTTCTTTCAATGAGATGAACAAGATAGTGCTCGACGCAGGAACCGTGAGAGCTCTTTCAGTTATAGGCTACAGAAACCTGTTGAAAACCACGGAAGTGCTCGCCAAAAACGTGGCTGAATCGCTCGAGCAAAACGCAAAAGCAAAATCAGATGGAAAAAAAGTATTCCTCGAGCTAGAGGACCAGAAAGCAACTTTTACTCCGGAAAAAATAGACGAACAACGGAAAGGCGGCAGACTCAAATACGAGGGAGGCCAGGTCACGATAGAAGCAGAAGAAAATGTTCTGAAAGACGTGAAAAACTGTTTGATGAACATGGTGCCGGAACGCAAAGCCTACATCCAGAAAAAGTACTCGGAAAAAGAAATAAAGGATTACGACCTACCAGAACTAGGTGAACTGCCTAAAATAGTGGGAAACGCCTAAAAAATTTGTATCTCAGTCGTCTTCACACAGTATTTCTTAATGTATATAGGAGATAAAGGTACCCATTATAACCTGTAAAAAACAGCTTGAGGGGGCTACTAAGGTTTACAAAGAGGGTTATGTAGTATTTACTGGTTTCAAAAGTAGATCTAGGGGTATGTACGGATATTCAAAAGATAGGTTCAAAACACTTTCGGAAAGCCCGGAAATTTTATTATTGGGAACCTTAACTTAATGTATTTCAAAAACTAAGCTGTTTTGGCGAGTGCAATAAGACTTGAAGAAAAATAAGGAAAAATCCTTGAGAGATTTTTTCCTCAAAAAAGCCAAAACCAATGCATCCAAAACGATTAGGCAGTCCCAATCTTTTTTCATTACATCTATTCCCTGACTTTTGCTAATTTTACTTGAGGCCTGTAAAATTTTAGCATAGGCTGATCTCAGTAGAGGTAATTTTTGAAATAAGGGTTCTATTATTTTTGATTCCCTGCTATTAAGCGTGTGTCTCTCCTACTTTATTTTCTCTTAATAGTTTTATCAGTTGAGTATTGTTTAAAAAGGTTAATTCAGTATTTTTTGACTTTTTGTTTATATAAGCCAAAAGTTTCTCTAGTTCCTTCCATTTTTGATTCTCTTCTATTGCCCATGAATGTCCCCAAATATGGAGGATACCTTCATTTTTTACCAAATAATCAAGAGCATCATAAGCAAGCTCCTTTCCTTCTTTTCTACTTCCATTACTAGAGAATAATCTATCTAGAAAAAATTTCAGATTGCGCTTTTCTCCGTCTAGAAGAAATTTGAGATTGCGCCTTTCAAAGGTTGGATTTTTGATAAAAACAATTAGTCCTGTGTTTCTTCTCTGAGCAAATCCTACCGTGACTCCTAATTCAAACAGTTTTTGGTTTGGAGTTATTCTTAATGGATGTGTTGTTCTTGCACCTTTGAATCCAGCTTTTTTTACTAGATCGATTATTTTTTTATTATATCTTCCTTTGGGATAGCAGAAAGAGGTTACTTCTTGTCCGGTTATCTCTTCTAATCTTTTTTTTCCTTTCTTTATTTCATTAAATGCTTTTTTCTCAGATAGTTTTGTTAAATCAGGGTGGGTGTAGGTGTGTCCACCCACATCAAAATCTTCAGAGATATTTTTAATCTGAGATTCAGTCATGGTTTCTCCTTCCCTGTTTTCTGGTGAGATATAGAAAGTTGCGGGAATATCATATTTCTTGAAGAGATTCGCTAATTTTATGTCTAAGGGATGCCCGTCATCCCAGCTTGTGGTAACGATCTTTTTTTTAATCTTGTTCACCTCACTTAATTAGTTGGAAACAAAGTTAAAAAAGATACCACCACACTTAACTAACAACACCAAAAAACGCTTGAAAACCCCATGAATTCAAACAAAGCGCCAGTAGTCTAGTGGTAGGACTCAAGCTTCCCACGACCTTTTAGAAAAAGCTCGAGCAAAAGGACGGGAACAGCTTGCGACCCGGGTTCAAAAAAAAGAATTAACTGAAAGATTTTGAAGATCCCGGCTGGCGCACTTTCCTTTTGTTCATTTCTTTTCATCTATCTTTTCATCTTTTTTTTCTTGCTCTTCTCCAACTTTAAACGGCTGCTTCTTCACCCAATACGTGAAAAAATGCCACAGACTCTCGGCACAACTAAAAAATGATAAGTCCAGGACATAGAAATATCTATAGGATTTTTTGACAAGATGTTTAACGCAGGAACAATTGTGATGGGAGTTGCAGGAACAGCAATGAGAACTACTTTTGTTGGGAGACAAGAATTGAATTCGTTTTACTGAAAGAACCGTACGAACTAACAAAAAATAAGGCTTGAGGGAAGGCGATAAGATACTGTTAGGAAAGTCAATCAAGTTCAATGGATGGGGCTTCGTCAATCTTTTAGGAGAAGTAGGATTTGGAACAGAGCTATTCACGACCGATAAAGACAGGACTTACGGCTCTTTATGGTCCAACCCACTCGATATTTGTGACTACTGAAGAGTTTTATATCAGAAAAACTAGAAGGTATACTGCAATGGGGATATCAAACCTGGTCTACGATAGCTGGATGAAGGAAGCACAGTACAAGAAGTACGAGGACTTGCTTCCAATGCTTGAAAAAACCAGTCTAGACAAGAAAATCCTAGACATCGGCATGGGCTCAGCACTGTTCGAAGAATACTTGAAAGGAATAGGAAAAGAAGTTGACGTAGTAGGAATAGATCCGGATAAAGAAATGATTAAAAAAGCAGAAAAAAAAGGTTTCCCAGTCCAAAGAGGAGTTGCAACAGAACTACCTTTCGAAGAAAACTCTTTCAACCTAATCGTCTGCCTGGACACAATCCACAAAGCCAAAGACGAAGAAAAAGCCATGCAAGAAATGAAAAGAGTCCTGAAACCAGGCGGTCACGTGATAGTAACTCACTTCTGCAACGCGTTCACCAAAAAGAAAGTTCTGAAGAAACTAAAAAAACTCTCAAAAGACTTTGAAGTAATCGAAAAAAAGATGATCGGACGCAGAGACTCCGAAGTCTCTGTAGCCTACCTCATGAAATCCGAAGAAGAGTAGTTCAATACTCGTCTTCCTCATCCTCCGTTTCTTTAGTGAACTCAGGTTCAGCTTCTTCTACTGCTTCTTCTGGACCTGTTTCAGGTCTTTCACCTAGTTCTGGTGGTTCCCAATGTTTTTCTCCTTCTTCTCCAGTCCAGTCCTTGCTTTCTATGCCTACTTCTTCTCCAATGTCCTTCAGGACTTCCAGTGCATCGTTTCCTGGTAGAGGGCCTCTGTTCTCTTCATAGGTTTTCAGCAAGTTTTCTCCGGTATCCTCCTGTACCTCGGGCTTAGCTCTTTCTAAAATGTCTTCCGCTGCTTCTAATCCCTTGTCCTGGAAGTGCTCTTGCTCTTGCTCCCATTTTTTGAGTATGTTAACTTCTTCTGGTCCAATACCTATCTCGTTCACTCTTCTGTTTTTGAATTCCATTACTTTTTTTGGATTGAATCCTTCTCCCATAGCTTCTTTTATGTCTTCTTGTATGTTTTCTTCCAGGTTAAGATCGTTTAACTTCTCTTCTCTTTGTTCCTCGTTCAATCCCCTGAGTTCTTCGTGAGCGTCTAAAAGCGTTTTCAGACCGCTTAACCTTACGTCTCTGTTCTCGTTTTCCAGAACGTGCTCATTCATTTTATGGATTGCTTCGAGCCTGCCTTCCAGTTCCTCGAAATCTTGCTCCTCAAAATCCAGGTCCCCTCTCAAGACTCCGGCTATTTCTTCTGAAACATCGTCGAAGTAATAAGGAGTTCTTTCCGGCCTGTAGTATTTGGCTATTGAAGTCATTGATTTTCTTAAGAAGTTGTCTGAAAGCGTCTTATACCTTTTTTTAACTATTTTTCTTGCTTCCTGCATGTTTCTGAGCGTTCTTTTGCTTATTTCTTTCTTTAACTTGCCTTCGTAGCCTTCCATGATGTTGCTTAAAGTTCTTCCTGGATAAACTTGTTCTTTCTCGAATTTTTTGACGTGTTCAGGATTGTAGCCGTTGACCACGGCGATGTGTGTCGCGAGCCAGTTCGTGGCCGATTCATCGATTTCTTCGGGCAGTTCTTCTCTGAACGGATCCAAATCCTTTTCTTTTTGCCTTACAGCATGGACCATTTCATGCATTATGGTCAAGTCGTTCGTTTCCTGCAGGTCAGGCAATTGAATTATGTCTTCTCCCCCTCTTCGAGTGAAAAGTCCTTTAACTTCTGTTCCCATGTTTTCACTGATGTTTCTTCCGCTTTCAGTAAAAACGTTCAGTTCCTCGCTTTCGATCTCTCGCTCGAACTGATTTATAGCTTCTTCATCTATAGGAACATTAACATCTTGTTTAAGCGTTCTCAAGCCGTTAACGACTTGTTTTCCGATTCTCTTCACTCTTTCTTTAGGTGATTCTTCAGGCATTTCAACCACCATCTGATTGTGTCTCTACAGGTTTTAAAGTTTTTTAAAACCGTTCTTTTGAAGCACTCCAGTGAACTCGATCCGAGTACCACCAACTCCAGGAACCGACAAACCTGGCTCGAGCGTGAAAACCATCCCTTCCTTCAAAACGTCTTCACTCTCCAGAGACAAACTCGGGCTCTCATGAATATTTAAGCCAACACCATGACCTAAACTGTACTTCCAGTTATCCAGGACGCTTTCGTCCTCAAAAAACTGTTCAACTAACCTGTAAGCTTCTGCTCCAGTCATTCCTGGCCGGACTTCGCTCAAAGCCTTTTCGACAGCTCTTTCCGTTAAATTGATTATTTTTTCCTGTTGCTTGCTTGGGTTAAGACAAAATGTTCTCGTCATGTCTGAACAGTAATTGTTCACCCTGCAACCCGTGTCAACAATTACAGTATCGTTCCTCCTGATTTTCTTGTTTTCAGGGAAAACGTGGATGTAAACCGAGTTCTTTCCTGAAGCAACTATTGGAGTGAAACTCAATTTCACCGGTTCATTGTAATACAGTTCATGCAAGTCGATGAAAACCTCGTTCTCTTTCTTTCCTTGCTCAACGCCTTCCTTGGCTTTGTCCAGCGCTTTCCGCGTTACATCACAAGCTTTCTTTATGTTCTTTATTTCTTCTTCGTCTTTCACAGATCGCTGCTCCTGCAGCTCGTCGCTTACGTCAACCAATTCTGCTTCCAGTTCTTTCTCCAACCTCTTCTTCTGGTTCATGCTCACGTAACGACCGTTAACACCAATTTTATTGGTTCTGCTTTCTTCTTTGATCTGTTCGTAAACTTGTTTTCTTCCTTCCCTTTCTTTGACTCTTTTCATGTCGTTAGGTTGCTCAATGTCGCTGATGGACAGAACTGGCTCGGTTTCAAGGTTCCAGAAAAAAGTTCCTGACGTTGTTAAAGCGTCAACGCCTGAGTAGTACTCCAAATTCATGTCTGGCGAGTCGCTGGAGCTTGTTATGAGCAAAGAATTGCATTTGTCTGCTATCTCTTCTCTGACTTTTTTTCCTTTGTTCATGGTTTTTTAGCCATTGGCTGGAATCAGCTCGCCTTTTTTATTTGACGTGAACTTGTGATTCGGGTTTTTTTCGCAGATCATGTACTTTCCTTTCTTTTTTAGTTTTGTGCTGTATCCTTTCTCCATGAAACAAGTTGGGCAGGAGGGTCTGAAAATGCTCATACTATCTAGGGTACTGTAAGCAATCACAGTATTTAAACTTTTCGAGGACTATACCAATAGCTTTCCTTTCTCCATTACTTTTTTTTCATCGAACCAGATCGATGGTTCCAGGATAACGAAATCCCAGTGGATTGGAGCCTCGATTTCTCCGCCCATGCTCTGAGAGTCACCGACCGCGATGTGGCATGTTCCTAGAACTTTCTCGTCTTCGAGGATGTTCCCGCTTAACCTGGCGTTCGGGTTCGTTCCAATAGAGAACTCGGCTATGTTCCTCGCGTTTTCAGTGGACCAGAGCTTTTCCTTCAATTTCTTGCTTCCTTCAACGTCCTGGACTTTTCCTTTGTCCACAACGAATTTCACGGTCTTTCCAGAGTAATTAGTGTCTTTTGCAGTAAAGAAACCGCTTGTCTTTCCTTCTGGAGGGCTTAAACCGCATTCTCCGTCAGGCAAGTTGGTTATTACCCCTTTTTTGTCGAGCTCAGCGTCCATAGTGAGAGCTTCTCTTCCGTGAATTGGGATACGGATGTCTGTTCCGTTTGCCTTGACTTTAGTCCAGTCAGCTTTATCGTACTCTTTTTTTAACTTGTTGTTTATCTCCTGGATCTTTTGGTAATCAGCGGTCAAACCTCTTTTGAACAATTCTCTTGTAATCCCGGGCAACGTCCCGACTCTTCCACCTTTTTTTGAGACGGATCGAACCGCGTTCGTGTGCGTTAAAGAGTACTTTGTTGGAGCAAAAATTATATCGTGCTCTAGCATTAGTTCTGAAACTTCTTCCGGCGGTTCCGAACTGTCCTGGCCGGTCGGTTCCGTTAAGACAAGCAGGGCTTGCCCAGCTTTTTTCTTGGCTGCTTTGAATAATGCTTCTCCGACCTCGTAGGTTGGCGGATCCGTGACTATCAAGATTTTTTCTTCCGGTTTCACTTTCGCTAGGCTTACAGCGTTTTCTGCTGCTTTATTGATTTTTTTCATGATTTTTTTTTTACTTTTTTATGTCTTTTGGGCTTACTGACATTGGTTTAGCGCTTTCAGGGATGTTTAGCTCGTTTTTTCCTTGTTCTCCTCGGTTGTAGCATATTTCGCAGAGTTTTTCTGAGTCGTGGAAGCATTTTTTGCAGACTTTTCTGCCACATCTTCTACAGGAGTATAACTTTTTTGTTTTTTTCCCACAGATCTGGCATTCTTCTGGCATCATTTTTTTATACCTAGCGACTAAATAAAAAGGTTATGAAAACGTCTTGGAAACTTTTTTCAGTGAAAGGAGTCGACATAGAACTTCACATTACTACTTTACTTCTTGTAGCCCTTTTCTTCGTCAGCATAAACTACGCTATTCTTTTGCTAGTTCTTTTCACTACAGTAATTTTGCACGAGTTGTCTCACTCTTTTGTAGCTAAGGGCGAGGGCATTTCAGTTGAAAAAATAACTTTGCTTCCCATAGGGGGAATGGCGTCTATAAAAAAAGCTAAGATGAAGCCAGTTTCCGAGTTCCAGATGTCGGTAGCAGGTCCTTTGTTCAACCTCGTGGTTTGCACGCTCGTGCTTGCTGCAGTGACTGCTCTAGGACTACCTATATACAATTGGGCGAGCTGGCAGTACGCGGTAATAGGAGAAATTTCTAAGATGGCTGTACCTTTCGCTTACTCAACTCTGTTTATCTCATCGGTTTTTTGGATGAATTACTTGCTCGCGATATTTAATTTGTTCGTGCCAGCAATCCCGTTGGACGGAGGAAGAGTCTTCAGATCTTTTTTAGCGATGAAAAAAGATTACTTGGAGGCCACGCAGATAGCGACAAAGGTTAGCACGATCATCACGTTCCTGCTTTTCATTTACGCTGTACTCTCTTTCAACATTATTTTGATAGCTATCTCGATTTTCATTTACTTCGGAGCCAGTTCAGAGCTTGAGTACGCGATGACTGACAAGATGCTGTCTGATTTTCCTATAAAAAGGCTTTTGAGGAACAATTTTCTTAAAGTAGGTGGAGACGAGACTCTTGCCGAAGTTCTTTCCGACATGATACAGAGCAAGTCGCTGGTAGCGTTCTCTAGAACAGATTTAGGTATGAATATGGCTAGCATCTATGACATTAAAGAGGTTCCTAGGGTGGAGTGGGGGGAAAAAATTTTCATGGATATTGCGCGAGAGATGGAAACTATTTCTCCTGATTTGACTGCGAACGAGGCGATGAGGGAGATGGTTGAGACTGGAGAAGAAGTTCTTTTAGTTGAGAAGGACGATAAAGTTATTGGTTGCGTGTTCAAAGATGATTTGAATCACGTTTACCAGGCTCTTAAAGTCAAGCACGGTCAGTAAGCTGGAGTGGCGGAGTTCGGACTAACGCGCTCGCTTCGAGAGCGAGTAGGGTTCGCCCTACGCAGGTTCAAATCCTGCCTCCAGCGCTTAATTCCTCCTGAAGTTAACGGAACCAAGCACTGAAAACGAAGTCCTGTAATAGAAGAAAGGCTACAAAGTAAAAGTAGGTTCAAGAGAACACCTGATGAACGACAAACACTACATTGAACGGGTTTGATTACAGAGGAAAATCCTACAAGAAGTTCTTGACACCGGAAGCAGGATTCTGCGTGAAAGCAAAATCAGTTAGTGCAAGAGAGTACTGTAGCATCCGCGGCCTCTGGAAAAAATAGGTTTTTTCCTTCACTCTTCTCTCTCTTTTTTCAAGAACTCTTTCACTACCTCTTTTTCTTCAGGATGATCCAGCTCGTCCAGTTCGCTTGAATCGATCCAGAAAACTTCTTCAGCTTCTTTGCAACCTATTTCTCCGTTCCAGTCTCGGCAAACAAAGTAGTGGACCAGCTGGTCTTCAGCTTCCAGTAAGTAAACTCTTTCACCGACAGGCTCGAACTCTGAGCACTTCAAGCCCAGTTCTTCCTCCAGTTCTCTTTCGCAAGCTTGTTCGAAAGTTTCGTCCGGTTCCACGTGACCTCCAGGAATTATTTTTTGACCTGGGGCAACTTTTCGATCGCCAGTTCTTTTTTCAGCCAACACTTCCCCATTCTTCAGGATTATCAAACCAACAACATCCACTTTCGTCATCTAATCACTGAAAAACGTGTTTTTTAACTTCTCCACTGGCCTTGGCTCCTGGACCAATAAATAAATCGTTCCAGATAACTGTTCCAGGATTGATCGTGCTGTTCGCTCCGGTTTTCACGTTATCGCCGATAATTGATCCGAGTTTTTGTCTGCCAGTGCCTATCTTTTTTCCTTTCTGAGTTACTTTAACTTCTTTTTTATCCAGGCGCAGGTTAGCTACTTTAGTTCCTGATCCTAGGTTACAATTTTTGCCTATGACGCTGTCTCCAACGTAGTTGTGGCGAGGCAAGTTCGTTCCATTCATCACGATACTGTTCTTGACTTCAGAAGCAGCACCAATTTTACAGTTGTCTGAAATGCTTGTGCAGCCTCGGATGTAAGCGTTCGGACCGATTTCACAGTTTTTTCCCATCGAGACCGGGCCCTTGATGTAAGTTCCTTGTTTTACAACGGTTCCTTCACCGATGCTGATCCAACCATCTAGCTTGACGCCGGATTCGACTCTTCCCTTTCTTCTCTCGCTTCCTTTATGTTTCTTGAGCAGTTTATTGTTAGCTGAAAGCAGTTCCCATGGCCTGCTTAACTCTATCCATTTCCCTTTCTTTATTTTCTGTCCTTTCAGCTTGTTTTTTTGCATCAGGAACTTCATTGAATCAGTTATTTCGTACTCTCCTCTCGAGGATTTTTCTGTTTTCTTGATTGCGCTGAACACGTCTTGATTAAAGCCGTATACTCCTGCGTTCACGAGGTTTGACGGAGGGTTCTCAGGTTTCTCGATCATTTCTTTCACGATGTTGTTTTCATCGGTTTTCAGCACTCCGTAACTGCTCGGGTTCTCCACTTCTGCCATAGCAATAAATGATTTACTGGCTTTCGAGAACTTTTTTGCAAAAGACTTCAGAAAGTCTTCAGGCAGTAAAGTGTCTCCGTTCAAGCAAACAAATTTCTTGTTAACGTACGGCTCTGCTTTAGAGATCGCGTGAGCGGTTCCTAACTGCTTTTCTTGCTCAGCGAAACTCACGTCCACTTCACTGGAATCCAGTCCTTCCCGTATCTTTTTTCCGTTAAAACCAGTTAAAACGATCACTTCATCAACTTCTGAAGCTAGAGCGTCTATCGCGTGCTGGATCACTGGTTTTCCGGCCACTGGAAGCATTGGCTTAGGCGTGTTCACGGTTAAGGGTCTCATTCGAGTTCCTTTTCCTGCTGCGAGAACGAATGCTTTCATCTTTTCCTCCGTTTCTTTAGGGGGCAGAGATCGCTACTACAAACGCTTTTCCTCTTCCCTAACTACTTTTTTGTTCTCCGAGTTTAAATCTTTTCCATCTAGATGATCCCGGCCAGAGCAAGGCCAAGGACTGAGAAAAACAGTAAAACAATTAATGCGACGGCCGCCAGTTTTTTCTTGTCTTTTAAAATGTTTTCCAGGCTCCAGTTAAGCCCTCTTTCTTTAATTGTTTCTGCGGCTGGTTCTGAAGCTATTTCTGACGCGCTTATTTCTTTCTTGGCTTTTTTTTCTGTGAACCATTTTTTGTTTTTGTTCACGCTCGAGCAATCATGGTTTTCCGGTAACCTGTGGTCTGAGCAGAATCTTCCACCGCAGTACTTGCACTTGTAAGGCATCCTGCTTATTTCTTTATTGCAGTAATCGCACTTGGTCATGTTCCACCTATTTGTTTGACCCTACTTGTTTTATACTTTTTTCCCCCAAATCTTAATATGAGTTACGTTAGAGCAGGAGTAGAAGTACCCCTCCTAAACAACAGGAAAGCACTTCCAGGCCGAAGACACGGAAATCAAAAGAAAGCAGAGCCTTTACTGAAAGAAAAAGGTACTTCGGCGCTTCCAGAAAGAAAAACAAATCCCCATGAAGACATAAAAGAATCAGCTAAAAGAGAACTGAAAGAAGAAACAGGAATAGAGGCCGGAAATCTCGAGCTGGTTTCGATGACGAACGACAAGGTTCCTGACGCTCATTTCGTGACCACCAGGTTTCTCTGCAAAGAATTTGGAGGAGAGCCTGAAGCTCGTGAGCCAGAGCAAATCGTTGAATGGGATTGGTTCCCGCCAGACAACCTGCCTGAACCAGTGTCCCCACCGTCTTCAAAATCAATAAAGAACTATAAAGACAGGGAAGTACACGAGCACTGAACTCTTTTTTGCCTCGGTAGCTCAGCTGGTGGAGCGGCTGCCTCGTAAGCAGCAGGTCAGGGGTTCGAATCCCCTCCGAGGCTTGCTATTACAACAAAAAGATTAGAGAATAGGGAAGAATTCTCGAGCTATTGGTTGATGTTGCGATAGTTTACTTCAGGAAGTAGCCACCATCGCAAAATATTACGTTTCCCGTGATAAAGCAAGCTTTGTCTGAAGCAAGGAAAGCTATTACTTCAGCTACGTTTTCAGGTTCGTCCAGCCTGTTCAACGGTGTTTTCTCTATAATTGGTTCTACTTGTTCTTGATCGTATCCTGCAGTACTTTTTGCAGTCATATCTGTTTTTGTTACACCAGGTGCAACTGCGTTAACTCTTATCTTTGGAGCAAGACTTTTTGCAAGTGTTTTGGTGACGTTTATGACTCCTGCTTTTGAGGCTCCGTAAACAGGTATTCCTACAGACGGTAACTCCCCCATCATGGAAGCTACGTTCACTATAACTGGGTCATTGCTTTTTTTCAGGTACGGAACAGCTTCTTTTGAACAGAGTAAGTTTCCAATAAGATTTATTTCCAGGGTTTTCATAGCCTTTTTTTTGTCAAAATTTTGAAGCGGGGAAGGCATCAGGACTCCTGCATTGTTTACGAGTACGTCCAGTCCACCAAGTTTAGTGTTTACTTCTTCCATCATTCTTTTTACTTTTTCTGGAGACGAGACATCGGCTTGAACAGCTACTGAATTTCTGCCCATGTCTTTTATTTTATCTACAACTTTTTTCGCTTTATCCTCAGAGCTAACGTAATCAATAGCTACGTCGGCGCCTCTTTCAGCGAGTTCTAGAGCAGTAGCTTTTCCTATTCCTCGAGAAGAACCGGTAACAAGAACGACTTTGTTTTCAAAACTCATGAATATACCTCTTGATTTAGCTTTTTAACTTAAGAATTTGATCTATAAATAATTAATTGTTTAATTTTTGATTAAGCTAGCTTGAGGTTTGCCATGTTTATCCTTCGAGACCTCGGTTCTTGTTTTTCGAAAGTATTAAAAAGGCTTAATGTTCTTCTTTTTAGTGTGAATTATTTGAGTGTTTTAACATGAATTATTTGAATGGAATCCTGATAGCTGTTTTTTCGGTAATGCTCTTATCCACGGGAGTGGCCACCACTTACTTGAATGATACGAGCGTGCAAACAAATTTAACTAAAACAAATAAAATAACGTCTCTTTCAGGCGCTATAGAGTTTTTGGAAGAAGTTCAATTGAGTTCGAACCTGGACGTGGGTGGGAATGATGTGTTTAATGCGGCTAACGTGAATTCAACTAATTTTTATGCGACTGACGTTGTTAATTCAACTAATGTTACTGCCTACAACGTTACTGCTGATTATTTTAAGGGTGATGGGAGTCAGTTAATAAATCTTCCTGATAGCTGGGTGAATGAAACTGGAGACTCGATGACTGGTAACCTGGACTTAGGTGGGAATGATGTGTTTAATGCGGCTAACGTCAATGTAACGGGTACTGGGAGCGTTAGTGTAACGGGTACTGGGGACGTCGATGCAACGGGAAACGTTACTGCAGGCGAGTTCCTTAAAGGAAAGAGAAAGGCATGCACAGCTCAATTCTACAGGAATGACTCCGTTGATACTACAACAACAGCAACTTGGGAGAATGTATCGTGGGATACGCCGGTATCTGATGTGACTTCCTGCTCTTTCACAAGAACTAATGGTAATGAAACAATCGAAGTTGGTCAACCAGGAGTTTACATGGTTTCAGGATCGATAAATGGTCACTATCATAACACTACAAGGATTGTTGGACTTGCTAGTCGTGTTACTGTGAACAATGCTGCAAAGGGAAAGAGAGGCACTCAATCCTATACTTACCGAAGTATGGACGACGGAGATTACTTCGTTCACCCGTATAGCGGTACGATGAAATTGGATGAGGGATACAATGTTTCTGTAGAGTTCAAAGTTACTAATAGTAGTTTAGATTTAAACGGAAGCACCACTTTTGATGATCCTATTGCTGCAGATATTCAACTTTATAAGATAAGTGATTAATTTGGCAAAGAACTCTGTAAAGTCATTGATGTTCCTTCCCTTGGTCTTATTTCTTTTCTCCGTAGCTGGTGCTCAAGTCGTCGTGAACGACACTGTTCTAAACCTTGATTACTGCAATGTTTCTTTTGACGGCCAGCAAAGCTACAGCAATTTAACTGTTGGTGGGGCCTGGGCGAAGATGGGGGAAAACAATTTCTCTTTAGTTACGGATTCCGGAGAAGCTGCTGTAAACATCGTTGAACTGAATTCGACGTACAAGGAATTTTCCGCCAAGAGCGGTGTGGACGGGCAAGAAATGAATTTCGCTTTATCAAATTTACCTGCTTCAACTAGTCACACGATTCATGTTTCTCCGTTGGACACTGATTTCACGCGTGACACTAATTCTTCAGGAGAAATAGGCTTTTCTTTCAGCTATGGGAGTGGTGGGGAAGTGCAGAACTTCAGGATAACACGCACTGTCGAAGAAGGAGGAGGTGGGGGTGGATACGGATCAGTAACTCCCGAAACTGTTACACCAAAAGAAAACAAAACTGTTACTCCAGAAGAGACCGAAAAGCCTTCAGGGCCAGTAGAAAACGAATCCCCTACAGCCGATTTTACTGCATCTGAACAAGAAACTAAGGCAGGAAGCCCTATAGAGTTTGATGCGTCTGAAAGCATTGATATCGACGGGAGAATAGTAAGTTACGAATGGTATTTTGGAGACGGAGAGACTGCTGAAGGAGAAACCGTCACTCACAGTTACTCGAGACCAGGAGATTATGAAGTTACCTTGATTGTTACTGATGAAGAAGGCGAAGCAGGTCGGAGAACCATTGACGTGAGGATTAATCCAACGGCTGCTGAACCCGAGAAGCCTGTGGAACTGGAGGAGAACAAGACTAAAGGACCAGCGGAAGGACCTGAAAAAGCGGGTTTTGAACTAGGTCTGCTGGTAATTCCTGCGCTGATAGTTCTTTTAGCGTTACTTGTCTTCATTATCGTTTATGCGTATAAGGCTCGGAAAGGATAGTGTTACAGGACTCTTTTTTCAGGTTTTTTTGCTCGGCAGGTATTCCTACTGCTTTGCATCCAATTATTGCTGCTAGTGCTTGAATTATTTGTTTTATTTTCATATCTCTCGTTCTGTCTCTTCATGGAATTCAGGTAGTCCTTTCTCTCCTTCTCTGAGCATTCTGGCGAATCTGTTGTCGAACTCTTTCATTATGTATCCTTTTTCTTTTCTGCTGCTCACTTCTTTGTTTACTCCTTTCTTTATTGCTTTTCCTACGTCTTTGACTAGTTTCTTGTTTAGTTTTCTTCCTTTTTCTTGTTTTTCGTAGAAGAGGTTTGGGTTGAATTGTTTTAGGTCTTCAACAAATTTTGCTAGTCCGTTGCCTACCTTCTTTGTTTTTGCTTTCCTGTATTTTGTTCTGAAGTGAGCGTTTTGTTCGTCTACCAGTACTGGTTGGTCTTCTTTTCCTGGACAGAAGTCTTGTGGTTTCAAGTCGTCTAGCATTATGTTGTTTTCAAATAATTTTCCAACTATCTTTCCTACTTTTTTGCTTACGTTCCTGATTTTTCTTTCGCCTTTTTCTCCTACAAAACTTGTTTCCGCAAAGTTTTTTTGGTCCACTAATTCTTGTATAGGGATATATAGTTTGCCTTTAGATTTTCCGAAAAGTGATTCTATTTTTTCCGGGAACTCTATGTTTTCTATCCATATTCCTCCCATGCTTTTTGCCGAGTTTTCTGGCAGTAATTCATTTATTTTTTCGTGCACTTTTTCTGCTTTTCTTACTTCTCTTTCGTTTGTGTAAGTGTATAAAGATCTTTCTATTTTGTAAACTCGCGGGGTTTCTCCTTTTTTATTTACCCCAATGACTTTTCTTATGCTTCCTTCCGGAGAACCGTATATCGGGAGCTCATAGATGTCTTCACCTTTGTTTTTATTCACTTCTGTTCCAGGTATGTGAAACCCTGTGTCTCTCACGCCTATCGCGTGCCCTAGTTCTCTTTTATCTTTTTCGCTAAGAGTTTCTTTTTGCGTAAGGGCGTGCGGATGAAGGACTTCGAAGGAGTCTCCTCCTTCCTCTAGTTTTGTTCCTTTCCCGTCTACTTTTTTTCTCATTTTGATTCATTACTCTTTTGTTTTCCAAAATTTTTATTACTTGAAGAAAACGATTATCGTGTTGGCTGGAGTGGTTGTCACGCCCGCTAAAAGCATTAGGAAAGCGTATTTTATCTTGCTTGTTTTCGATACCAGTAAAGCACCTAAAGCTATCAAGGTTATTGCAGTGAGACTGGAAGAAGCTATGTACCTAGCTTGAATGTTTATAATATCTGTTAAGGTAAAGAAGAAAGGGATAAGTGCTTGGTTGTTTGTACTTTGTTGGGGTGTGGACGCTTGCTTCTTTTTGTTTTCCCGTAATCTATCTCTGTTTCTTTGTCACTGCTGTCAACCTTTTGAGAGGTGCTGTTTTCAGTTTCCATGTTTTAGTAGTGGGATTTTAATTCTTTTATTATATCTGATTCTGATTCTCCTGTAAGGTTTTGTGATATAATATCATCTTTTTTTTCTTTTCTTTTCTCTACTACTTTTGTTTTCCCTTCTTCTTTTTTACTCAGTCCTATTCTGCCCTCTCTTGGTCCTGATTCACTTATTTTTTCTAAGAGTTCTTCTTGGCTTCCAATTTTGTGTATTTTTGTGCCCTTGCCTATTATGCTCTCGCGTATATCCCCTCCTGTTTCTGATTCGCCTTCAACATCAAATTCTTCTGCGTCCATTACCATTTTCTCACCTCTGTTTTAATTGTGTTGTTTCAGGCTTATTAATTCTTCTTGAAATTCTTTGTTTCTATAGGGTTCTTTCTCTTTTATGTTTTTTCTTCTATTTTTTTGCTTGTTTTTTCCTTGAATTCTTCGAGCAGTTTTTTTGCTTTTGTTTCAGTTTTTGCTTCGGCAGCGATTCGGATTTCAGGCGATGTGTTCGAGCAACGGGTCAGTACCCACGATTTATCGAAATCTACTCTAATTCCATCCATTAAATCGACTTTACCGTACTTTCCTTCTATTTCTTCTTTAAGTTCTTCCAGTACCTCGAATTTCACTTTATCAGGGCACTTCAAAAAAGTTTTTTCCTTGTCGTAAGAAGGTATATTGCTCGCGAGTTCCGATAAAGTTTTTTCTTCTTTTTTAAGAACTTCCGCGAGCTTCATGACGGTTAATGTTGCATCATCGAACAAAGATATTTGCGGTTGAACCATGTGGTTAGATGGTTCGTATCCTAGGATTGCGTTGTGGTTTTTTCCTTCTTTTGTCATATGGGTGTGTCCTACAGGCACTCTGATTATTTCTGCTCCTTTTTTCCTGAGCACGTCTTCAGTCAGTTGAGAGGATTCTACTGTCGCGATAATTTTTCCTTTTTTGTTTTCCAGCATTTTTCTTCCGATAATGATTGCTAGTTCGTCTGCAGAGACTGTTCCGCCTTTCTCGTTCAGTATCAGGACTCTGTCCCCGTCTCCGTCGAATCCTGCTCCGAAGTCAGCGTTTTCTTCGATCACTTTTTCTTTTAGTTTTGTCAGGGATTTTTCTGTTGGCTTGCTAGGTCTTTTCGAGAAGTTCACGTCTTTTTCGCAGAATAGGGTGTGTGTTTCCATTCCCATTGAATCAAAGACTTTTGGAACTATTTTGTGGGTGCTTCCACCCCCGCAATCGATAACGCATTTCACGCCATCGCAGTCGAAATTCTTTTTGTTGAACTTGATGTAGTCGTCTATGAGGTCTATTTTGCCTTTGTCTACTCCTTTTTCTGTCTTTACAAAGTTTTTGTTGATAGTTTTTCTTCCGATTTCCTGTATTTGTTCTTCTGAAAAAGCTAGTCCGTCTTCGTGGAACAGTTTCAGCCCGTTCCACTCTGGCGGCAGGTGAGAAGCGGTCACGTAAGCGCAAACGTCTTTTCTTCCTTTTTTTGCCGTGAAAACTGCTACTCCTATCGGTGTTTCACCGGCGTCGGAAACTTCCACTCCTGTTTCTATCAGTCCTTGTTTTAGAGCGTTTGATAAGGGCTCGCTGGATTTTCGGACGTCTCTACCGATAACGCAGGACTTTAAAGATTTTTGTTTCATGAAGCTACCGATAGCTTTCCCGATTTTTTCCATTCCTTGTTCAGTAAAGTCTTTTCCGTACTTTCCTCGTATATCGTACGCTCTGAAAATGTATTCCGAAAGACTCATATGTTCACCTGCTGGTTTGAGTGAAACCTGGCTTAAAAAACTTCTTTCAGCGACTGTATTTTCCCATCAGTTCGCCTTGAGCTAGGATATTTCCCTTCATAGCGTTCTTCAGTTCTTGTTTGCTAGCACCTTCAGCTAGATCGAGTTTTTTGTCGAGCGCGTACACTTTGAAGAAGTATCTGTGTGTTCCTCCGGGTGGGCAAGGTCCTCTGTACTTAGTTTTCTTGAATCCGTTGGTTCCTTGTCGCACGTTTCTTGGAACACTGTCTTCGTTTATCTTGTTTGTTACTGGAATGTTCCAGATAACCCAGTGGACGAACGTTCCTCGTGGCGCGTCAGGGTCGTCGACTATCATGGCAAGTGACTTGGTTTTTTCTGGCACTTCCCCGATGTTCAGGGCAGGGTTAATGTCTTCTTGGTCGCAGGTGTATTTTGAGGGAATGTTTCCGCCTTGCGAGAAGGCAGGGCTCTCTAAATTTATTTTTTCAGTCATTTTTTCTTTCTCCTTTGGTTGCTGTAAGCATCCGGCAGCAAGTAAGATCGTGAGCAGTAAAAACGTTTTTTTCATGATTTCAGCTCCTGAAGTTTATCCGGGGTGCCATGCAGGTGTTCCTGGAGCTTTTTCTTGTCTTAGTGTTTCTCTCCATTTTTCGTCGGTAAGCCTGTTTCTCATCGGTTGCTTGAACTCGTAGTGAGATAATACTGGGCCGGCTCCGACTAGCACGTCTCCGTTAGGCAGCTTGTATGCCACAGCCATTATTTTCACGTATCCTACTCCTTCTTCCAGCACTTGTCCTGTGTTTGAGTCGGTGTGGACGTCTGCAACTATAGTGGTTTTTTGTGCTTTTTCGTCTACGTCTCGTATTGTTCCTTCCAGGGCTTCGTCGAAGTTATTTATGAAGTTGTAGTCTTCTTCGGAGAGTTCTTTGTTCCTGAGTTCTTTTTCCGATATATCTTTCAGTCGCTCTAGTATGGTTTCCATTGACTCCAACCGGGACTCAGATGTTTCATCCAGAACTTCCATCTCGTTCAGACCGGTTCGAGTCATTTTAGTTAGAGATAGCAGTCGAGAATAGAATTCTGGTGTTGGTTCTGTGTACCCAACAACTTTTTCCGGCTGCGGAGGTATCGCAGCACCCACCCTCATGGTGTAGCTTTGTTTTGCGTAAAGTATGGTATCGTGCCGTAGTTCCGTCCATGAAGCTAGTGCAGTGTTCAGTTCCTTGTCTTTCCAGGCGCTGGTTTGCATGAAAGTCGGGTAACCTTCATCGAAATCTTTCAGAAGCGGTTTCAGAGAGTAAAGCCACGCCCAGTAAAGGTTTTTGTTCCACTCTTTTTCGCTGAATGAACTGAATTCTTTCTCTAGCGAGTCATGTTGCTCGTTGTATCCATCGTATGAATTGTCCTGAAGTTCTTCAAGCCAGTAACCAGCTCTTTCTGATCCTAGCAGGCTCATGACGTCAAGACCTCTTGGAAAAACTCTTACTCCCCCAGATTCTGTGAATGCGCTTGATTTTTCTCCTGTGAAGCCTCCGACGCGAGGGAACACGAGCTGGCTGAACATGTATGAATCTGGGACGAATCTTTGGCCCATGAAGCGCATTCCTTTTGTGGCTTCAAGACATTCGTCTGCTTGCTCGGGATTGAATGGTGGATTTATCACGCAGTCTCCAGTCCCTCCGTATATCTTCGGGTTCCTGTAGCTGGCTAACTCGGCTTTTAGTTCCCCAATATCTTTTCCCTCGATTTCTCCTAGGTCTACCTGGTTTCCGAAAACTTTGTTCATGGCTTCCAGGTACTCGTACGGTTCGAGGTCGTCTGACAAACCTACGTAGAATGAAGTGACCTCGTATATTTTGTTCCAGTCTTTTGCAAGCTCTTTGTTGTTTGAAAAGTGAGTTGCGGTAATTGCTGCGCTCTTGGTTTGGATTCTTGCTTCTTCTTCAGTGACCAAGCACTTTTTGCAACCTCCTTTCAGGAGAAAGGTCATTCTCCCGAACCACATGAAGCCTTTGAAGTAGTTCTTCAGTCTTTCTGATCTCGTGTAATGTCCTCTTGGGACATACTGCGAGTAATCTTCTTTGTACGTGAATAACGGAGATTTATTGAATCCTTGGTGTGCTTTGATTAACTCGAGTTCTTGGTTGACTTCTTCCTTGACTTCTTCCGGGACCTGGAAAGAGTACTTCTCTGCTTCTTCTGGACTGAATTTCTTTTCTTTCCACAGGCATTTCTCGTCGCCTTCTTCGCAGACCTGGTCTTGCTCGGGCTCCAGAAGCTCTAGGGCCGTGGAGTAGAATGCAAGGTTCTTCTTGGCTGCTTCCTTTAGTTCTCCGTCAGAGCTTTCGTACACTTTTTTCGAGTGCTCGACCATTTCTTCACTCATGTTCCAGGCCATGGGATAAAACTTTTCTTCCTCTATTCTCCTGAGGGTTTCATCGAACTGGATGTGGTAAAGATGAAGCAGTGAGTCGGTGGTGATGAATATGGGAACGCCTTTCTGTTTCAGTGAATCGTATGGTCCTGTTATCTTATTTTCTTCTGTCCTGGTTTCTAGCACCACGAAACCGTTCTCGAGAAGCGTTTGTTCTTCTTCCTCGCTTAAACTGATTTTTTTGGAGAAGTTCTGGTAGTTACCTATCTCGTTTTTGTTTAACGGTAGCTCGTACTGTGCTGTGCTGGGCACCACTTCTGTTTCTACTTCTGAGTAGAAGCTAGATAGCTCTGTTTTTTCTGGCGGGCTGCTTAAGTTAATTCCTTTTTCCTCGGTTATTTGGGTTTCGTTCGTGACGTTTGAGGTTTTGTTTTGTTCTGTTGGTGTGATACATCCGCTTAGCAAAAGAGTTGTCAGCAGTACCGATGCTATTAAGGTTTTCTTCATTTTCTTTCACTGTCTAAAAGTAGTGGTTTTTTCTATAAAAATCTTTCCAGAGGAAGGTAGAGGGGGGCCATAGATAAAGAATGGGGAAAGTTGGTTTGTCTTTGGCTGTTAGTTCAGGGCTTTTTCTATTTCTGGTTTGTTGAATCCTATGATTATTTTTCCGTTCACGTCTAGTACTGGCACGCCTCTTTGATTGCTTTTTTTGATCATTTCTTTGGCTTTTTCTCTGTCTTGCGCTACGTTGTGGTCCTCGTATTCTACTCCTTTTTTCTTCAAGTATTTTTTCGCTCGATCGCAGTACGGGCACGTTGATGTGGAGTAAACTATTACTTTGTTCTGGCTTTTTTTTGTTTGTTCTTCCATGATTTCCTTCTTTTTGTTTTCTCGAATTTTTTTCAGTTCGTTCATTACAGGTTTATTTTTCTTTCCAGGTTTTTATGTGTTGTGAAGAAGTGCAGGTAATGTTTTTAAGTCGCACAACCATTAACTTTTGCATGCGATTGTGCAAAGAAGTTTCGCTTGAAGACGTTTTAAAGTGCTCTCTTGATCTTTCTGAGGCAGAAATCAACACTTTCAAATCTGTTTTAGAGATAGAGGAACCTTTCACTGTTACTGATTTATCTGAGTACCTTGAAAGAGATCGTTCTGTTGCTCAAAGGCATTCGAAGAAGTTTTTGGAGAAAGGAATTGTTAAAAGAACTCAGAAGAACAAGGAGAAAGGAGGATACGAGTTTTTTTATCGAATTGTTGACAGGGACAAACTGAAAAGTATTTTGCGTGATGGTCTTCAGAACTTTACTTCACAGGTCAAGAGCGTTATTGAAGGTCTCTAGGCTGCAGGCAGGTCCCAGTTCCGAGATCGAATTTTCCTAAGAGTCAGTGTTTCTTCTAGGAACACGAGAACGAATACGAAAGTGAACAAGGCTTTTGAAGAAGCTAGCTAGAGGAGTTCTTAGTATTAGAATACTTCGGGAAAACCCGGCCAAAACTTAAATATTCCCTGAGCATTAAAACTAGTTAATAACCCAGGAATTTCTGAGGAAGATCTTAATGCCTGAACACGCTTTAAATCAACTGCTGAACGAGTTAAGGGAAAGAAACTCTGAAAAAGAACCTGGACAACCTCAATTCCAGGACGAAAACTACGAAGCAATCCCTTTAACTGAAGAAAACTTTCACGAGATACCTGAAACAGATCCAGAAGATCGGAAAACAGCTTTCATTGACGGAGGGAACATACCTCTGTACTCGTGCCCGTCCTTCTCAGTTCACCTAGTTCGCGCTTACTTCAACTTGTTCAAGAACAAGAAACGAAAGAACCCCTCAACTATACCACAGCAAATAGATTTCTACGCACTCGCCGAAGCATTCACGAAAGACAACGAAATACATTACGAGGGACGAACCTATCCCGTGAAGCAACAAAACGCTGAATACCTACCAGGAAAAGTTTTTGACTTCAGCTCCTGGGACAAAACGCTTACAGGCGGAGAATTCAGAGGAGACATAAACAAAGTGTGCGCCGCAGCAAGAAGATTCGCAGAATGGAAGATAGCAGGAAAAATAGTCGAAAAAGAACTCGAAGAAAACGACTTGATAGTGCGAGACGGATCACTAAGACCATCGCTAACAGGAGAAGAAGAATACGCGAAAAAAGCTCTAGCAAAAGCCAGCGAAAACAACGTAGTGTTCACAGGACTCTCAAAAACCACTCGACTGTACACAACCACAGGCCAAAGTCTCGTGAAAATTGTGAAAGATCTTGGAGCTTCTTCAATGCCAGGAAAAAACTGGTTCTATAACCCAGTGGTCAAAAACAGTAATCCAGAACACGAAGCAGAACTTTCTTTCGTCAAACTGCATCCGGAGTCCAGTTACGCTTTCAGGCACGAGATCCACGACCAGAGCGCGAACAAAACAGAATCAACTCTTGCTACCTTGGCGCAGAACTCGAAAGACCTGAGGTTCCCAGGATACCCGTACGGCTTAGTTGACGCGGATTACTTTGCAAGCGTTTCCGAACACGAAGCAGAACAGCATCAAGCGAAACTGAAAGCCCTCGCGGTCGAAAACGATGTATGGAATCAGATAAAAACCAACGTGACAGCAACTAACGCTCACGATAGACTAGACGAACTAAAATAAGGTGAAAAAATGACTGTAGGAAGAATATTCAAAGGAGAATTCGACGAAATATACGTAAGACAAAAAGAAGGAAAAGAAATCGAGATAGGAGACTTGCTCGTAGCAGAAAAAAAGGACGAGTACTCGATTTTACAGGCTTTTAACTTGTTCTACGGGTCCCAAATCCCCGAAAAAGTTAAGACGCTCATGGCCGGGATGAAGCTCGAAGGATACGGTAAAGACCTTGAGTTCACGGACCCGGAGATAAGTAACTACATTACAGCTAAACTCAAGAACCTCGTGACCGTTAACAAGGAAAGTAACAAAGCGGTTTCCCCAAAAAAACTTCCTCAATTCTTCTCAGAGTTAAGGCGCATCCAAGAAAAAGACCTGGAGTTCCTTGAGTCCGAAGAAAAGAAAAAAAACCAGCTCAGGATAGGAAAAATCAGATCAGGATCCAAAACACTTGAAGCAGACGTCCAGCTTCCAGGAGAAGAAACCTTGAGACATCACGTGCTTATACCAGCGTCAACAGGAAAAGGAAAATCCAATCTAGTGAAAGTTATCGCCTACGAGCTCTTGGACAAAGACTATTGCGGCTTCCTCGTGCTCGATCCGCACGACGAGTACTACGGAAAAACAAGCAAAGGCCTTTCAGATCACCCGAAAGCAGATAAAAAGCTCGAGATGTACTCAACGAACCCTCCTCCAGGAGAGAACACTCTAGTCGTTCACTTAAGCCAGCTGAAGCCACGGAATCTCACGGAAGTCATGGACCTTTCAGACGCTCAGAACGAAGCGCTTTACGCTTACCACAACAAAGACAAGAAGAAATGGCTCGAGAACCTCGTGAAAGAAGACATGAAGGATATTGGAGAAGACGAGTTCAAGGGAGAAGTGCAGGCGAAAACAATTTCCGTGCTCCAAAGAAAAATAAGAGCTTACTTAGGCATCGAAGAAAACAACGGCAGGCTCTCCTGCAGAAGCATATTCAAAACCCAGGCTGGGGAATCCACGATCAGGAACATAGTTAACTCACTGGAGAACGGGAAAACAGTTGTTATCGACACCTCGAACCTCGAAAACAAAGTAGAACTATTGGTTGGATCCATGATTGCTGGAAGAGCGTTCAGTAAATACCGGAACTACAAAGGAAGAGGAGAACTCTCCGAAAAACCAGTTATCTCCATCGTGCTCGAAGAAGCACCAAGAGTCATAGGCGTCAACTCTTCCATCAGGTCAGGCAACACGTTCGAAAAAATCGCGAGAGAAGGAAGAAAATTCAAGATAGGTCTAACGGCCATCACGCAACTTCCAAGTGTTATACCAAAAGAAATACTTGCTAACATGAACACCAAAATAATTCTAGGCACGGAAATGGACACTGAAAGAAAATCCTTGGTCGAGTCAGCACCTCAAGACCTCTCAAAAGACGATAAAAGCATTGCCAGTCTCGACATAGGAGAAGCAGTAGTCACATCCACCTTCACAAAATTCGCAGTACCCACCACGATCCCTTTGTTCGAAAACATAGTCGACGAAAAACAAAAAGAAAAAACACAGAAATCGTACACAGGCCTCGAAATGGAGTGAAAAATGAAATTCGCGCACATAGCCGACTGCCACATAGGAGCATGGAGCGAACCAGAACTCAGTGAACTAGTGCTAAAAGCATTTAGCAAAGCCATAGACGAGAGTATCGAAGAAGACGTTGACTTCATACTTATTTCAGGAGACTTGATGGACACGAGCCGACCGTCTACAGACGTGCTTGCACCAGCAGTGCAGAAACTTCGAGAAGCCAAGCAGAAAGGCATCAGGATTTACACGATCCCCGGATCTCACGACTACTCTCCGACAGGTAAGACAATGCTCAAAGTCCTTGAAGCAGCTGGATTAACTCAAAACGTTGCAAAAGCAACCAAGGAACAAGGAAAACTGAAACTCAAGTTCACTCAAGACGATTCAGGAACCAAGATCACTGGCATGCCAGGAAGAACCGGAGCACTCGAAATACACGACTACAAAGAACTCGACCGACAGAGCCTGGAGCAAGAACCAGGATTCAAGATCTTCATGTTCCACTCGGCACTTCAGAAATACAAGCCAGAGATATACAGCCAGATGGCCGGAGTACCAGTATCCTTGCTTCCGAAGAACTTCGATTACTATGCAGGAGGTCACGTGCACAAGAAAGGGGTTTACAACGAACGAGATCGCGGGCCCATAGTCTTCACAGGCTCAACATTTCCCACGAACTACCGTGAGCTAGAGAAATTCAAGAAAGGCGGGTTCTACATAGTTGAAGTCGAAGACGGAGAAGCAAAACCTGATTGGAGACCAATAAAACTGTGTGACGTATTCCCACTCAAAATAAACGCGGAGAACAAGACACCGCAAGAAGTAGAAAAAGAAATAAGGCAAAAAACATCCAAGATAGATGCTGAAAAGAACTTAGTGCTCATCCGAGTCGAAGGAACGCTCAGGAAAGGAAAAACAACTCAAATAAGTTTTAACAAAATAAAAGAAGACCTGAAAGAAAAAGGAGCAAGAGCCATAAAAATCAACTCCAGAGAACTATCAACCAAAGAATACGAGGAAGTTAAAGTAGAAGCAGGAAACAGAACAGAACTCGAGCAAAAAGTTATGGAAAACAACATACAGCAATTCGAGCTCGAAAAATACTCGAAACAACAAAAAATGGAACTAGCGCAAAACATCTTCCAAGTACTCTCAGAAGAAAAAGGAGAAGAAGAAACCAACAACGAATACGACCAAAAAATAGTGGAAAACACGCTCAAGACACTCGGCCTTAAAGAAGAGCTGGAGGAATACCTGTGAAAATCAACTCCGTCGAACTCGAGAGCATCCGCAGCTACACTCAAGGCCAAATAGAATTCCCGAGCGGTACTGTACTGCTCTCTGGAGACGTAGGTCACGGGAAATCAACGCTTTTGATGGCAGTTGAATTCGCGTTATTTGGTTTAAGAGGATCCCAGCTTTCAGGAGAAGACTTGCTGCGCGAAGGAACGAACGAAGGTTCCGTCAGACTCGAGTTCACGGTGAACAAAAAGAATTACGAGATAGAAAGGAATCTGAAGAGACACGGAGACTCAGTAAGACAAGAATCAGGTTACTTGATCAAAAACAGTGCCAGGCAAGAGCTTTCACCTCGAGAACTAAAGGCAAGGGTCTTCAAGATCCTTGGTTACCCGATGGAAATGCTCTCGAAACGCAAGTCACTCATCTACCGTTACACGGTTTACACTCCGCAGGAAAAGATGAAGGAAATCCTTGAAGCAAGCGACGAGTCACGTTTAGATACCTTGAGGAAAGTTCTAGGCATAAATAAGTACAAGGAGATCAGGGACAACGTGGTCACGGTTAGAAGAGCTTCAAAACACTATCAGAACACTTTACAAGGTATTTACTCTGATTTAGACGAGAAAAAAGAAGACAAGAAACAACTCGAGGAAAAGACAAGCGAACTCGAGAAATCAATCGCTGGACTCAAAGAAAAAAAGAAGAACAGGAAACAAGAGCTCGAGAAGCACAGGAAACGAAAGCAAGACATCCAAGAAAAAGTTCAGAAGTTCCACGAGCTAGACAAGAAAGAAAGCAACCAAGAGAACGACTTAAAGAACCATAAGAACCAGCTTAAAGAAAAAGAGAACAAGAAAAAAGAGCTAGAGCAGAAAATCCAGGGGATAAAAGAACTCGAAAAACCTTCAGACAAACAGCTTTCTAAGATCAAAGAAGAAACCCAGGAACTGCAGCAAAAGAAAGAAAAGTACTTACAGGAAAACAAAGGGATAACCAAAGAAATAGACGAACTTCTGAACAAAAAAGAAGACATCGAACAAAAGCAGAAAGAACTCGATAAACAACTCAGTAACAAGAAAGCAGGAAAGAAAACCATTGAAAAAACCACTCAAGACCTTGAAGAAGCTGGTTCAGAGTGCCCGGTGTGCGGCCACGAGCTTACCGAAGAACACAGGAGAAAAGAACTCGAGAAAAAAAGAAAGAGAATCCAGGAACTCGAAAAACAAATAAAGGAACACGAAAACCAGGAGGAACAAGCAAAGAAAGACAAGAAGGAACTGAAAGACAAAATCAAACAAAAGAAAGACAAAGAAATCCAGAAAGTAAACAAAAAAATCAAGGAAAGAAAGAAACTCAGGAAGAAAGTGAAAGAATACACTGAAAAACAAGAAAAGAAAAAAGAATTAGAGCAAGACCTAGAAAAAAAGCAGGAAAAAATCCAGGAGACCAGGAAAAGAATACAGGAAACAAGAAAAACCCTGCAAAGAACCCGGCAAGAGCTAGAGAAAGTCAAACACGTCAAGCAAAAAGAACAAGAAATCGAGAAAAAACTCGAGCAAGCAAGAAAAAAACTAAGCAACACAAAAGAGAAACTCGCATCCAAAAAAACCCAGTTAAAAGACACTCAAAAGAACCTGGAAGACCTCAAAAAAGAAATAAGGAAAAAGAAAGAAGCCAAAAAACTCAATCAAAAAATAGAAAAACACAAGAACTGGCTCGAAGGCCTGGGAGAACTCTCAAGCACGATCGAAGAACAATTCATGCTCAACCTGCAGAAAAGGTTCAACAACCTATTTAACGAATGGTTCGACGTCTTGGTCGAGAACGACGAGCTAGACGTGCGAGTGAACGAAAAATTCTCACCAATAATCGAGAGAGAAGGCTATCAAACCAGTTACCACCGGCTCTCAGGAGGAGAAAGAACTTCAGTTGCTCTAGCGTACAGGCTAGCGTTGAACGAGGTCGTGAACTTCCTTGTAGAAGGAATAAACACGAAAGACTTAATAATACTTGACGAACCAACCGATGGTTTCAGCACAAGCCAGCTGGACAAAGTTAGAGACATAATCCGTGACCTTGACATCAGTCAAATGATTCTTGTTTCTCACGAACTAAAAGTCGAAAGCTACGTTGAAAACGTGATAAATGTGCGTAAAGAAGCAGGAGAATCAGTAATCGAGTACTAGTCAACCAACTTTTTATACCTTCAATGTATCCACAAAAACGGTGAGATTATGAGAAAAAAGTCCGCTGTCCGCAAAAACTGCTCTTATAACATCCTCAAACAACTTGTTGAACGAGAGCAATTTCTCTGGAACGTTAACACGTACATCGAAGACGCTGAAAAAGCAGGACACGACGAGTGCAAGAAAGCAATGGAAGAACTCAGGGAAAACGCGTTAGAAGACGCTGAGACGCTGAAAGAAATCGTTGAAAAAAGAGCTAAACAAGGAGAACTTTGAAAGAACGAGCACAAAATTATTGAGGGAATGATGAAACCCGCAAAATGTGGTACACAATTTTTTTTTTACTCAAGGAAATTCCTTTAAACTTTTTAATTAACTGGTTCCTTAAGGAGGAATATGAACCGAAGAAGGATAAACATGTTCCTGGAGTTTCTCGTTATTGGAGTTGTGATGGGAGTTATCGAGGACTTGATTGCAGTTAAGGTATCTACTGGAGCTTCCTTAACAATAGACGTTCTTTTGATAGTTACGGTCGTTGCAATTCCTTTTGCTGCGTTCAGTGAACTTGTCGTGGACAGAGCTGATTTCCAGTTCGTTCCGGAGGACTAGATTTCTTCTGATTCTTCTTCGAGCTCTTCCAGTTCCTCATCTAGTTCTTTTTTGCTTTCTTTTTCTTCTTCCAGTCTTTTTTCTACCTCTGAATACTTTTCCTCGATGTCTTTTCTGAGGACATGTTGCTTTGAACTTAGTTCAAGACTTCTTTCAAGACTTTCTTTCGCTTCCTCGAGCTTTCCTAGCTCCATCTTGTTCAATCCCCCATAATAACGTCCTGAAATGCTCTCCTTTATGGATGTGCTTTTTGAAAAACATTCTTCTGCTTTCTTGCGCTCTCCTAAGTTATAGAGGGCAAATCCTTTGTAAAACTGAAGAAGGTGGTCGTAAGGGTCTATGAAAATAGCGTTATCTAGATGATTGATAGCTTTTCTGAAGTTTTCGTCCTCGTTCTCCTGAACCCCTTTCCGGATGTGTTTAAGAGCTTGATTAACGTTCTTTGAATGTCTCTTCTTTTCCTCTTCTTTTACTGGCATCGGTAAAAATAGTGTTTTTTTAACTTAAAGACTTTTTGATTTCAGGTGATTTCTGCAGTTCTTGCGGAACTCTTTTCCTTTTTTGTCAGTGTGTTCCACTCTGTTGGAGAAATGCATTACTCGTTATTGGGGTTGTGATGGGGGTTATCGAGGACTTGATTGCAGTTAAGGTATCTACTGGAGCTTCCTTAACAATAGACGTTCTTTTGATAGTTACGGTCGTTGCAATTCCTTTTGCTGCGTTCAGTGAACTTGTCGTGGACAGAGCTGATTTCCAGTTCGTTCCGGAGGACTAGATTTCTTCTGATTCTTCTTCGAGCTCTTCCAGTTCCTCATCTAGTTCTTTTTTGCTTTCTTTTTCTTCTTCCAGTCTTTTTTCTACCTCTGAATACTTTTCCTCGATGTCTTTTCTGAGGACATGTTTCTCTGAAGTTAGTTCAAGACTTCTTTCAAGAATTTCTTTCGCTTCCTCGAGCTTTCCTAGCTCCATTTTGTTCAATCCCTCATAATAACGTCCTGCAACGCTCTCGTTTAGGGCTTCGCTTCTTGAAAAACAGTCTTCTGCTTCCTTGTACTCTCCTAAGTTATAGAAAGCAACTCCTTTGTTAAAGTGAGAAAGGTGGTCGTAAGGGTTTATAGAAATAGCGTCATCTAGATACTTGATAGCTTTTCTGAAGTTTTCTTCTTTCTTTCCCTTATTCTCCTGAATCCCTTTGGTGACGTAGTCAGCACCTTGATTACGCTTCTCGTAATACCCCATCTCTTCCTCTTCTTTTTCTGGCATCGGTAAAAATAGTGTTTTTTTTACTTAAAGACTTTTCGATTTCAGGTGATTTCTGCAGCTCTTGCAGAACTCTTTTCCTTTTTTGTCAGTGTGTTCCACTCTGTTGGAGAAATGCATTACGCAGTCCGAGTTATAGCAGTGGCTTAGTCCCACCAGATGACCTAGTTCGTGAACAGCTTCTTTAATTATTCTGCTTCTTTTGTTTCCTAGTCTAGCTGTTGAAACGACTGAAGCTTGTTTTGATGGAGAAGATAAACCGAAAACGAAGTTCAGTTCCGGTATGAACAAGTCCACGTCCACTACACCGATTCCGCGTTCACTGTTTTTTGAAACATAGTCGAGCAAGTCGTGGGCCGAGTATTGCTTGACTCCGTTTTCTCGTGTTCTACACTCCGGTAAGTTATCTATATCGAGCTTGAAGTTAAGTCCCGTGATTTTGCTTACTTCTTCCCATATGTCCTGGCTTCCGTTGAACAAGATTACTGAAAACTCTTTTTTATTCATGTTAGTACTTTTTTCCTGAAGAAATTCTTTCCCTTGAAGTTGCTGAAGACGACTACAAACAACGCGACACTAGTTTAAAAGAGTTTGTGGAACGCTTATAAACCTGAAGTCATCATAATATCGTGGAAAAAAGGTGATTTCAATGCCAGTAAAAGTTTACAAGATAAAATCAGAAGATTCCCAGAAAGCCAACCAAGTAACCAGAGAAGACGCTTTCGCAAGAAACGGTTACATCCTAAGAGACTCTCAATCTCTCGGCATAGACGGAGACGAGAAATACCTGTACATCGAAGGACCAGAAAACTTCTTTGAAGAACAAGAAGAAAAACTCACGGATTTTGAGGAATTAGAAGGCTCCGACAAAAAAGAAATCCAGGAACTATTCGAAAAAGACGAAGAAAACGTCGCTTCAGGCGTAGGATCCATCTTCGGATAAAAAAATTCTGCAGGGGTACCGAAGCGGCCAAAGTTCTCGCCGCGAACGGCTAAACGGGATGGACTCAAGATCCATTGGCTTAGAAGACGCCCAAGCAATCCCGCTAGCGTTTGAGCAATGCCTCCAAGGGTTCGAACCCCTTCCCCTGCACTCAGTTTTTTTGAAAAAAGCTGGCAAAAAAGTTTGTGTTCAACTATTTCTCTTTTTTCAGAAAGTATTTTAAGTTAGGACCAAGTATACTTAATTGATGAAGATGAACTACAGAGATAAGATAGCACCCTTTGCCATCATCGTGGTACTGATAGCTTCTTTAGGGTGCATCGGAGGAGGAACGGAAAAGGAAGTGAATTACAATTCAAAGCTTAAAGCAATGCTTGAATCTAATGCACTTCAGCAAATACCGAGTGACGGGCTTCTAGCATTAGGTTACATTAAACCAGAGGGGATGGAAGGAATCAAGCACATGGCAATGCCTATGATAATAGAATCTCAAGACGGCGAATCCAGCGGAGTCACTGGAATGGCCGCCGCAATGACTAAACCGGAAGGAATCGGTGTAGGAATTTTTTTCAACAAGCCAGTGGGCGTGATGACTGTTATTGATTTTGATCAGCCTCTGGATATCTCAATAATAAAACAAGGGTTCCCGGATGCCGAGGAAACTACTTTCATGGGAAATAAAGCGTTTCTCGTTAAACAGGAAGGTCTGAAGCAACTAGTGTACGTTAAAGGATCCGACTTAATCTTGTTAACTGGTTCGATAAGTCTTTCACCTGAACAGATTCAGAGCCTTGACAACCCAAAAGAGCTTGTTGGGGATTTTGACAAAGAAAAGGTAGAGGACTTCTTGCAGGAGAACGATGAAAGTGATTTCGAGAGCTTTGTTGTGTCTGGAGAAAATGATGCAAGACTTTACGATTCTTTGAGCGGTAAAAGCCTTTCAGGGTTCTTTGCGATGAACGTTGATTTAATGGTCGTGTCAGGAGCGGTAAGAGGATCAGTGTTCTCAGGAGGAAGCGGTGTAATGACCTTCACGAGAGCGGACTCGATTCTGACTCAGATGGTTCCGTATCCCGAGGAAGGAGAATCTGTTTTAGTTGCCGGAAACCAGTGCAAGAAAACAACGAACGGGAAGACTAGTTTGTTCTGTAAAGAAGGTGGATCGGTTTACTGGTCTGCTTTCGAGCCAGGAGAAGAGAACAAGGCCAGGAACAGAATTAGTTCACTTTTTTCCTAAGGCTTTTTTTATCTTGGGCTTGTTGAAGCCCACTATTATTTCTCCGTCTAGGTCAGTCACTGGAACACCCATTTGACTGCTTTTTTTCATCATTTCTTTAGCTGCTTTATCGTCTTCAGCTACATTCTTTTCCTCGTAGTTTATTCCTTTGTCGTCCAGGAGTTTTTCCACCATTTTACAGTAAGGGCATTCTGGGGTAGTGTAGACAGTAACTTTCAATTCGTTCACCTGAAGAACTTAATCCTTTACCATTAATAAATGTAATTAAGTGAATACACTATCGATTGAGTAGTTCCATTGTCTGGTGGGTTGGATAAAATAGAGTTTGTTCTACTTAGGTCTGTGAACTTGCTTGCATTCTTCACAGATGTGGTACGTTTTCTTATTTCCTCTCTTCGAAGTTGTGAAACTTCTTAAGTTGGAACTACCACAGTTCTTACAGACAGAAGGGGCATCTTCACTCATTGCAATAATAGTTATGACCTTCATACAATAAAAGGATTTGCCGAAAACAAGCATTCTCCAAAATTCATCGAGAGGACGTTAAAGACCCTAAAATCATTTTAAAGAGGTTATTGTTACTTATAATTTTTTTCGTAGTAGTCACAGTATTCTTTCAGGAAACAACTATCGCAACGAGGACTTATTGGCCTGCAGATGTCTTGACCGAATTTGACCATCAGTCTGTTTATCTCTCCCCACATCTTTCTCGGGATTTTGTCTGTAAGAGCTTTCTCCGTCTCTTCAGGTTTTTCAGTGTCCACTAAACCGATTCTGTTACTTATTCTGTACACGTGAGTGTCTACAGGGATTGCAGGTTCCTTAAAACCGTATGCTATCACGCAATTAGCTGTTTTTCTTCCAACTCCAGGCAGTTTAAGCAGCTTATTTATTTCTTTGGGAACAGAGCCGTTGTATTCGTTCAAGATCTTGTTAGCTATCTTTTTTATTCGTTTTGCTTTCACATTGTAGAAGCCAGCGGGTTCGATCAGTTCACGGATCTCGTCTTCTTCAGCTCCCGCGATTTCTTGAGCCGTGCCGAACTTGTCAAAAAGGGCTTTGGTTGCTTTAATGGTTTTTTCGTCTCTCGTTCTCTGCGATAGCACTGTTGAGATTAGTACCTTGAACGGGTCTTTGTCACTGACTTCAGCGGGAGACGAGTAGTTTTTTTTCAGTTTCCTGTAAATGATTTTTACGGGTTTCACAATTCTTTTTATAGCAATCCTCGTTTAAATTAATCATGCTCAAAATTTTTGTTGACGGTTCATGCAACGCCAGCACCTACGGAGACACTGGGGTAGGCGTGGTCGTGAAAAAAGACGGTGAAACAAAAGCAAAAGTAAGCAAGAACGCTGGAGAAGGAACTAACAACACCGCGGAATACAAAGCAGTGATAAATGGGTTGAAAAAAGCCCTTGAATTTAATGAAGATAAAGTAAAGATTTTTAGCGACAGTGAACTGATCGTCAAGCAATTGAACGGCGAGTACAAGATAAAGCAACCGCACTTGATCGAGCTGTGGGAAGAAGTTCAAGAGGTTTCAAAGAAGTTCGATGAAGTTGAGTACGAGTGGATCCCTCGAGAGAAGAACTGGGTTGCGGACAAGCTCGCGAAAAGAGCTACAAATCTCTAACTTTTGATTTCCTAGAAATTCTCGAGCTTTTCCTCTAGCTCAACCAGGTTCACTACATCTTCTCTGTTGTACTTCAAAAGCTTTTTTAGAGCTTTCTCGCTTCCTTTCTCGTACTCTCGCCATAGCCTGATCGCTTGAGACCCGTTACAGTCCAGATCACGGTTTATTTCCAGGTCTTTCTCGACTTTTTTGAGCCCACCATACAAGTCGTTATCATGGCAGTGATACATCAAGTCCTTGTGCTCGACAGTAGGTACTTCAAAATGTTTTTCCAGGAACGGGACGTCAAAGCGCTTACCGTTAAAGGTCACAACCGTTTTTTGTCCGAAGAAAAGAGACTCGATATTCTCCTGAGTTAGGTCCTGGCCTTTAACCATCTGGATGACTTCTCCGTCGACTAAAGCTCCTACGATCGTTACTTCATGTCTTTTCGGGCTCAGGCCCGTGGTTTCGATATCGAGGTACACTTTCATTTTTCCTTCCTAGATGTTAACTGAAGGCAGTTATATAATTCTTTGAATTGTCTTGAAAAAGTATTTTAAATAAAGAAGGTTTTATCTAAAACGGTGTTGGACATGACCAAAATGAACGAAGAAGTCAAAAAAGTTTTCGAAATGCTCAAGAACGAAGAAGGATTCGACGTAGCAGAAATCGTTTTCGAAGGAGGACTTAGCGTTACCGACATGGACACGCTTAACCAAGTTCAGGACCTTGTTGACGAAAAAAAAGCGTTTGGAGCAGTTCACGTTATCTACACAAACAAGGACGGAGAAGAAAGAGTCATAAACGTTTCAGCAGGCAAATCCAAGAAAAAAGCAAAAAAGAAACTTCCCTCCAAAAAATAACTTTTTTTCTTTCTAATTTCTTAATAATTTAAACCATTTCTTCTTAACCTTAAACATGAAGCCACACGCACTGACGGTGGAAGAAGTAGTCAAGGAACAAGGAGTCTCAGAGAAAGGACTTTCAAAACAGGAAGCAGAACAAAGACTCGAAAAATACGGGAAGAACGAGATAAGAGAAAAAGAACAAACCTCCCTCGTAGTCATCTTCTTAAAACAATTCAAAAGCTTTCTAATATTCCTACTTATCTTCGCAGCCATAATATCTGCATTAGTAGGCCACGCCATAGACGCAATTTTTATCGCAGCTATAATCTTCCTCAATGCCGTGCTTGGTTTCACCCAGGAGTACAGAGCGGAAAAAGCCGTCCGTGCATTGAAGAAAATAGCGGCACCGAAAGCCACGGTTATGAGGAACGGGAAAGAAAAAGTAATTTCCTCCAATAAGATAGTTCCAGGAGACATCATTGTTCTCAAGCAAGGAGACGAAGTACCTGCAGACGCGAGACTGATCTCAGAATTCAACTTGAGCGTGAACGAAGCCTCGCTCACAGGAGAATCCGAACCCCAATCCAAGCAAACCAAAAAGATGGATGAAGACACACCGCTCCCTGATCGGAAGAACATGATCTACGCTGGAACAACCGTCACGAAAGGAAGAGGCAGAGCAGTAGTAACTGAAACAGGAATGGAGACAAAATTCGGAGAAATAGCTGAAGACATTCAGTCCGTGACCGAGCAAGAGACACCCCTGCAAAAAAGACTGTCAACGCTTGGAACAAAACTAGGGATAGCAGTGATGGCCATTGCAGCAGTGATAGTGGTTGCGGGAGTACTTACTGGGAAACCCTTACTTCGAATGGCGTTAACGGGAATAGCTCTAGCAGTAGCAGCCGTACCGGAAGGACTTCCAGCAGTAATAACCATGACGTTGGCCATAGGCATGAAAGAGATGGCGAAAGATAATGCGGTAGTACGGAAACTTCTTGCAGTAGAAACTCTTGGGTCCACAACCGTTATATGTTCTGATAAGACTGGAACTTTAACCAAGAATGACATGGAGTTGGTGGAGTCATTTGTGCCGGGTCCGGAAGACCAGTTGTTCAGGACGGTCGCGCTCTGTAACGATACTTCTCCAGAAGCTGAGACAGGTGACATGACTGAAAGAGCCTTATCAAAAGCAGCTAAAGAAAAAGGATTCACGAAGGAAGGCATGGGCCTGGAAAGAACCGACGAAGTTTCTTTCTCTTCCGAAAGGAAGATAATGACCACCATGCACGAGGATGGATCAAGTCATACTAAAGGAGCTCCTGAAGTGGTCCTCTCGAAATGTACAAAGATTCTGACGGAAGACGGAGTCAAAAAATTAGATGAAAAACAAGAATTCCTTGATAAAGCAGAGGAAATGGCTTCTGAAGGGCAAAGAGTTCTTGCGGCAGCATACAAAGAGGATAAAGGAGACGAACCAGAACAAGAAATGATTTTCCTAGGTTTAACTGGTTTAATGGATCCACTGAGACCTGAAGCAAAAGAAGCCGTTGCAAAATGCGAGGAAGCAGGCATCAGACCAATTGTGATAACCGGAGACCACGCTTTAACAGCTAAAGCTATCGCAAAAAAAGCAGGAATAGAAACAGAGGGGGTGATTGAAGGAGAAGAGGTCGAAGAGTTAAGTGACGACGAGCTAAAGGAAGCACTGGAAACAGTCAGCGTTTTCGCTAGAGTCTCTCCGTCACACAAGCTCAGGATAGTCGAGCTGCTGGAAGAAGAAAGAGAGGTAGTTGCAGTTACAGGAGACGGAGTTAACGACGCACCAGCGCTGAAGAAAGCAAGTATTGGAGTAGCGATGGGAATAACTGGGACAGATGTCTCCAAAGGTGCTGCAGAGATGATTTTAACGGACGACAATTTTGCAACAATAGTTAAAGCAGTAAAAAGAGGAAGAATAATATTCAGTAACATAAGAAGCTTTGTAAGTTACTTGCTTTCAGCTAACGCAGGAGAAATCCTAGTGCTGTTCACGGCATCTGTTGCAGGACTAGCAAGACTGCCTTTACTCCCAATACACCTGCTTTGGGTTAACCTGGTGACTGATGGTCTTCCAGCACTTGCTCTTGGCGTATCCCCAGCAGAAAAGGGTATAATGGAGCGAAAACCGCGCTCGAGAGACGAACCAGTAATAAACAAGGAAGTAGCAGCACTCATAGTACTTATAGGTATTGTGATAACCGTGCTCATACTCACGCTTTTCTTAACTGCATCTCCCGAAAAAGGTACCACCATGGCCTTCACCTCTCTAGTGGTTTCCGAACTGTTTTTTGCGTTCTCCTGTCAGTCCATGAAGGAGCCTGCAACTGCAGCCAGGTTTAAGGACAAGTACTTGTTCATGTCAGTTATAGGATCGCTTGTGCTTCAGGCTATAGTGGTTTATACTCCGGTGATACAGCAAGCTTTTGGCACTGTCCCGCTAGGAATATTTGACTGGTTTAAAGTGTTTGGAGCTGGGTTGATAGTGTTCACAGCGGCGGAAGTGTTCAAAAAAGTTTACACTAGCAGGGGGGTGTGAATGGATTACTTTAAACAGGTCAAGGTTGTTGGCAAACAAGTTCAGCAGGAACTTAGAGACATCCACGCTGTAGTGGTTGGAGTTGGAGGTTAGGTAATTTTACATCACTTTCTCTAGCGCTTCTCGGGGTTAAAGAAATCACTTTGATTGACTTCGATGAAGTAGAGGCGTCGAACCTTCACAGGCAACCGTTATTTTCTGAGAAGCATTTAGGAGAACCAAAGGCCAAGGTAGCGAAAAAGAAGCTAGAGAAACTGAACCCAGACGTGAAAATCAAGGCAGTCCAAAAAAAGCTCAGGAAGCAAAAAAAGAAATCAAGGGCACAGTGTTTGATGCCACAGACAACTTCAGCTCAAGATACTTCCTTAACTCGATAGCTATTGAAAAGGAAGTTCCTTTCTTTCATGCAGCCGTTTCCAATTACCAAGGTCAAGTTCTAGCTGTGTTGCCTGGCAGACCCTGCCTTAAATGCGTTTTTCCAGAAGCAAAAGAGCTTTCTCGGGAAGTGGGGGCGGTCCCATCGTTCGTGCAGGAGACTTCAAGCGTTCAAGTTAACGAGTTCATCAAGTACTTGACGGAAGACGATTTTGAACCAAGCTTAATAACACTGGACTTCAAAGAAAATGTGCTGGAAAGATCGGGAGTGAGCAAGAGAAAAGACTGCCCGCAATGCCAAAAAAAGAGTGATTGAATTGAAAGCCGTTTCACTGTTCTCAGGAGGAATCGATTCGCCAGTAGCAACTTTTCTTGCAGCAAAGGAACTGGAAGTCAAGTCACTGTACTTCGATAACTCTCCTTACGTCGGTAAAGAAAACATTGAAAGAGCAGTGAATGTGTTCAAAAAAATCCAGGAGAGAACTAAGGTAAACGGCTTAGTTAAGATGAATCATGGTCCGAACCTGAAAGAAATCCACGAGAATTGTGAGGACAAGCACCTATGCGTTCTGTGCAAGAGAATGATGCTCAGAGCCGGAAGCAGATTCGCCGAGAAGACAGGAGCAGGTTTTTTGGTGACCGGCAGCAACCTGGCTCAAGTAGCATCTCAAACGCTTCAGAACATTGAAACAGAGAACGATGTTTCCAGCATCCCGATTCTCAGGCCGTTAATTGGCTTGGAAAAGAACGAGATAATCAGGATAGCTCGAGATATAGGCACCTTCGAGGCGTCTACGGTTCCTTCAGTGGGGTGTGAAGTGCTCCCAAGCAAGCCAAGCACTCGGACGATGCTTGAGGAAGCGAGGGAAGAAGAAAAGAAGCTGGACGTGGACAAGATGGTTGATAGGGCTGTTGGATCCGCTGAAACTCTTTTCTAGTTTTTTTAATCTGCTGCGAAAAATATTGCTCTGACCACTATGTAAGCTATGTAAAGACCTATTAGGTAGATTGCTCCGCCTTTTCCTAGTTTTCTGTCATGGGTTACCAAGTAGATGAGTAGCAAGGCTGCGGTAATGGTTTCCAGGGGGAGGTCGTAAAGGTAGAGAGAGGGTGGCGCCCAGTAAGTGGAAAGCATTCCTCCCATACCTATGGCTACTAGTGGGTTTGTTATGTTGCTCCCGATCAAAGTTCCTAGAGAGATTCCTTTAGCGTTTTTTTTCAGTCCTGACAAGGCGGTTGAAAGTTCTGGTAATGCTGAAGCTATTCCTAGAATCACTACTCCGATCATGGATCCTCCTATGCCTGTTATGGTGACTAGTGTTTCCGTGGAAAGAAGTACTATGTGGGCGCTTCCGAGAACGATTCCCATGCTTATGCAGGCAATGATTATGTCTTTCCGTGGGTTATTGCTTCCTTTTTTGTGAGAATTATTCCCTAAGTGTTTTTTTTCTATTTTTTTAGCTTTTCCTCTTACGTGCGGAAGCGGATGTACTTGACTTGTGTCAGAATGAGTTTTTCTGTTCTCTTCGTCTCGAATAAGGAAGTAAACATACGCTATGAACGCGCTGAACAAGATGAGTCCGTCAAGTCTTGAGATGATTCCGTCGAATGCAAGGAGCAATGTTAGGAGAGTGGTCCCGATCATGGGTAGGAAGTCTTTGAAGAGGAATTCTTCTTTAAATTTTATTCCTCCCATCAGAAGAACTACTACTCCTATGATGAGTGTTTGCTGTACTACGTCGGATCCTATGTTTCCTCCTAGTACTGTTGCTGATGCAATGTTATAGCTTAATGTTCCTTGAAGTATACCTATTGATGAAACGAGGTGTGAACCAATTTCCGGTAAGCTAGTGCTCATGGCGACAAGGGTCATTCCAATGAAAGTGTTTGAGATGTTGTAATGGTCAGCTAGAGCGATGAGTTTATCAACTGTTTTCTCTGCTGCAAGAATGAGGATGCTCACGAACACCAGGATCGTGAACAAAGGTACCAGGATAGAGGTTATCGGACCCATTAATTACATATTATTGGTTGGAGGTTATTAATAGTTTATATCTCTTCTTCGAACATCTCGTCGATGTTTTTTTCCTGCAAGCCTGTTAACTCGTGAGCGTTCCCGATAAATGGTTCGACTCTGGTGTTCGTTTCCTCGAAACCAACTCTTTCCAGGAAGTCTTTCACGTCATTATTTGTTATCGTGACCTTCACTTTGTCTACATCTTCTTTCTTGATGTCTTCCAAAGCTTTTTTCAGCCCTATGGTCCCGTATCTTTCTCCTTTATGGCGCCAGCTGCTTCTCCAGTACTCTAAGTAACTTTTCTTTTCGTTTTTTTCTTCGAAGAAAGAGTAGATTAATTTGTTCCGAGTCTTACCGTCTTCTTTGACGAGAATTTTCCAGGTTTCTTTTCCGCCTAGAGGAAAAGCTTTTTTTACCTCGGTTTCGATAGTCATTGCAATACCTCTGAAATGCCTTTGTAAAGCTGTTCCATGCTTTCTTGTTTTGTTCCGGAGTTGTCCACGGTTACGTCAAATTCTTCTTTGCTTCCCCAGTTCATGAAAGCTTTTCTGTAGACTTCCCGCCATTCTTTTGGGACTTCGTTGTCTTCAGAAAGCTCTTTGTATCTCTGTCGGTCTCGCTCAGTTCTTTTCTTTAGTTCCTTGGCTGCTTCTTCTGCAGAATCGTATTCTTCGTCAGCTTTTCTTTTTCCTTTGAAAACTCTTTCTCCAGCGGTTTCTGCATCGGTTTTCACGAGGATTTTCACGCCTTCAGTGTAGAATGGAGCGAGTAATGAATCGATGACCAGGATTTTATTTTTTTCTTCATTGATTTTTTGTTTCACTTTCTGATCTATTTTCACGTCAATTTGCTTTGCTTTTCTTTTTTCTTCAGTTATTTCTTGAATGAAGTCTTCTATGGATTTTTCTGAGTTTCTGGCTAGTTCTTTGAAAACGTCTCCAGAAGAAATTCTTTTGACTTCGATTCCGGCTTTCTCCAGTTCTTCTGAGAAGTAGTTGGCTAGAAAGCTTCGGCCTGCTCCGTGCAGGAAGCTTCCGAACACGATGTTTTTCTGGGTTTTTTCCAGTTTCTGGATTGCTTTTTCCTTCATTTAAATCATTTCTTCTCTTCTTGTTTCTTCCAGTGTCTTTTTGAGTGCTTCAACGGATGATTCAAACTTTTCTGTGGGAAGGAAGTACCCTTTCTTGTTTTTTTCCAGCAGTCCTTTTTCTTCTAGTTCGTCTAACGCGTTTTTGTCTTTGATTAGGTTGACTTTTCCTTTTTTTTCGATTTGTTCTGCTGCGTTCAGAAGCGTTTCTGCTTGCTTGGATAGACCGGCCCTGTCGCTTATGAGAGTTTTGCTTTCTCCCATTTTCACTATTTCTTGCAGTTCTTTGTCTGAAACTATTTTTTCAGTTGTTTTCCGGGGCTTTTCAGTTGTTTTCAGGAACTTTTTTGTTGTTGTCGGGGGCTTTTCAGGTCTTTTCGGGAGCTCGAGCTCTGTTAAAGCTAGTTTGCTTGATTCCTCTATTTTTTCAAGAAGTTTTTCCTTGTTTTCTGGCCTGAAGTTGTTTATTAGTTTGTCTAGATGGGTTACGCCTTTTTCTTTTGACACAAATTTTTCTATTTCTCCTGTTTCAGGCATGTTCTTCCCTTACGAGTATTTGTTTGTGACTTCGTCAACTGGTTTTTTGCCTACTGCTGCGTCGATAAAGTCGTTCAAGGTTTCTTTGTCCTGGACCCCTTTTAGTCCTAGTGGCTGGTCTGCGGAGTCTCCGATGATCACGAAAGTGGGAACTACTTTTATTTGCCATTCTCTTGCTTTCTTCCTCGCGTCTTCATTGTCTGTAGAGTATTCTTTTAGTTCAACGTCGTCTCTTTCTTCAGCTACTTTTTTTGCTTTTTTCTCTGCTTTCGGGCAGTGTGGGCAGTTAGGGCTTGTGAATAAGTGCATTATTGCTTTCTCTTCAGTCATAATATCTCCTTAATTGTTTTGCTTTTTGTTCTTTTAAATAAACTTCCTGAAGACCTGTTCATGTAAAACCTTTTAAACTAAAACCTTTTAAGCTTGATAAAAGTTGATTAAAACAATGAAGAAAGGAATTTCTTCCGTGGTCGCAGTCGTATTATTGATAGCGATCTCCGTTATAGCCGCAGTAAGCATCTACTACTGGGTAGGCGGGATAGTATCACAGAGAAGCGTTAGAAAAGAACCAATGACTATTGAAGCTACTCCTGTTAATCCTGCAGAAGGAAAAGTACTCGTAGCGAACAAAGGAGGCACACCAATCACGCTCTTCGAGCTCGGGACCGATGAAGAAATTTCAGACAAGATTGCAAAAATCGGTGAAGAAATTACTTTCAAAGACAAAGGATCCAGTTTTCTGGAAGGCGGCATAACATCCTACGAATGGGATTTTGACATCCACACCAGCTTTAAAACTGACGCAAGCGGAAAAACTGTCACTCACTCTTACTCAAGTCACGGAAACTACAAAGTAGGACTGAAAGTTACCAACAGCAGAGGAGTTTCAGAAATCGAAACATTCAACGTAGAAGTAAGATCCTCCCCGAACGCGGACGCTGGTCCAAACTTAACCGAGCCTGTTGATACCCCTATAACATTTGACGGAAGTGGTTCTAGCGATCCGGACGGAACCATCGAATCCTACGACTGGGAATTCGGAGACAATTCAACAGGAACCTGTGAAACAATCTCCCACACTTACACTTCAGCCAGTACTCATACTGTTACTCTTAAAGTAACCGACAACAATGGCTACACGGATGAAGACACAGCATCTGTGTCTATAGGTTACCACCCAGTAGCAGAGGCTGGTCCAGATCAGTCTGCAGACATAAACGAAATCGTTCAGTTCAATGGAAGCGGTTCGAACGATCCAGACGGAACCATCGAATCCTACAAATGGAAGTTTGGAGACGGAGGAACTGCAATCGGTGCCACACCAAGTTATCAGTATTCTTCGAAAGGAACTTACGACGTCGAGCTAACTGTTACCGATGACAACGGATTCCACGATACTGACGGTCTTACAGTAATCATTGGAAACGCTCCAGTAGCAGAAGCAGGATCAAATCAGAGCATAAAAGCTGGGGAAACCGTGACTTTGGACGGAAGCAACTCGTACGATTCCAACTACTATCGCTTAGATCAGTCTGTTAACTCTTCCACGGCGGAGTTTGCTGGAGTGTCACAGAAAAAGCAGACTTTTGTCCCCCAACTCGAAGAAATCTCGAGAATCAAAGTAAAAGTAGCTTCACCAGTAAACCAGGAAGTCACCATACAAGTTCTTGACAATTCAGGCAATGAAGTAGGCTCAGGATTGGTTGAAGTCTCTAACCCGGATTATCAATGGATTTCATGGACTTTCTCTCCATCGCTAGATGTTACGCCAGGAGAAACCTACAAAATCGTGCTCACTCCTTCAGACAAAGGAGAAGTAGTTGACTTCCCAGTATCAGGAAACGCCTGGGGCTACTCAGGATGGGGAGACTGCAGCTCTCAGACAGGAAACTGGTCAGACATCGACGACTTCTGCAAGTGTAAGGGATACATAGGAGCCGTAAGCAAAAACAAAAACCCTTGCTATCACGGACTCACTGACTACGGGGCAAATGAATGGGAAACGGATAATCTAAGCTCGAATTGTATATCAACTGGTGATTACCACTTCACGGCAGATGAGGATCTCGAGAAAGTAAAATGTATCCCTGAAAACAGCGCGTTGAATCCTCTGGACGTTGAGGTAGATCAAAGCAATTCTTACTCAGACGGTCAATTCAACGATGAGCAGGACTGGGACATGAACTTCAAAACATTCTGCGAAGGAAGCGAGAACTGCCCGACTCCAGGCGCACTACAGTTTTCATGGGAGTTCGAAGACGGAAGCTCTTCTTCAGGAGCAGTAGTAGATCATACTTAC
>JAGXON010000019.1 GCA_023659865.1 Candidatus Diapherotrites archaeon LH_S9 | reverse complement strand
GTTCACTTCCGAACTAGATCTTTCAGGCGAAGTTCAGGAGAAAGCTAAGAGGATACTTGAAGAAGCGATAGATGAAGGACTTATTTCTGGAAGAGGACCTACTGGAGTAGCTGCTGCAGCAGTTTACATAGCTGGAGTTCTTTTGGGTGAAAGAAGGACTCAGAAGGAAGTTGCTGACGTTGCGGGAGTGACTGAAGTAACTATCAGGAACAGGTACAGGGAACTAAAAAGAGAGCTCGGCATCAAGATAGCTGCGTGAACGAGTCCTATAAAAACTTTAAATAATTGGTTTTTCCCAATTTTAATTGATGAAAAAAATACTTTTCACTTTATTGTTGTTCGCTTCAGCACTGGCAGCACCGCAACTGCAACTAACTTCTCCTGAAGACGGAGCCATTTTACCGCCTGGAGAAGTGAATGCTTCTGCAGTAACTCAGGACATGAATGACACTCAAGTTACTTTGATGCTTAAGGACTCCGATAAAAATATAATCGAGAAAAGGCAGGCAAGGCAAACGTCTTTCTTCATCGAGGGAAAAGGGGATTACTTCGTGGCTGCGAACACGACTTTCGACGGCACGAAATACTCTGACGAACGCAACGTATTCATTAACTCGTCTTACTTGAACATGTCTCTTTCTTCACCCACCCAAAAAACTTACTTGCCTGGAGACATTCCTATAGTTCTGGAACTGACTTCTGAAGGACAGGAAGTAAATGAAGTAAAAGTCGAGATCACTCTGGAAAAGAACGGCGAGGAAATAGCAACTAAAGAGGTAGACAGTCCTTACTCAACGACTCTCGAAGTACTGGAAGAAAGCGATTACTCTTTAACCGCTTCGGCAGTGTACGACGGAAGAGAATACAAGAAAAAAACAAGTTTTTCAGTCGAAGGAGAAGACATAGCTATAGATATCTTGTCTCCGTCAGACAAAGAAGATAAAGGTGTTTTTCCCGTAAAAGTTGACTTATGGAAAGACAACGAATTCTTGAGCGACGCTCAAGTTGGAGCAGAGATACTGAAAGAAGGCGAAACAGAAAAAACTCTTCACTTATCCGAAGAAAGAAACAATTACGAAACGGAAACGAACCTCTCGGAGGAAGGAGATTACTTCATCAAAGTCACTGCAGTAGTCAACGAAGTCGAGTACACAAAAAACAAGACGTTCACAGTAGGAGAACCAGAAGTCCTCAAAAAAATGCACGTTAACAGGATAAAACCAATTTACGGCAAGTACCCGCTCAACTCAGAACTCGAAATCAGTGCAAGAGTAGAAGATCAAGAGAACAACCCGCTGGAAGACGCTAACGTCACCGCGTACATCAGAACAAAACAAGAAACAGACAGCAAAAAACTACAGCAAAAAGACAGCAAGTACGCGACCACATACCAATTCGACTCCAACGCCTGGTACGAAATACAGTTCATAGCCGAGAAAGAAGGTTTTGAAACCGCTACGTACACTTACCCACTCATCAAGATAGGTGAAACCAAGGTATCCCCTCCTGAAGGAATGAAGGTTTCGGAAGGACTCTGGATAGACGTAATGTCACCAAGCAACGACCCTTACAAAGAAGGAAGCAAAGTTGAGTTCAGGGTTCAAGTTCTGGACAACAGAAGCAATCCTGTGCCGGACGCAAACGTCCAAGCAGAATTTGAAGGAAAAGAAATGGACATGGACTACGACCTGAACGGCGAGTACTACGCTAAATCAGATTCTCTTGAAGGAGGAACCTACAAAATAACTTTTGAAATCAACAAAGACGAAAAGACAGTGACAGAAACAGCTTCACTTACCGTGACTCCAAAGGAACTGCAAGTCACTCCATCGCACCCAAAATCAGGGTCAGTCGTGAACAAAACATTCACCACAATTCAAGCAAAAGTCTTCGACAACACAGGAGACATAGCCACAGACGCAGACGTAAGACTAGTTCTTACAACTCCAACCCAAGGACACAGAACAGTCACTCTCTCCAGAAACATAAAAACAGGGATGTACGAATCCAAACACACCTTCAGCGAGAGCGGAGAATATATGGCCAAGTTGGTGGCCTCAAAAACAGGTTACGTTGGCGACGAAGCAGAGTTCTCTTTCGAAGTTAATGTGCCGGAAGAAACCATCAAAATCAAAAGAGAGCTAGTACCCACAATAGAAGACTCAGGAT
>JAGXON010000018.1 GCA_023659865.1 Candidatus Diapherotrites archaeon LH_S9 | reverse complement strand
CCTTCCTTTTTACCGGTTCTTTTTGCTGAAACGTGTCCAACTTTTCTTCCTGGTGCTGATCCTTTGATTAGAACGTAGTCGTTTTCTATATTCCCGTAGTTTTTGATGTGTTTTATTCCGCCGTTTTCTTTTATTTTTAGGATTTGTTTGTTGAGTTCGGTTCTTTGCTGGAATCCGGTTTGTCCTGCGAGGGGAGCGGTCCACATGGTTCTTGTTGGTGTCCATGGGTTGATTGCTCCTGGGTGTCTGATTCTTCCTTTTGCTTTTCTTGGTTGTTTTTTGATTCCGAATCTTTTTACTGGTCCTTGGATTCCTTTTCCTTTTGTGATTCCGAGGACGTCCAGGTATTGTCCTTGGTTGAAAACGTCTTTGATCGAGATTTCTTCTTCTTTAAGGCTTTCTGCTTTTTCCAGTGCCTTTTCAGGAGTTCCACTTATCTTTAGTTCGAATTTTTCTGTCTTTTTTTTGTGCGGTGGGTTGGTTTCGACTTGTATTCTTACTTCGTCCGGGTTTTTGTTGGTGAGTTTGAGTCCTTGATGCGTTTTCTTGTATTTTTTTACTTGTTTTACTTTTAGTGGAGGGCATTCTATTATGGTTGCGGGCATCATTATGTTTTGGTTGTAGCTGGGTTTGTCCGGGTTTTGTTCTACTGCTCTTACTTGAGTCATTCCTGCTTTGTATCCTGCGAAGCCTAGCACTTGCGGTGTTTCTTTTTTGGGCCAAGATCTAACGCTAGGTATATGTCTTCGTGCTCTTTTTCTTGGCGCGTATCCGCGCGATCCTGCTCTTGGCTTTGAGATTTTTGCCACTATTAAGTCACCTTAAGTATGAGTTTTATGCAACTTTTAGGTTGCATTAGAGGATTAGGTGAGAATGTGGTGGGTGTATATTGGTGTCTTTATTGGTTGTGTATATGTTTATATAAAAAGGTTTTGTGTTTGTTCTAGTGGGTTTCCCTGTTTTTTCAGTGCCTTTGTTTTCTGTATTTCTTCTTGGAGGGTGCTCGAGGTAAGCGGCAAACATCCAGATGAATCTTCCGCTAACTCTTTCTATTGTTTTGTGGAAACTTTCTGAGAAATCGAGTTTGAACACGTGGTCTATCAGTTCATCGAATTTTCTGGAGATGAATCCAATGGATCTGGCGATTATTTTTGCGAGTATTGCTATTCCTATGGCTATTGCTATTTTTGTGTTTAGTTGTGTCCAGTTCACTGTTGAAAGCAGTTCTGCTGAAATGATGTTTTTTACTGTTATCTCGTCTATCATGTACTCGCTCCAAAAACTTTTTTTCCTGAAAAAATTTGTTTATCCATTGATAGTTTTTGGTCCGATCAGAGTATCGGTAGAGTCGGTTCCGTTCACTCTGTAGGTGCAGTTTGTGGATTGGTGGATGTAGGTCTTGGTTTTAAAAGTGCTTCCTCCGACTGTGATATTCTCATCTAGTGGTGTGGAGCAGCTGGTGGTGTTTTCAACAGTTATCCAGTTAATACCGTTATCGTCATTGACTGTTACTGTAAAGTTAGTGTACTGTGGTTTGTAGTCAACACTTGTTTCCTCAAGCACTGGACTCTTGGTCTTGTTGTCTGTTGATAGCTCTGCTTTGAACTGTAAGTATCTGCCTACTCCCGGATCCTCCTCCTTGCTTCTCTTTGTTGTTGGGTTCAGGCTTGTATCGTTAGCTACGTCTACTGAAAGAGTTAAATTCTGATTAGGCGAGCTCACGTTCTCGTCCTCCCAGGTGAAGCTCGTCCAATCCGTTGAATTCCGGCCCGAGTCTTTCACAGGCGAGACGTAGTTTCCTGAAAGCTTGTAACCCCCTGAAAGGTTGTAATTTCCAAAAGCGTAAAGTTTCCCATCACCACTTCCAATGAAGGTCATTCCCCCTGCAACTGCTGGAGAAGAAAATCCCCAACCTTCTGTCTTGTACTTCCACTTGACCGTTCCATCCGGATTAAACGCAATATCAAACCTAGAAGCATCAGGGGCGTCCGAGGGACCCACGTAAATTGTTCCATCTGAACCAACCGCAGGAGAAGATCTAAACCTATCCCCACCATAAGACCATTTAGAGCTAGACAAATCAGATTCAACTGCCTTCACTCCCTCGTTAAAACCCACGTAAATTGTTCCATCTGAACCAACCGCAGGAGAAGACCCTGTTGAATCTCCTCCTATTTTTATATAGTCCTCGTTTTGTTCTGGAGTACCCATCTTATCTATGTCAATAGCGCAAAGTACACCATCACTATCAGAATCCTCTACCTGGAAAAAAATCCTTCCGTCATGCACAAGAATAGCTGAATAGTCACTATTGAGACTGTTTGTGAGCGAGATGGTCGCCAAAACTTCTCCAGACGTAGCATTCACCTTATATACCTTACCGTCATCCGAACCAAAGAAAACTTTTCCATTGTAAACAGCAGGAGAACGGCGAACCGAGTCTCCAGCCGTAACATTCCACTGATAATCTCCAGTTGAATTAAAAGCTAGTAAGTACTCAGCAGCCGTAACGTAAATCATGTCATTAGAAACAGTCGGCGAAGAATAAGAACCGTAAGGGCCAGACGACGTAACGTTATAAAGCTTTTGAGCAGCTCCTGTTGAAGCATTCAACTTCCATAACTTCACCTTAACGTCTCTGATAGGGATCAGCCCAGTATCTTCACCTAACCTATGCTGAGATAAAATGTACACGTTCCCATTGTAAACAGTAGGAGAAGAACGAATCGAGTCACCTACCGATGTATTCCATAACTGGGTTCCATTAACATGTACTGCATAAACGTATCCGTCGTTTCTTGATGCAAAGTAAACCGTTTTATTTTTTACAGCAGGAGAAGACTGCACAGCATCCCCTGTATCAAAGGTCCAGAGGGTTTGGTTGGAGTCAGCTCCTTTTTCACTCGTTTTTCCCGTATTTATTTCATCGTGCTGGAAAGTAACCCATTCACCATCAAAGGTGTTGGCTTTGAGTGTAACGCTGCCTTCTTGTGTGTTAGTGAATGTGGCGTTTGGTTGGTTGAAGTTTGTGAGTTTCCAGGTGGCTTTGCTGA
>JAGXON010000017.1 GCA_023659865.1 Candidatus Diapherotrites archaeon LH_S9 | reverse complement strand
GCGAGAAAAAAAGAAGGCCTTGAAAGGTGTTAGTGAGCAGCACCTGAAGCACCCGTATTACCGGGTCTGGCAGGACTGGCTGCAAAGATGGTACGAAAAACCTGACAAGAGCATAGCACTGTTTTTACCGTGCTCGGCCAAGAAACCTTACAGCAAGTCAAAGACTCATACCTTGATTTACAAGACCATCAAGGACTTGATGAACTACAAGGATATTCATAGGATAGTCGTGTCTAGTGCTGGCGTTATCCCTATCGAGTTCGATAACTATTATCCGTTCAATGCTTATGACTGGGATGAGTCGAAAGAAACTCCTGAAATAAAAGAGAAGTACATCCAGGTCAATAAAGAAAGGATAAAGAAGTACTTGCAGGCGCATGACTACGATGAAATCGTTTGTTACTTCAGGAAAGACTCGGAATCGTTCCAGGCTTTGAAAGAAGCGTGCGACGAACTTGGAAAAGATCTTGAGCCTGTTCTACCTAACGATATCTTTGAAGCTTTGGACAAACTTCATGAAAAACTAGAAAACATTTAAAGATTTACCTAGGTAACTGGACAAGCTTCTTGAAGCCAAGAACTCTGATAAAAGCTTTATCAAATCCCATGAAATTAGTGCCAGGAACCCTGCGGCCAGAGCTGATCCGTTGCTAGCTATCAACGGCATTCCAATCAATTCTGTTAAGCCGAACCCGTGGAATGTTCCAGGGATTAACGAGAAAAAGAAGAAGAGACCTGTAAGTAGGAACAGACCGCTTAAAGAGAAGCTTGCTCCAAAAGCGTTCAGCAAGCCAAACAATCCTATGGTTTCCACGAACCACGCGAGCAAACTTATTCCGTTGACTGTGAAGAAAGCTTTTTCTGCTTTTCCGCTGAAACCGAGGAAAGTGAAATTGTACCCAAAAAAGTTAAAGCTTGCTTCTGCTCCAGCAAAAAAGTCGATCAGTTTCTTGAACAAGATTATTGAAATAACTGAAAGAATGAACCACGCTCCAACAAAAAAGTAGCTTGGTAAATTCCCGTTGAAACCTAGTGAGATCGCAAAAAGAAGTCCAAATAAACCTGCAACTCCTTTAAGCCAGTAATCGATTGACTTAGATATGAACACGATTCCTTTCCCAAGAGTTTTCCCGATTCTCTTTCTCAGTGGATCCATTGCCGCGTCCATGAGACCAGGTTCTTCCGGGAAAGCATTCTGAGTGTAATCATAACCTGTTTTAGCTCCTGAACTAATCAAGAAGTAGGACTTGAATGCTCTCAGAAAACCAGACAAGATTATCAGGACGCCAGCAGGCACGAAAAACAATAAATTTGCTTCTGAAAGAGTTTCAACCACGTTCGCTCCTCCAGCTAACACGAACGAAAGAACTATGAACCCTGTAGTTATCCAGGTAGCTACGTCGTTAAAGTCTATTCCTGCTAGCTTCATCGTATATCCTTCAGAAAGCGCCTAGGGTCGGATTTGAACCGACGGCCACTTGGTTAACAGCCAAGCGCTCTTCCTGACTAAGCTACCTAGGCAAATTTTAAGTGAAACCAATTATATTCTTCTCTATATTTATGGTTACGGCAAGAAATCTTTTTCCTCTATCTTTTTAGGCAAGTACTCTTCAGTGATGAACTTAAGTCCTCTGGAAGACAAAGCCTCAAGCTCGGCCTTATAACCTTTTTCAAGCATTAAGTCAAGCTCTTCTTGCCACTCTTCTTTCTTGAACCATGGATAATCCTTCAGTTCCTTGGCTCTCTTAACGTCAGATTTCTTGGCTTTGATCGTGTACTTCTCCAGACCGTATTCCTCGATATCACTGATCGTTAGTCCTAGGTACTTGGCGTTCGGCGTGCCCAGGCGGTTGCTAACGTGCGCGAGGTTCATGGAGCCCCATTTGATAACGCTGTAGATGTACCATCCGTATGCGTCAGCGTCTGTCATTATGTAAACAGGAAGATTGTGTTCTCTGCTCAGTCTATTCAGAAGTCGTCTTACTCCTCTTGCTGCTTGTCCCTGGCTCGTCACGAGGATGCAGTTCTCGTCTTCCCAGAACTTGTCTTCATGCATTCTTTCGAAGGCAGCGTTTTTCTCTACTGCTAGAACGTAGTCTGCGTCAACGCTCTTGAAACTGATTTCCTCGAGGTTCGATGGAATGCTCCATCCACCGGAACCTAGTTTACCCCAGTTAACTTCGTCTCCACGGTCCTTGATAACAACGTTTCCAACAACTCTTCCTCTTACGTCCGCGTTCAAGTGAAGCTGTTCTCTTAAGACGTCAGTAGCCGTTTCTATGTCCACGATTACTGGGTCTGACTCGCTCTGGTCTTCGAACGTGTTTTCTGAAGTTCCACCGATGTTCCGTTTTAATGCATAGTACATGTCTCTGAGGCTCGTGTGCAGGTCTTCTTCCAGCAGTTCCTTGCAGAAGTTGCTCACGAGCATTGTTTGCATGAATTTTCTTGACTGGTTGATGTTCATGAAGGAACGAGTACTCTTTTTATCGCCTAATTCAAGCAGTTCGTCTTCTTCGTTGAACTGGATGTTGGAAAGGCTTCTCACCGGTATCTTTATCGTTGGTTTCTTTTCTTTCTTTATCTTTTCAGCCACTTCGTGGCCCATGTCTTCTATTCTTTCTCTCACATCGTCTTTTGATATCGTCATTTTAGATCACTTTTTGAGATGCCTCTGTATTTTTCGTTGATTTCGTCGAGTAACTTGTTTTTGAGCAGTTTTTTGTCTTCTCCAGTGATTTCTGACACGGCTTCCGCGACTTCTGGAGCGTACTTGAGCAATTTTTTCTTCTTGTTGTATTTTCTTTTCTTCCGTCTTTTTGACTTCAAGTGCTTCTTGACTTTCCGTCCTACTTCCATCAGTGCGAGCTTGATTTCATCGTGCACTTCCTCTATGTCTGCAATGGCTTGTTTTCCTGCTGAAGTGTATGGAATGTAGGTTGATGAAACGTTCACGAAAATTGAAACGGGCTGGTTCTCTACTTTCTTGAGCTCGTATCTTCTCCACTCTATTTCGTCCACTACTTTGGAGATGACTCCTGCTCCCTTGTCAAAAAGCAGTGGAGAGCGGTTCGCGAACCTGAGTATCTCTGATCTTGTTTCTCCATTATTGATTTTTCTTCCAGCGTCTCCTCCGTAAGCTATTCCTGCTTCCACGATGAATGGGACTCCTCCCTTGTACGCTACTGGGTCTCTGGTCACTACGTCGTGGTACTCTGGGTCCAGCACGTTCAGGATAGCTTTATTGACTCTGCTTTCCTTGATTGGGTAAAGGTTTTTGGTGCTCGGTGCCATGAAATCAGTTTTCTTGATGGCGTCAATCATTTCTTCTGCTTTTTCCCAGCCAAGAGAGGAAGGTGACTGCCTGAAGCTGAAGCTCACGAGGTCTTCGAGTTCTTTGGTTTTCTTGTTGCTCATCCTGTCAAATGTTTTGACGAGGAAGGATCTAATGGTTCTTGTCTTGGTTTTCGAAGCGTATCCAAGCATGTCGTCTACCATGATTCCTTTCGGATGCGGTTTCGATGGTTGTGGCACGGGCGGGACT
>JAGXON010000016.1 GCA_023659865.1 Candidatus Diapherotrites archaeon LH_S9 | reverse complement strand
TCTCAGAAAGTTTCCACAAAACAATAGAAAGAGTTAGCGGAAGATTCATCTGGATGTTTGCCGCTTACCTCGTTTTCAAAGTCTTTGAAATAGCTAACCCACTACAGAACTCACTTTTCCAAGTTATTGTGTTCGCAGTCGTCTGCAAAATGCTTCTAGACTCGATACCGCCAGTAGTAGAAGGAATAGAAAACAAAGTAGAAGGAAAAAAAATCTCTAAACACACTCGAGTACTGTTCGAAAAAGCATTCTCTTACTCTCTATACGCAATATTCGTGATCGGAACACTCTACATACTTGGATACACAGACTTGTTTGCAGCAGCGCTTACAGGCGCAGGAGTACTAGGAGTAGCACTAGGATTCGCGTCAAAACAAACAGTAGCCAACGTCTTCGCTGGACTCACAATCATTCTCGACAAACCATTCAAAATCGGTGACTCCGTTAAACTAGGAGACCACAGAGGAACCGTGAAAGACATTCGATTAAGAAGCACTTGGCTTAGAACCTTTGACAACAAGCAACTCATGATCCCGAACACCTATCTCTCGAACAGGCCAGTAATTAACTACTCCAGAGCAGAAACCAGACGAGTCGACATTCCTGTTGGAATCTCTTACGAGTCCGACGTAAAAAAAGCTTTCGAAGTCATTCCCAAAGAACTGAAGGAAACTGATGGCATCATGCCAAACAAAGAAATAAAGGTTATGCTCGACGAGTTAGGAGACTCGGCTGTAATCCTGAACGTACGGTGCTGGGTTGATGCAAAAGACAGGGACGGGTACCGCGGGAACCGGTCCGATGCAATAGAAGCAATAAAAAAATCTCTTGACGATGCAGGAATCAAGATACCGTTCCCTATAATGACGGTCATCAACAAGTCAGACTAAAGAAATGTTTATAAACACAAAACCACCCAACTATTTTTGAAACAATCAAGGTGGTCTATTTGAAGAGAGTTATTGAAAACGCAGTTGAAAACGCTAATTCATCAGACGATAAAGGAAACAAAGCAAAATCCAATTCAGAAGAAGAACTGGAAGACATCGTGGAGTCAGCGAAAGCAGACATCAAAGTAGTTGGAACCGGAGGATCCGGAAACAACACGATGAGCAGACTTGACGAAATCGGAGTCAGAGGCGCTAACGTAGTAGCCATGAACACCGATGCTCAGCACCTGATGGTCACTCCAGCCAACGAAAAAATACTTCTAGGCAGAGAAGTCACAAAAGGACTTGGAGCAGGAAGCGATCCATCACTAGGAGAAGAAGCCACAAAAGAAAGCATGGACGAAATCCTAGAATCACTAGAAGGCTCAGACCTTATTTTCGTCACCTGCGGACTAGGAGGCGGAACCGGAACAGGATCTTCACCACTCATAGCTCAAGCAGCAAAAGAAATAGGAGCACTGGCAATAGGAGTTGTCACACTACCGTTCAGCGTGGAAGGAAAAGGAAGAATGGAAAACGCTTTAAACGGCTTGAAGAAACTAAGAAAAGAAACAGACACAGTAATCGTTATCCCGAACGACAAACTCCTGGAAATCGTGCCAGACCTCCCGATAAACGCTGCATTCAAAGTAGCAGACGAAATACTTGTAAACGCAGTGAAAGGAATCACTGAAATGATCACCTTACCAGGACTCGTTAACCTGGATTACGCGGACGTCAGAACCGTTTTATCGAACGGTGGAGCAGCAATGATCGGACTAGGAGAATCCGACATCGAAGGAGATTCCGAAGGAAGAGCACTAGAGGCAGTAGAAGACGCTTTGAACTCACCTCTCCTTGATATAGACGTTTCCGACGCGACCAGAGCACTAGTAAACGTTTCCGGAGGAGCAGACATGAGTCTACGGGAAGCAGAGATGATCGTAGAAGCCGTGTCAAGCAAAATACACTCCAACGCACACATCATCTGGGGAGCAACAATCGACGAAGACCTGCAGAAAAACAGAATAGAAGCAATGATCGTGATAGCAGGCGGAAGATTCCCTTACCTCGACGAGAGAAGCGTTTACGGAGAAAACAAAGAAGAAACAGACCTCGGAGTAGAATACGTAGAATAGAGGCAGAAAAATGCCGAAAGACACTTCTTTCTTTAAACAAGCCAAGAGAGTCCTCAAACTAGCCAGAAAACCAGGCAGAGAAGAATACTTTAACATAGCCAAAGTAACCGGCCTAGGAATTATTGTAATAGGGTTCATTGGAACCGTGATACGGCTGGCTTCAGTTTGGCTTAAAGACCTGATTTAAAGAGTTGAACCAAAATGATTTTCAGCGTGAAAACAACAGTAGGACAAGAGAACATGGTGGCCGAGCTACTGAGCTCGAAACAAAGAAAAGAAAACGAGAACATAAACGCGATAGCAGTAGTCAGCGACCTGAAAGGCTACGTCTTTATAGAAGCAGACAACAAAACAGAAATAAAAAAACTCACCTACAACGCACCTCACGTTAAAGGAGTCATCGAAAAAGAAGTAGACCTAACCGAAATCACACACTTCTTCGAAGAAAAACCACTCACAACAGACATACACAAAGGAGACAGAGTAGAACTCATAGCAGGACCGTTTAAAGGAGAAAAAGCCAAAGTTGTAAGAGTAGACGACGCAAAAGACAAGATCACCCTGGAACTGATCGAGGCCACGGTCCCGATCCCGGTGACAGTAGACGCAGCATCTGTAAGAGTCCTCGACAAAGACAACCAGCAAAACTAGATCTTTATAGGGTTCGATGAGGAAACACTGGAAAAAGACTTGACAGCAGAACTTGACAAAGACAAGATAAACCTTGGTGGGCTCAAAGAACTCGTTCAAAAAATTCACGAAACTGGTGGAATGCAGAAAGAAGAGGTCATAAGAGAAGGTGAAGACCTTCATCCGCTTTCTGCCAGCATACCTGCTTCTAAAATATGGATAAATTATTCTACGATGTTAGAGGAGTGAACTTGTCAGAAGACAGCGAAGTAACTTACAACCCACCAGTCGATGGGAGAAACTCAAGAGAAAAATGGAAGAAAAAACCGAAAACCTTTTTAAAGGGATTTGACACAACAATAACCGTTACGCACACCCCCAATACATAAGCTGCTTCTGAAAAACTTACAATCAAGAACATATTCAAAAAACAATCAAAGGTGTCTAAAATCGGAGAAACAACAATCGAAGCCCTAGTAGAAGGAGGACAAGCATCAGGAGGACCACCACTAGGTCCAGCGCTCGGACCAGCAGGAGTTAACATAGGACAAGTAGTCTCAAAAATAAACGAGAAAACAAAACAATACGAAGGAATGCAGGTCCCAGTAAAAGTAATAGTCGACACGGAAACCAAAGAATTCGAAATAGAAGTAGGTTCACCACCAGTATCAGCCATGCTCAAAAGCAAGATAGGAATAGAAAGCGGATCAGGCGAACCAAACCAAGAAAAAGTTGCAGACACAGACCTCGATATCGTGATCGAAGTAGCCCAAAGCAAAATAGGCTCAATGCTATCATTTACACTAGAAGGAGCAATAAAAGAAGTACTAGGCACCTGTCACTCAATGGGCGTCACAGTTAACGGAGAAGATCCGAAAGAAGTCATAAAAGAAATAAATGAAGGCGAACACGACGAAAAAATAGAGGGAGCAAAATGAACTCGAAAGAAGCAATCCAGGAAGCGATCGAAGACTCTCCAAAAAGAAACTTCACCCAAACAGTGGAGATAGCGATCAACTTCAAAGACATAGACCTAAGCGATCAAGAAAACAAGATCAAACTAGATGTCATACTACCCAACGGCCTAGGAAAAGAAAAAAAAATCTGCGCTATCGGAACAGACGAACTCAAAGCAAAAGTAGACGTACCGAAATTTATTTCAGAAGACGAACTAGAAGACATGGAACAAGACGAAGCCAAAAAACTAGCAAAAGAATACGATGCATTCATATCAGAACCATCACTAATGGCTCTAGTCGGAAAAAAGATGGGACAAGCCCTAGGACCAAGAGGGAAAATGCCTCAGCCCGTTCCGCCAGCAGCAGACGCAGAACCAATACTCAACAAACTTAAAAGAAGAGTACAGGTCAGGACAAAAGGCGATGACATGCCAGTAGTCCATGCGCCCGTCGGAACAGAGGAAATGACTGCAGATGACTTAACAGAAAACACTGAAGCAGTCGTAAGCTCTGTGAAAGAAGACCTACCGCACAAAGAAAAAAACATCAAATCTGTATACGTTAAGACAACCATGGGACCGACAAAAGAAATAACTGAATACTAAGGTGAAAACAAATGGCAGTCAGAGAATGGAAGAAAAAACAGGTAGAAGAACTCGAAAACCTAATCGAAAGATACTCAGTAGTAGCAACAGTCAACATAGAGGGACTACCAGCCAAACAATTCCAGCAAATCAGAGACAAACTAAGAAGAAAAGCAAAAATCAAAGTAGCCAAAAAAACCCTCATGGAAAAAGCATTCGAAGACGAACAAATGGAAGAACTCGAAAAATACATGGAAGGACCAGTAGCACTCAT
>JAGXON010000015.1 GCA_023659865.1 Candidatus Diapherotrites archaeon LH_S9 | reverse complement strand
TAGTTGTGTTAGTTCTTGGTTTGTTTTTTCTAGTTTTTTTAGGCTTGATTGTATTCTGATTGTGTTGTTTTCCACGCTTATTTGCTGGAACGAGTATTCTGGCAGTTGCTGGTAGATGCTTGTCTGCTGCCTTAGGATGTTTAGGCATTCTTGTTTGTTGAGTGTTTGGGTTCTATTGCTTGCTTGTGTTCGGCAGGTGTTTTTGTTCATTCCGTAGGTTCTGATGGTTTTGTTTGTTGATGCAAGTGATTTGATTAAGGGGATGTATGCCTGGATTATTTTTGTGTTTTCCGGGCTTTTGTCGTGTAGTTTGAAGAAGAAGTTGATTTTCTTGGTTTTGTTGAGCGTATCCCGTATTTTTTTTAGTGGGTTGGGTTGAGTGGAGTAGAGGGTTGTGTTGTTGGTCTGGTTAATGTAGTAGTTTTTGGTTAGGTTGATGGTTTTGTTGAATGTTTTTTCAGGTGTTTGGATGTGCAGTGTTTGTTGTTCTGGTTCTGGTGCCAGGTAGTAGTTGAAGGTTAGTGTGTTGTTCTGTGTTTGGATCGGTTGGTGTGTTTGATTGTTTTGTTTTAGTGTCGTGTTCTCTATGGGTTTGTTGAACGTGATTTGGATTTGGTTTTTTCCTGCTTCCGGGTTTCGTGGGATTAGTTTTGTTTGAGTGATCTTTGTTTGTGGTTGAGTTAGGTTGATCGCGTAGTATGTGGTGGTTGCTGCGAGTGTGAGTGTGATGAGTGTTATGAGCGTGGTTCTGAGCTTTTTTTGGTTCATTGTTTTAAGCTTTTTTTGGGCGGGGTGCTGTTGCTGGTTTGTTAGTGGGAAAAATAAAAAGAAAAGAGGGGGAAAGGGTTTATTGGGTTTCCCCGTGTGTGGCTTTTTACAGTACGTTTATGGTGTTTATCAGGTCGTTGACGACTGATTGGGTGTCTTCGGCGGTGTATCCAGCAGCGTAGATCGTGTTGCCTGATTTGGCTAGGTATTCGTCGCCTGCTGTGGTTAGTTCGTTTTCGGTCACGCCTACTGCAAGGTCGTTGACCATGTGTCCACCGATTACTATTGCGTTTCCGCTGGTTGTTCCTGAGTCGTCTACTACTAGGTTGTTTACTGATCCCGTTGACTTACCGGCTGATGTTGTGTAGCTGTAGTCGTTTGCAGTTATGGTGAGGTCTTGGATTGGGTCACTGAAGTCGTCTACTGTCATTTCTTCGGTTCCTGCTGGTAGTTCTTCGCCTGCTGGTTTTCCGATAAAGTTCACTTTGTCTATTGCGCCGTCTGGAATGCTAATTGTTGTGGAATCACCGTCGGCTGTCACTTCAGTTCCTGTTGCTCCTACGCCTTCGTCAAAGATGTGTTTTTCGTCTGCTAGTTCTACGTCGCTTTTTCCTGTGTTCACTGCTACGCCTAGACTATTATATGTTTCTTCTACTTTTACTCCTGGGTAGTCACTATTAACGCCATCCATGTAGGAAACTTCATATTCTTCACTGCCTGAAACTTCGTTTGGTAACACATACAGCGAACCGTCAGTGTACTTGGAACCAGCAGTTCCATTTCTTCCTAGGTTATAAACTCCTTTAAACACATCTGCGGTCAGTCCTTCAATTGCAGTTGGAGCTTCATCACTAGTTGAAGCGTTAACTTCGAAGTCACCGGCTTCGTCGTAATCCACTAGTACTTCGTATTTATCGAATCCTGTTGTGAAGTTTGCATCCACTTTATTAGTATATTCTTCATCAACAATAGTACCATTACTTGGTGCTAGAGGTATCAGGACATCGATTGAGCCGTCTCCCCCATTACTCGGTACTTCAAGATCGTTGAAGTAAGTCGCGTTCGCTATGGTTGTTACTGTGTCGGCGCTACTATTCTCATTCAGTTCTACTGATATACCGCTAGTGTCTTCCTTGCTCCAGGTGGATTCTAGTTCACTAATCTCTAGCTCGTAGTCGTCATTACTTGTGTCTATCTTCCAGTCAGATATCTCGGCTACTACACCACCACCAAGCACGATGTAGTCAGAAACACCGTCATCCAAATTCAGAACTGGATTCAGAGAAGTGGTAGAATAATCATCAGTTTCACCGTATTGGAAGGTTTCCTTGAACACGTCGTTCGTGTCGCTCTCTTCCACTAGCTGAAGTGTTTTCTCGACTTCGTTGTAGTCATCAACGTAGGTCAGAGTGTCCCAAACCTCGTCGCTTGTGTCCGCTGTAACGGTCACATCACTTCTTTCAATAGCTTGGGATGATTCATCGGTTCCTTTGTAGTTGACTTCGAAGTATCCGTTCGGTCCTTCGATAGAAGTTGCTTGGTCTTCAAAGTTTACTTCACCATCTCTGTTCAGCTCTAGTGCTATCTTGTCAATGTTTCCTCCTGTTGTACTGACTATCGCGTCGTATCCGTTGTCTAGCTCGAATGCGTCACCGTCTTCCAAAGTCACCATGTTGCCACCCATTCTGAGTTTGGCTGAACCGCCAACTCCTGGGGTATAGCTTTTCATTGCTGCTTGCAAGAACACTAGGAAGTCTCCAACTTCTTGGTCTTGGTTGTCAGCAGTGTCTAAAGAAAGCTCTTGAGTGTCTCCTCCTGGAGTGGTTACATCAACTGTCGCGTAACCAGTGTCATCTGCTTCGTTCAGGTCCGCTGATTTCAGCGTCACTGTGTAGGTCTCATCTCCAACAGTTACGTCGGCTGATTGACCGATACCAAGAGTTTTCGTGTACCCTTTCACTAGCTCGACTTTACTGTCCGCTGGAGTCCACTCGTTAACCAAGTATTCTTCGCCAAGGAACGTAATTTCCTTGCCTTCAACTTTTTCCTCTTCACCTGGATTTACTGCTTGGTCGAACTCAAGACTGTACACTATTGAGCCGTCGTCCGCGTCCAGGAAGATGTCCGCATAGTCGTCACTGTCTTCATCGTACGCCACGGCTAAGTCATCATTAGTTATGATGCTTTCGTCGTAGTCGTAGTCAGTGTCGCCGACTGTCAAAGTGTCTCTCACTAGGAAAGTGTTCGGATAAGTCACTGTTGTTGTCAGATCCCCGTCTTTGTTAGGTACTTTCAGTGTTTCTCCGGAACCGGTTTCAATTGCTCCTCCGCCGGTCTCGATAACTACACTTCCTGTAGCTCCTATTTCACTACCTCCTACTGTCATCTCTTCGCCGCCTTCGGTCACTGTGTATGCCTTGTTTCCGATAGATGCTGCAAGATTTGCTGCAGAAAGCCCATCAGAAACTTGAGCGTCTTGACCGACGACAACTTGTACATTGGCGTTTCCTTGGTCATTCACTATAAAGCTTTTGTCCATGTTTACTGTTGCACCTAGTGCTCCGGCTAATGCCGTGCCCACTAGGGCTGTACCTGCCGCCACAGCAGCTACTTACACGGAACCAACCGTTTTCTACGAGTACGCTAAAGACACTGCCGAAATCGCGAGAGAAAAAGGAATCAAGAACGTTTTCGTGACTAATGGTTACATGTCGCCTGAAATGATCGATGACTTCGATGAACTTGATGCAGCGAACGTGGACATAAAGGGAGACGAAAAATTTTATCGCGAGGTCTGTGGCGGAGTAGACATGGAAGGAGTTCTCGACAGCGTGAAAAAGCTTTACGAGAACGAAGTTCACTTAGAGGTAACTAACTTGATTGTTCCAGGGTACAACGACGATGTAGATAGCTGGAAGAAAATCATCGACTTTGTAAAGAATTTGGATCCGTCGATTCCTTTGCACTTCACTGCCTTCAGACCAGCTTACAAGATGAAGGACACTGAAAGAACTAAGAGAGACGTTCTAGTGGAAGCTCGTGAGCTAGCGTTGGAAGAAGGACTAGAGCACGTTTACTGCGGTAACACTTATCCAGGAGATCCTTTCGAGAACACTTATTGCCCGGATTGCGGTGAACTTTTGATCGATCGGCATGGGTTCTTGTTGCAAGATAACTTTCTGGAGGACGGGAAGTGTCCTGAGTGCGGTAAAAAAATCTACGGGGTTTTCTAGGCTTTATTCTTTTGTCATCGAACTTGTTGTACAGGTGACTGATAACGTCTTCAGCTTTTTCTTTTGAAACGTTTTCAGAAGATCTGCTTCCACCATGTTACAGTCCTAGGATGCTTTTCACTAGAACGATTACCAGTCCAGGCAATCCAGCGACTACTGCAATCAAAATGTTCAACAAATCTAAAGGTACTTCAAAATCGCTTAAGTACGGGACAATGAAATGAAGCAGCACTAGACCAACTCCTCCGATCACTGCATTAGCAATCAAGTTCTTCAGGACCTTGTACATGATGTAGAAAGCGATAACTATCCCTATCAATCCAAGGAATATCACTATCCCTCCTTCCATTGAGAAGGCGGGTACGGTAGTCGCGTTCAGCATCGAAGTCGTGTTATTCAAAACCATCATAACACTTTTAACTGAAAAAATATAAAAGACTTTCAGACATTCAAAATGACTTTCACTGAAAAACAAGCAAAGATAGCAAAAGCACTCTCCGAAAACCCGAAGACACTGGATGATCTTTCAAAAGAACTTGTCATGAAAGAACAAGTAATAAAAGAAAACCTGGACAAGATGATAGAAAAAGAAGTGCTAGAAAAAAAAGGAAACCAATACGTTTTACCCAAAGAAATAAGCGAACAAATAGGGAAAAAACCAGAGAACCACAAATTCCTTGCAACCATGTTCATCGAAGGACAGAGCAAACAAAAAAAAGCACTCGAAAACGCACACAAAGACATGATAAAACGACTCAAAAAAGATAAAGTCATCAGACTCCTATCAATAGATGAAGAAGACATAGAAAAACAAGAAGACTACTACTCCGTACTATTCGAAGTAGAATTCAGTGCAAAAAACTTTGAAGACGTTTGCTACGCAGTACTGAACTACGGACCGAGCTCCGTAGAGTTAATCGAACCAGAAGAATACACTATAGATATGACTGAAGCTCAAGGCACTTTAAACGACGTGGCAACCATAATGCAGGCTTACATGCAAGAGATAGCGAAGAAAAGAATCAAAGGAAAATAAAGTCAGCTTCCACTACTTACCGACCTTTTTAAACACCGTTATCCCTAACTCACCCGAAAAAAGACGTTAAATACCAAACATTTATAAAGGAACAAATGATTTATACGTACTGGGATGGAGCATTCGATCTCTATCTCAATCAATCTTTATAAGATATATGAGGTGTAAAACCAAATGAAATCAATGAATGTAAAAAAAGTAGCTGCTGTGGCGGCAGGTACAGCCCTAG
>JAGXON010000014.1 GCA_023659865.1 Candidatus Diapherotrites archaeon LH_S9 | reverse complement strand
CATATATAAATATAAGTTCTGAAGGCGCTTACGAAGTAAAAGAAAACTACGAAGTGAAAATAGAAAAAGAAGACTGCAACACAAAGAGACCTACTGAAAACTTCACGATCGGAGCAAATTATTCTCACTGCAGCCCCATAGTGTAGAAAGCGACTGAAAGCTTGTAAAAACTTTGAAATTTCTAAATACATGCAAGCTCCGCTTGCAAAACGGCCAATCATGCGAGGTTCTGGGCCTCGCGACTGCGGTTCGAATCCGCATGGGGCTATACGGACCCGTGGTCTAGCCCGGTTAAGACACCAGCTTCACATGTTGGGAATCGCCGGTTCGAATCCGGCCGAGTCCACTCATGCAGGTAAGAAAACTTGAGGAAGAAGACAAAGAAAAGCTTGAAGAAATCATCAAGCAAATCTGCGAAGAAAACTGGCCTAACTACCCGGAAGAGCTTGCCGTGAAAGAACTTTGGTTGACTGACCAGGTTCTCGTGGCCAAGAAAAACGATGAAGTTGTTGGAGTAGTTGGAATTAATGTCTGCGACCCTTACAAAGTTATGGAAATCGGTTACCTTTTCGTGGGAAAAGACTCTCGGCTGGAAGGAGTCGGAAAAAAATTGATTGATGCTGTCGAAGAAAGAGCTAGAAACAGAAGAAAAGAAGTTTTAAGAGTTTACACCGGAATCAAAGAAGAATGGGCTCACGAATTCTACGAATCCTGCGGTTTCAAAGAGAGCGGTGTAGTCAAAAACTTCGAGTTCGATGGAGACAAAGTCGTTTTCTTCACGAAAGTGGTTTCATGAGCTTGTCAAGAAATTTCTTCGCCCGAGACTCCGCCAAAGTAGCTAAAGACCTGTTAGGCAAAAAACTCGTTAAAGAAAGCACGAGCGGAAGAATAATCGAGACTGAAGCCTACTACGGAGAAAAAGATCCAGCAAGCCATGCATCAAACGGTAAAACCAAAAGAAATCAGTTGATGTTCGGCGAGCCAGGCCACGCTTACGTTTACTTGTGTTACGGGAACTACTGGCTGTTCAACATCGTCACTGAAAGCAAGGGAACGCCAGGCGCTGTCTTAATCCGGGCGCTAAAACCGTTAGACGGCGTGGAAAAAATGAAGGAGAGAAGAGGAACCGAAAAAGAAGGCAATTTATGCGATGGACCAGGCAAACTAACGCAAGCTCTTGGAATCAACAAAAACGATAATGGTAAGAAAGTGACTGAAGGTAGTTTAAGAGTAGAGGAGTATGCTGAGCCCGAAGAAATCAGTTCCTCGAGACGGATCGGGATTAAGCAAGGTAAAGAAAAGCAGCTGAGGTTTTTAGAACCAAGTTTTGATTGAACTTATTGCAATCATTGTCCGTTAACCTCTCAAATAACCAAAAAATAAAGAAAAAAGAGCCTCAAAAGAGACCCTTTAAAAACCCCGTGACGGGGTGTATTCTCCTCTCCCCAAAAAGAAAGGTCTTCACCCCGATCAAAATTTTAGCAAAACTAATTTATAAAGCTTTCGATTGCTGAATAAGCAAACCATAAAGCCTTTTTAGCTAAAAAAGTATACGTATCACCGTTATAGTTAAATTAAAGACATTTAACGTTCTTTGAAGCATTTTAAAGTTTTTTAGGAGTATGTATTCTTCAAAAAAGCCCTCTCACAGTTAAAAACGACTTAAGAAAACCTGATTCTTTCTTTCAGTTTCTGAGAACGTATATCCTTTTACGGCCTTCCTTTTCTTTAAACTGGACTTCGTCGGATTCTTTCAGCCATTCGCTTATCCATTTCTCTGTCTCGATTCTTTTGGATGGTTCTTGTTCTCCGTAAAGCTTTTCTAATTCCTTCCAGATTCTTGCTGCATGGAAACCGTCTTCAGATTGCTGTAAAGCCTTGCAAATGTTTTTAACTTGTTTCACGCGCGTGTAGTTCCCGTTCGGAAAAACCGAATACATCTTTTCAGGTTCAACGTCTTCTTCGTGAGCTAAAAGCTGCTTGAAAGACTTCTTACTTTTTCTTGCGTTGAAGAACCTTTTAAACGAGATTTTCGTTAACTTGTCTCTAGCTAGGTAGAGAGAAAAAAATTCGGTTACAGCGATTCCGAAAGCTAGTAAAGGAGAATGGAAAAGAGCGATTACCGGAATTGAGAGGGTGGCTATCTGCAAAAATCTTTTTTCAAGACCCTGCCATTCACTGAAACTCATCCTAAGAAAAATAGAGGGATAGAAAGCTGATAGGAAAGCCAAAGTTGTTTCAATCATTCCCCTTCAACCCCTCTTAAACCAGACCTGTTCAACTGGTTTTTAAGTAAAAGCACGCTCATGAACACCAGAACCAAAAACATAAAGGCACTACTGCCCGAAGAAACAACCATACCTGTTACACTGGCCTTTTCTTTCTCTTTTTCCTGAGAACTAAGTTCAGGTTGTTTATCCTGAGAAGTTTGATTAGTTCCTTCCTCCTCCTTAATTTTTTTCTCTTCCGAGTGTCTTTCTTCTTCGTTTTCTTGTTTTTCTGACTCTTCTTCTTTTTTCTTCTGCTGAACTTCTTCCTCATCCTTTTCTTGTTCTTTTGCTTGCGCGTAAGTCCACGGTTTCTTCATCGCCTTAAGATCGTCTATCAACTCGTACCTGAGTTTCTGATCTGCTGTCGTGAAGTTTATCGAGTACTCTTCACCTTCTTTCACGCCCTTTATTTTTATTAAATACTTTCCGCTTGATTCATCGAGCATGACTTGAACTCCAGGAGTGTGATCAACGCTTATCTCGTCTGTATTTTCTTTCATCAAGTCTGGAAGAGTTTCAGTAACGATCACTTTGCTCGTGTTGTGATTGAAGTACAGTTCAAGAACGTAAGTCGTGCCAGTCACACGGCCGTACCTTCCTTGCGGGTACTTAACTGTCCTGAAAATCCTTGTGTAATCCCTTACTTTCGAAGTCTCGTTCGCGTTAGCTTCAACTTCGTCCTCATAAATCTGGTTTTTTATAGTGTCTAAATCCAGTTCTTTTCCAGTGTAATACAAGGTAATTCCTTCAAAACAATCGGTTGACGGACTTCCTCCCCCTCCAGAGCTGCTTCCTGAAGAACTGCCACCCCCAGAACTCCCGCCAGAAGAACCTGTATCCCCTTCTTCCGAATCTTGGTCATTGCTACAGCCTGAGGTATTAAAAGTACAGGAGGAAGCGCAAGCCAAAGTCCCTTGATCAAATCCCTGTGTTTCACAAGTTTCATTACCTAAATTACTGGAATCGCACTCTTCAGATCCTTCAATAAAGCCATTTCCACATACTGAAGAACTGCTACAGCCTGAAGTATTAAAAGTACAAGAGGAAGCGCAAGCCAAAGTCCCTTGATCAAATCCCTGTGTTTCACAAGTTTCATTCATTACCTAAATTACTGGAATCGCACTCTTCAGATCCTTCAATAAAACTATTCCCACATACTGAAGGCATGGAGTAAGTTGCATTCCCTGCTGAAGCATTCTGACTGTCAGTAGCATTAACCAAACAAGTGTAAGTATCCGAGTAACTACCTGACTTATCAACTGAAATATTTTCGGTTAAGTAAGTTCCGTTCAACAGCCAAACTTGTGACAACAAACTAACTTCGTCCTCGTCAGCATCTGAAAAACAATAACTACACGTTAAATTGTCTGAATTCTCTTTTATACTGACCCCTACATCCGGCGGGGCATTCTTCACTTCCAACCCAGAAGAGTTCTTAGAAGTTTCTCTATAACCATCAGAAGCTTCCGCCATACACCGCACCAAATCTCCTTTCTCAAAATGCTCTTTAGATAACACAGAACCTGTTGAATTCCTCGTACCATTCAGAAACCACTGATAAGTAGTGTTAATTTCAGAAGAATCTTCATCTTTCGCACGCGCCTCACATTCTAAATCTGTTCTTTTGGTCGGAGGAGATGGCTTTACCGAAAGATAAGTAATATTTGGCGGAGAATCAAGAAAAACTTTTCCCGAGCAGCTTGTTCCTTGTTGAACGTTTCCTACATCATCCTGATACTTCACACAAACCGTTCTGTTTCCAATACCAGTAGGACATCCAGGCCCAGCACTTACATTGAATCCCTTGTAGGTGGAATTGTAATCCGCCCAGTTGCTCCCGGATATTTTAGCTGCCTCGCAAGCTAGTTTAACTTTTGATGTATCTGAATCTGCCGTAAGATCCAGTACTGGTTTCCTCTTGCTTATGAACCTGTTTTTGTCTCTTACGCTAACGGTTCCGTCTGGAGGAGTCACATCAGTTTCGAAATCATCTTCAAATCTTGTTTCATTCATCCCATCAGCTAATTTACAGTCAAGGGTGTGGTTGGCAGTGTCATACGGTACCTCAATCTTACATGAAAAATTCATTTGATCATTTGCTTCTTGTTCTACTGTACCTTTACATTCATTCGAGGTTATGTTTCCATCATCTACTGCGCATTCCAATACCACTGTCTGATTTTTGTCTATGTCTTTCGCCTCAACAAACCAGGTGCTATTCGTGCCTCCCTTCAGCTTCTCTTTGTAAGTGCTCTTGTTCACTGAAGGCACGTAGTTCTTCACTGAAACTTGAGAGGTATAAGTGCTTCCGCAACCTCCGTAAGAATCACAGGGAACGTATTCTACAGTTACTGTGTCTCTCGCCTGAAATTTCGTTTCATCGAGCGCTGTAGTGTTGTTTGTTACCTGCTCCCCGTTAACAAACCAGGTGATCGAAGAGTTTTCTTCTGAATCTCCATCTGAATCTGCGTAGTTTTTATTCAACGACAATGTCTCGTTTGCGTAAGGTCTTACCGGATTTAGATTAGGACTGCCTGTAGGATAAGTATTGTACTCGTAATCAATATCATTCGTCCACAGTTCCACTATTCTGCACGCTGCGCAGTTAGGTGCTGGAGACGTTGCTTTTAATTTCATTTCTTGAGCTTCGTTATCAAAATACTGGGGACCTAAGTCCCACGATCTCGTTCCATCGTCCCCACATGTTCCTAATCTGTTCCAGCTGCCAGTATCATAATTCCATGCACGAGCATATTGACATCTGCCGCATCCATTTCCCGTGCATTTCGCTGTAACCTCAGTTACGTTTCTCTCATCCCCCAGAAAATTACTCCAAACGTACTTTGCGCTAAAAGAACTGTGCCTCGTTTTAAACTCGCAATTAGATGCGCGGTAAAGGTCTTCATCAATGCATTCGCCAACGCACCAAATATCGTCTTGACTGAGAAGTGTTGGATTCACTGAGTTCCACGCATAATTTGTGCTGGAGTGAGAGAATGCCGTTGGCAAAAAAATAGTAAGGCAGATAGCTAGTACAATCAAAGTTCTCGCTAGAGGACCAACTTTTTCTTGGGAAAGAAATCCTCTTCCATTGTTAATCTTCGTCTTTTTTTCCGGCCTTGATAAAGGCCGTTCTCGAGAAAAGTTTTTCATTTGATAGACCTCGTCTGCGCATGCTTGGTGTTAAAGCATGAGTGTTACAGTTTTCCGAATCCCCAGTGGTACAAATTGTTGAATTGTTTTCTTTCTCTGTAGATGGTGTCGATGTTTTTTGTTATGGTGTTATCGGTGTTGAATCCAAGTTTTCGTGCTATTTTTTGAATGGTTTTTTTGGGTCCTTCAATTTCGCAGAATATGCCGATTGAGTAGAAGTCAATCGTTACTTCGTAGTTTTCTTTTACTTCGTAAGCGCCTTCAGAACTTATATTTATATATG
>JAGXON010000013.1 GCA_023659865.1 Candidatus Diapherotrites archaeon LH_S9 | reverse complement strand
CGGGTGCTTCAGGTGCTGCTCACTAACACCTTTCAAGGCCTTCTTTTTTTCTCGCAGCCTGTTTTCTTCTTGTTTTATTTTGTTCAGGACTTTGACTGGTTTTTTTGTTTCTGTTTCTGGTTTTGCTGGTTTTTCTATGTCTTCTACTTCGGATTTGAGGCTGGTTAGATTGACCTTGATCTTGTCGAGTTCTTTGACGTACGGTGGTTTCTTCACGTTGTCTCCGACTTTGTTTAGTTTGCTGTATATCTTGTCGTATTTTTCGTTAACTTCTTTCTCGAGTTCTCTCATGTCTTTTTTCGAAACTTCTTCCTCCTCTATTTTGCTTATTGTTCTTTGAAGGTTTTCTATGACGTCCATTAAATGAGTCTGGGTTTTTGCCATCGCGCCTATGAGTTCAGTGGTGTCTTCTTCTTCAGTTTCTTCGATACTCTGTAGCAAAGTGTCTAGAAGGTAGTCAAATTTGTTGGTGAGTTCCTCGCTCTCCTTGAGGTTCTCTTCCAGAAGCTGCCTTATTTCTTCGTTGCCAGGGCCTGATGGTTTAGGAGCTCTGTAACTTTTCTGTCTGCCTCTACTGCTTCTGCTTCGGTCATAGCTACTGCTCCTCCTGCTGCTAGTTGAACTGGATTCTCTTCCAGTATCTACTTTAGAACCAAGTTTTTTAAGTCTGTCTTTGAGCCTTTGCTGATCTTGTTTAAGTTTTTTCATTGACTCATCGGAATCTGGACTCATCGTGCGAGCACCTACTTATATAATATACTTTTTTGGTTTATAAACTTGAACTTGTTTTTTTACCTTCCTAGTTTTTGATTGTTTTTTTATCTTCCTAGTTTTTGATGAGCCTGGCTCAAGTGCTTCGAGGCAAGAGCAGCAAGTAAAGAAATTTCTCCGGCCAGCACTGAGGCAGCGATTATTTCAGCTAGTTTCTTCGAGTTCGCTCCTGGAGGGTCTCCGCCTCCTTTGATGCCCATCATTTCCATTGCTTTCTTTTGAGTTGAGCATGTTGTTCCTCCGCCAACGGCTCCAACTTGAACTGCGGGGAGAGTCACGCTCACTCTTAGTTTTTTTCCTTCTTTTTCGCAGGTGGTGAAACCCATTGAACCGCTTACAACGTGCGCTGGGTCTTGACCGGTTGCTATGTACAGCGCTGCGACTATGTTAGCGTAGTGTGCGTTGAATCCGAGGGAACCGGCTTGCGCTGATCCGATCCAGTTTTTTCTTTTGTTGACTTCAGTGATGTCTTCTGGAACTGTTTTTAGCACTTCTTTCACGGTTTCTTTGTCCAGAACTACTTCGGCAATTACTCTTTTTCCTCTTCCATTGATGAGATTCAGTGCGCTTGGTTTCTTGTCGATGCACATGTTTCCTGAAGTGCTAACTAGTTTTACACTCTCGAAATTGTTTTCTATGTGTTTGCAGGCGTTGCTGACTCCAATCGTGACCATGTTCATTCCCATGGCGTCTGCTGTGAAGCATTTGAATCTGAGGAAGACGTTTTTTCCGATTATCCAGGGGTTTATCTCTTTGAGTTCGAGGAACCGCGAGTCTTTCTCGCACTCTTTTTTTATCTTGCTGAAGTTTTGTTCAACCCATTCCACGAATTTTTTTCCGTGTTTCGCGGACTTGGCTTTGAACACGGGTCCTCTTGTCATCTGGTCCTGAAGTACTGCGGTCTCGCATCCGCCTGATTCTCGGATTGCTTTCATTCCTCGGTTAACTGAAGCTACTAGTGCTCCTTCTGTTGTGGCTAGCGGAACGTGAAATTCTCCTTCTACGTTTTCTCCTTTTATTTTAACGGGGCCTGCTACTCCAAGCGGTAGTTCAGTGCTTCCTATCATGTTCTCGATGTTTTTTTGTGTAGCTCTTTTCTCGTTTAGATTGTGTTTTCCTATTGAGTCCATGTTGATGTCCAGCTTTTTTTCAAGCCATTCTCTTCTTTCCTTAACTTGTTCGGGGGAAAAGTTTTTGAGTTCCATGTTGATCCCTCTTCCTATTCTTTGGTAGCGATCTTTTTAAAATTTTCGACATTCATTGAATAACATCTTCTTGTTTTGTCGATTTTGCCGTTTTAAAGAACCAAAACCTTTTTAAAGGACAGAGGAGTGAATAAAACAAGCCGTAAGGCTTTGTCGCCACAGTGGTCGGAATTTTTTCTGGCCAATTTTTTATTTTTTCTTTATGCGCCTCTTGAAGGCACCTATCTTTTCTTTAAGGCAGTCAGGACTTTGTTCCGCTCTTTAAACGATTTAATTGACACACAGCTTCAGCTACTTCTAAAATCGCTTAGATCAGTTATACGATGCTCTATACTTCTTCTAATAACTTTAAGGTGCTGAAAGAAAATGAGTTTAAAACGCTGACAGCGTATCGCGTTTCCCAAGTGCTCTCGCAACTTAGTACCGCACAAATCGCTGGAGGGCTTAACTTCTGGGTTCGGAATGTGTCCAGGTGTTGCCCCTCCGCTCTGGCCGTCAGCGAGATGTTTTATCGTCTTTCTTATTTAAAAAGGTTTTCTTATCTGAACCCATGCTTCTAAGACCCCTTCCAAACTTAAACGTTTGGGGGAGGATACAGAAGCAAAAGCCTTAAATACTGCCTTACCCTGTATAATAGCGCGGTAAAATGGAAAGAGAAAAATGTAAATACTGCGATAAGGTCGTCGAAGGCTATACCGAAAAGCAAACTGCTAAAACAGCACCATTCTTTCAAAGCATCCAGAAAAAACGGAGACACTTAAATGAAGACACAGCAAACATTTCAATACAAGATAATCCAACCTAATAAAGACAAGGAATTGAAATTGAACACAACCATACGGCAGTATAGAAAATGTGTCAATTTCTACCTGCACCGGATTGCCAAAGGAAAAGCTCTCAAAAGCATATACAAGCAAGCAAAAGAAAACTATGATCTGCCAACAGCACTAATCCAGACAGCGAGAGACATAGCAAAAGAACAACATAAATCCTATAAGAATGATAAAGACAATCCTCATTTCCCACATTACTCAGGCTTCACTCCCATGAGAACGGATAAAAGAACAATCAACTTCAGCAAGGAAAGTAACCATTTTGAATACTGGGCTAACATCTCTACGATTAAAGGAAAGGTAAGAGTTCCAATCACAGGTAGAAATCTCGAGAAATTAGAGGGGGATTTTAAATCAGTTCAAGTCATCTTTAAAGACGATTCCTTTTACTTGAATGTGATTTTCGAAGAAGAACACAGTATACCTAAAGAAAAGGATTTCACGCATTTTGTTGGAGTTGATTTAGGGATTAACAATATTGCAACGATAGTAGTTCAAAATAAGAGCGGGGAGGTGTTAGAAACCAAATTCTTTTCTGGGAAACAGTTGATGGAAAAAAGGAGAAGGATTTCTGAATTGAAAGCACGACTAAAATCCAAAGGAACAATGGGAGGCCAGACCAAAAAGCTGCGCAAGAAAACACGAGGCCAGCCTTCGCTGAACAAGTACCAGCAGGAATTCAAGCGAGGCCAGAAAGTATTGATAGACCTAGAGCCTTCAGAAGATGGAGGCAGGCCACACCCAAGATATCAGGGAACGGTCGGCGTGGTTACTGGCAAGCAAGGCGAATGCTTTAAAATCGAGCTCAAATCAGGAAAAAAACCGATAGTTCATCCTGTTCATTTGAGGGTGATAGAATGATAGGAAAAAACAAGGTAGACGAAAAAGAAATAACGCTTTCACAGGTAAAAAAACATCTGGAGAACCGGAAAAAAGACTCTGAACTAAGCTACGAACAAGAAGTAACCCTGGAAATGACTCAGAAGTTCGGAAAAAGAGACCCAGAGAAAGCAGAGGAACTAGTTCAAAAAATATCAGATATCGGCAGAATCAAGCGATCTACTGCAGTCATGGTCGCTCAAAACAATCCTCAGGACAAAGAAGACTTGAACGTGCTGCTCGAGAAAAAAAGATATTCGTTGTCCGACTCGGACAAGGAAAAGATCCTGGACTTGGTAGCTGAATATGAATAAAAAGAGGAAAATTTATGACAAAAAAAGAAGAATACGCATACCTTTTAGACTACTTGTCAAGAGGTTACTCCTCCTCCTACAAAAGGCAGCCAATAGCCCAAGCCCTAGGCAAATCGTACTTCACCCTCTTAGAACTCGTTGTAAAAGAAGACCGAGACCTTAACCTAGAGCAAGAAGTTTACGTAGGTCCCGACGAAAGAGAAGACATCAAGTACATCAAAGGAAGACTCAAATACACTAACTTAACATCCACAGCCCAATCCGAACTAGACGAAGTCATCAAAAAGATCATCCAAGAAGACGAAGAAAAATTCATCAAATTCTTCAACAAAGCAGGCGCAATATCCACTAGAAGACACTCGCTAGAGCTTTTACCAAGCATCGGCAAAAAACACATGAAAGCCATACTCAACGCTCGAAAACAAGAAAAATTCAAGTCGCTCGACGACGTCAAAGAAAGAGTCAAGCTCATGCCAAATCCAGTGAAAGCAACTGCCGAAAGAGTCGAAAAAGAACTGCGAGGCGGAGTAAGACACTACTTGTTCGCCAGGCCACCGAAGCAAGAAAGAAACCAATGAAATCGTATGACAATAGATCAGTACTTCTTGGAAGACGATCACGCGAGAAAAGCAGCAGAATATCTTGACGTAAGAGAAAATGATGAAGTTCTTGAAATCGGGCCAGGCAAAGGCAGCATAACACAATTTCTTTCCGGAGAAGTCACCGCAATAGAACTCGATGAAACCCTGGCAAAACAATTGCAGCAGGAGATGCCTGACGTGAACGTTGTAAACGCTAACGCTCTAAAGACAGGCCTGCCGAAAGCAGACAAAATCGTTTCAGCAATACCTTACTCGGTATCAAAGGACTTACTCATCAAAATACTTAGGACCGACTTCAAGAAAGCAGTTATCGTGTGCCAGGACGAATTCGCTCAAAAGATCTGCGCGAAACCCGGAGAACCGAACTACAAGTACGTTTCAGCAATCACGCGATACTACTCTGAGCCCGAGCTAAAAGAAAAGATCTCGAGAACCAGTTTCAGCCCACAACCGCGCGTTGACTCGAGAATAGTCGTGCTCGAGAAGAAGAGAGTAGAGAACAAGGAGTTCGAGGGATTCGTTAAAAAGTTCTTCAGACACAAAAGAAAACAAGTTCTCGACACCGGAAAAAGACCGGGAAAAACTTCAGTGAAAGAATTCATCGACTTATTCGAGCGTGAGAAAAAATGACGAAAACAATGGTACTGGAAAGCGGCGGATGCGCCTGGGGAAAATGCATATTCTGCGGGTACTCAAAAGAACCCAGCGAACCCGACGCCCTTAAGCTGAAAGCCAAGATAGATCGAGAAATGCTTGACGCGGACTACGAGCACCTGAAACTTTTCACTTCAGGCTCTTTCTTCGACGACAAACAGTTCCCGAAAAGCTTCAGAGAGCACCTGGCAAAGAAATGCGAGCAAAAAAGAGTGAAGAAACTCACTCTTGAGTCACTACCTCAGTTCGTGACAAAGGAAAACCTTGAACCGTTCCAAAAACTTGAAGTAGAAGTAGCTATTGGCCTGGAAACTGCTGACGACGAGCTAAGACATAAGATCAGGAAAAACTTTTCTTCAGACCAATTCGTTTCAGCAGCAAACACCATACACAATCAAAACCAGTCGCTAAGAACTTACTTGCTGGTTAACTTACCGTTCGTCAACAATCACAAGAAACAATTGAAGCAAAGCTTTGAATTCGCGGAAAACTACTCTGATTCCCTTGTTTTGATTAATTTGCTGCCTCACAGCAACTCCGAGCTTTTCAAGATGTGGCTGGCCGGAGAATGGAACTTCATGACCAAAAAAAGATTCCATGAGCTAGTGGAACCGTATGCAGACAAAGAAAACGTGGAAACGGATGAAGAAACATTCAGGTTCGTTCCAAGGTTCCCGCGAGAAAAAAAGAAGGCCTTGAAAGGTGTTAGTGAGCAGCACCTGAAGCACCCG
>JAGXON010000012.1 GCA_023659865.1 Candidatus Diapherotrites archaeon LH_S9 | reverse complement strand
CCTGAAAAAACTATGACAACATACGGACGAATGAACGCCTACGCAACAAACTGCTCAGGAACACCAGAAATCGCAATAGAAAACACTGGAACCACCATCATAAACCTAAAAAACGTTTCAACCAGTTTAACCGACTCAACAAACAATCTGGAATGCGCAACAGAAGAAATTCAGCCAGCAGAAAAAACAAACTGCAATATAACCCAAGACTTCACGGGACCAATCGGAATCTACGGACCAGAAATCCGTTCAACCACCGTCTCATGCTAACAACAAAAAAACTTTTTTAATATAACTCAACCTAACTTTCCACTAACAGTTCCCCCAGAACTAATCAAAAAAGTGATCAAATGAACCTCGAAAAAACCTTGAAAGACAGAAAAACAGAAGTATTAATCGTTCTCGGAATATTCCTGTTCGCATTCGGAATAAGAGCCATACCAAGCCAAACCTTCCCAGGCATATACGGATTCGACCCATTCTACCACGGAAGAATGACCAAATACATACTTCAAAACGGGCACAGACCAGAAAACGACCCAGTATCATACTGGCCTGAAGGCACAAAAGTAAACGATCCTCCGCTATACCATTACACAGCAGCGGTCGGTTACGAAATAACGTCTTTGGTGACTCAAGGAACAACTGATTTTGCTAACAAGCCTTTTCAGCGTTACTTCAGTTTCTTACCAGTCTTTTTTGGCGCATTAGCTGCTGTTGCAGCCTATGCTTTCGGCAAAGAACTGCGCGATCGTAAAACGGGTTTGCTTGCCGGAGCGCTGATGAGCTTGCAGCAAACGAATCTATTCAGGAGCATGTTTGGTTTCGCTGAAGAAGACTCGATGGGCATCTTTTTCATTTTCCTTGTTTTCGCTGCATTTACCTGGGCTCTTAAGACTAAAAACTGGAAGAAAGGGCTGCTAGCCGGGTTCTCAATGCTTGGCTTGTCGCTCAGCTGGACTTTATCAGTTTTTGCAGCTCCAGTGATTGCTTTCATTTTCTTCGTTCACTCTATTTTCTTAATGGTGGACAAGAAATACAAGAAACTAGAGAAATTGTTCAAAACTTATACTGCAGCTCAACTACCCTTGTTCCTGATGCTGGTAGTTCCATTCATAACAAACTGGGAAATGAGTCAAACCATAGACACATTGATGGATAGCGTGGCATTCGCAGTTCCTGTAGTGGTGTTCTTGTTCGCGGTAACGTATTACTTCAACTACTACAAGAAAAAAGCTAAAGATAAGATCCCAAAACTTAACGTGAACTCGAAAAAAGCTTTCAAGGCATTCGGAATCCTTTTACTAATCCTCAGCCTTGGTTTCCTTGCATTCAAAGGCGGTTGGATGATCAACAAAACCGAGACTTACTTGTTTAAAGCACCTCATCAAACCAGTAAACTTAAGCAAACTATTGGAGAAGAGCACGCAAAAGGACTGGGAGGCGTGCTAAACGAGCTCGGGTCGACCGCACTGTTCTTCTTGTTTGGACTAATATACTTACCTGTAAGGCGGTTAATCAAATACAAGGACCACACCTGCCCAGACCTGGTCCCGTTCATTCTTGGAGCAGCAACCCTCTTCCTGTACGTGGAAAAAGCAAAAATGGGATACATCTTTGGTTTAGGGTCCGTGACAATAACAGCAATAGTGGTGATGGACATATCAAAACTCAAAGACCGTTTCGGTTCATGGACTTCAAAACTCGCCCTATCAATAGCTATTTTCCTTGTCTTCACTCAAGCAGTGCCCGCATTCGCTTCCGTGGAACAGCACAAGACGAGTTACGCTCCTCAACCAGGCTGGCAAAAATTCTATGACTGGTATAAAACCACTTCAGACAAAAACGTGCTGATGACGTGGTGGGATTACGGCCACTGGACCTCGTGGAACGGTAAAAAAACCACGCTCGACAACACCAACAGGAACTCCAGCAAGGTGATGAAAACAGCCCGCATATTCACAGACTATTACGGAAACAGCACTCAGCTCGAGAAACGTCACTTGCAGCAAATGAAGAGCTGGGACGTGACGCACGTTGCAGTCGACAGGATACTCTTGTACCAAAAATGGGGTGCTTTAACATTCCTTGGAGACAATCAATGCATCCCAACGCAGGATCTGAAGGACATGGGACTATCTTTCCCACCGCAACTGGATAAAGCATGCGGTTACGGCATGACTTACTCCGGACAAATGGGAATAAGCCAGTGCCAGCCAAAACAAGTGACTTCAAAAAGCGGTGGAACACAAAGATTCGTGGAATGCCAGTTATTCCAGAATAACCCCCTAAGGTTCAGCAAAAGCGAGTGGAACGCAATAAAGAACGCGAAATGGCCGGGTTACAATCTGGCTATTCCAACTGGCAACGGGAAGATGCAGATGAAAGTTTACGGTCAGCCCGACTACAAGTTAATGTACTTCAAGATGCAAAACCAGATAATTCCTAACGCTCCGATGAACTACATGCTTGGACCAAGACTTTTCTTTAAGGATCCGAGCCTTGAGCACTTCGAGCTCATTGAGAACAACGCTGTCCCGAACAGAGAAGTCGTGGCATACAAATTGAACTATCCAGAAAACATTCCTGAACCGAGCGACGTAGGAAACGTGACGTCATACAAACCGTGATAAAACATGCTGATGAACTCAATACTACTAGGATTTATAGCAGCTTTTCTGTCCACCTATTTCTTGATGCCAGCACTCATAAAAAAATTAAAGTCCGCTGACATAACCGGGAGAGACATGAACAAGAAGAACACGCCTGAAGTTGCCGAAATGGGAGGTATAGGAATATTTGCCGGGTTCGCAGCAGGAATGCTCCTGTTAATTGGTCTGAACTTCCGTTCCACTGAAATCATCTCTTTCCTCGGAGTTCTCTCAGCAGTAATGCTCATCACTTTAATCGGAGTAATAGACGACCTGCTGGACATACGGCAGCTCGTCAAAACAATTACGCCTGTTCCAGCATCAATTCCGTTAATTGTAGTCAGAGCTGGAGAAAAAATAATGAGTTTCCCGTTAATCGGTTCCGTTAACCTAGGAAGAATCTACTACGGATTCATCGCCCTAGGCATCACTGGAGCAGCCAACGCAGTGAACATGCTCGCGGGCTTGAACGGACTAGAAGCCTCTCTAGGCGTAGTAGCTTCGTTCTCTGTACTAATCGCAGCACTTTTAACCAACAATTTTTTAGGGGCTGCAGTGATGGCTTGCTTGCTCGGAGCACTGATCGCTTTCTTGAAATACAACTTGTCTCCTGCAGAAGTCTTTCCAGGAGACTCCGGAACTCTATTGATCGGTGGCGCCATAGGTGCAGCAGTGATCGCTGGAAACATGGAAAGAGTTGGTGTGATAGCTTTTGGACTTTATTTTATTGAACTAGCGCTTAAAGCAAAATCAGGTTTCAAAGCCGATTGCTTCGGAAAAGAAAAAGAAGATGGAACGCTTGAAGCTCCAGAAGAAACAGGTTCCTTAACGCACGTCGTGATGAACGCTGGGAACTTCACTGAACCGCAAGTCGTAGCTGTTTTAACGGGCGCGGCAACCGTCTTCGGCTTGCTAGCTGTTGCTAGCGTAGGAATGTGAAAAGATGACTAAGAAAAAAGCTTTGATTGCAACCAAGGCTGGAGGTCACTCTATCAAGGCTCTTGGCGTTAAAGAAAAGCTTAAAGATAGAAAAATAATTGTTTTGACTGACACTAAAGACTCTAGAGACTACGGCGTAAAAACTTACAGGACTGAAAGACTGAGAACGAACTTAAAAGAATGGTTCAGTCCCTTATCGATCTTAAAAAATATTTTCAAGAGCCTTAAAGTTATTCTTAAAGAGAATCCGGATGAAATTTATTGCTGTGGTGCCAACAACTCCTTTTTTGCCGGATTCTGGGGAAAATTGTTCTGGAAGAAAGTGGTGGCAGTAGAGGCAAACAACCGGATTAAATCGCCGAGCAAGACGCCAAAAATGCTTTCCTGGTTCTGTGATGAAGTTTGGGTATCCCACCAAGAACTCAAAGGAAAGTACAGAGGTAAAGCAGTAAAGAAAAAGATGGTCCATCCATTTGCCGAGGACTTTGAAAAGTTCAGGTCAAAAAACAAAGAATTTGATTTACTGGTGGTTCCTTCTTCAGTAGATAGTATAGGAGGAAAAAACGTATTGAAAGGGCTAGAGCACGAAGAGCTCCTGGAAAAGATGGGGAAAACAAAGAAAATAGTGACTCGAGGAGGAATCACGTCATGGGAAGCAGTTCATCTAGCGGACGAAGTCATAGTTATTCCAGTAAAAGAGTCTCATGAAAACCATCAGCAAGATTTTGCTGAATGGCTTGAAAAAAAGTTTGACAACGTTAAAATAGAAAAAAACATAGAAAAATACGTGGAAACATGAAGAAACAAAAAATAACTGAAGAAGACTGGGATTACCTGATTATACTGGACGCATGCAGATACGACACATTCAAAAAGCTATACCCAAATTACCTGGAAGGCGAGCTCAAGAAAAGAAAGAGTCCTGCATCGACGACCTCAGAGTGGCTGGAGAAAAACTTTCCAGACGAATACTATTACACTTACGTTTCCGGCAACCCATTCGTGAACAGCAAAAAAGTCCCTTTATCCGAAACAGCTACTGGTGCAACTTCAGAATGGGATGCAAGCGAGCACTTCAAGGAGATCATAGACTCATGGGCTAAAGACTGGGACGAAAAAAGAGGAACCGTCCGACCAGAAGATTTAACTGATACAGCTATCAAGAACAAAGACAAGAAAAAAATGATAGTGCACTACATGCAGCCTCATCGGCCTTTCATCAATTGCGAGAAAGATAGGGTGTCGTGGAACTCCCGAGAAAGAATCATTTCCGAAGAAAAAAGCTTGAAGGACAAGCTTGTGAACAAGCTGGCGCCAATCGGAAAACCGTTTTATTGTTTGCTTCCGTCTTCATGGCAGTGGGAAGTTAAGAAGCTACTGGGCTTGGCGAACCCTACTTCGTTCAAGGAACTACAGTACGTGGTCGAAGACGGGAAAAAGGGAGTAAGAAGACTCTACGAAGAAAACCTGGAAATTGCTTTAAGGGAAGTTGCTAGGCTCGTCAAGCAACTAGACGGAAAAATTGTCATCACTGCTGATCACGGTGAAAACCTCGGAGAAAACAACGAGTGGGGTCATCAGTACAAGAGCAATAATCCTGCACTGAGGACCGTGCCCTGGTTCACAGTCAAAGGAGTAAAAAAATGAGATTGCAACCAATCCACAAAGAAAACTGGGATTACCTGATTATACTAGACGCATGCAGATACGACTACTTTAAAGAAGTGTATTCGCAATACTTCAAGGGGGGATTAAAGAAAGTGAAAAGTCGAGGATCAAGCACTGAGGAGTGGCTGGAGAAAAACTTTCCAGACGAATACGATTACACGTACATCTCCTCAAATCCTTACATAAACGGAAAAGGAGTGTCTCTAGATGATATGATGAAAGGGAGAAAATCCAGATGGAATGCAATAAATCACTTTAAAGAAATCATAGATGTTTGGGACAGTAATTGGAATAAGAAAAAGGGAACAGTGTTGCCCGAAGAAGTCAGTAAAACTGCAAAAAAGCATAAAACCAAAAAACCCCTAATAATACATTATCTCCAGCCTCACGGTCCCTACATAACCAAAAAAGAAAATAAGTACTTCTCTTTCAACTTAAATGAAAAAGCTGCAGGAAAAAAAAGAAACAATAAAATAAAGGATAGTATATGGTTCTTACTTGCCACACCCTTCCATCAACTTCCATTCAGATGGCAGAAAAAAATCAAGAAATTGCTCGGGATCTACACAAAGAATGATCTCGAACGCATAGAAGAAGAAGAGGGAGAAAAAAAACTTAAGGGGTACTATAAAAAAAATCTCTCCGCAGTAATGAAAAGTATTCAGAAAATGTGCAAATCTCTAGATGGAAAAGTTATAATAACAGCAGACCATGGAGAAAATTTTGGAGAAGGAGGAATATGGGGACATCAGTACGAGAGCGATAACGAGTTGCTGAGGACCGTGCCCTGGTTCACAGTCAAGGGGGTGAAAGAATGAAAATTCTTTGGCTGAAACCAACACAACCAAGAAATATTGCTATAGGAGCTCACAAAAAAGTAGAAAAATTGGAGGAAAGAGGACATAAAGTAACCCTAGAACAAGTAAGCGGTTTTGGTTTTTTAAAAGGTTTCTTGAAGCATCTTAGCGGAAGTTACGATATAATAATAGGCACTACTCGAAGTGGAGCCATACTTGCCTATCTTCTAAGCAAAGTTAAAAATATCCCTTTTATAGCAGAGATTGCAGATCCATTCTCACAATACGAAAAACATAATGCTCTTAGAAAAAGAATAGTTAAAAGTTTAGAAGAAAAAGCACTGAAGAATTCCAATCAAAATATTTTCATCTACACCGAGTATATGGAAAAGTTAGAAAAAAAAGGTATAAAAGGAGTGAAATTTAACAACGGTGTGGACTACCAGAAAATTTCAAACCCAAATCCAGAAGTAGTGAAAAAGACAAAAGAAATCCTGAAAAAAAACAGGATAAACCTCAAAAAACCAATCATTTTATACATAGGTGGGATGAAAAAAACATATCATATAAAGGAAATAGTAGAAGCAGCTGATAAGCTGGAAAACGCTCAATTCGTTTTTATAGGAGAAGGACCAGAAAAGAAACGAGTCAAAAACTTGAAAGAAAACGTTTATTTCCTTGGCTCCTTCAAACATGAACTAATGCCCGGTTTCCTTCGCTATGCAGATATAGGTCTCTGCATAGTAAACGCAGAAGAACCTCTAAAAATAGTTGAATACGGAGCAGCTAACCTACCCGCGCTCTGTGAGAAAGGAGATCTAGAAAAAAGGTTTTCAGAAAAAGAAATGTATTTCACAGAACCGTCTCCAGAAAAGATAGCTAAAAACATAAAAAAAATTCTAAAACATAAAAAAGAAGCAAACAAGAAAAGCAAAAAATTTAAAGAAAAAGTAAAAAAATATGATTATAAAA
>JAGXON010000011.1 GCA_023659865.1 Candidatus Diapherotrites archaeon LH_S9 | reverse complement strand
AAAAGAGAAAAAAAGAAAAAGTGTTCTAGTTTTCTTGTTAGCAACTTACTTCTGTGGCTGCTGTATTGCTCCCGAAGATGCTCATTGTGCCGTTATCTTTATAGAAGTTTTTTGCTGTACACTTTGCCGTGTCTCCTGGTTTTATAATTGCGTCTTTACCGCAGTCTAATTCTACTTCAGACATTGATGTTTGAAGGTTGTTTGCGTTTATTGGTGTAGTTGATGGGTCTGCTGTGTTCGAAATCAGTAGCTTAGTGTTTCCGTTTGCATCGCATTTTACTGTTTTTGCTGTTATTGTTCTTGGTTTGTGTTTGGTTGTTGGTTGTCCTGTTAGGTCTGCTGATGGGCCTGCTGTTGGACCTCCTATCCAGAAGTTTAGTCCTACTGCTGCAATGACAGCAAGAGGAATCAACACTGCAATGGCTACTACGATCAACAGTACAATGACTATTACGTGGGATATTCCTTTTTTGTTCATACTTAGTGTCACCTTGTTCACTACAAATAAACGGACTAGTATTTAAAAAGATTACTCTGGAGCTAGTGAAGAATGAAGATAAAAAAAAGAAAAAGATATAGTTCTTTTACAGATCTGGGTATATCTCTCCAATTCCTGAGAACAGCGTTAAACTTGTTATGAACACTGCTAGTGGTTGCAATAAACCAAAGCTAATTACTCCCAGTATTCCAACTAGTACCCCGCTGTAAATTGATAGCAGTACCCATGGAACTAGGTATTCTACGCTTAACACTTTTTTTACAATTGTTCCCATATTGAATGCTGCTCCAAAACTGTCTTTTGTGATGTATCGGATTAGTGCTACTGGCAGGAGATACATCGCTAGGAAGTATAGAACTACTGCTACTATCCCTCCTACCCCCATGCTTGCCATTCCAGCCGTTCCTCTACCTGAGTAGAATGCTCCTCCTATCGTTAGAAGGAAAACTATTCCTGCAGGAATCATGTAGATTACTGAGATTATTAGTGCTATCAATCCCTTGATAAAGAGGCTCCCCCAGTCTTTCCATTCAGGAAGCTTGTTTATGCCTTTGGTTGCTGATTTCGCTGAGTTCAGTATGTATCCTAGGGAAATGAAGTTCACTATAGGGATGTAGGATAGTACTATTCCTATCACTAGTTTTTTTATGTCTGTAAAAGGTCGTTTTATGGCTTTTCCATAGTCTACCATGTTATCTGGTCAAAACAACACGATTGTTGTTTATAAAGGTTTCCAAAACTTTTTTAAGCAAAGGCATGTTTCTAGTTTAAAGGTGCTTAAAGATGAGGATTATAGGGAAAAGTCTTGGAAAATATTTTGATGTGATCAAGCTCCCGGCAGCGGTCTTGATAGTTTTAGCTGTAGTAGCGTTCTTTTTTGGAATAACGACAGAACTCTTTGGCTCGGCATCTGCTGTAGGAGGATCTTTAAGTCTTCTTACATTCTTAGTGGCTGTATTAAGTGTACTAGTAGGGATTGTTCTAGCTCTATACATTGGCTGGGTTTCGGTAAAAACTTACAGGTTCGGCCTCGGTCAAACAGCAATTGCAGGCGTTCTTTTTGGTGTAGTGACGGGAATAGTTTTTACTGTACTCAACGAAATAGTTGCTATACTCACTATAATGACTAGCCCTGTTTTAGGACTAAGTGCTTTAATAATGACTCTCGTAGCATCCGGGATCGGTTTCTTTGTGGCAATTATTACTGACGTGATCTTGGCCGTAATAGGAGCGATAGTAGCTCAGAAAGCGTGATTCATTACTTTTTTACTTTGTACAGTTTCGTGCGACAGTTCTCTGGACCGTGCTCCTCCAGCAAAACAATTTTTTCTTCGTTCAGCTCCGCAGTCAACGGCGAGGTCTCCTGCACCAGCAAGTAATCGTGCTTCTTCAAGTTCTTCTCGAACCACGTCTGATTTACCGTAGCCCACAACTTATCGACCTCTCTTCTCGAGTAAAAAGCTGTAACTGGCCAGTTGTTCGTGTAAACGCTTGCGTTCTCCTGCGAGTTCTCTTGTAAGTATTTTCCTGCTTGTTTTATTCCGTTTGGGTTCACGCAATCGTCTGTTGGCGCGAACTTCAGTGAGTGCTGGATCCAGGCAAAATTGGTTAAGGCGATGACCACGAGTAAAACCACTCCAATTTTCTTCAATTTCCTGATTTTCTTTCCAGCAAAGAAAGCTATTGGAAGGAGCGCGGGAACCATGTATCTTACTTCTTTAACTCCTTGAGTGAACAAGGCTAACACAAGCAAAACAAACCAGGAAAGAACTAGCAGTTCCTTTTCCTTTTTTTCTTTTATTGCTGTGACTGCTCCCGCCAAGAAAAGGAGCCAGGTTAATGTGTTTGCGATTGCGGTTGCGTTCTTGAAATAGAACTCTAGAGATTTGTATCTGTAAGCGTCTTGAGTATAAGTCGTGAAGGCTTGAGTGAAGCTCTGTAGAGCGTTACCGGTTGATATTTGGTTGAAAATCAGCCAAGGAACCAGCGGTAGCACGAAGCACAGAGCGGACTTTATCAAGACTTTTTTTCCTGGTCTTTTCGTCCAGATGATCCAAGCTATCAGTATTCCTGCGAGCAGTGCCAGGGAGTACTTAAAGAGCACCATGATTGAGGCGAGGAAAAAGGCTGCTGGCATCAGTTTCTTATTTTCTTTTGCTTTCAGGAACGCGAGTATCGAGACCGAGCTGAACAGCAAGATACCGCTCTCGAGCAACAGTCTTGAAGAGTAGTGGAAGAACATGGCGCTGAAAGCGATTATTGCCGCGCCTGCGATCGCGGTTCTGTCGTCAGAAATTTCTTTGAACAGTAGAAAACAAGTTATTATTGATAAAGCGCTGAGCACGATCGGTGTCAGGTAGAAAGTGAGCTCTGTTCCTGAAAAAGGACTCATGAGCGTGGACATCAAAGGCGATCTGAGTAACTCGGAGTAAGTTCCTTGTCCTGCAAAAGTTTGAGCGTTTAAAGCGTATGCTGCTCCATCCCAGTGCAGTGCAGGCATCTCTATAGCAAAAGGCAGTCTTGTCAGGATGGTGAACAAGACAAGCGCTCCGAGCAAGGCCTTTTGTTTCATTGGTTAATTTTAATAAATGTAGCAGTTTAAAAACTGTGTTATGGACACACTGCTACTGGTTAGTGCGATTTCATTTTTAGCTATTTACGGGTCTGTATTCTGGTTGATCATACTTTTAGAGTCTAAAGACGGTGTTCATGAAGATCCTGAGCCTGACGAGTATCCAAGCGTTTCAGTTCTTATTCCTGCTTATAATGAGGAGGACTGTATAGCTGAAACAGTTGAATCAGCTCTTGCTATAGATTATCCTGGCAGAGTTGAAGTTATTGCCATCAATGACGGTTCTGCCGATAATACGTTGGAGGTTCTGAAGCCTTACGCCGAGCGAGACGAGATAATGTTGGTGGACAAGGAGAACACAGGGAAAGCAGATTCTTTGAATCAAGTGCTCGAGGACGTTGACACAGATTTGTTCGCTAGTCTGGACGCTGACTCGTCCGTGAAACCGGACGCGCTGCATTACATGGTCGGTTACCTCAAGGACCCGAAAGTCGCAGCTGTAACGCCTTCCATGAAGGTTAAGGAGCCTGACACTTTTGTTCAGAAGCTTCAGTGGATTGAATATCTTACTTCTATTCTGATGAGGAAGATGAGCGCCGTACTGGACGTTATCACGGTCACTCCCGGCCCGTTCACGGTTTACAGAACGGACGTGATAAGAGATATTGGTAAGTACGACACGGACACGTTAACTGAAGATATGGAAATCGCTTACAAGTTGCATAATTATGGTTACAAGATCGAGAACAGTTTGAACGCGGAAACTTACACTTATGCTCCTGAGAACATGCGTCAGTTGTTCAAGCAAAGAATTCGCTGGACCAGAGGCTCTTACCAAAACCTGTGGAAGTACTCTCACATGCTTTTGAACAAGAAGTACGGAACTATCGGGTTCTATTTCCTACCGTTCTCTGTGGCCATGATCTTCCTGGCGCCTTTTGCTTTCGGTTTCGCGGTTTATTCTTTGTTGAATGCTGTTCAGTCTTGGCTCACGTCTTTCTATGACGCACTGGTTTACGGGTTCAGTTTTGATCCGTTAGCTTTCTTGTTCACGTTGAACGGTTATTATCTTACGGTTGGAGGCTTGGTCATCGCTATTGGTTTGACTATTCTTTACGCCAGTCACAAGATTTCTGGGGAGAAGATAGCGTTTTCTGAGAAAATTTCTTACGTGACTTATATATTTCTTTACCTTATCTTCTTAAATATGATGTGGATAATATCATTCTTTGAAGAAACTTTAGGAGTGTCCCGAAAATGGTGAAAAAGAAGCTTACGGTAAGGCATGCAATAGCAGCTTTTTTGATAACCTTGCTTATATTTATGGCTGGAGCAGGAGTAGGTTACTTTGTCAACGAAGAAAAATCAAATTACTTAAGTGACCGTATTAGCTCGGCAAGAAACCAGAACTCGAACATGCAGCTTGAGCTGCTTTACATAGATGTGATGGGTGAAGAACACGCTTGTTCCGTGCTCGAGACCGAGGTGCAGGAAACCAGCTCCAAGTTAACTGAATTAGGTCAGAAGATTCAATCTTATCAGGATGCCGAGGACTTCGGTACCACTTTCTTTCAGCTGAAGGACGAGTACATGTTCCTCCAGATCCGCACCTGGCTCATGTACGAGAAAATGCAGAGGAAGTGCGACACAGATTCTAACAGCATTCTTTACTTCTACTCGTCAGAGTACTGCAGCTCCTGCGAAGGACAAGGCAAGATACTGTCTTCGCTGAAGAAAAAGTACGGAGAAGACTTGCTAGTGTTTTCACTGGACACTGAGTGGAGTCAGCCTATACTCAAAGCAATAAAAAACGATTTCAATGTGACTCAGGTCCCAACACTTATCGTTAACGGCGAAAAGCATTCAGGGTTCCAGTCACAAGAAGAAATTGAAAAGGAACTGACCTAAGTCAATTCCTCTAAAATGATTTTAGAGAACTCTATCGGGTTCCTGTCCTCGTAAGCTTCTAAAGCCTCTTCGATTTTTCTTTCGCTGTCAGCGTAAAGCGTGAACAGTTCCTGACCTTCTTTTATTTTTTCTCCTTCCTCTACTTCCAGATACATGCCTGCTCCTTTTTCTTTTGGTGCTCCAGCTAGTTTAGCTACTTTAGCTATGCCTTTGTTGTCTATGTGAGATATTTTACCGGATTTCTCGGCCTTGACGGTCTTGGTCACGTCCCCTACTTCGATGTCTCCTGGCTTTATTTCCGGGTCTCCGTCCTGTGCCCTGATTATTTCTTTGAATTTCTCGTAAGCTTTTTTGGATTCAAGTATGTTCCTGGCTTTAATCCAGCCTTTTCCTTCCTCGGCTTTTCCACCTAGTTCAAGCAATATTCCTGCTAGCCTGAGAGATTTTTCTTTGAGTTCAGGCGAGACATCGTCACCTCTAAGTATTTTAAGCACTTCGATTGCTTCGAGAGCTGGTCCGATAGCGCAACCGATCGGGTGGTCTCCATCGGTTATCAGGCAGTGAACATCCATGTCCAGAGCGTCTCCCAGCTGATCGAAGTCTCCTGCAAGGTCTTTTGCTTCTTCTTTTGATTTGATTTTCGCGCCTTCACCAATAGGGATGTCGATGATCACTTTTTCTGCGCCCACGGCCTTCTTTTTTGCAAGGATTGATGCAAGCAACATTCCTCTTGGATCAAGTGATAGCGGGTGCCTTATACGGATGAGTTTGTCGTCTGCTGCTGCCAGGTTAACTAATTTTCCCCCGACCATGCAGGCTCCTGTCTGTTCCACGATTTCTTCAACTCTTTCTTTTTCTATTTCAACGTTGCACATAACTTCCATTGTGTCAGCAGTTCCTGCCGGACTAGTGATCGCGCGGGAACTGGTTTTTGGTATTGTTAGGCCTGCTGCAGCAATTATTGAAACTATTAAGGGTGTGGTTCGGTTTCCGGGTACTCCGCCAATGCAGTGTTTGTCTAAAATTTTTTTCCCGTCCATTTGAATGGTTTCTCCGGAGTTAACTATTGCTTTGGTGAGTGTGATGGTCTCAGGTTCTGAAAGGCCTCGTATGTAGTTTGCGGATATCCATCCGGTTAGTTCGACGTCTGTGAGTCTTTCTTCCATCAGGTCTGTGATTATTTGGTTTATCTCGTTTTCTTTCAGTTCTTCTCCGTCTAGCTTGCTTTTGATGGATTTGATGGAACTAGGTTTTTCTTTTGGTTTTACCGTAACTCTTTCAGGGCACTTACCTAGTTCCTCTGGAATTTCTTTGAATAAACCTATTTCTCCTTTTTTCACGAACTCTTCCGTTAGGTCAAGAACTGCTGTACATTCTTTGTCTCCTGCTTTGATCTCTATCCTGTCCATCCCGTTTAAATCCATTTCTTCAGCGTCTTCTTTGTTCATCACAGCTATCTTCAGTCCAGTAGTGGACACGTCAATACATTTTGGTTTGAACTCTCTTTTCATTTTTCATCTACTCCGAAAATATTTCAAGTGCTTCTTCTCCAGTCATTCCTTTCTTCACTCCAAGCTTTCTGGCTTTTGAACTTATCCAGCTAACTTTTTTCTCCAGCATTTCATCGAAGTCGCTCACGCCGGACACAAGCACTGCAGTGTCCTCAACTTTCTCGATAGTTTCTTCATTCAAGTAACCGCAACCAAGGTAACCGTTATCCGCCTGTATGACAAGCAAAGACGGTTTCCTGTAACCGAGCTCGAGCTGTAAGCCCATTCCGATACCTTTCCCTGATTCGATTATCTCGGTCTCGATCATTTGATTCACCTGTACTTCTCTCTGATTATTCTGTCAGTGTCGTAAGGCGTGATTATTCCCTCGTCAGTGATCATGAAGTTAACGTACTCTGGAGGAGTAAAATCAAAAGCAGGGTTCAAAATCTTCAGGTTGTGCGGAGCGCCTTCCCAAACTTCGTCTGAATCACGCTGCTCTATTGGCTCGTACTCTCCCATCAAAGTCACGGGATCAAACTTGAACGTTTGACAGGCCACGCAAAAACTCGTGCGAGCTTCTTTAGCTGCTAAACCAATCATAGATGTTCCTATCTTGTTGACCACGTAACCGTCTGAAGTCACTGCATCTGCTCCAGTCATCACCAGGTCAGCGTCGTTTATGAAGCTCCTGGCCGCATTGTCAACGATCATCGTGACCTCTATTCCAGCGTCAAGCAATTCTTTGGCGGTTATCCTGCCCTGGTATCGTGGTCTGGTTTCGGTGCATATCACGGAAAAATCTTTTTCCTTGAAAGCGCTTTTAAGGACCGATGTAACTGTGTTCGAGTGGCAGTGAGTGAAAATGGTTTGACCGTCCTTGATTCTTTTGGAACCGATTTCAACTATTTTTTCAGTAGCTTCTTCCAGGGACTCGATGTAGTTCTTAACAGCTTTTTTTACAGCTTTAGCCGCGTCTTCCGAGTCACTAGCGCTTTTAATGCTTCTGAAAACGAAGTTAACTCCGTTACGTAAAGCTGGTTCGGTTGGTCTTGCTCCCACTATCTTTTCAGTGTTTTTATTGAATTGTTTGATAAAATCTTCTTCGTCAAGACTTTCAGCGGCTTTTGCCAGAGCTCTCAGCCCGTGCTCGGCCACGTCTTCCGCGCCCTGGATTTCCAGGTCCCTGATTTTTTTCGCGGTTTCTCTTACTTCTGGATGGATCATCGAGGGATAAATATAAGGCCGTTATTTTTAATTCTTTTTACTTTCCCACAAAACTTTTTAAAAGGGAATGCATTAAGTTTGGTTAGTGTAAGTATGAAAAAAGGAATTTCCCCCGTAGTCGCAACCGTATTATTGATAGCGATCTCCGTTATAGCCGCAGTAAGCATCTACTACTGGGTAGGCGGAATGGCATCGCAGAAAAACGTTAGAAAAAAACCAATGACCATCGAAGCCAACCCCGTTAACCCAGCAGAAGGAAAAGTACTCATAGCGAACAAAGGAGGCACACCAATCACGCTCTCCGAACTCGAGACCGGTGAAGAAAACGTTTCATGCGACTTCGGAGAAACAATCACACTAAAACCCAATGGTCAAGCAATGTGCACTATGCCACCTAAACGAGGCACAACATCTTTATTCTCAAAAGACGTCGCACCCACTACAATCACCACGACCAAAGAAGACATTCCAGAAGACATCACCATCCAATCCAACCCAGGCTTCAGCAAAGCCACCTGGAAACTCACAAACTTCAACCAACCAAACGCCACATTCACCAACACACAAGAAGGCAGCGTTACACTCAAAGGCAACACACCAACCTTCGACGGTGAATGGGTTACTTTCCAACACGACAAAATAAATGCAGGAAAAACAAGTGAAAAAGGAGCTGACTCCAACCAAACCCTCTGGACCTTTAACACAGGGAATGATGTGGTTTCCTCTCCTGCTGTAAAAAATAAAACGGTTTACTTTGGATCAGGAACCGGATATGTTCATGCAGTAGATGTCAATGGAACCCAGTTATGGAACACATCAGTAGATGAGACGGTTGATTCTTCTCCTACTGTTTACAATGGGAACGTGTACATTTTATCTGGGAATGGTACAGAGGATGAGGGGGAGTTATGGGAGTTGGATGCTTCGACAGGAGCTGCTGAAAAGCTTTATTCGGTTACGGAGTCTAACTCTCCTCATTCTTCGCCGACTGTTTCTAATGACATGATCTACGTTACGGGCGGTAAGTACTTACTAGCTTTTAATTCAACTGGGCATTATCAGTGGAATGTTACAGCTGGAGACGTGGTTCACGGTTCTCCTGCTGTTTACAATGGAAAAGTTTTCTTTGGTTCGGATGACAATAGGACATATAAGGTGAATGCTACGTCTGGAGGAGTTTTGGCGAACACCTCACTCGGAAACAGTGACCATTCAGCTATTCTCGTGCATGATGGGAGGATTTTTTTCCAGGTAACGGATGATTCGTGTCCAACAGACAGTTCTACTACTTGCGGTGTACTTTACGCTGTTGACATAGATAAGATAGGTACTGCAGAGCAAAACGAGAGCTATAAAGTAATAGGATCAAGTTCATCAATGTCTTCTCCTGCAATTGGTTCAGATGAAACAATTTACGTGGGTTCCGACGAGGGATTGAAGGCAGTTGAACCTGATTTGTCTACCTCTAAATGGTCTTATGATGGAGATGTTGAATCTTCTCCTGCAGTTGGTTCAGACGGAACAATTTACGTAGGTTCCTCGAACAATAATACTTATGCGTTAAACCCGGATGGAACACTCAAATGGAAGTACACGACAGGAGGCGGGGTATGGTCTTCTCCAGCAGTTGCAGGAGGAATAACCTTCATCGGAAGCTATGATGGAAAAGTTTATGCTTTCGGAGGCTACAAGCTTTCAGGAAACTACGTCTCGCCCGCGAAAGACTCAGGCCAGGATTCAACGGATTGGACGAGCTTCAGCTGGAAGAACAGGAGCGTGAGCCCGCCTGATCAGAATTTAACTCTTTCAGTAGACGTAGCTAACGATACAAGCAACCTGAGCCCAACAACAGAGGTAAGTAAGGGAGATGATCCTGGAGTAGGCAGATACCTACAGTTCAAAGCAGACTTGTCAACAGACAACAAAACCAAGAGTCCGGTGCTCGAGGAAACAACTGTTGACTACAAACCACAGTACACTAACTTTACAGTAACAGTCAATGACGATAACGGTATTAACTGGATAACTGTTGAAAACACCACCAGCTGCTCCACACCACT
>JAGXON010000010.1 GCA_023659865.1 Candidatus Diapherotrites archaeon LH_S9 | reverse complement strand
GGAATACATTGTTAAAGGAAAATACAAACAATACGGAAAAAAACAGAAATTCACGAAAAAAGTGGAAGCCCAATCAGAAAAAAGAGCAAAAGACAAAACCTATGCATTAATGGGCTCAGAACACAAACTTAAACGCAACCAAATCAAAATAAATGAGGTAAAAAATGCCGGAAATTAACCCCCAACAAGCTATAGCCCTAATAAAACAAGGGAAAGCACAAACCGAAGCAATGAAAGAAAAAGAAGAGGAATTGAACGAAAAAAAAGAGGAAGTAGAACAAAGCAAGAAAACAGTGAAGAACTTCCCAAAAACCAAAAAAGACACAATCGTTCCACTCGGAGAAGGATTCTTCCTAAAAACAGAAATGGGAGAAGAAAACCCAAGATTCCTCGTAGAAGTAGGAGCAGGAGTAATACTGCGAAAAAACAGTGAAGAAGCACTAGAAGTAATGGAAAAAAGAGAAAAAGAGATAAACGATCATATAGAAGAACTGAACAAGAACATACAGCAAATAAGTCAACAAACCCAGAAATTAAGAGAAACACTGCAGAAACAAATGCAACAACAACAAAGCCAGGGCCAAGAAGAAGGAGAACTCCCCATAACAGGTTAATCCCAATGTTCGAATTCCTGAAGAAAAAACTAAAGCCAAACCTCTCCCAATGGGAATTCGAGAAACTACTACTACAAGCAGACGTTGCAAAAGAAATAGCAGAAAAGATATCCAAAGAACACAAGAACCCAAAAAAAGCACTTAGAAAAGTCCTGGAAAAAAACACAGCCATCAATCTCGAAGAAACACTCAAAAAAACAGAAAAACCCTGCAAGATACTATTTCTCGGCCCTAACGGAGCAGGAAAAACAACCACGATAGCAAAAGTAGCTAAAAAACTACACGAAAAAGGCTACTCATCCATCTTTGCAGCAGCAGACACGTTCAGAGCAGCATCAATAGAACAACTAAGAGAACACGCAAAAGAACTAGGCATAAACACAATAGAACAAGATTACGGAGCAGACCCAGCAGCAGTAGCTTTCGATGCGATAAAAAGCGCTAAAGCAAACAACGTGGACTGCGTATTCATAGACACGGCAGGAAGACAAGAAACCAACAAAAACCTAATCCATCAACTTAAAAAAATCGTGAAAGTTACTGAACCCGACCTGAAAATCTACGTCGACGAAGCCACAGTAGGAAACACCATACTGTCAAGAGCAAGAAAATTCAAACAAGAAGTAGGAATAGACGCAGCAATACTCACAAAAATGGATTTAGACGTTAAAGGAGGAAGCACCCTCTCCTTGATAGAAGAAGGGATACCCGTAGCATTCTACGGGACTGGACAAGAATACCAGGATTTGAAAGAAGTTAAATCAGAAGAACTTGAAAAAAGAATACTGGAAGGAAAAAAATGAACAAGCTATCAGAAGGCCTAAGGAAATTCGTTAACAGAGTGTCCAGCGCAAGAACCCTAGACAAAGACACGCTCGAAAAAAGCATAAAAGAAATCCAGAGGACCCTCATATCCGCAGACGTGGACGTAAAAATAGTTCAAGAACTAAGTAACAGCCTTAGAGACGAACTAAAACACGAAAAAGTTCCGAAAGGAATCTCAAAAAAAGAGTACTTCATAAAAAAAACCTACGAAAACCTAACTGAACTCCTAGGAGAAAAAAACGAACCAAAAGTAAAACCCAAAAAAATACTGCTCTGTGGCATATACGGAACAGGAAAAACCACAACTGCAGCAAAAATAGCAAAATTCTACCTAAAAAAAGGATTAAGCTCTAGAATAATCTGTACAGACACCTACAGGCCTGCAGCACTAGAGCAGTTACGTCAGTTGACAGAAGATATTCCAGTCTGCGGAGACGAAAACGAAGAAAACGCAGAAAAAATCCTGAAGAACTGTTTAAAAGAGCCTGAAAAAGAAGTAACAGTGATAGATTCAGCTGGAAGAGATTCACTGAACGAAAAACTACTTGACGAGATAAAAAGACTGAAAAAAGCATCTGAACCCGATGAAACCTACTTAGTTCTGAGTGGAGACATAGGAAAAACCGCGAAAAAGCAGGCGCAGGAATTCCAGGAAGCAATAGGTCTAACTGGAATAATAATGACTAAAATGGATTCCTCTGCAAAAGGAGGAGGCGCATTAACAGCTTGCTCTAAAGCAGGAATACCTGTAAAATTTATTGGAACCGGAGAAAAAATAGACGACTTACAAGCTTTCGACCCGGAAAGATTTGTATCACGCTTGATGGGTTTTGGAGACCTTCAAGGGATTCTGGAAAAAGTTTCAGAACAAGAAATTGAAAAAGAAGACATGGAAGACATCCTGAAAGGAGAATTCAACCTCAAAAAGTTTTACAAGCAATTAGAGCAGACCAGTAACCTCGGTTCACTGAAAAAAATAGTTGACATGATGGGCCTTGGCATGAAGCTGCCGGACGACGCTGTTGAAGAAACTGAAGAAAACCTTGAGGACTACAGAGTTATAATGGACTCGATGACAGAAGAAGAACTTGAGAGCCCGAAACTGATAAAAGAAGAGAGGATAAACCGGATAAGCAAGGGATCAGGAAAGCCAAAAGAAAAAGTTAAGCGGCTCCTGAAGCAATACAGGACAACGAAGAAGATGTTCGACAAATTCGGTGGATCAAAAAAGAAGATGGGAAAACTCATGAAAAAATTCAAGAAAACACCGCTCTAAACCCGTAACAAAGAAAAAAATCTTATATAAAAAAACCTCAATAAAGTGTGACCATGATATTTAAGGAATTCGACTTCAAAGAAGCTAGGAAAAAGCTCTTAGGAAAAAAACTGTGCGACAGATGCTTAGGAAGACAATTCACTCAATTATTTCAAGGTCACGAGAACGCAGTAATAGGGAAAGCTATTCGAGAAAAAGAAACAGAGAAACAAGTGGAAAAACTGCTGGAAGAAAAAGATTTAAAGGGAACAGAAGGTTGCAAGTACTGCGATAAGCTATTCCAGAAAGAAGATGAAGCCGTGGAAAAAGCAATAGATGTAACAGAAAACATCGAATTCCATAACTTCCTTGTTGGTGTGAGAGTCCCAAAAAAAATAGAGAACAAAGAAGAAAAACTCTGGGAAGAAGCAGGCGCGAACCACTGCGAACCAATCAAAAAAGACCTCAAACGCAATATAGGGAAAAAAATAGCTGAAAAAACCGGGAAGGAAGCCGAGTTCAAGAGACCGGAAATAGTTTTCTTGTTCAAGTTCACTGAAGACGAGGTAAAACTCGATCTCAACATAAACTCGATGTTCATATACGGGGAGTACCAGAAAAACGTAAGAGACTTACCGCAAACAAAATGGTACTGCCGCAAATGCCATGGAAAAGGATGCGATTACTGCAACTACAAAGGAAAGATGTACGAAGAATCCGTTGAAGAATTAATAGCTCCGGAAATCGTTAAAGCTTCAGGCGGGGAAGAAGAAAAATTCCATGGAGCAGGCAGAGAAGACATAGACACAAAACAACTTGGATGGAGACCATTCACCATAGAGGTGATGGAACCTATAAGAAGAGATCTTGACTTCCAGGAATTAGCAGAAGAGACAAACAAGAAAGCAGAAAACAAAGTCAAAGTAAGAAAATTAAGACCATCGTCAAAAAAAGAGATGCAGTTCCTGAAAAAAGTGAAGATGGACAAAACGTACAGAATAAAAATAGATTGCGAAAAAGAACCAGAAAAAGAACAGCTAAGAGAACTCGAAAAAAAACTGGATCACAGAACACTATCACAAAAAACACCGACCAGAGTAGCACACAGAAGAGCAGATAAAGTAAGGAAAAGAGAAGTAAGACACGTTGAATGCAAAAAAGATGGAAAAGGATTCACAATGGAAGTGAAAACAGAATCCGGGACTTATATAAAAGAACTGGTGACAGGAAACGAAGAAAGAACACACCCCAGCGTTTCAGGAATACTTGGAATAAAATGCACACCAGAACAACTAGACGTCATAAAAGTACACAAGAGGAAATTCAATGCTGGAAATAATTAAAATAGCAATCATCCTTATCGGAACCGCCTACGCAGCATACCGTGACCACAAAACAACAATAATACCAGACTACGTGAACTATCCTCTCCTAGCTCTTGGAACAATCTTTCTATTCCTCCAATTCCCATTAGCCAGAGCTCTGGAAAGCTTTGGAATAGCTGTAGGCATATTCTGCATCGGATTAGTGCTTTACTTCGCAGGACAATTTGGCGGAGGAGACGTTAAACTCTTCACGGCCCTTGCACTCTTCCTTCCAACATATCCAACTATTATCCAGGAAATAATCCCCTTAGGACAAGTTAACCCTCCTTATCCCTTTGTAGTGTCTATATTCTTCTTATCCGCCGTCATAGCGGTCTTCGTTATCTCAATTGACTACCTGGAAAAAATCTGGGAAGACAAAAAAGACATAAAAAAGTTCAAAGAAAAAGTAATGAAAGGAGCAGGATTCATCGCTCTTTTGATCCCTCTTTTCGTGATATGGAGCATTATAAGCACCAGAATGTTGTTCTTGTTCCCGCCAATGGCTTTAGGATCGTTCTTGCTAGCGTTCAAAAAAGATTTGCTTGAAAGATACGTTTCAAAAGACAAGAAAGTATCGAAATTGACTGAAGATGACGTAATATCCCTAGAGTTAATCGATGAAGACAAGAAAGAAAAACTAGAACTAGGAATGTCGAAGACCATGCCCGACTCAAAACTAGACGAATTGAAGGAAAAAGCAAGAGAACACGACATAAAGAAAATAAAGGTTAACGAGAACCTCCCAACATTCGGGCCGTTCATACTTGTCTCATTGATCGTTAACCTCGTTTTTGGAGACTTTTTTCTCTGGCTGATGATGGCGTGAAACCAACTAATTTATAGAAAGCCTCCGAATAACAAAACAGATGTTGATAAAAACACGGACCCTGGACGTCAAGACAAAAAAAGTGCACGACTACGTAGACATAACAGAGAGGATAAAGAACGTTATCAAAGACGCTGAAATAAAAACAGGAATAGCTAACATCTTCTGTAAGCATACCACAAGCGCAGTAGTAATCCAAGAAAAAAATAAAGACGTTCACAAAGACACTGAAGAGGTTCTGAAAAGACTTTTACCTCTGGACGCAAACTACCATCATTCTGAAGAAGGCCCCATAAATGCAGCAGCACACGTCAAAAACCAGATCCTAGGGCCAAGCATAACCGTTCCAATCAGGAAAGGAAAAATGGAGTTAGGCGTTTGGCAAAGAATATTTTTCATAGAGCTCTTCGAACCAAGAAACAGGAAAATAGAGGTAACTATACTAGGTTCACCAACTGAGGAGTAGTCTCCCAGCTAATTCTGAAGGTAATTCACTGTCCCTTATCTTCTTTGCAGTAAGCTTCTTGTCGTAATCTGTTCTTTTAAGCCTGACATTCATTTCATCCAAATCAAGCAATGCATAACTAGCTAAAGGATTGTTATCACGAGGTTGGCCAACACTACCCGGGTTCACAATGAGGGAGGGCCCCTCATCAAGTTTTATGGCAAAGGGCACATGGGTATGGCCTAAGACAAGAACTTCGTGGTCGCTCACGAATTTCTTCAGTCTACTTTTCTTCTCATCAGGGTACACGTACTCCCAGAGCGGGTGGTCAGGACTTCCGTGAACGAGTTTTATCCGGCCGCCCAACAATTCATTTTCCAACGGCAAATTCTCTAGATACTCTCTATTTTCATCACTCAATCTTTCTCTAGTCCATTGTAAGGCCTTACGAGCATTTGCACTGAATCTAACTAAATCTGCTCCAGAAGAACAGTAATGATCGTGATTGCCTTTAACACCTGGAAATTCCTTCAGTAATTCGCAGCACTCATTCGGGTTAGGGCCGTAACCAACGGCATCTCCTGCAAAAAATACTTTGTCTACATTCCTTTTATCGAGCTCCTCTAGAACAGCATTTAGTGCCTCTATATTTGAGTGGACGTCAGAGATTAAACCAATCATTTTCTTTCATCTCAATTAGGCGTGAAGGTCCCGTCCTTTAGGGCCGGGATAGCTGACAAGATATTCTGTTATCCTTGACTTTAATTTCTTTCTCAAGAAAATGATTGCAAACCCATATATTGGTTTCACAGTGCGAAGTGACCTCAGGGACCTTTATCCTCCCCCCATTTATTGTAAGGAAAGGAATAAGTTGATCGGCTGCATGTTCATCAACCGCCCCTTTTTTCAAAGAAGTTAAAAGTTCTCCAGCTGCTTCACGACCTACTTTCTCCGCTTTCTTTCCTTTCTCGCCAACACAATCCCCTCCAAGAATAGAATGCTCTGTTTCTGCCCACACAAGTACCCCGCTACCTGGAGAACTTGACTTAACCGACATGGTTGAAAAATCAGGCTCTAACCCTAGCTCAGAGGAAATAAGCTCAGTCGCTGCATCTGCCTGCCTTTTTTCAACTCCCTTCAAATCCTGTGAAGCAACAGAAATGCCTTTTACTTCTTTTAACCCCCCTCGCTCAACTAAATCTATTTCTTCGTCCGTTTTCTCGGCGAAAAGAATTGTTTTTGCGTCCCCCTTCGGATAAAAACCGTGCCGAAGGATCTTCAGATTAGATTCCTGGAAAACAAGAGGTAAAATAACTTTCTGTAAGTAATGGATTGAAGGAGCCCATTTCCCGTAAGTTGCTCCACCCCTAATAAATCCTTTCCCCCCTCTTTTTGCTAGTATCGGGGCAACAGACTGTACCACGAGACCTACAGACCCGGCAGTACTTATCTCGGTTCTGAAACCTTTTTCACTCCAGCCAGCAGGCCTGAAAACAATGCTTTTAGATCCTTTCTGCACCCTCTTTGTTTCAGCCCTACAAAGATCCGCTATAGCCTTTATTCCTGCAACATGTTGCGCTCGAAGGCCGGGAGTAGACCTACCTTTACGGATGTTAAAAAGTTTTACTGGCCGCTGTGTTATTGCAGAAAGTGATACACTAGTCCTAACTATTTGGCCGCCGCCTTCTCCGAATGAACAGTCTATTTCAATCTCTGAGATAAAAACACCGCTTGATATAAAAAAAGAGAAAAAGAGAGTTGGGTTGCTATTTCTGCGCTAGCTGATAGCTAGCCCATACTGTCCCAACTATTATGAAGACCCAACCTATAATTTCGAACAAGTAGGTTCCGTAGATCGCTGAGTTCACTTCCCCCCAAACAGATAGAGTAGAGAAAGTGTGAGCCAACAAGAAGAAAAGCCCTGATCCTGCTAGTAAGTTAAATCCTTTCTTTGCTTTCTTCCTGATGTTACCGTACTCGGCGAAAACAATCACTAGGAACACCACCACTGCCATTTCCAAGAGTCCTGAAAATAGTATAGCCATATTTCTTCACCTCCGTTTTCTCAAACTGATTCATCCTTTTTAAATGTTTCGGATTCTGTAAACATGTTAGCGTTGTTCGACGAAGATATGGAGGAAAAAAGAGAGTCAACGTTTGTAAAAAACGTATTGAACAAAAAAACGGATACTGAAACAAAGAGAAAAACACCAACTTTTATAAAAGATTAAATGGTAATTTATTCCACTGATTTTGAGGAAAACAAAATGGAAAAAGAACTAACGCGCTTCGAGAAAACAAGAATAATAAGCGCAAGAGCGCTTCAGTTAGCTATGGGGGCACCCCCTCTACTGAAGGAACCAGAGCAATTCACAAAACCCCTCGACCTTGCAATGGAAGAATTTGAAAACAAATTGATCCCAATAACAGTAATCAGAGAGGAATAACATGGGAAAAAGATCATCTAAGATACTGAAGAACAAAGCAAAAGAGATATACAAGAAGTTTCCGGACGAGATTACCGAAGACTTCCAGAAAAACAAGGACTTTCTGAAAGAACTGAAAATCTTCGATTACTCCAAAACCGACAGAAACATAGTTGCAGGAATGCTTTGCAGACTAGCTTCTGAAGAAATCGTGGGAACAGAGACTGTATGAAAAGCCCAACAGTCATAATCGCCGCCTACAACGAAGAAAAAACTATAGAAAAAACTCTTTCTTCAATACAGAACCAGGGCGCAGAAGTAATCGTAGTAGCCAGTGGCAACGACAAAACAAAAGAAAAAGCTGAAGAACACCCTGCTACAGACAAGGTTCTGAAAGACAAAAAAGAGAGTGGAGCAGGAGCAGCAAGGAACCAGGGCGCTAGAAACGCTAGCGAAGAAATATTACTGTTCACAGATGCAGATACTGAAGTCCCCTCAGACTGGGTGAAAAAACACGTCAGGCACTACAAGAAAGAAAGCGTAGTAGGCGTAGGAGGACCTCTGAAGCCGTTGCAGAAAACAATAAGGCATAAAGTTCTTTTCAAAATCCTTTCAGACTGGTGGTACAGAGTAAGCTGGGTTTTTGGATTCGTTCAACTTTCTGGAAGCAACTGCAGTTACAGAAAAAAAGATTTTCTTAAGGAAAAAGGCTTCAACGAAGAAATATCCTTCATGGAGGACACGGAACTCTCTTTAAGGATGAAAAAACATGGGAAGATTGTGTACGATAAAGAAGCTTGGGTGAAAACGTCTGCAAGAAGACAGGAAAACGAGGGTTACTTAAAACTGTTCCTCAGTTACGTGAAGGGGTATTTCAATTATTACGTTAGAAGAAAAGATCCTGGTAGAGACTACTTTGAAAGCTCGGAGTCAACTACCTCGCCCTGAAGGACGGGGCTTGTCCCGTAAGGGATGAGAGCAATTAGTTGATCAGGAGGCATAAGAAAATGCAGAAGTTATCAGCAAAGTTAAAGAACGTACCTAGAAGTACTTCTCCAGCTTCTAGCCCTACAAGCAAGACTTTAAACAAAGAGGAAACTCTTAGTGAGTCTAGCAAAGTACTGACTGATAACAACTCCGAGGAGAACCAACGCTCTGGCAAGAGCGAACAGGACTCGAGAGTACCTGTCCTAAACATGCAAGGAAAACCACTTATGCCAACAAAACCACAAAAAGCACGGAAACTACTAGAGAAAGAGAAAGCAAAAGTAGTCCAACGAACACCATTCACCATCCAGCTAAAATACCCGACCGGAGAAACAAAACAAGACATAACCCTAGGAATAGACGCTGGATACTCCAAAATCGGATGGAGCGCAATAACAGAGAAAACAGAATTACTAGCAGGCGAACTGGAATTAAGACAAGACATACCCAGATTACTAAAAAAGAGAAAAGCGTACCGCAACCAAAGGAGAAGCAGAAAATGGTATCGAGAACCAAGATTCGACAACCGAAGCAAAAAAGACGAATGGCTACCACCCTCCTTAGAACACAAACTCCAAAGCCACATCCAATTAGTCAAACAAATAAAAAAAATACTACCAGTAACCAGAACCGTAATCGAAGTAGCAACTTTCGACACACAAAAAATGCAGAACCCAGAAATCAAAGGCACAGAATACCAACAAGGCAAACTACAAGGATACGAAGTAAAAGAATACTTACTAGAAAAATGGAGCCGAGAGTGCGCTTACTGCGGAAAAACCGACACCCCACTAGAAGTAGAACACATAACCCCAAAGTCGAGAGGCGGAAGCAATAGAGTATCCAACCTGACCATTTCATGCCACAACTGCAACCAAAAAAAGGGCAATAAAACAGCCGAAGAATTCGGTCACCCAAAAATCCAGAAAAAAGCAAAAAAACCACTGAAATCAGCTGCCTTCATGAACGTCATCCGCTGGAAAATCGTAGACGAGCTAAACTGTGATCACACCTACGGCTACATCACGAAGAAGAATAGGACCGAACTAGGACTGGATAAGTCTCACGCCAACGACGCGTTCGTCATCGCAGGCGGGAACAACCACACACGCTCTCAACACATCCATAAAGCCAAACAAGTAAGACGACAAAACCGCAGCTTATTCAAAGCAAACTTCCTAAAAGGCGGAAACAAAAAGCGTAACACTGTAAAAGAAGTGAACGGGTTTAAAAGATTCGACAAAGTATCTTATGAAGGAAAAAAATGTTTTATATTCGGCCTGCGTAGAAGCGGTTACTTCGATCTACGTGACATTGAAGGCGAAAAAATTCATGCTTCAGCAAACAGTAAGAAATTGAGCCTGTTAGAAAGAGCGAATGGAAAAATCGAGAAGGTGAAAAGGCGATCCCTCCACGCCCGACTAAGATGAACTCTAATCCTCTGAAACCTTCTTGTAGATCTCTTCAAACTCTCTGACCACACTATCTAAAGAATGTTTTTTTGAGATTCTAACGCTTTCTTTTCCCATTTCCTCTCTTAGTTTGTCATCAGACAAAATGCTTTTGATTTTTTCAGCCATTTCTTCGCTGTTCCTTGGTTCAAACAAGAAACCGTTCTCTCCATCATGAACGAGTTCCGGTAAAGCATCTTTGTTTGTGGCCACAACCGGTAAACCGGTGGCTACTGCCTCTAAAGTAACTATGCTCTGTAGCTCAGCTTCTGAACTTATCGCAAACAAGTCTGCAAGAGCATAAACCTGAGGGAAATTTTCTTCGTCTATGAACCCAGGGAAAGTAAAGTGTTCCTCTAGGCCCTTATCTTCAACTAATTGCTTCAGATTTCCTTCTTCTCTACCGGAACCTCCAATAACAAAATGAGCATCAATATCTTCCAGTACCTTAGGAGCTGCATTTATAAGGACCTCTAAATGTTTTTCACCGCTTAAACGACCTGTGTAAAGAACAATAGGTTTGTCCGGTAGCCCAAGCTTTTCCCTAAGTTCCGAGCCATCGTTCTCTGGATTAAAAACATCTAAGTTTATACCATTGGAAACAGGTTCAGCTGGCACGGACAGTCCATTATCCAGAAGAAGATCCACAGCCGTCTGCGTTGGAGAAATCACAAAATCGCATTTGTCATAAAAGTGTATAATGAACTTCCAACCCACGTCCTTCAGAAGATTAAACAAAAAACGTGTCTGAGAAACCGCCATGAACAAATTCTCTGGCTGAATGTGGTTGCTTCCAACAACCGGAATGTTTCTTTCTTTCGCTGCCTTTAAAGCACTTCTGCCTACTGCATAAGGGTTATGAACGTGAACCACATCTGGTTCGAACTCGTCAAAGATGTTTTCAACCCTTTTCTTTGGGTAAACAGAAACCTTGTAAGCATCATAAAAAGGTACTGTTAATGCTTTTGTCCTGTAAACTGTTGTTCCCTGATCTTTTTCTTTGTAAGTGTCGTACTCATCGCCGGGAGCGATAACTGATGCTTCATGACCATTAGAAGCGAGGTTGGTCGCTAGATTCCTCTGCGCTACTGCTCCTCCATCAATATTCGGCCAATAACTTTCTGTCGCTAGCAATACTTTCATGTAATCAACTGATTTTGTTTACCAGTGTGCTATTTTGTCTGTTCGTGTTTTTTAATTTAATCGAAAAGTGATATTTTTAAAAGGAGCTACAAGAAAAACTATATAAGTGATGATAATCTTGAGTTCTTAGCGAAAGCGATGATGAAAGACGGGCGAACTGATTTATAGCGGGGTGGAGTAGCCAGGAGTGCTCGCCGGGCTCATAACCCGGAGGTCGATGGTTCAAACCCATCCCCCGCTACTCTAATTATACTAAATTAAGTTCAAGGAAAGAAGAGAGCATTATCTGTTAAACAATAGAAAATAAAAAAAATAGAAAAAGGTAAAAAAGACTTTATCTAGAAGCAATCTTGATGTCGTCTGCTGTGACAGTTTTTCTGTTGGAGTGTCTTGCAATTCTGTTTGCTTGGCTTGAAATGTCAGTTGCCACGTCTTCTAAAATGTCGATCAAGGCATCTACTGCGTCACTGGCAACTCTTTCTGCTCCTGCTCTTCTGATTAATCTGTCAACAGCTGCTTTTGGTAATTCAGTCATATAATTTCGCACCTCCGTTATATTATTGGGTTTAAACCCTATTTTACTGTAAAGAGCCACTCCTTTAAATACTTTTTTGTTTAGAGCGCCTGAAACCCGTGCCAGTGGACATCGAGATAACAAAAACGAGGTTTGGAACTGCTCGAGAAAAAAAGATACCCTGTTAAGGAAATGAAGCACCAGTCTGGAAGAACAACATAGACCCCCTTAAGTTCCGGTATTCGAGTTGGTTAACTCTCTGAGAAAATATTTTGCATTCTCAAAATCAGGGGAAAAAGGAAGATCAAGGCCTTTGTATCGTGATCCATGTTCAAGAACTTTCTCAAGAATGTTAACTTCTTTGTAGTCAATAGGAAGCTGGTGGAGAAAGGTTGTTAACTCAGTGAAGCGTTCGGAAGAAGCAAGAAGGAGGTTGATCATATTTTGGTGATAATCCTCTGGTTTTTCGAATCTATGAAGGAACCCCCGCATGTCTAGATTTAGTTCTTTAGTTGGTTTTACTAGGTGAGAAAAAATAAAGTTCTTCTCATCTCCTGAAAGAAGAAAGTGAGTCTGATAAAGCGCAGAAACCTTTCTAGGAACAGGTTCAGAATTCTTTCTTGCCCTATAATTACAAAGTTGCTTTGCTTTCCCCCAACAGTCATCCTCATCTTTGAATTCGATTAAAATTCTCTTTCTTTTCAAAGGAGTAAGAAATTTCTTTCTAAGTTTACTAACAACCTGAGGAGGGGGTGAATTCCGGTAAAAATTAGGTTCAACATCTTTCAGTTTACGTATTATAGAAACAGGAGTCCTAGGAAAAGGAGAGGCACACAATGTAATTATTTCTTCCTTGATTTTTTCCTCTTCAACCATGTTTATTATACACCTACCCTTAATATAAAAGTTTAAGTGTAACAGAAATAGAAGTTAAACAGATTAATTGTGAGAGTTTTGTTTACAACTTAGAAAAAGCTTTTTCAACTCTATCAAATGCTTTTTGAATCAACTCGTAGTCAGTAGCAAAGCTTATTCTAACAAATCCATCACCATAACGACCAAATTCTGTTCCAGGAACCATCAAAACTCCTGCTTTATCCAACAAATACTTACAAAACTCCTCAGAATTAAAATCAAGGTTAGTTATCTTAGGAAAAGCGTAAAAGGCACCTCCTGGAGGAACAACTTCTAAGTAATCCAACTCTTTTAGACGAGATACTACTAACTCTCTTCTTTTCTTATAAGATTCATACATCTTATCTACACAAGACTGGTCACCTTCCAATGCAGTAATAGCAGCTAACTGACTCATAGTGGGAGCCGTTAATGTAGCGTAAGTATGAGTTTTAGTCATAGCTTTTACTAACTCCTTTGGGCCAATAGCATAACCAATCCTAAAACCTGGCATAGCATAAGATTTAGAAAAGGTTTGCAAGGTAAGTAAATGATCTCTTATTCTCGGAAACTCCATAAACGAATTAAATTCCGTATAAACCAGTTTTTCGTATGCCTCATCAACCATGAGGATAATATCATGCTCTAAAGCTATATCAACAATCTCCTTCATATTCTGTTTGCTTAACACCCTTCCAGTAGGATTTGAGGGGTTACATAATATTAGGGCCCGAACCTTTTCAGGATCTTTAATCTGTTCCCTTATCATATCCCCAGTAATCTGAAAATTATTTCCAAATTTCAAAGGGATTGACACAGGATAACCATTCATTAAATCAACAGTTGGTCTATAGCTAAGGAAAGATGGATCTGGTACCAACACTTCTTCTCCTGGGTCAACTAAACACATTAAAGCAAGTAGTATAGCTTCATTGGATCCTGTGGTAACTATAACATTTTCTGTGCTTATATCCACTCCGTTATCTCTTTTTACTTTCTTTACGATACTTCTTTTTAGCTCTTCTCTTCCTCCTATAGGAGAATAATGAGTGTGTCCTTCCTCCATAGCTTTACATGCAGATTTAATTATATAGTCAGGAGCTTCAAAATCAGGCTCTCCAGGACCAAGAGAGATTATAGAGGGGTTTTCTTCAGCTTGCTTCAAGATTCTTACAAAATCTGACTTCGGCAATTGAGAAACTCTTTCTGAGATCATATCAAACATTACCATCTCACAATTTAAATAAATTCTTGATTTTTTCCGTTTCCAACTTAGCTTCGTTTTACTGGAAGTAAAGGGGGGCTGACATGTAAACAGTTTACGTAAGTTTTCGTAAAGTCCAGTAAAACAGGTGGTTTTTACTCATTTATCTATTATTTTAGGATTAGTAAAGTAGTGTTAACTTACGTTAACTTACTGAAGTTAACACGTAAACAGATTGAAGTTGACATGTAAACTGATTTGACTACTCTAGTTTACATGTAGTTTACGAGTTAGAGTACATCCTCTAGATTAACTTCTAAAGTATACTTTGTTTTTCTACCTTTCTTTTTAGAATTAACTATCTCTTTATCTTTTAAATCCTTTAATCTTTCCCATATGTATTGCCTAGTGTAATCAAGATCTTTACTTAGTTCTATTGTGCTCATGCTTTTCTCTGAAAGAGCTTTTATTATTTTTTCATCTGCTTCTAAAAGCTCTATTTTTTTGTCAACTTTCGTAAGTTCACCCATCTTACGTGTCATCTTACTCTTTGATTCTTCGATTTTCCCTGTGATCTCTTGTCTTTGTTCTTTCAAAGCTTCTATTTTTTCCTCTAGATTATCGATTTTTTCTCCTAACTCTTTCTCGTAATCATTTCCTTCATCCAATGAGCTCATAATTTCTTCAGCATTCTTTTGTGTAGCCATATTTTCTTCTATAACTCTTGTATTATCCTCTATTCTTCTATAAAGTTCTTCTAAACGGCTTACACTCTCTTGTATGGATAAGAGAGGATGTTGAACTGAGGGGGCGTACACCTTTTCCTTTTCCGGTTCTTTTTGTACGCTTACTGTGCTGAGGGTCTGTATAGACTGTTCTTCACCCTTCTTTTCTTCCTCTGTCTCTCTATCCTTCCTCTTACTCCTCTCTTCCCCTTCTAGGAGCTTTTTCAACCATTCTTTGAGGCTCATCGTTCTTTTTTTACTATTTCAGGTTATTTATAGGTTTGGATTAACACTCACTTTTCTAGAGGTTTACTCAATACTTACTTTTTTCTTTACTGTTCTTTCTCAGCACTTTCCTCTCTTACTTTTCGCTTTTTCCTGATCTTTTTAGCTTTCAGCCCTCTCTTCTCTCACTTTTTTTCTTCTCTCGTTTATTATGAGAAATATATTTTTTGAAATATCTTCCCTAATATAATTCATCTTATAGTTATTTTATGTAATTTATTTTTTAAGGTAAAGTTTAAAAAAGGCATAATCAAAAACATATACTGAACTAAAGAGGTGCATCTATGAAGCCGAATTTTTTCCTTAACGAGAAGCCCGTTAGAGCTCTTTTAGCTCTTTCAGATGAGAACAAGACATGGTATGCGTCTATGCTTTCAAAAGAGATTGATTGTACTTATGCGCATCTTTCTAATGTACTGGATGAATTTGCAGACTCTGGATTAGTTACTTTTGAAAGGGAGGGCAGGGTAAAATTGATACAGCTTACTGAAAAGGGGGAGGATCTTGCACACTCGTTCAAACCGGTTTTTAGAAGTTTAGAGAAGCTTTAGGGTGAGTTGATGGTAAAAGTTTGTCCAATCTGTTTTTCGAAACAGATAGGTTTTGCGGGAGAAAAACCAGGTAGCACTGGTTTTTTGACTAGTGCAGTTTATAAGTGCGATAATTGTGGGTATCAAGGAGCTCTAATTCTAGAGGTTACTGAAGAAGAGCTTAAAGAGCTTAGAAGCAGTATCTAACTTTATACTGATATTGCTATGATTGACATAAGGAGTAGTTCTTCTTCCTCTTTTGGTAGTTTTTTGTAGTTGCCTCTCACTCCTCCTTTTAATGTGGAGATGAGTGGCACATAGAACCCGATTGGTGCTATTTCCCCTATTAATCCCCCATCTTTCTTTATTAAGAGTCCTTGATTGAATATTATCCCTTTCCCGTTTATTTTGAATAGTTTTTTTTCTTCTTTTTTTACTTCAAAAATGGTTTCTAAGGAGATTTTTTCGTTTATTTCACCTATTTTCTTCCCCTTTTTCTCTATTATTGCGTTTACTCGCATCAGGCCGCTTCTTGTTATTGTATATTGCTTGTCGAACCATTTTGCTTTTATTAAGTCTCTGTAGAATGGTCTTTTTATGCTTATTAACTCTCTTTCTGATTCTTTTTTTATTGATAGGCTTCCTCGTTTTAGTCCGGACTGTAATTCGAGTTTAGGCATTTTTTCCCTCCTTCCAACGTTTTATGAAGCTTTTCCAGATTTCCTCCATTTCTTCACACCTTTTGCTAAATTTTCTTGACATTATCCATTCTCCTTCTTTCTTTGTGATCATGCCTACTGCTCTCATTTTTGATATTATAGTGTAGTATTCTTGGTGCGTTGTTCCCATCTCTTTTTGTAGTTCTCTCCATTTTGTATCTGGGATTCTTTTCTTTTTTATTAGCTTGTAAACTATTTTTTCTGCTTTTTCTGCTAGCTCTGGCTTCCTGTAGAACAAATGCTCTAGTATGGTGCGCAAGTCTGGGATCTTTTCTCTTGATTTAAGCTTCAGAGTGGTTTCGTATTTTAGCATTAATTTTTGTTAATTGTACATCGTTTATAATGATTATGGTTTAGTTACAGTGAGGGGGTTGTTCATGAACCAATCTACTATAGTTCACATCTTAATGCAGGGGTTTTCGGCTCCTACACCCTTGATTACGTCAAAAGAACTGTAAGAAAGAGCGACACTTATACTATTTGGATATCTTGTACAAATACTACTTTTCGACTCTCAGTGTCTCCGAGTGCTCGACCTTCTCGTTCGTCTTATCCAGTCGATCTTTCTCGTGTTCTCGTACCACAATGTCTATAGAGTACAAGCCTTTGGATAAACCTGGTTTTCCGTAGATATCAAACGTTACCTTTCTTTTTCCTTTCCCCTTAACCCTTTTTGCTCTTTTCCTCTTGTTTCTGATCAAGCCTGACCTGTCAAAACCGAAGAAACTAGGCACCTTCGTCAGAACAGAGTAGCTTTTCGTCCCGCTGGTCTTGTTCTTTATCTCCACATTCAGCTGAACGGGCTTCTTTTGGCCGACCATCATCCGAAGAGGATTGAAGTTCGTCCTCACTTTCATTGTTTTTGCGTTTTTCATAGGGAAATCACTATTTCTTTAACTTTTCTCTTAATAAATAATTATGTGTTTTTCATCTAGCCTAGGCTAAACCACTCAAAAAACCCTTTTTCACAATCTCTAACAGAAGACATCTAAAACCCTGTAGAAACCAGAAAAAACCTCTGAAAAATCCAAAGGAGGCGCAGAAAAAGCTTTGAACTAAACAAAAACCAAAAAGACCGTAAAAGAACAGATAAAGCACGCAGTGAGGAGATAGAAAAAACAACGAAAAAAACATGTTCCAGAGACAATACTTTATTGAAGTTATTTCTCATAATATATTTCTAAAAATACTGAATTTGTAAATTATATTCTGATACTTATTTTAGATTATATATTTTTCACTTTAACTCTCACTTTTGGTTTCAAGCGATTGAGTGGAAACTCAGGCAGAAGTCAGTCTAGGTGGGCGTCAAACCAGTTTGCAGCCAGTTCAGTAGTTTTTTTCCATTGTTCTTTGTTAAATAAGTGTCCTGCGTTTATTTTAACTAGTTTTTTTGGTTCGTTGGCTGCTTGAATCAGCCATTTTGTTCCTTTTAGGGGTACTTTCTTGTCTTTTGTTCCGTGCACGATTAGTAGTGGTGCTTTAACTTTTTTGATGGTTTCGGCTGCATTGTATTTTTTTGCGTCTTGGAGAAAGCGTTTTTTGCATTTTATTCCGTGTGGTTTGAGGAGAATGTGGTTTTTTTTCTTGATTTTGTTTTTTATTCCTAGCTCAAACTTTGTTACTGGGCTTCTGAGCGCGAGTGCTTTGACTTTATTGTTTTCTGCTGAAGCTATTACTGCTATTAGGCCGCCTAGACTGCTTCCGAACACGAGTACTGGTTCTTTTGCGTGTTCTATTGCTTTTTTTGCTTGTTTTACCCGGGGGGTTAGCCCTGTTTTTGCTATTTCTTCGTTGTGGCCTGTGAAGTTGAATCTGATGCATTTGTATCCGTGGTTGTAGAATTGTTCTGCTGTTTTTCTGTATTTTTTCGCGCTTGATTTGAAGCCATGAAGTATTACGACTGTGGCTTTCGGGTTTTTTGGTTCGTTTTTGATAAATTTTTGTTTTTTCATCTTTATTTTCTCTACTTATTGAGGGAGGTAGCAGCAGGGTTGTGGGTGGGGGGAGGAGGTAAACGTTTCTGCAGGTACTACTTCAGCGATTACTGTGAGAGCGAAAGGAGGTAAGAGGAATGTGAGCAGCCAAACGATTGAGGGGTAGAGTATTTTTTTGTATTTTCCTTTACCATGTCTTTTTGAGGGATTCTTGCTTTATTTAAGTTTTTTGAAAAGTTTATAAACCTCTTTTTATTTTATTAAAAAGAGAGTTTGTGTTTCTTATGTTTTTGCTTTTTGGGTTGTTGAAGAGTTTTGTAA